>LJDB01000055.1:26074-40745 GCA_001983455.1 Candidatus Epulonipiscium fishelsonii
TGCTTCATTTAAAAAACCATTTATATCATATTCTTCTTTAAATATATTTACCATGTTGTCCAACTCCTTTATTCCTGACACTTTATTATTACATATGTTTACCAATGCTAATAACTCTTTGCTATACTTTTCTGGATTATTTTCAAATTCTTTATTTTTAAAATGAATACAAACCCCTACTCCCATAGTAGTATCTAATAATCCTGCATTGTCTATGTTGTCAGTAAAACTAGGTGCTACATATACAATAGGATGGTTCATTCCTTTTATCTGTTTTTTTCCAAACAGCCACACAGTATCTCCTCTTACATTGTCTATATAGTTCATACTATCATGTTTAGCCATTGAAATCTTTAATGAAAGATTTTTTATAACTCTATTAGGCATTCCTTCATAATATTTGTTTTGCATTTCAATATTCATAGTTGCTTTTGATATTTGCAAATCTACATCGGGTAGAACATTTTTCTTAACTTTTTTTAACCTTTCTTTCCTATCTTTTTCTTCAGCATAAATTTCCTTAATAGCTGATATAGGAAATGGATTGAATATAATATTAAATACAAATAAGACCAACGCCTGTTAATACAAAAAGGAATTGGTCATATAAATAGTATTTACACAAAATTAATGCTGTAAGCACTGCAAGAGTAGCATACAAATCTTTTTTTTAAAGTAGTTATATTTATGAAGATTTCTGTTGTCGGAGGGAGTTATTCATAATCAGATAATTTTTTTTCGAAGTATTCCATGATATATTGCACTAGGTAGTTAAATACAAAGTAAAATACACCTGCTATCATAAAAGGAAGCATTGTTGTTTGTGAACTTGCAATTTGCTTCGCAATAGTAAACACTTCTGCCACTGCAAGAACAAATGCAAGAGTAGTATCCTTTACTAGTGTAATTACTTCATTAGTTATAGCAGGCAAAATTCTTTTTATTAATAATGGTAATATTATTATGAAAAATGTGTGTCTTCGACTATATCCAAATACCATAGCAGCTTCGTATAGTTTTTCATCAATTGATAAAATTCCACCTCTATAAATTTCAGCAAAATATGCGGCATAATTAATTGAAAAGCCAATTATAACAGCTATCATCTTATAGCTTAGTGATATGCTAATTCCAAGTAAATAGTACGGTCCAAAATAAACTACCAACAATTGTAATACTAAAGGAGTTCCTCTCATCAAAGAGATATATAACCTAGTAATTTCTCGTATAAATTTATTTTTGGATAGCCTGCCATAACATATAACTGCTCCCAGAGGAATAGCAAATAATAATGTTGCAAAAAATATTTGTATTGATATTACCATACCTTCCAAAAGTTGTTGTATCATAGTTAAAATACTCATAGCATCACCCTAGTTTCCTAGACATAACATGCTTTTATCAATTCCGTATTTCTCTCCTAATTTGTAATATGTACCGTCTTCAACTAGTTTCATTAGTTCTGCTTGAATAGTATCTCGTAGTTGTGTGTCTTCAACTCTAAATCCTATTCCGTATTGTTCACTTTGAAGCTCTTCTTCCAATATTCTGTACTTGTTGTTTCTGTTTGATAATTGGTAATTTGCTACACCTATGTCAATTGCTATAGCATCGGCTGCTCCAGCGTCCAAATTCATAAATGCTGTATTATAATCGGGGTTTTCACTAAGGTCATTAAAAGTTGTTGTAAGATAAGATAACTCTTCGCTATTTAATACTTCTGATGCTGCTGAAGCTGATTGGACTACTACATTTTTTCCTGCTAAATCTTTTAATTCTTTAATTTCACTATCTTCTGGTACCACAATAACTTGTAAATTATCTACATATGCATCTGACCAAGCATACTCATCCATTCGTTCTGGTGTTATAGAGAATCCATTCCAAATACAATCTATGTTACCACTATTTAATTCCATATCTTTGGAAGCCCAATCAATTGGTTGTTTTATAAATTCATAGCCCAAATTATTGCAAACTATTTCTGCCATCTCAAGGTCAAATCCTACATATTCTCCGTTTTCATCCATATATCCGTATGGTGGATATTCAGCGTCAAACCCCACTATAAAAGTTTCTTTTGGTGCATCTGGAGTTTCTGCACTGTCCACCTCTGACGGCGATGTTCCACAGGCTACTAACATACTTACTGTTACTAGACTTAGTATTAATTTTATTGATTTCATATAAATACGCCTCCTTGTTATTATACGACATTTACAAATATTGTAATAAAAATATAGTACTCTTATTTTGTATACATGTCAATATGTTTTTAAAAATAAAATATCCCCCCTTGATTAAGGAGAGATAAGTAAATAGAATTCATATGGTTTTAAAATCAGTTCTTTTTCTAGACGAATACTTTGTTCGTTATATATATCAAATATAGTATTGTTGGATAGTTCAGCAGGCAAGGCTAGAGTTTCTTCCTTGTTATTATTGTTAATTATTATATAGGTTTTTTCAATATCATTTTTCTTAGCAAATATTAAAATTTCCTTTTCATCATCTGTTAAAATCCATTCAATATCTACTTCCTTGAATGAAGAATGTTGTTTGCGTAGTTTTATCATTTTTTTGATGTGTTGTTGCAACTCTAAATTTTGTTTGTCTTTATCCCAAATCATTGGGTCACGACTCGAGTCAATTCCCTCACCAGTCATTCCTACTTCATCACCATAGTAAACACTAGGAGACCCAGTAAATGTTAATAACAACAAGTATGCAAGTTTCACAAGAGCAGGGTCGTTATCACAAACAGTCATAACCCTTGCAACATCATGACTTCCCACTATGTTAAACGTATGTTGCAAAACATTTTTAGGATATCGGATAAATAATTCATTGATTTGATATTTATATTCTGTTGGAGTTATTTTTTGTATTTTACTATAATTTGTACTACCAATAAAATCCCATACCGCATACAAGAAACCATAGTTCATTACAGCATCAAACTGATCTCCTCTAAGCCATTCATATGAGTCATCCCAGTTTTCTCCAACAATATACGTTTCTGGATTTGTTTCCTTAACTACTTTTCTAAATTCTCTCCAAAATTGATGTGATACCTCGTTAGACACATCCAGTCTCCAACCATTTATTCCATATTCTTCAACCCATTTTTTTGAAACATTCAGCAAATATTTTCTTAACTGTGGATTTCCAGTATTCAATTTTGGCATATATGAGTGAAATCCAAATGTTCTAAAGTTCAGGTTTTCTTCAGCTATACGGTCATAGTTACCATCTTCTGTTATATTTTCCACTATAGGTTTATTCTCATCAAATATATAAAAGTAATTATAGTACTCTGAGTTTCTTCCATTTCGAATTACATCTTGCCAAAATTCATTAAGCGGGCCACAGTGATTAAAGACTGCATCAAGCATTACTTTTATATTTCGTTTTTTAGCTTCTTCCATGAAAGCTTTAAAATCTTCGTTTCCTCCAAAGTTAGGGTCGACTTCCATATAGTCTGTGGTATCATATTTGTGCCATGCAAAAGCCTTAAATATAGGAGTAAAATACAGGCCAGTATAACCCATTTCTTGAATATAGTCTAACTTTTTAATCATCCCTTTAAAGTTTCCACTTTCTCTATCAATGCAAGTTTGACCATCGTTTGAATAACTGCCAACAGTAATTTGACACCAAATAGTATCTTTTACCCAACTAGGTGCATTATATATATCTTCTTCATTTATATATGGAAAATTTAAGAAATTAAAACTGTCTTCTACTAGCTTTGGATATTTATCTAAGTCCATTAAACCCTTTGTTCCATACAAAAACTTGCCCTCAGCTGTGTCTAAAATAAGACAGTATCTAATTCGTTTTGTATTTAAATTTTTAAGTTCTGCAAACCATATATCTTGATATTCTGTTTCATATTCCTTAGTCATCTCAACTTTTAACATGGTAGCATTATCTTGAACCCATGTTTGTGGATCTTCTTCGGAAGGAACCCACTTTGCAAAGGGATCAATTCCTTTCACTTGAATATTGTTTACTTCTCCCTTTGTAGTTTTTACTCTAATATGCAATGTTGTTTCATCATATGCATATGAAAACCTGCTTTTTGTATCGTGCTCAATATATAGCATAAAACTCTCCTTTATAATAATAAGTAGGACGAACATAGTCCGCCCCTATCTAGTATTTATCTTTTCGATTTAGTTGATTCGTAAGTTTGTTTCACCATCAAAGAAGTGCAAAGCCTCTTTATCAAACGCTAATTTGTAATTATCCCCAACCTTAAATTGTAGGTGTCCAGGTATAGTTACAACAAAGGTTTTTCCGTTTGAATATCTCGCATAAATAGTTTTTTCTTTACCAAGAAGTTCCACTATATCAAGAGTGCAATCCAATATATTTTCTGTCATATTCTCAGTAATAAAACGCTCTGAACGAATTCCAACAATTATAGATTTGTTTTCGTATTCCTTTAATTTTTGAGCATCTGCATCACTAGGATTTAAGGTGATAGCTCCATCATCTGAAACAAACTTTCCGCCACGCATTTTTCCTTCGACTAAGTTCATTGTTGGTGAGCCGATAAATTTTGCAACAAACACATTTTCTGGTCTATTATAAAAGTCTTCGGGTTTTCCAACTTGTTGAATTTTACCGCCATCCATTAATACTATTTTTGTAGCCATTGTCATAGCTTCAACTTGGTCATGCGTTACATAGATTGAAGTGGTTTCTAGTGCTTTATGAAGTTTTACAAGCTCAACCCTCATATGCTCTCTCAACTTTGCATCAAGGTTTGAAAGTGGTTCATCCATCAAGAATACTTTTGGTTTTCTAACCATAGCTCGCCCTAGAGCAACCCTTTGTCTTTGACCTCCAGAAATATCAGATGGTTTTGAGTATAAGTAGTTTTCTATTTGTAAAACTTTAGCCGCTTCCATAACTCTCTCATGAATAAGCTTTTTAGGTTCTTTTCTCATAGCTAAAGAAAATGCCATATTATCATACACTGTCATATGAGGATACAGTGCATATGATTGGAAAACCATAGCTATATCTCTATCTTTTGATGGTACTTTGTTTACACGTCTGTCTCCAAAGATTAAATCTCCTTCTGTAATAGAGTTAAGCCCTGCTATCATTCTTAACAAAGTTGATTTACCACACCCGGAAGGCCCCAATATAACACAAAAATCCTTATCTTCTATTTCCAAATCTATATGTCTTAAAGTAAAGTTTTCTCGTCCTTCATATTTTTTCCCTACATTATCTAACAAAACTTTCATTTATTACTCCTCCTATCTTATCCGTTATTTTACTGCTCCACTTGAAAGACCAGAAATCAATTGTTTTTGTAATACTGTAAATAGAATAACAGTTGGTATAGCTACTAGTAATCCACCTGCTGCAAAAGCTGGTTGGTTCATGTTTTCCTTATCAGCTATTAAAGTAAATAATCCCGCTGCTAGTGTATATGCCTCTGGGTTAGTCAATATAACTTTTGGTAGCAAATAATCCATAAATGGACCAAGGAAAGACCACAACGCAATTATAGCAAGCATAGGTCGTGCAATTGGTAAAATTATAAGTCTATACACCTTAAGGTTAGAACATCCATCAATTTTAGCTGCGTCATCCAGCTCCATTGAAATGGAGTCCAAATATCCTTTTAATATAAATGTATTTCCGGCAATTCCACCTGCTGAATATATTAAAATAAGCATCATCTGACGGGAAAAGAATGGCAACACGTCTGATATTATTGAATACATTGTAAAATAAGCAGTTAAGCCTGCAAATGATGGAATTGTTTGAATTATCATTATAGCCATAAGAGAAGCTTTTCTTCCTTTAAAACGATACCTTGAATACGCAAAACCTGTGAATGATACAAATAACAAAGTAATGATGGCCGTTGATATTGATATAAATATAGTATTTAACATCCATTTTGGATATAAAGTTTCTTTAAACAAGAATGTAAAATGGTCAAAAGAAAATTCAAATCCTTGGTTCATAATAATATATTCTTGTTGAAATCCATTAAAAGCAGATATTATCATTTGATATATTGGCCATAGAATGGCAATAGTCCATAAAATTAATACTAAATAACTAAGTCCTAATCCTATTTTTCCCATTGTGTTTAAGGGCTGTCTGTCACCAAGATAAAGGCTGTTGTTTTTCTTTTTCATCATTTATCCTCCTTAAACGCTTTAGAATTTTTAAAGCCAACAAAAGTAAATATCATTAGAGCTAGTGAAATTAGCAATGTAACAGCTGCACCAACGGCTTGTTGTTGATTATCCATTGTTAGTTTATATACATAAGAAATTAGTATATCTGTTGAACCTGCTAAGTTTCCGTACACAGAAGGATTAAATGGTCCTCCACCATTAAATAAATAAATAATTGAGAAGTTGTTAAAGTTGAATGTATATTGTCCTATTAAAAGTGGTGCCGTTTGGAAAAGCACAATTGGTAGGGTAATTTTCGTTAGTCGTTGCCAAGCAGTTGCTCCATCAATCTGTGCTGCTTCATATAAATCTGCCGATATAGCTTGAAGAACTCCTGTAGAAAGCAAAAATACATAGGCACTACCGAGCCAACCTTGCAATCCTATTAAAGTTAACCGTGTTTGGAGTGAATTATTTTTAATATCTAGACTTAAGCCTGTAATGTCATTTAATATTTGAGTTAAAATACCTTGTCTCGCAAACATTATGCTAAAGAACATTATAGTGATAAATGCGGGTATTGCCCAAGGTAAAATAAATACCCCTCTAAAAAATCCTTTTCCTATAATTCTTTCGTTGTTTGTTATAAGTGCAAGCCCAAATCCTATCAATATAGCAAAGCTTGTTGCAACAAGTGTCCATATAAGAGTCCACCCTAGTATTGCCCAGAAAGCTCTACCAATCATACCATCTGATTCAGTTAGTCCAAGATAGTTTAAAAAACCAGACCATTGGAATTTAGATTGATGTTTTGGGTCCATGTTTGTAAATGATAGCAAAATAGTTGTAGTAATTGGTACGATTACTATAAATAATAGCACTAGAAAAGCTGGTAATGATACTAAGTAGGGAAATCCATCTTCAAGAATATTTCTTTTTGTTTCAAACCAGTTTCTTGGTCTTATTCCTTTAACAGTGTTTTTAGATACTGTTTTTACGTCTTTATAATTGACTAGTAATATCGCAAATGATATTAAAATCAAAAACAAAGAAATTATACCTTCAATCATATAAATGATAGATTTATGAATTTTTGCTGCTCCATCTGCTAGTGTAAATAAACTCATTAACCCATCGGCTTGGTAGTTTCCAAATCCTAGTGTATATGGAAGTGCCATAAAATATATAAAGAATGTTCCGATTAAAAATAATATCATTTTTGTAGTTTGACCATTTAAATATTGCCCAAGCCCAGGGATTAAGCAACCAGCTAGTGGATACCAACCAATATTTTTATCAATTTCAACAGGTGTAGTTCTTAATACATTTGACTCATTATCATCTATAACCGCTAACTTATGTTTAATAGCTTTAGTCGTTTCATAAGTTTTACTCTCGATTAATTCTTTGTAATATTTTGACGGTATTAATGTACTTTCTAGTAAATCCATGTCTTTTTTCTTTTTACTAACAAGTTGTCTTTTCTCATTCTCTAAAGCTTTAACTGATATTAATCCTTCTTCTTTCTTTTGCTTTAGGCTATCAAGACTTTGTACATATTCTTTCTCAACTTCTTGTTTTTTCAAATTAAAAGCTTTTTTTCCTTCGCTTTCTTTTGATGAATCAAGATTTTGCAAAGCTTCTTTTGCATCAGCTAATTCTTTCAAATTACGCTCCAGATGGTCAATTACTTCTTTCATTTGTCCATCGATAACAACCGCTTTTCTGTATTTTAACTCTGCGTCATAGCAAAGCTCCACATAAGGCTTATAAAAAACCACTTCTTTTGTTGCCTTAAAGTACTGTATATGCAGTTTTTTATCCCGAGCATTATTAGTCTTTAAGTTTTGCTCAAAAGTTGTTACTTCTTGATTTAACTTTTCAAGAAATTGCTTTTCTGCTTCTTCATATTCTTGCAATTTTTGAATATATGGATGATTTGCTTTATTTGCTTGTAACTCTTGCAAATTCTTTTTCAAAGAAGACTTTTCTGATCCCTTTGTATGAGCGATCTCATCTTCAATAACAGCACATTCATGCAAATATTGGTTTTTTCGTTTATACGAATTCCCAATGTAATCATAAAGCTTTAACTCCATGGGTTATCCTCCTCTATCTTATCTCGGTCTAGCTCAATAACTTGCCATAATCTTATTACAGATATAATGTTAATAAAGTACGCAATCATTTTTAAATAGTATAAAATGTTTGTAAAATCAAATTCCATCCCCGTTGTTATAGTGGCTCCAGCAAGCATCAGTCCCCATACACAAATAAATAGTTTACCTATACGAAGCTTGATAAACGCAAAGTAAGTGTATAAACCCAACATAATTGGCACGGTTATTCTTTCAAAAAAATAACTCATTTGGATCAACATATATGTTTCAATGGACATTCCTTCTCCCCACATTGCAAAGTTTGCTGGGTCACGTACTCTAACTAGTACTTGCAAGCACTCACAGAAAATTATGACTGCACAAGACAGTACTATACTATAAAAATATGACTTTGGCATTTTGGTCGTTGCGGTCATATCATCATCCCATCATTTTTATTAATTATTCGTGATAACGGATTTAGGAACAACTTGACTAAATCTGTTATTCGTGGCGAACACATAGGTTCGCCATTGTGCTTATAATTAGATGCTTGACATCATTGCTTCAAATGATGCCTGAACTTCTTTGTATGCTTCTTCTACGTTTTTTGGTTGAGTAGCAGACCATGATAATAAAGCATTTTGCCATGTGCCCCATACTTGACCCCACTCAGTAAATAGTGGTCTTGAAACTGCTTCATTATAAGATTCCAATGTTGCTGCTATAATTTCTTTGCTCATGTCATCAAGTCCTGATACTTGATACACTTCCACTGGTACATTTTCTAGAATTTTACCTGAAACATTGAATAAGCTTTCTGCATATGCTGGGTTTACTATTTCTTCAATCATTTCTTCCGCTAGTGCCATTTTAGCAGGATCTTCTTCAATCCTAGCATTTATAGCAAGCCCCCATCCACTTTTCCAATGTCTTAATGGATTACCATTTAAAGTAATGAAGTCTAGAGGAAGAATTTCAAGGTCCGCTCCACCGTTAGTTTTTTCAGCCATAGCTGGTGCCGCCCATGGTCCATCAATACGAAGTGATGTTGGTCCACCTGACATAAATGATGCATCAACATATCCCCAAGCAGCATCTTTATCCCAAAGGTCTGTTGCTCCTGCATAATGTGCTTTCCAATAATCAAATAAACTTGTAAAGAATTGTTGTTGTGCAGGGGTTAACTCAGAAAAATTCTTTGTTAAATCCGTTTTGAACGTTCCATCTGGTTCAACGTCTAGTAAGTTTAACGCAATTGAGTTTGTAAATGCAACTCCAAACCAAGCGTCATGTACAACACTTAACATTTCTTCATATCCAAGATCACTAAATTCAACTGGTGTTGTCAAATCAATACCATTTTTCGCTGCATTTGCTTTGTTTGCATACACAATAAGTGTTTCAATATTTAGTGGAAAAGCCAGATAACTTCCGTCGATGTTAAATGCTCCTCCAAGTCCAGCATCAAAATCATCCCATCCGCCAATTCTTGCAGCCATAGCTGGTGCATCCATAGCGGCTAATACTTCATTTTGAGCCATTCCGTACACTCTATCTAATGGTAAAGCAAAAACATCTGCAATATCCTCATTTGTTATATCTGTCGAATCAATCAAATCAAATACATCAAATGAGCCCATTTCAATAATTTCAATACTTGCATTTGGATTTTCAGCTAAAACTCTTGCTGCTGCTGCTTCATAGTGTGGCATCCAAGTCTTTTCAGCTTGAACAGTAATTGTTGCATCAATTCCACCTGCTCCTGGGTTAGCACCCTGTTGCCCTTCAACTACAATCTCTCCATCTGCTTTATCTCCTCCGCATCCAGTTACAGATAATGCCATTGCTGCTAATAATGCTAAAAATTTAATCTTTTTCATATTCTTCTCCTTTTTTCTTTTCAAACAGTTTATACTTTAGAAATAAACCTGTTTCAAACCGATGAAATTGCTTACCATTGAATAAAAGACCACTTTATCCCAAATTATTAACACTTTCTCTATAACCAATCTTTAACAAGCTTAGTATTTACAAAAACTAAGATTTACTCACTTGTATTTATTGGAAATTTCAGTGATATTTTTATAAAGCAGTATCTATACATACAGTATATACTATCAAGGCCCGTCATAATAACAACTTTTAATTAAAATAGTATACTTGATTATATTTAGATTTTTATCAATATTAACTATTGCTTAATTTTTAACAATTACAAAAACATTAAAACTTATTTAAAAATATTATATATTTTTATTATGTTATAATTAGAATACATTAGATTTACATGTTTTTCTCATAATTCTATGTTGTTAAAATTGTCAGATAGTGATATAATATAATAAATAAGTAATTTAATTTCTTTTTGGAGGCTTACAATGAATTTTAAGCAATTGAGTTTACTTATAGTAAGCGGTAGCATGTTTGCCAATCCTATAACAAGTGCTTCTCCTACAATGACATTTGATGAAAAGACTACTATTTTAGACTCAGAAACTGAAGAATATATCTCAATTAAACAAGAAATTGTTGAAATTCCAGATAAAAGTTTAAGAAAGATAGTTCTCTCACTAGTGGATAAAAATATTGATGGAAAAATTCAAAAAGATGAAATTGAGAAATTAACTAGTTTATATGCTGATAATTTGAATATAAATAATTTGAAAGGATTAGAATATGCAATAAACTTGGAGAACCTATCTTTAAATGATAATAATATCAGTGATATATCAACAATACATAGTTTTAAGAAGCTTAAAATATTGAGATTGAACAACAATCCTATTGATTTTGGTACCAAAAGTAATATAGAAGTATTAGAAAAGTTTAAAATAGCAGTCCCTAAAGAAATGAATAAAAGTATTATTAATTTTAAAGATGAAAATTTAAAAAAGACAGTACTATCGAATTTAAATAAAGCATCAAATGACACAATTACCCAAAATGATATGCTGAAGCTAGAACAACTAGATTTGTCAAACAAAAGTATATCTTATTTAGATGGATTAGAATATGCTACAAACTTGCAAACTTTGGATTTGGGTAGCAATAATATAAAAAATATAGCTCCGTTAAGTTATCTTTTAAAGCTTAAGGAGTTAGATCTAAGTGATAACAAAATATGGGACATATCCTCATTAAGTAAATTGACAAATTTAGAAAACTTAAATTTAAGAGGAAATACTCCAACTCAAAAAAATGCTACTGACTCTATCTATAGCTCTACCAAAACTTTAGGGCCTTTAGATAGCCTTAAAGAATTAATATGCCTAGAGAAATTAGTGTTAGCAAACAATAATATAATAACTTTTAAAGCACTAGAAGAATTAAAAAATCTCAAGGATTTAGATATTAGCAATAATAAAGTAAATAATAATTCTTTCTGGCAATTATCAAGGGAATTTTGGAAGCAATTAGAAAATTTAAATATAAATTATAACTATATATACATATATGAAGATATCGAATTTCAACTTAATGGTGAGAGACTTCGTACTATTTGGGAGCTACTAGTCAAGCTAAAAGGATCGTATAAACATCCGTTGTCTCAAGGAAATATTCCAGCATTAAAATATGATAACATAGAATATACAGAAGAAATTGAAATAACTACATCCCCATATACAAAAATTTTATTGCCAATAGAATTTTTTTCTTATACAGAAAAAAAGGATTATATAAATGAATACATTATTGATGAACACGGTAATATTGCTAGTAAAAGAGTTACATATGATAATGGAAATGTTATTAGCAACGTAGACACTTCAAGAAGTATGGATTATATTTTAAAATATATTGCAACAGATGAAAGAGGAATGAAAAGTAATCCATTGATTATAAATCTTAAGGTAACATCAGCAGTTAATGAAAAGCCGATAATCCAATATAATGGTAATAAAGAAATAGTAGTATATAAAGGGGACAATAACTTTCAAACACCACCTATGTTGGTTGCACAAGATGCGGAAGATGGCACACTTATTGCTGAAGCAAATCCTGCTAAAGTAGATACTACTAAACTAGGCAATCATAAAATAACATATATTGCAACAGATAGCAACGGAAATCAAAGTGATCCAGTTGAAATTTTAATAAAAGTTATTGAACTAGAAAAAAATATTGACTATAAAACAAAATCTATAAAAAATCAAGCTCCAAGATTAAATTTTATTAGCAATACTTATTTTGAGATAATACAAAATAGCAAATTTGAAATGCCTTTGGTAGAGGGTATTGATGATCATGATGACGTAGATATACATATAAAAATTTTTTATAACGGAGTTAAAGTTGATAAAGTTGATACTTCAAAACTAGGTGAATACAAACTTATATATTTGGGAGTAGATAATAACGGAAAAACAAGCGACGAATTAATCTTAACTTTTAAAGTAATAAAAGCTGTTGACGAAAATTTGAAAGCAACACATTTAAACTTTATAGATATTTCAGATCATTGGGCTAAAGATGTTGTAAATAAAGCAGTAGAACTAGGATTTGTTGCAGGTGTTTCAAAGGATTGTTTTATGCCAGAAAAACCTGTTCAAATTGCGGATGCATTTACATTTTTAGATAGAGTATTAATTTTTAATAATATTGCAGGAGATTTTTCAGAAAGAAATTTAACAAAAATTGATGCTATTGTTTTAGATAAAATTGGATGGGCAATTGAACACATTAATTCAATTGGTTCTAAATTATCTGCTGATACATTTAATTTAATAGAAGAAAATTTGGAGAATAACATGACACGTGAAATGTTAGCACAAATTTTATTTGAAATAACAAATGGAAAGTTAGCTACTATAAATACTAATATTGATTTTATTGATATATCGGAGTCTCTTTATAAAGAAGCAATTAAATATTGTGCTAAAACTGGCTTGTTATGTGGGACAAGTAAAAATAAAATCTCTCCAGATAAAATATTAACTAGAGCAGAATTAGTAGCGATATTAATTAGATTAAATGAAAAATTAAAATCATAGGATATAATGGAGGTTGAGTTATGAATTCAAGACAAATGAGTTTAATTTTAGCTAGTGGAAGTATATTTATAAATTCAACAGTAAATGCTAGTTCATTAGTTATACCAATTAAAAAACCACTGTTAAAAAAAGAAATAGATAAAGACAGCATACAGGATCATCAAGAAATTATTGATATTCCAGATAAAAATTTAAGAAGAATAGTGCTTTCACTAGTGGATAAAAATTTTGATGGAAAAATTCAAAAAGATGAAATTAAATCAATGCGAAGTTTCTATGCTGATAAAATGAAGATAGAAGATTTAACAGGTTTAGAACATGCTGTTAATTTAGAAATTCTATCTTTAAAAGACAATAATATTAAGGATCTATCTATAATACATAGTTTTAAAAATCTTAAGATACTAAGGATTGATAACAATCCTATTGATATGGAAGATGAAAACAATAAAATATTAATAGAACAGTTTGGTATAAAAAATATAAATAAATATCTACCGAAAACAAATTTAAAAAAATATGATACTCCTAAACCTAAACCAAAAGTAATACTAAATGAAAATATTAGTTTGAACGAAAACGTACTATCTGAAAAAAATATTACAACAAACGGAAGTATCACAACAGACGTAATAATTAAAGAAAATATATCATTGCAAAGAAATATAATAGAAGAAAATAATATAATAACAGAAGAAAATATAATAACAGATGGAAATAATACCGTCGGAGGAAGCATAATATTAAGTGAAAATGAAATATCACAAGAAAGTAGTGTAACTACACAAGGCATTACTATGTCAGACACTAATATAACTACACAAGATATTGACACTACAACTGTACAAAATGTTAATATTCAAGATACAATGTTAACTTCTCAAGATGTTACTACTAAAGATACAATGTTAACTTTACAAGATGTTGACACTACAACTATACAAGATATACATATTCAAGACATTGACACTAAAACTGTACAAGATGTTAATATTCAAGATACAATGTTAACTTTACAAGATGTTGACACTACAACTATACAAGATGTCACTACATCATATACAATGTTAACTTCACAAGATGTTACTACTCAAGATATTATTGTAACTTCACAAGATGTTGATACTAAAACTGCACAAGATGTTAATATTCAAGATACAATGTTAACTTTACAAGATGTTGACACCACAACTATACAAGATATACATATTCAAGACATTGACACTAAAACTGCACAAGATGTTAATATTCAAGATACAATGTTAACTGCAAAAGATGTTACTACTCAAGATATTATTGTAACTGTACAAGATGTTACTACTCAAGATACAATGTTAACTTTACAAGATGTTGACACTACAACTATACAAGATATACATATTCAAGACATTGACACTAAAACTGTACAAGATGTTAATACGCA
>LJDB01000055.1:40845-91858 GCA_001983455.1 Candidatus Epulonipiscium fishelsonii
ACAAGATGTTGACACTACAACTATACAAGATATACATATTCAAGACATTGACACTAAAACTGTACAAGATGTTAATATTCAAGATACAATGTTAACTTTACAAGATGTTGACACTACAACTATACAAGATGTCACTACATCATATACAATGTTAACTTCACAAGATGTTACTACTCAAGATATTATTGTAACTTCACAAGATGTTGATACTAAAACTGCACAAGATGTTAATATTCAAGATACAATGTTAACTTTACAAGATGTTGACACTACAACTATACAAGATATACATATTCAAGACATTGACACTAAAACTGCACAAGATGTTAATATTCAAGATACAATGTTAACTGCAAAAGATGTTACTACTCAAGATATTATTGTAACTGTACAAGATGTTACTACTCAAGATACAATGTTAACTTTACAAGATGTTGACACTACAACTATACAAGATATACATATTCAAGACATTGACACTAAAACTGTACAAGATGTTAATACGCAAGATATTATTGTAACTATACAAGATGTCACTACATTAGATACAATGTTAACTTTACAAGATGTTGCTACACCATATACGAATGTTATTGAACAAGATGTTACTACATCAGATACAATGTTAACTTTACAAGATGTTGACACTACAACTATACAAGATATACATATTCAAGATGTTGATATTAAAACTGTGCAAGATGTTAATACGCAAGATATTATTGTAACTATACAAGATGTCACTACATTAGATACAATGTTAACTTTACAAGATGTTGCTACACCATATACGAATGTTATTGGACAAGATGTCATTACACCAGACATTACTGTTATTGAACAAGATGTCACTACATCAGATACAATGTTAACTTTACAAGATGTTGACACTACAACTATACAAGATATACATATTCAAGACATTGACACTAAAACTGTACAAGATGTTAATACGCAAGATATTATTGTAACTATACAAGATGTCACTACCCCAGATACAATGTTAACTATACAAGATGTTACTACGCCAGATACTGCTGTTATTGAACAAGATATTGCTACGCTAAATACCAATGTGATTCCACAAAAATATGTAGTTAGATCAGAAGTATCACAAGAAAATACTACAAATAATGAAGGCGGTGTCATCAGTGATATAATGGAGCAAAATGTTAGCAAGAATATTACTAAAAGTGAATATGGCTTGTTTGATAAATTAGAAATAAATGTTGATGATATGTATAATACGGCTTTAAAACTAATACAAGTAAAAAATTCTCAAGAGGCATCAACAATTAAAAAATTATTTTTAAAAGCTATTCCGTATACTTATATGAATGGACAACTTTCATTAAATTCTTTGCCTGATACATTAAGTCGTGAATTTGACAATATTGAATTGCATTCAATCATATCTAATCTTAAATTATTAGATTTGCTAAGTTTATATAATATAGGTAAAGAAATTAGTTTGGACGATATAACTGCTTCAGAATTTGTAGATATATCCATGCATTGGGCAGAAAATAGCATAAATGAAGCAAATAAAAACGGTTTTATTGGAGGGGTAACAAGCGACTTGTTTGCACCCGAACAGGAGCTGTATGTTGCGGATACTTTTACGTTTTTAGATAGACTATTGCTTTCTAATAATGTGCTTAAAATGAATTTACCAAGAGAAACTGTAGAAAAATATGTCCCAAATAAAATGGATTGGACATTCTATCATGTTGCTTCAATTGGTTCAAAATTGTCTGAAAATACACTTAAACAAGTCATGAGTAGCTCAGAAGATAATATTACACGTGGAATGTTTGCACAAATTTTGTTTGAAATAACAGACAAACAACTACCAAAAATAAAATATGATTATAATTTTATAGATATAGATAATTCTCCTTACAACGAAGCAATTACTTACTGTATTGAAACTGGATTGTTATGTGGTATAAGTCAAAATGAGATGGCACCCAATAAAATGTTAACAAGGGCGGAATTAGCAGCAGTTCTAGTTAGATTAGATGAGAAACTTGGATAGAAATGAATGGTATAAAGAAAGAAGATTAGGAGTCTTCTTTCTTTTAGAATAATTGTTCTTTATTTATCCAACTCATGATAGTCTTCAAATACTAAATCAGGTTTATTTGTTTCAAAATCATTTATTTCAAAGGAATTTACTTCAACGTTATTTACTCTAACGTTATTTACTTCAGTTTTATCAGCTTCGGACTTATTTATTTCAGTCTTATTTGCTTCAGTCTTATCTTTACCAGTAAATTTAGAAATCATTGATGGAATATTTGAAAGTATACCTGGAGCCATGTCAATTAATTTAGTTAGGCTATCTTGATTTTTAATATTGACTAACTGTGTTGTACCATTTTGAATTACTAGAACTGCAGTCGGAGAAATATTTGCTCCAACTCCACCACCAGTCGTATCACTAGGCCCATCAACATAACGTTCTTTTTCCTTATTTATTTCTTTCAATTTTGACGCACTTTTGCTTCCTGTTCCAATTCCAAAGCTTACATCAACTAAAGGTACAAGGATTGTATCTCCAATATTTATTGGTTCTCCTACAACAGTTTTTGTTGTTATAAAATGTTCTAAATCTTTTAATATTTCTCCTAGCATATTTTGTTATCTCCTTTTATTTATTTGTTATTTTTTATATATCTTAAGATTTCTTTGATATATTCTCTAAATGAGCTATTTAATATAAGAACAATTATAGGTCGTATAATTTTGTATAGGTTAAATTTTCCTTCAATTTCAACATTTCCCCATATTCCTTTTTCTGTAAAATTACCATTTATATTTCCATATTTTGCATAGTATGGAATAAAAACGTAAATTTTAGCAAGCATTCTACCTGTATCTTCGTGTTTATCCAAACCTATGGATATATCAAAATCAACATGGTCTGGATTAACTACTCTTATAATGTTTCTTAACGTTCTGTACATTCCTCGCCAAGCAGTATTTTTATATTCACTACTTATAGCAATATCAAAAAGACCTTTATAAAATGCGAATTCACCTTTAGTAGTTTTTTCAGTCGATTTTTCAAAACTTTCTTCAAATTTTGGCATTTTTAAAGATTTCAAAGGTTTAAATTCTGGCATTTTTAGAGGTTCTAGTGGTTCTAATGGTTCAAGTGGTTCAAAAGATGGAAATAATCCAATTTCTTTTTCAAGTTTTGGATTTTTAACAGAACTATCTTTTTCTATATTTTTTATTACTTTTCTTTTTTCTTCTTTATCTATAAGAAAGGTGTCTTTTTTTATATCTTGTATTGCTACTGTTTTATCTTTGTCTTTCAATACTTCTGTTTTTTCTTTATCTATAAGAAAGGTATCTTTTTTTATATCTTGTAATGCTGCTGTTTTTTCTTTGTCTTTCAATACTTCAGTTTTTTCTTTTTCAAGAAAGTTATCTTTGCGAACGGTATATTTTCTTATATCTTGAAATGTTTCTTCTTGCGGAACTACATCTTTATTTGATCTTTTTAAAAATTGGTCTTTTTGGGGTTTATTACTAGCTGGACCATTTTTTCGTGGTGGCTGTGGATATATTTTTTTATTTATTACAAAAATTTCTATTGAAGGTTTTCCATCTACATATCTAAGAGCACCCCTTACCAATTCCAGTAATTTAAAGTTAGCTTCACCTGTTATTGTCTCATCTTTAGATATAAAAAAGCTATAGCTATTTGATGCAAACAGTAGCCAAAAAATAATTATACCAATTAATATTAATATAATTGTTAATAGCATTAAAATAAATTTAATCATTTGTATGTTCCTGCCTTAACATATTAAGAGTAAGCTGTTTTTTATTATAAATTAAATCAACTAGATTTTGTAAATCTTCCACTAAAGTATCTTTATGTTTAGAAATACTTAATAGATAGCTATCATTGTAATTTTCGTTCAAGAAATGTCCTTGTACAATTTCAAACGTTAACTTATTATATGGACTTGTACACAAAAAAAACAAATTTTTAGGGTATTTTCCTTTTCTTATGTGGCTCTTTTTTATATTATTCCACTTTACTTTTTTATTAATCTTTATATATATAGAAATTTTCATCCATATAATCTCCTTAAATAATTTTTCGTTATGTCACATAATAATTTAATTTCTTGTCTGTAGGCATTATAACATGTTTTGCCATTACATGACTAGAACTTAATGAAGAATATTTTTGAGGTGACGAATAACAAAATTTAAATTACATATTGACATCCATCGATATTATGATTATAATATAAACATATCGATAAATTTAAATATGAAAATATATAAATTTTAAAAAGAGGTGTACAAATGCATTACATAAACGTAGCTAAGATATTTAAAGCTTTTTGTGATGAAAACAGGATAAAAATAATTGAAATATTACAAGAAGGTGAAAAATGTGGCTGTGTATTGCTGGAAGACCTTGATATAAGTCAGTCCACTTTATCACACCACATGAAAATACTAGTAGAAAGTAACATTGTGAAAGCAAGCAAGCAAGGTAAGTGGAGTTACTATTCCATTTGCAAAGAAGGAATACAAGATGCAAAAGAAGTTTTAGAAAATATAGAAAAATCTGTTGTAGAAAATAAATCTAATAACTGTTGTTGAGGATTTTTAAGGGGGATGTATATGAGTTTTTTTGAAAAGAATTTAACTGTGTGGGTTGCTTTATGTATGGCTATAGGGATTGCAATAGGAAAGTTTGTTCCTATAATACCAGAGTTTCTAGGGAAGTTTGAATATGCAAATGTTTCGATACCAATAGCGATTTTAATATGGCTTATGATTTATCCAATGATGATGAAAGTTGACTTTAAAAGTGTAAAAAATATAGGGAAAGAACCAAAAGGGTTGTTTGTAACTTGGATTGTAAACTGGTTGATTAAACCTTTTACTATGTTTGGAATTGCATGGGTATTCTTTTATGTAGTGTTTAAAAACTTAATTCCTGCAGAACTTGCAAAAGATTATTTAGCAGGAGCAGTTCTTTTGGGGGCAGCACCTTGTACAGCAATGGTTTTTGTATGGAGTCATCTAACAAATGGTAATCCTGCTTATACAGTGGTTCAGGTCGCAACAAATGATTTAATTATATTAATTGCATTTAGTCCAATTGTGGCATTTTTGTTAGGAGTGGGCGGAGTAACAATTCCGTGGGCAACACTAATTTTATCAGTAGTATTATTTGTTGTTGTACCTTTAGTTGGCGGGATATCAACTAGACTAATCGTTACAAAGAAAAAAGGCGAAGAATATTTTACAAATGAATTTATCCCTAAATTTAATAATACTACTATTGGGGCATTACTACTAACTTTAACTATTTTATTTTCTTTCCAAGGAGAGACTATTTTAAATAATCCTCTACATATTTTACTTATTGCAATACCTTTAACAATTCAAACCGTTTTAATTTTTGCAATTGCATATTTTGCATGTATAAAGCTAAAACTACCTCATAATGTAGCTGCACCAGCAGGAATGATTGGAGCATCAAACTTTTTTGAATTATCTGTAGCTGTAGCAATTGCATTATTTGGAGCAACTAGTCCTGTTGCACTTGCGACAACAGTTGGCGTATTGGTTGAAGTGCCAGTAATGTTAAGCTTAGTATGGTTTGTAAATAAAACAAAATATTAATCACTATTGGCGAACAATGTTCGTCAATTTCTAGTACAAAAAATTGATTTGTTAGGAGATTAAATATGAGAATTTTAATAATAGGAGCAGTTGCAGCAGGGACTTCAGCGGCAGCAAAAGCACGCAGAAATGATGATAGTGCTGAAATCACAATATATGAACAAGATGTAGACATTTCTTATTCAGGATGTGGGTTACCATATTATATTGGAGGAGAAATTGAGGATATAGATGAACTCACTCCAAGAAATCCTGAGTTTTTCAAGAAAAAGTATAATATTGATGTTAAAACAAGTCATAAAGTAGTTAAAGTATACAGTTCAAGTAATACTTTAACTGTGAAAAATATTAATACGGATGAAATTTTTATGGATTATTTTGACAAATTGATTATTGCCACTGGAGCGGTACCAGCTATTCCAAATATTGAAGGAATACAAAACAACAATGTATTTTCTTTAAGAAATGTTCAAAGTGCAAAAAGCATACGTAGTTTTATACAAAATAATAACCCTAGACATGTTGTAATAGTTGGCAGTGGATTTATAGGTTTTGAAATGCTCGAAAATCTTATGGGTGACGGTATGAATGTTACTATTGTTGAAAAGCAAAATAAACTTACGCCTAGTTTAGACAACGATATGTCAATGTTTTTAGAAAATATACTAGTTCAAAAAGGTATTAATATATTAAAAGGAGCTACTTTAACTAGACTTGAACATGATAAAGTAGTACTTGAAGTGAATACTTTAACTAATTCTGAAGATAATAAAGCAATACTTAAAATGGATACTTTAACCAATTCTGAAGATAATAAAGCAATACTTAAAATGGATACTTTAACCAATTGTGAAGACCTTAAAGTAATACTTGAAGTGGATACTTTAACCAAATTTGATGACCATAAAGTACCACTTTACATGGATACTTTAACCAATCACAAACAAGATAAGGCAGTATTTGACATGGATACTTTAACCAATCCTGAACATGATAAAATAATATCTATAAAAGATACTTTAACCAAAACAGAGCAGGTTAAAGTAATACTTGAAGTAGATACTTTAACTAAAATAAACTCTGCTAAATCAATATTTAATAGTAAAATTGAACTACACGCTGATATGGTTATAATGTCGACAGGAATTATACCCAATGTTAACATTGCTCAAGAAGCAGGTGTTGAAATTGGAGTAAGTGGTGCGATTAAAGTTAATGATCAAATGCAAACGAATTTTCCAGACATTTATGCTTGTGGTGATTGCATTGAAACATTTTCTCAAATAACAGGAAAGCCAGTGTATAAACCTCTTGGTTCAACAGCAAATAAGACTGGGAGAATTGCTGGTGATGTTGTAACTGGTGGAAATCTTAGATATAAAGGAAATCTTGGCACTGGAATTTTTAAATTGTTTGATTTAACTATTGCAAATACTGGATTGAGTGAAGCTGAAGCTGTCAAAGAAGGTTATGATATTCAAGTTTGCCACAATATTAAACCTGATAAACCATCTTATTTCAAAGGAAAAGAAATGGTTATTAAGGCAATTGCTGATAAGAAAACGGAAAAAATACTAGGGGTTCAAATTATTGGCTATGATGGTGTGGATAAGCGAATTGATGTTTTTGCGACTCTTATAACTTATGGAGCAAAAGTTGATGAGCTATTCCATTTGGATTTAGCGTATGCTCCTCCGTTTTCAACAACCAAAGACCCTATCCATTATACAGGGATGATTTTGGATAATGCTATGAACAATAACCGACCACTGATAACTTCAGCTGAACTTAAAAATCTTGTAAAGTCAGGTGAAAAAGTACAAATTATTGATGCACGTGTAAGTAAGCAATTTGAAAAGTCTAGTGTTGATGGAGCAGTAAATATGCCTCATGCTACATTAAGAGATACTATGAAATCACTAGAAAAAGACACATTTACCGTGACTTACTGTAATAAAGGTGTAACAGGAAATGCGGCTCAAAATATACTATTAAATAATGGTTTCACAAATGTTTGCAACCTATCAGGCGGTCATAAATTTTATAAGTAATACCCATTGTGTTATTTAATTGCATTTTTTATATTACTATTAAAGGCGATGTTCTTATATTTATTATGAATAGCGATAATCCAAGTGAGATTTTTAGCTTTAGTAATGAAATATTTGACTAGTGAGGGTGGTAAATTTAAAAAATAACTATTCATCCCTCACTAGTGTATCCGCCACAATTCCACATACGTACAAACGGCTTTTTTTGTAAATAAGGAGAAATGGCTACAAATCTGTTATGGGTGATATAAATTTTGGTGATATGAATTTTGAAGGAAAACTCTAATTATGTGTAGAATACGAACTCTGAAGGGAAACTCCACTTATATGTGGGATATGAAGCTTATTTTTAATTATAGTAGCAATAGGTTTCAAATTTCTTTAGGTTTACTAGTCTCACTAATATGCCACTTATCATGAACAATTTACTTACTTAATTTTTTTATTTAATCTGTTTATAATCTCAAATATACGATTATTAATAAGATAACACTATGTTTAGGATAAAGATCAAAGACTCTTGTAGAGATTATAAACAGTGTTTATATTGTAATAATAGAAAACGCATTTTTAGTTTTTTCTTGCTCTGGGTTATTTTGAGTTATGTTGGGTTGTTAACTAGGTGCTACTTATTATTTCACGTCTGCTCTACTACTTATTTTTTCACCTATGGCTACTTACTTTTCGTGAGTACTCTGCTACTTGTTTTTTCGCATGGGTTAACTGTTAAAGTATATACCTATATCGGACAAAATACAATTGGCGAAATACCCTAGGATATTTCTTCTGACTAGTGAATTATATCCAACATAAGTGAAATGTATAAATGTGCAAGTTGTATGCACAATTAATTCTAATATTTGCTTGCAATATTATATTGCCATTTATATTGAAGCACTAAAATATTTAAAAATGGCAGATAATATACATCAAAAAGACTAGGTAAAGAATATACTAGTCTTTTTGAAATACCAAAGTTATTGTATCTAGTTGGGTTTCGTTTATGAATTGCAGTGGAACATAACCAGCAAATTCCCAGCCATTTTCAATTCGGTCCCTTATGATTTTCTCCGCACCATTAAAATTATCTATTCGGCCTTTTCTAAGGACAAATTCTCTTTGTGCTTTCACCCTTACAAAATCGACTTTTTTCATAATTCATCTCCCCTATGTAAATAATCTTTACCCCAGTATACCATAGATAAAATTGAACTTCAATATAATTATTCTATCTTTCCTGATGCTTGATTAAAAGTGACAACATAAGTATATTTGTTGGAAATGGGACTGAATTAGTGTTATAATATTGAAATTGGAACGTAAATTAAAAGAGGATTAACATGATTAGAAAAATATTTATAATTTTAAGCCTATTGGTAATTGTTCTATTTTGCATTATGTTTAGTATTAGCATAGGAGTTATGCAAATTCCGTTTCGAGAAGTATTAAAAGTTCTTTTTACTAGTGAGGAAAGTATTCATAGAATAATAGTATTTGATTTAAGGCTGCCAAGAACACTAGTCGCTACATTGGTAGGGATATGTTTATCGCTTTCGGGATGCATATTGCAGGGGGTAATGAGAAACACGTTGGCCTCACCATCTACAATAGGTGTGACTAGTGGTGCTAGTTTTGTAGGGTATGTAACACTAGTTGTATTTCCTGATTTATATTATTTATTAGCAGTAGGAAGTATAATTGGAGCGTTTTTGACTACAATGATTATTTATAGTTTAGCTTTTTCAAAAGGGGTAAGCTCTGTAAGAATGATTTTATCTGGGCTCGCAGTCACGGCATTATTTAGTGCATTCAATGATGTTATAAAAATATTTTTTGCCGAAAGAATAGTGGATGCCCAAAGTTTTATGCTAGGAAGTTTGAATGGTACTACGTGGGAGCAATTTTTTATGATAAGCCCTTTTGCAATAATAGGGATTGTTATATGCTTTTTCATCCCTAATAAATTAAATATTTTAATGTTGGGAGACGAGATTGCTTATTCACTAGGCATAAATGTAGAGAGATTTAAATTATTTTTAATTATACTAGCTTCTTTACTCTCAGGAGTTGCTGTTGCTGTTGCAGGGCTCATTAGCTTTGTGGGACTTATTATTCCTCATATTGCAAGATTGCTTGTTGGTTCAGATTACAAATATTTGTTTCCGACTGCTATCCTGCTTAGCACTATATTTATGACTATATGTGATATGATAGGCAGAATTATAATTATGCCTGCTGAAATGCCTGTAAGCGTAATTATATCATTTATAGGTGCTCCGTTTTTTCTATATTTGTTAAGAACTAGGGAAATGACAAAATAGGAGGCATATATTATGTATTTTGGTTATAAAAATATTTACATAACATTTGGAAAAAAAGAAATTCTAAAAGATGTAACAATGTCTTTTGAAAAAAACAAAGTTAGTACAATTATTGGAAAAAACGGATGTGGCAAATCAAGTTTGCTCAGAATTTTGTCAAATGCAGTTAAACCTATTTCAGGCGAAGTAATTTTTGAAGATAAATTGTTAAAAGAATATACTAGGAAAGATATTGCAAAAAGAATTGCTATATTACCACAAGTTCATGATGCTCCTTCGGACACAACAGTGGAAACACTAGTCTCATATGGCAGGTATCCCCATAAACATAAGTCTATAATGACTAGTAAAGAAGATGAAGAAATCATTTCTCAAAGCATGGAACTTATGGGTCTTACAGATATAAGGAAACAATCGTTAGGCACATTATCAGGTGGTCAGAGACAAAGAGCGTGGATTGCAATGACGCTCACTCAGCAGCCAGAAATTTTAATATTAGACGAACCAACTACTCATCTAGACATTACATATCAAATTGAAATTTTAAGTTTAATAGAAAGCTTAAACAAAAAATTTGGCCTTACAGTAATAATGGTTTTGCATGACTTAAATCAAGCTTCTAGGTATTCTCATAAAATGTACGTTATTAATAACAAGAAAGTGGAGGCAATAGGCACTCCTAACGAAATTTTAACTACAAGTATGATGGAAAAAGTATTTAGCCTAAAGACAACTATTCTTGAGGACAATTATGCAAAGAGACCATATTTTCTGGCTAAATATAGTGTAAAACATAACAAATAAATTTGAAGGGGAATGTTATGAAAAAATTTATAAAACTACTAGGAATTATGATTATAGGAGTGGGTTTGATAGGATGCTCTTCATCTGAAAATATCAAAGAAGAAATTTTGGTGGATGATGCATTTGGATTTGAAGATAAGGCAAATGAAATTATTATAGCAGGAGATACGGTGACATTTATTGATGGAACTGGTGAGGAAAAAACTATAAATAAAAACCCTAAAAGAGTGGTAAGTTTATACACAAGTCATACTGTGTTGTGGTATGAAGCAGGCGGAGAGATAGTTGGACGTATACAAACAGGAACATCAGATGATCAACTGCCGAAGGAAGCTTTATCAGAAGATATACAAATTGTGGCAACCAGCTCTAGTGCCAAAAATATTAGTATCGAAAGTATTATATCATCAAATCCAGACCTTGTTATATTGGGCACAGCAATGTCACAACCAACTCTAGTAGAACCGCTTAAAGTAGCTGGTATTGAAACTATAGTGGTAGATTATGAAAACATGCAGGACTATTTAAAGTGGTTCAAAGTCTTTTCTAATTTAAATGGCAAAGCAGAGCTGTATGATACTGTAGCCAAAAATACACTTAATAAAACACTTAATACCCTTGAGATAATAAAAGATGTGGAGCACGGCCCTACAGTACTAAATATTTATGCAACACCCAAGTCTCTCTCTGCCAATTTATCAGCAAGTATGTCAGGTGGTATGATTTCAGCAATGAAAGGAATAAACATTGCTGATGAATGGAATAATCCAGAACTGTCAAACAGAATAGACATTAACCTAGAAGCTGTACTTATTGCAAATCCAGATAAAATTTTAGTGCAACAATCATCAAAAGATGGCTCAGCTAGAGAAATGATAGAAGACTTGTATGGAGAAAGTTCTGCTTGGCAAGCACTAGATGCAGTTAAAAATAATGAAATATATTATTTGGATATGAAGTTATTTCACTATAAACCAAATAGCAGATTTAACGAAGCATACCAACAACTAGGTGAACTATTTTATCCAGAATTATTTTAAACATGAATGACAAAAAAAACCACCGCATTAATACCAGTGGTTCTTTTTGTTAGTGATTTAGAGCTCCTAAAATATAATTTGTCACTCTATCTCTTCTTTTTATTTTTATTTCAACTTGTTCTCTTGGTACAGCTTGAGATTGATAAAGTAGATCTTTTAAAGTTCCATCATAAATTAGTTCAAGCTTTTCATTGTTCATAAAATCACTTGCTAGTGTGCAAATAGGTGGTTTATCAAAATATAATATATCTGCTTCTCTTAAAATTTGAGAGACAAAGTGAGAACAAAAATATCTATTCTTAGGATGTATATTTAAATTAAATTTGCGTCCAACTACTCCACGCAAATTATACCCGTATACATTTCCTTTCGCATACCATTTATTAAGAGTGGTATTAAGTTTATCATATTGTTGTGGTGTCACATCTAATTTATAAATTTTACAAATAGTTGATGGAAACTTAGTTAGCCATTGTGTATATTCTTCATGTTTTAGTCCTCCGACTAAAGGATTATGTATTTTTAATCTGCTAAAGCTGTGCCCCGTTGCAAAATTTTCATCCAAAACTAGTGAAATATGAGGATAGGGTTCTTTGGACGCTTTCATCAGAGCTTTACAAAAAGCGGTGTTTGTCCTAGTCACCATAAGGTAAATTGATTTCATACTGTTTCCCCCTGAAACTTTTCTGTATAGTTTTTTATCTTTATTTATTTTATTATATAATATTATTACTTATACGTAAAGTTAAAATTTAAATTGTAATAAACATTATATTCCAAATTTGTATCCAATTCCCCAAACTGTAAAGATGTATAAGGGTTTTCTTGGGTGTTCTTCTATTTTTTCACGAAGTTTTCTTATGTGCACCATAACTGTATTGTTATTTTCCATATAATCTTGATCCCATACTTTTTCGTAAATGTCCTTGTTTGCAAATGTAATTCCTTTATTTATCCATAGTAATTTTAAGATTTTTAGTTCTGTAGGTGTGATAAAAATCTCTTCATTATTTTTATACAGTTTTCCTTCTTTTAGATTTAGTGTTAATTCGTTCTCTATTAAAATATCGGCATCTTGTTTAGTTGAGTTTAGTTGTGTCGCACGTCTTATTTGAGCTTTCACTCTTGCTATTAGCTCTAGTGGATTAAAAGGTTTTGAAATATAATCATCTGCACCAACAGATAATCCCATTATTTTGTCTATGTCTTCAACCTTTGCAGAAAGCATAATGATAGGTATATTATGTTTTCTCCTTATTTCAACACAAGCATCAATTCCATTTACAACAGGCATCATAACATCAAGTATAATTAGCTCAATATCTCCTTCCTCAACAGCTTTAATAGCTTCAAGCCCAGTGCTTGCAAATTTATAGTTATATCCTTCATTTTTTAAATATATGGCAATTAAGTCTCTAATTTCTTTTTCATCATCAACGATTAATATCAAATTGGACACCTCTTTTATTTTTTTATTATAGTTTAAGGGGGAGTATTATATTGTTCCTTATAGGAAGAAAAAATATACAATGACTTTTAGTTTTTAATAGATGAGAAATGTATGAGTAAAGAATAATTTACCCATACATAAATAAGGTTTTATAAGATATGTTGTTTTAATTTAACTGTGAAGCTTACTATGTTTTCATCAAGTTGCACCCAGATTTTGCCATTATGAGTGTCTACTATATTTTTTGTTATAGCTAACCCAAGACCGCTTCCGCCAGTCTTGCTGTTTCTTGAACTATCAGTACGATAAAATCTATTAAACAGTCTAGTCAAATCTTTTTGTTCTAAATTATTCGTTTTATTTCTTATACTAGTATAAATGTAGCCATCTTTTAGTTGGATTACAATTTGAATAGTTTCATTTGGCAAACTATATTTTATTGCATTTTCTATTAAATTTTCAAACACACGTGCCATTTTATTCATATCAACATCAACAAAGCTTTCTGGTGTTCTTACATCACAGACTATATTTAAATTATTTTCTTCCACTTGGGGCATAAACTCTTCAATAAGTTGATTTATAAAAAGAGCCATTGAAACTCGTTCTTTTTGTAGTTTGACTTTTTGATTTGTAAGCTTAGTATACTCAAACAAATCTTCTATTAACAATTTCAGCTTTTCCGCTTTACAAAATGCAATATCAAGATATTTTTTTTCATCTTCTTTAGTCTCATATTGCTCATTCTTTATAAGTCCCATATACCCAATGATGGAAGTAAGAGGCGTACGCAAGTCATGAGCCACATTTGTTACTAGGTCATTTTTTATTTTTTCAGACTGTTCACGTTGCTCAATCTGAAATTTTAACTTTTGTTGCATGGTGTCTATATTAATAGCTAGTTGTGCAAGTTCATCAAATCCTTCTACTTCTATATCACACTCCAAATTTCCGTTTGCTATTTCATCAACACAGCTTGACAAATACTCTATATATTTTACCTTTGGAGCAGTAAGTTTAAACACCATAAAAATAAACAATGCAAGCCCAATTGGCTGGCTCAATAAATAAAAAGGATATCCGAATATAATATTTATCAATGTTGCAATTCCAACTCCATACATTCCTGCTACAAGCACTAGGTGAAGTATTTCGTATCTAATTGTTGTATTTACAAGTTTATTATACTTATCTAAGCTGTCTATACATTGCCGTTTAATTGATTGTATCATTTAACATTACTCTCCTTTCAAAATTTTAAGCATCCCGTTGGCATCGGTAAATATATGAATTTTAGTTTCTTCATTGCCATAAGATATTTCATTAGTATATAGATTAGGTTCACTATTAACGGAATGTTTAACATCAAAGGAAGTAATAATATTGGTATCCCATGGGTCGTAACTTTCAGTTTTAGCTATAAATCCTTCTATATCTTCAGGAAATATTATAGTTGCATCCACATCAGTAGTGTCTACAATAGTTATTAACTGAGGGGCAGATGATGGTTTAATTACAACGCTATCACAACGATTAATATCTACAACATCCACTTCTCCATAAACATTTACATTAGAAAAACCAGCCTCTATATTTGCAGTGTATGGTTCAGTCGAATTAATTGTTATTTCGCTTCTGCGGTCATAAGAAAGGTCAATATTTTTATATTTACCATCCAAGTTTAAATACCCTGCTGTGTTTTCAATATTTGCATCTCCTATTATATTATTTTTAAAGTCAATATAACCTTCTGCTGCAATTAGCACCAAATTTTCTATTTCACCTTCACCACTAAAAGTTATGTTGTCATTACAATCTAATTTTAAATCATTAATATCCAAATTGTTTACATTGACATTTGCTGAATATCCAGAGACATGTAGCTTATTTAAACCCGTTCTTGGAATTTCTAAAACTACCTTAGAATCAGTAAGTACATCTATATCTATAAGATCATTAAAAAAATATATAGAGTTGTTATATTTTTTCCCCCAATTTATGTCTAGAAAAGAATTTATGTCTATAAAAGCTGTGTTGTTTGTTATATCTACATTTAAAACATCATTTTCGTTAAACTCATTAAAGTCAAACCCCACCATATCCCCATAAAGAGTTATTTTTGGAGAACCTGTTGTTTCTACAATTTCAATTGGCACTCCATAGGAATGATAGTAATTAAGATCTTCTATCATAATACTATCAACGCCTTCCAGTGTTCTCTCTATAGTTATAGGTTTTCTTTGGATTTGAGCATATAAATCTTTTATGCCCAATCCTGTCATAATCCCTCCTATAATTATTAAACCGCAACAAATACCTGCTAATTTTTTCATCTTAACCTATCCTTTCTTTGTAACTGTCAACAAATAACAGATTTACTCACGTTATTCCTAAATCCGTTATCACGAATAACAGATTTACTCACGTTGTTCCTAAATCCGTTCTCACGAATAACATTATCTTCATGTTTATAATAGAAATCCTACAATACCTGCAACTAATCCGATAATTAAACTTGGGATACCTGCAACCATTCCTACAATACCTGCACCTAATCCAACAATTAAACCTGGGATACCTGCAATCAATCCTATAATTAAAGCTGGGATACCTGCAACCATTCCTACAATTAAACCAAATGTACCCACAACCATTCCTACAATTAAACCGAATATACCCACAACCATTCCTACAATACCTGCACCTAATCCTACTAACATATCTAAAATACCTAAAGCACCTGAACAAATAATAGGCAACCCTATAAATAATGCTAATAATATTAAAACACCTACTGAAATTGTGTATGACATACTATCTCCTCCTTAAGATACCTACGCAAATTGCAATATCTAAACCACCACATCCCATAGCTAGTAACATTCCTTCAAGGAATAACAATACATATATTTTATTATAATAGAAATCCTATAATTGCTGCGGGGATACCTACAATCAATCCTATAATTAAAGCTGGGATACCTGCAACCAATCCTATAATTAAAATCGGGATACCTACAATCAATCCTATAATTAAAGCTGGGATAGCTGCAACCAATCCTATAATTAAAGCTGGGATAGCTGCAACCAATCCTATAATTGCAGCTGGCAAACCTGCAACCAATCCAAATAACATCTTTAAAATGCCTAAAGCAACTGAACAAATTAATATAAGGATAGGCAACCCTATAAATAATGCCCCTAATACTAAAACACCTGCTGAAATTGTGTATGACATACTATCTCCTCCTTACTAGTTGGTACAATTTTTTTGCAATACCTACGCAAATTGCAATAGCTAATCCACCACAACCTATAGCCATTAACGTTCCTCCAAGGAATAACAATATAGATATATGAACAGGTAAAACTGAAAATGATACTACCGAAGATAATGCTACAGCTATACCCGCTGCCCCAACTGCACCTAAGACTGCAATTGCTGTAACAATAAGTGTTGGTATTATTATTAAAATAGGTAGCCCCACACAAAATACTATTGGCCCTAAGACACATAATATAAGTATAAATTTTGTGAAGCTCCATAGATTATCAGAAATATTTTTTGAACTATCCCAAAATTTTTCTTTTAAGCTTCTACTTCGTTTAGTGGCTGTATATTCCTCAAACCTGTCATCGTTGGTGCTTTTATATTCATTAGCTGTCTTAAATTCATCTTCTGTTGGAGATTTGTAAGCAGGCTTTTCAGTGTTGATATTATACCCTTTAAAATCATTTTTCTCATCTTCTGGCTCACGAAATTCAAAATCATCAAATTCATTTTTTTCCTCTGTAACGTCTAATTTTATAATTTCATTTTTATCTTCTTGTATGGATAAAGATTTTTCCTCATTCATTTCAATCACTCCTTTAAGTTTTATAAGTAAAGTATAACTCAAAATTCTTAAGATTGTTGCATAACAATTCTTAAGTTTTCTTAAGAATTGTTAATATCCACTTTTCGATAAACCATAATATTCGCCTAGTGATATTTAGTTTTTCGTTGTCATTATATATATTTTTTAAACATATAATTATACAAGCTAATAAAGAAATGACAGATTCAGTCACGCTTGTTATCACGAACAAGGAACTTTACTTTTCATTCTTTATAATAAACATTTATATAAAAAGGAGGACACATAAATTATGAGCAGAAGAAACGCACAAAGAAAACCAGCATATAATAGAGGGTCATATGGCAGACCAGCACCAAAAAGAAGAAATGAACCAGTATCATCGTCACCAATAAGTGGAATATTGTTACTTGGAGTGTTGGTGGGAGTAATATATAGTTGGAAAGGAGAAGAAATAAAACCATTTCTTGAGCCTTATCTTGGACAAACTATTGAAACTGTTGAACAAGTCGCAGAGAAAACCATTAAAGATCTAAAGCAACTTATAGAAGAAGCACTTGGTAATGCCCCAACAGATCAACCTGCTGTTACAACATATTCAATGCCTTGCATACAGTCAAATGTTGTAAAAATACTAGCAACTACTTTATATGACACAGAAACTATGCAGCCATTACCAGATGATGAATGGTACACAAAGTATTACCGAACATTAAGTCAAGACAATACATTTGATTATTTATCAATAGCTCAAGCTAACCAACCTGTTAATCATGAGCTTGCTGCACAGATTATTAATAATATTCTTGGGGAAGGATATTCTGTTGTTATTGAAGCAGAAAGTACAGCAGGAGAAAAAGAAACGGCCGTTAGTTTTGAACAGTTTTTAAATTTATATGAGCAAGCTTTGGATTCTATAGATAATGATAACATGAAAGTAAAAGAAATTGGCATTGCAAAAACTAATGCCACATATAGTAATTTACTACCTTATACTGCGTTAACAGACACTGGCGTGTATAGTTTTGAAGGGTTAATCTTAGACCCATTGGTAGACCAAACAATTAAAGCTGCCGTGGTTGGCAATGAAATTCTTGGTGTTATGCAAGTTATAGATACACAAGCCAAATTAAATCAATGCTTTATTGTAGATGTGGATGTAGATCTAGAAACAGTGGTGTTGCAACTTGGAAAAGATCAAATTTCATATAATAATACAAATAGAGTTTTAAATGAAAGTCATATAGGGACTATCGTTAATTTACAGGTTAAAGATGGGAACATTATAGATTTTATGCAACATACAGAAGCAGTTGGAGACACAATTTTAAGAGTAACTGATGAGTATATTGAGTTTAAAAAAGCGGGAAAACTTCCATACAATGATATATCCGTATATGATAAGACTTGGGAAAGCGAATGGACCAACTTGAGACAGATATCGAGTGGAGCAATGGCTGATTATGTGTTAGAAGACGGTTATATTACTAGTATAAAAATAATTAGTAAACCAAACGGACAAAATATGCGTGTGGTTATTACTGAGGATGGAATGATGGATTATAATCATGAAACCGTACAAATTCAGACTGCTGGAGAATTACATTATAACAATGAGATTATAACACTTAATCCAGATGAAGTATGGGATGTGGAGCAGTTTGATTGGATAGAAAATATAGACAAGATTGTTATCAAACCAACAGATAAATTTACTATTAATTCAATAAATAGACAACAAGTAAATCCTACATATTCAGGTGATTTAGAAATATACAAAGAAGATATAGGTTATACTTTAGTCAATACTGTAGAAATGAATGACTACTTAGCTGGAGTAATCCCTAGTGAAATGCCTACTTCGTATGGACTAGAAGCAGCAAAAGTACAGGCTATATCGGCAAGAAGCTATGCAACTGTTCATCAAAGTAGTAGCAAGTTTGTCAAATATGGTGCACAAGTTGATGATACAATATCTAGTCAAGTTTATAACAACATTCCAGCAAACGCTAATTCTATTCAAGCAGCAGAAGAAACAGATGGTCTAGTTTTAAAATATGGTGGACATGTTGTTAGTGGAAACTTTTTTTCAACTTCTGCTGGACACACTGCAAATTATGGAGAGACTTGGGCTGAAGGCGAAATTTTCCCTGTAAACACTCCAGTCTATTTGAGTGCAAGACAACAATACCTTGGAGAGAAAGTAATTGAAGCTTTAAGCAATGAAATGGATGCATATGAATTTTTCACAAAAACAGAAGATGAGTTAGAGGCTTTTGATGAGCACGCTCCTTGGTTTAGATGGAATGTAACTTTTGATGACAAGGATCTTAACCAAATTATTAATAATAATATAGAGCGATTAAGTACGCAATATAGCAATATACTAAAGGTGCTAGGGCCAAATAATAAATGGGAAACAAGAGTTATAGACACTTTAGGTGAAATTAAAGACATTGAAGTTAAAGAACGTGGAGAAGGTGGAAATATAATGTCACTGTTAATTGTTGGGGAAGAAGAAACAATTAAAGTAGAAACAGAATATTTAATTCGTACACTACTTTCACCCAAACAACAAGACCCTGACAAAGACCCAATTCAAATAATTCGTAATGATGAAAGTGTCATCGAAAATATGAGCATGTTACCTAGTGCGTTTTTTTCCATTGACATAACTTATGATGAAGGTACAGATATTGAAGAAGTTACTCTTTATGGTGGCGGATTTGGACATGGAGTTGGAATGAGTCAAGAAGGAGTGAGAGGAATGGTAAATAGAGGATACACCTATCGTGAAATACTAGAACACTACTATGAAGATATAGAAATTACTTCTCTATAAATTTTGAGTTTTAACTAATTATACACTGGAATATTTGTTATTCTTGATTTATAAGTTGACAACTAAAATGGTATGTGATAGAATGGTAATCGTTAAAAGCAAAAGTAAAAGTAGAAGCTATCCTTCTCACCTTATGATGAAAATTAATAAGGTCATTCAAATAACGAATAATAATGAGAAAAGACCTTTGGCCTGTTCTTATTATCATCAACAAATGTGAATGAATGGGTAGTTATAAGCTATCCATTTTTTTGTTTGAAAATTTCCGGCAAAATTTAGAATTGAAATATTAGGAGGTGTGGTCACATTAACGAGGCAATGATTAATGAGCAAATTCGTGACAAAGAGGTTAGATTAATAGGCGCAAACGGTGAGCAAGTGGGTATAGTTTCAGCAAGAGAAGCCCAAAGAATGGCAAATGAAAAGAACCTAGATTTAGTAAAAATCGCTCCACAGGCAAAACCACCTGTTTGCAAAATTATGGATTATGGAAAGTATAAGTTTGACGCAACCAAAAAAGAAAAAGAAGCAAGGAAAAAGCAAAAAACAATTACTGTAAAAGAAGTTAGGCTTTCACCTAATATCCAACAAAATGACCTTAATACTAAGCTACGAAATGCACAAAAATTCTTACAAGATGGTGACAAAGTTAAAATTTCTGTTGTCTTTAGAGGTAGAGAAATGATGCATAAAGACAGAGGGTTTGAAATTTTAGACCAAGCTACAACACAGCTAAAAGAATTTGGTGAAGCAGATGGAAAACCAAAACTAGAAGGAAAAAGCATGGGTGTTTTGGTGTCTCCAAAATAATTGGCTTATATAATTTACGATTAAAGAAAAAACAGGAGGATGTACAATGCCTAAATTAAAAACAAATAGAGCGGCAGCAAAAAGATTTAAAGTAACAGCAACAGGAAAATTGAAAAGATCACATGCTTATACAAGTCATATCTTAACTAAAAAGTCTCCAAAGAGAAAACGTAATTTAAGAAAAGCTACACTTGTATCACATGCAAACGAAAAACAAATGAAACGCTTATTAAATGCGTAAGGAGGGTTACAAATGGCAAGAGTAAAAGGTGGAGTAGCCACTAAAAAAAGACATAAAAGAGTATTAAAATTAGCTAAAGGATACCGAGGAGCTAAATCAAAACAATTTAGAACAGCAAAACAAGCTGTTATGAAATCTTTAAACTATTCTTATGTTGGAAGAAAACTAAGAAAAAGAGAATTTAGAAGACTTTGGATTGTTCGTATAAACGCAGCTGCACGTATGAATGGTTTATCATATAGCAGATTTATGAATGGACTAAAAAACGCAAATATAAACATTAACAGAAAAATGTTAGCAGACCTTGCAATTAGCGATGCTACAGGATTTACTCAATTAGCTGAAACTGCTAAAGCAAATTTAAGATAAAAAATTTGCTTTTTTATTATTAACTTGAAAAGAGGCGATACATACATTTCGCCTCTTTTCTCATTTATCTAAAAAAGTCCTTAACATATCTGTTGTTGGATTATTTAAAATATCTACAGAACCGCTTTCAATAATATTCCCTTTGTGCATAAAAATAACATACTCCGCAAATTGCTTTAAAAATTCCATTTCATGCGTTACAAATATAAATTCTATTCCACTATTTTTTAATCCTATTATTGACTTAAGCACTTCTTTTGTTAAAATTGGGTCAAGTGCAGCAGTTGGTTCATCCATAAATATTAAAGCAGGATTAGTCGATAACGCTCTTGCAATTGATGCACGTTGAGCTTGGCCTCCAGATATTTGCGAAGGAAATTTATCAGATACCATTTCAAGTTGCAATTGCTCTAGGATATTGTTTAATGTATCTTTTGCAACTTTGCTATCTACTTTTTTTATCCTTTCTAGTATTAGTAATATATTTTGTCTAATCGTTAAATGTGGGAATAAATTGTGTTTTTGAAATACGTATCCCATTTTTTCTTGAAATTGCTTTTTTTTAGTTATAGGTGAAATTCCGTTAATTGAAATATCACCTACTTCAGGGTTTTCAATTCCTGCTAGTTGTCTAAGCAAAGTAGACTTCCCGCAACCTGATTCTCCAATTATCCCTACAGAGCCTACATTATTGATGTCTAAAGATATGTTATTTAGAATAATTTCTTTGTCATACTGCTTAGTTATGTTTTTAAACTCCAGTTTCATGGACTCACCTTCTTCCCAAGATATTTTGCTAACATTGACAGTGGAATAGTAATAACAAGATACATAATCCACATAATATAATATCCTTCAATAAAAGCATAATTTTTATTTGAAATGACCGTAGTCATATATGTAATTTCTGGGATAGATATAATATTTAGTAAGGCTGAACCTTTTATTACGCTTGACAGATTATTTACTAGAGAAGGAATAAATGGTCTTATCATTTGTGGCAGAATAACATATCTGTATTTTTCGTACCACTTAAAGTTATAAAGATCCATTACAACATATTGTTCATCACCTACAACAGCTGCGGTGCTTTCATAGGCATTTGCAACATATGGGCTATTATATAAAATCATAGCTATAATTCCTAAAAGTAATTTATTTTTGCTGTCTATTAATTGTCCAACAGGATACACTACCAAAAAAATCATAACAAGCAATGGTGTTCCCATTATGATTTCACTGAAAATTTCTGCTGTTGCACGAATTATTATAATACTAGAGCGTAACATCATAAATATAATAAATCCTAAAATTAACGTTCCTACTAGAGTCACTAAGCTTATCCAAATTGTTGTAAAAAAAGCTTCTATTAATAGAGGATAATTTGATAAAATTAAATCATACCTAGGATTTGGTATAGTAAACTTAATTGCAATTCCTATTGCCAATGTAAATATCAATATAATAATAATATACTGCATTGTATTTTTTATATTGAAAGAAGGCACCGAGTGCCTACCTTCATTTTTTTTTCTACTCATGTATCCTCCTATTAGTTTGTTGGATTTACAATATAGCTTAATCCTAAATCATCATTATGTAAAAACTCTGCTATAATAGGGTCATACTCTTCAGCCATCTGATCATACAATCCACCATCTTCATACATAGAAGCAATAAACTCATTTGCTTTGTCTAACATCTCACTGTCACCTTTTCTAACAGCAAAATTTGAAGCATCTTGAGCTTTTATTCCTCCGTATACTATTGTATTTTCTGGGTCAGCTGCATGGAATGAATGCACTTCATTTGATGCAATCAGAACATCTGCAAAGCCTTGTGAAACTTCTATTAAACCAGTTCCAATTTCGGTTACTTCAGTTACATCAACACCTTTGCTTTGAGGATAGTATACTCCTTTTGTTCCCGATAATCCAACGAAATTTGTATCATCAAGAGCAAAAAATTTGTCTTCAGGCATTTCATCTGTTATATTATGTAAGTTTGCAAAATCTTTGTTCACTAGAGCCAATGTGTAGCTATATCTATAAGGAACAGAAAAATCTACTTTTTGTGATCTTTCATCTGTTTTAGCCATATCTGCAATTAAAATATCCACATCACCAGTTTCAAGTGCTGGTATAAGCAAAGAGAAATCTGTATTTACTATTTCAACTTCTTTGCCCATAAATTCCCCAAATGCATTTGCAACATCAACTTCAAACCCTGCTGGGTCACCGTTTTCATCAATATAAGAAAATGGTGGAAACTTAAGGTCTACTCCTACTTTTAAAGTGTCGGTAACTTCTTGAGTTGTTACGGAAGCTTGAGTTTTTAGGGTATCAGTTTCTGGAGAACTTGCTGTTTCAGAACTACAACCTGCTATACCTCCTGTACATAATACTAGTGATAAAACTAATTTATTAAATTTTTTCATTTCACGCAAACCTTTCTTTATGTAATTTTTTGATTCCTATTACATGATACACTTTTTTTGTCTAAAAGTAAAGTATGCACATTTTTGTAACCCAGTATCTTTTAGAAACTACAGTATAAAAGTTACAAAAATACATTGATATATATATAGTCTAAAGTATATTTTAAAAAATCCGATATATTTGGTATACTTAATATTTAAGTAAATATATTCAGGAGGTCATTACCATGCAAATAGGAACAAATTATCAAACTCAATCTGCAAGTTATACTTCAGCAAAAACATCACCACCTTCTACACAGCAATCTTCTACAAAGACATCTCAAACTGATAGTTATCAACCAAGTACCCAAACAACCCAATCCGCTACATATACTAAGCCAACTGTAACAGAAGCTGAAACTGACAAAGAATCACAAAAAGCAAAAGCTGCAGCTTTTGTTGAGCAAGCTAATATTGAAAATCAAGAAAGACAAAAGCAAATGATGCAAGATTTTGTTAAAAATAATGTATCAAATCAATCTGGTATGGGATACACTGGAAACACTGATATTTTAAAAGAAATATTCGGTAGTGTGGACGAAGCACTTCCTCCAATGGCTACAACTCCAGAAGGAGCTGCGGCGGCGGTTGCCCCAGGAGGAGCATATTCAGTTGAAGCAGTTTCTGATAGACTTATGGAGATGGCAAAGGCATTTGCTGGAGATGATCCAGAAATGATAGAAGAAATGCAAAATGCAGTGAAAAAAGGGTTTGAACAGGCAGGAATGGACCTTGAAACAGGTGAAGGATTACCAGACATCTCATTTGAGACATTTAACGCTACTATGGAAAAATTTGAAAAATGGAAAGCAGAAGTAGCTGCTACTCCAGAAGTACAATAAAAATATAAAATTGTAAATAGGTAAGTAATATAATAATTGAATAAATTGAATAAGTGGTTATATGCTTGGCAATAATCCTAATAATTAAATTTAGGAGGCTAGTAAATATGAAACTTATACTTGCAATAATGATTGGCGCAGTTGCATTTGGAACAGGAATAAATTTTATTTCAGTAAATGCTGAAGAAATTCAAGCTACATCCACTTATAAAGAACCTTCTTTTTTTGATGAGATTGCTTATAAATTTGAAGATACTGAAGGTTATCAAGTTCGTTATACCTTTGAACAAGTATCACATCTAAGAGAACTAGGCTTAGAAAAAGAAGAAATAGTTCAATTACAGCAAGATGGGCAAAATTATGATCAAGTTTTAGTTAAATTAGGTATAAGTAGTCTTTTAGAAGAAGGAAAAGAACAAGCCGGTTCATTTATTGAAGGCTTAATTAAAAAACATAACTAGAGTTTTATTTACTGCTATTAAAGGCATCGCCCTTGATAACAGTAATACTTCATGATAATAAGAAAAGGCCAAAAGTCTTTTCTTATTATTTATTGCTATCTAAATATTTAACCGCTTGTAGTCCAGCTGTTGTGCCTTCCCCAACAGATTTTGAAACTTGAAATGGTTTTCCAGTACAATCTCCTGCTGCATAGACCCCTTTTAAATTTGTTTCCATAAATCGATTTACCTTTATTGTATTGTTTTCAATTTCAAGACCCTGTAAAAGTCTGGTTGTTGGAACACTTTCCTTTATTATAAAAACTCCACTTACATCTAAATCTTTATCTTTTAATTTTAAACTCTCCACAATTTCGTCTCCAACAATTGCTGTTGGCTTATCTTTAAGTATTTCAACTTGATCATTTACTTTATTAATGTCTTTGTACGTTGGAATATAATATACTTTTTCGCAAACTTCTGATAAGTAGTTTACATCTTCTTCAGCTATTGGGCTATCACCAATTAATGCAACGGTCTTTCCTCTATATAATGGTCCATCACAAGTTGCACAATAACTTACCCCTTTACCTAAAAATTTAGCTTCACCCTCTAAAGATTTATCCATAGTAACTCCATTTGCTAAAATTACGGTTTTTGTTTCAAAAAATTCATTATCTACATTTAGAGTGTAGGTTCCACTCATATCATAAATTTCAAGTACACGTCCTTGATGAATTTCAAGCTCCATTTTATTAGCATGCTCCACAAAGCTTTTTATTAAGTCCTGTCCAGAAATACCATACATTCCTAGATAATTGTCAATTCGCTCTGCCTTATATGCATAGCTTGTGTTAAATGGATTTCCGAATACTTTTATGTTCTTGTTTCTTATTTTTGCATTTATTCCTGCTGAAAGACCTGCTGGCCCTGCTCCAACTATTGCTATATCTAACATATTAATGCTCCTTTTTATAATTGATAATATTACTATAGTTATTTGCTACTATTATGAATTATATTCAAAGATAAATAGACTAGCTAACTAAATTTTCAACTGGAATTTAGCATTGTTAGCCAAATAGATTACTAGTATAAATTATCAGGTAGTTATACATTGATAATTTTACAGCAATAATTTATTAATAAGTACTATAAATTTAGTAACGAAAACTTATTACTTACTTACAAGTAATATAATAACTTTATTGTAAGTATTGGCTAAATGTCTAAGAAATTATATACTTAATTATATATTTAACGTCTTGTGCTAGTTCATTGCATTTTTTATATTACTATTAAAGGCGATTTTCTTATTTTTATTATAAATAATATTCATAGTCGATGATTCCAGTGAGATTTTTAGTTTTACTAATAAAATATTTGACTAGTGCGACTGGTAAATTTGCAAAATAACTATATATCCATCACTAGTGTATCCATCGAAATTCCAGATATGTACAAACGTATGGCTTGTTTTGTAAATATTCATTATTGTAATGAATATTTATGCAATGCATAATAAGTGATGAGGAGAAATGGCTACAAATCTGTTCTAATTATGCGTGGTATATGAAAACTCTAGTTATGAGTGGGATATGAATATTGAAGGAAAACTCTAATTATGAGTGGGATATGAATGTTGGAGGAAAACTCTAGTTATGAGTGGGATATGAATATTGAAGGGAAGCTCTAATTATAAGTAAGCTATGCATTCTAACTAAAAAGTTTATTATTAAAATAGGATTAAAATTTCTTTAGTAGGCTTGCTAATATGCCACTTATTGTGAACAATTTACTTAATCTGTTTATAATCTCAAATGTACGATTATTAATAAGATAACACTATGTTTAGGATAAATATCAAAGACTCTTGTAGAGATTATAAACAGTATTTATATTGAATTAAACTAAGACCAATGCCGTGGCTTTCACTTGATGTTTGAAACATATGTAACTTTTTTTAATTCGTGATATTCATGATAATAGAAAAAGCACTTTTAGTTTTTTCTTATTTTGGTTTTTTTCGGGTTGTTGTGGGCTGTTAACCAGGAGTTACTTATTGTTTCACATCTGCTCTACTACTTATTTTTTTCGCCTATTTGCTACTTAATTTTCGTGGCTACTCTGCTACTTGTTTTTTCACATGGGTTAACTGTTAAAGTATATACCTATATCGAACAAAATTCAATTGACAAAATACCCTAGTATATTCCTTATCACTAGTCAAATCTGTCCAATATAATTGGCATTACTCTTAAATGCATAAGTGTGCAATTTATATGCATAATTAATTCTAACATTTGCCTGCAATATTACATTGCCATTTATATTGAAGTACTAAAATACTTAAGTAGCACAAATGGTCAATGTAAGAATAAAGTATATTCTCTCCACATTCTTGATGTTGTTGCTAAGGATGAACTTTGTTCGTCCTTACGAGTTTTATCGATTCTATATTATCTTTATATTAAAGGAGGACATTTTATGATAAATCAAAATGTTAAAGAAAGAAAACGATGGGCATTTCCCCATACAGCAGTCATTTTTATAATATTAATTTTTGTTGCTTGCTTATTAACTTATCTTTTACCGGCAGGAAAGTACGAATTTTTAGATGGTACCACAACAATTGATCCGAATTCATTTCATTTTATCGAAAATACCCCTGTAAGTCCATTAACTGCTTTTTTAGGATTTCAAAACAATGTAGCTTCAGGAGGACTTGTAATATCTTTGCTATTAATACTTGGTGCTGCAACAGAAGTACTGATATATTCTGGAGCTATAAATTCACTAGTGTATAGTGGCATTAAAAAATTTCAAAATCGTAGCATCCAAGTTGTTGTTCCTATGATTTATTTATTAATGTCTGTACTTGGTGCTTTATGTGGTAATGATTCTATGATGGCATATGTAGCAATTGGAGCTGTTATATGTAGAGTCTTAAAAATGGATAAAGCTTGTGCTGTAGGTATGTTCTATCTTCCTTATATAACTGCTCAAGCAGCAGGTCCTACTACAAGCATGGTATTGTTTATGCAAGAAATGTTAGATGTGCCTCCAATGAGTAGTGTAGGAATAAGAATGTTTTTATTATTTGTTTTCTATGTTTGGGGTGCATTTTATGTTACTAGGTATGCACTAAAAGTTAGTAAAGATCCAAATAAAAGCGTACTTGGTATACTTAATGGTTTTTACACAGAAGAAAGTAAAAGTCCAATGGATGACCCTGATTTTGGAAAATTTGAATTAAAATCTTTACTATCTTTATTATCTGTAATCATATGTTATTTAGTATATGCTTATGGGGCTTCTGCATATGGATGGGGATGGAATTATTTAACATTTCTTATTTTATTGTCAGCTGTCTTAATTGGCATTTTTTATAAAATGAGTCCAAATGAGTTTGTACAAGTATTATTAAAAGGTGCTGGCAAAATGGGAGGTATTTGTTTTCTTGTTGGGTTTGCACGCACAATAACTGTGGTTTTAACAGCAGGAAATATTCTACATACAATAGCATATTCTGTAGTAACAGCTATTGCAGATCTAGGTGGTGGCTTTATTGCAATAGGAATGTTTTTATTTAATCTAGTGTTTAACATCATTATGCCTGGTGGAATTACACAGGCTGCTCTTATATTGCCAATTACAACTCCTATTGGTGATGTTATGGAACTATCAAGAAATCTTATGAGTTTTACTATTCAGCTTGGTGACGGTCTTACTAATTGCGTCACACCTCTTTCAATGCCTCTTATGGGTTCTCTTGCTTTGGCTGATATTAGTTATCCTCAATGGTTAAAATTTGTTTGGAAATTTGTTGCAGTAAATGTAATTATAGCTTGTATAGCTATATTGCTAATGCAAATGATGGGTGTATAAACAGATAGGGCGAATATTGTTCGCCCATAAATATAATTTTACAGCTCCTTATCACAACAATATATTACAGTTAAATTGCTATGCATTTGTAAAATAGATGCTGGTACTGATGGGGTAACTGGGCCAAATAAAGATTGCTTTAATATATCGTATTTATCATTTGAATTAACAATAAGGACGATGCTTCGTGCTTGCATTATAGATTTTATACCCATAGTTATTGCAAAAATTGGTACATCGGAAATGTTGTTAAAAAATCTTTTATTAGCTTCGATGGTTTCTGGCTTAAGACTAACTTTATGAGTAGTTTTTTCAAATGCTTCATCTGGCTCATTAAAAGCAATGTGTCCATTATTACCTATTCCTAGAAGTTGCATATCAATTCCACCAATAGAATTAATTAATGCATCATATCTTTTACATTCTTCCTCGATATCTACCGCCATTCCATTTGGAACATTTGTATTTGCTTTATTGATATTAATATGATTAAAAAAATTATTATCCATAAAATATCTATAACTCTGTTCATTTGATGGGTCTAATCCAACATATTCATCTAAATTAACGGTTGTTACTTTAGAAAAATCTACATCTTGCTTTTTATTCCATTCAATCAATTGCTTATACGTTCCAATAGGAGAGGAGCCTGTTGCTAATCCTAAAACTGCTCTTGGATGTAAAATAACTTGTGCTGATAAAATATTTGCAGCTTTACGACTTAAATCATTATAGTCTTTTGCATAAATAAGTTTCATGAAATTTCCTCTTTCTGAAGTATTATTTTTGGGATAATCATATGATATCATATTTCACTATAATATCATAACTTTTTCCATTTTGAAACAAAATTTAATTTGGATCTGTTACGACCTCTTTTAGTAAAAACTTTTCTAAACTATTAACATTTCAAAATCTTCTTCGGACAAAATTGTTGTTCCTAGAGTTTGAGCCTTTGTTAATTTACTGCCTGCATTTTCTCCAGCAATCACATAGTCAGTTTTTTTACTGACAGAGCTACTAACTTTTCCTCCAAAAGATTGTATTATTTCAGTGGCTCTTTCACGAGTAATATTTTTAAGTGCACCAGTTAAAACAAAGATTTTTCCGGAAAACCTATTATCATTTTCCAAGGTATTTGTTTTTGAAGTTAGGTTAACACCTCGAACTTTAAGCTCTTCAATCATGGAAATAGTTTGAGGCAATTTAAAAAAGTTAATAATTTCACTAGTAATAATTTCTCCAAAGTCAGGTAAATTTATAAGTTGTTCATAGGTAGCATTTTTAATCTCATCAATATCTTTAAAATAAGTAGCAAGAGTTCTTGCTGATTGTTTCCCAACATTTTTTATACCAAAACCAGAAATGAGCTTATCAATATCATTATCTTTAGATCTTTCAATGGCTATAAGCATTTTTTCTGTAGATCTTTTTTTTCCGACAATACCTTTTTCTATCAATTCATCGTGATATTTATAAAGACTATAAATATCAGCAATTTCCTTAATATACCCATAATTAACTAGAGCTTCAATACAATTTGCTCCAAGACTATTAATATCCATTGCGTTTTTTGAAACAAAGTGAATAATTCCCTTTATTGATTTTGCTGGACATTTTGGATTTGTACAAAAGGTATGTGAAGCTTCTTTATCTGTTTCGTAGTGACAAATTGGACAATTATCAGGTATTTGATATGGCTTAGAATTTTCTTTTCGTTTATCCATTATAACCGAGACTACTTCGGGGATAATATCACCTGCTTTTCTAACGACAACCGTGTCTCCAATTCGTATATCCTTATTTGATATAAAGTCTTGATTATGAAGAACTGCTCTGCTTAAACTTGTGCCAGCAAGATGGACAGGTTTTAATATAGCAACTGGAGTAAGACGGCCTGTTCTTCCAACTTGCACTATAATGTCTTCAATGATTGTTTGCTTTTGTTCTGGTGGATATTTATAAGCAATAGCCCATCTAGGCACCTTGGAAGTACTCCCTAGTATTTCTCTATCAAAGAGATTATTTATTTTTATAACTGCTCCATCAATTCCATAAGGTAATTTCCATCTTAAGTACTCTATATTTTTAATGGCATTCCAAACTTCATCATACGTAATGCAAGTTTTATAATCAGGAGTTATTACAAAATTTTGACTTGCTAACCATTCTAGTGTTTCTGTATGAGTAGAAAAATTTTTACCTTCAGCAATTTCCAGATTGAATATATAAATATCAAGATTTCTTTCTTTGACTATAGCGGGGTTAAGTTGCCTTAATGTACCTGCTGCACAATTTCTTGGATTAGCAAATAATTTTTTTTCTAATTTTTCGTGTCTTTGGTTAACTTTCTTAAAATTATCGTAAGAAATATAAACTTCCCCTCTAACTTCAAGATACGGTAGCTTTGTAGGTATTTCTTTTGGAATAGAATTGATTTCAAGTAGGTTTTCATACACAGATTCTCCAACAATTCCATTTCCTCGGGTAATTCCTTCTTTTAAAATTCCATCATAATAACGTAATACTACTGAAAGACCATCAATTTTTCTTTCTACTATAAACTCTACTTCCTCTAATTCACGTTGAATTTTCTCTACAAAATCACTTACTTCTTGTTTAGAAGAAACATCAGAAAGACTTAGAACTGGTATGTCATGGTTAACTTCTCTAAACTCTCGTTTAACTGTTCCGCCAACGTTGTCTCTTTCTCCCCCTAGTGCTCTAAACTCTTTTATTAATTCATCATATTCAAAATCGCTTATCTCTGGGTCATCCTGATTATAATATCTATCACTATGATATTCTATTAGCCTTTTTAACTCTTCTAGTTTTTCCATAGTATAATATTTATCACTAGGATGATCTATTAGTTCTTCTGGTTTTTCCATAGTATAATATTTATCAATATGATGATCTGTTAGTTTTTGTAGTTCTGCTAGTTTTTGTAGTTCTTCTGGTTTTTCTGGTTTTTCCATTTATTTTCTCCTTCTCTTTATATATGATGAGGGGCGAACCTAGTTCACCCCTCATTTAAAATATGCTAATTTGTAAAAATACACACATCTTATAATTGTCAGATTATATTTTTTGTAATTTTGCAATCTTTGTAGATAACTCTTTAGTATCTCCATTAAAATCTACTTTTACAAAAATATTACCTTTTTTATTACTTACACTTAAAACTGTTCCTTGGCCAAATTGTTTATGTTTAACAATATCGCCTTGAAAAAAATCTTCGATAATTTTATTATTATCTCTTTTTGTATTTGAAGTGATTTTTTGACCATCTGTACTTTTGGTGTAGCTATTAACTGTATTATATGACGTAGGTGAAGTTTTTTTGAAAAATGTGGCTGACGCATCATTTTTCTTTGAAGTAATTGATTTAAAATGCACTAAATTGTTTGGAATTTCAGTTATAAATCTTGAAGGTGTAGTCACTCTTGTTTCTCCATAGATCATTCTTCTTTGGGCATAAAGCATATATAATTTTTCTCGTGCTCGTGTTATTCCTACATATGCTAGACGGCGTTCTTCTTCCAACAGCTGTTGCTCATAACTTCTTCCACTAGGAAAAAGGCCTTCTTCCATTCCAGGAATAAAAACTATAGGAAACTCTAGTCCTTTTGAACTGTGTAATGTCATTAACGTAACAGCATCAGTTTCTTGATCATAATTATCTACATCAGCAACTAGAGCCACTTCTTCTAAAAATCCTTCTAGCGTTGGAATTTCTGCTATTTTCATATAGGTTCTAGCTTTTGATATTAATTCCTGTATATTTTCCATTCTTTCTTTTGCATCATCAGGTTCAGTTTTTTCTAAATATTGTTTATAAAAGCTCTTTTCGACTATTTCTTCTATAAGCATTTTTATATCCCCTGAAGTTGCTATAAAACATAATTCATCTATGATATTAACAAAATCTAAAATTTTCATCTCAGATGCAAGAGATAAAATTTGAAACTCTTTTATCATACTTGCTGTTTTAAAAAAGCTTATGCCATTACATTCTGCATATTGAGTTATTTTATCTATAGTAGCTTGGCCTATTCCTCTTTTTGGCACATTAATAATTCTTTTTAGGGCTACTTCATCTTTAGTATTTGCAATTATTCTAAGATATGCTAGTATATCTTTTACTTCTTTTCTTTCATAAAATCGAATTCCACCCAAAAGCCTATATGGTATTGAATTTTGTATCATTTTTTCCTCTATGGCTCTAGATTGAACATTTGTTCTATATAAAACCGCAACGTCTTTATATGATTTATCCTCTTGCTTTATAACATTTACAATTGCCATAGCCTCTTTGTATTCATCATCAACTTCCAAAACATTTATTAGTTCACCCTCTATACTTTCTGTCCAAAGTGACTTCGATTTCCTAGTTTCATTATTAGCTACTACATGTTTTGCTGCTTCCACAATATTTTTGGTTGAACGATAGTTTTGTTCTAATTTTATAACTTTAGTATTTATATAATCAGCTTCAAATCCAAGAATATTCCTTATGTCAGCTCCCCTCCAGCCATAAATTGACTGGTCATCATCTCCAACTACACACAGATTTTTGTGTTTTTGTGCAAGGTAATTTACAAGATTGTATTGCACTATATTTGATAACAATAGGTAAACTTTTGAACTTATCTCCAGCTTTTCCCTTGTCCCACACCGCACATGCGATTTTCACCGCATACGGCGTTCCACCATTAAACTTACGTATTTACTATTATTTCATTTCCAATGTTTTTTCGGAGTTTATTTAGTTTTTTTAATTGTTTTGCATTTAGGTTAAGATACATTGAGTATTCTTTTATTACATTTTCACTTGTAGCGTGTATTAGTTTGTGTACAGAAGAACTAACCAATAGTAGATTTGCATATTTATCATCTCCACCTTTATTTACTGGAGTTTTATGATGTACTTCTATAGTCCTATCTAATATTATTTGTGAAACTGCACATAATCCTTCTTGAGCTACATATAAAGATATTCTGTTATCATTATATTCTACACTTTTATTAGCTACAGGGTGGTGTACTAAATAGTTTAACATATCCAAATTAACATTTAGTGATTTATGAATTATTTTTCTACCATCTTTTGTGTAGTTTGAAACATTTTGGTTGTGAACTTTAGGAAATTTTGTTTTAACCCCGTTTATAGGAAAGACTGCTATTTTCATAGCATATATAATTTTTCCTCCATAGTGAGAATATTTTTTAATATATTCTGTACTCTGTTCTCCATTTTTTGTTGTTACACTTCTTAACCTAGTTTTGCGACTCTGAGAAAGATTATGTTCTATTTTTGAGAAATCACTATTAACTCCAGTTGCCATTTGATAATAGTGGTGTAGTCCTGCTATTATCCTGTTTAGTAAATAAACCGTATAAGGATTATTGCTTTTCTGGATATATTTTATTTGATTTCTTATATTTTCTTCTGCTTTCTTTTTTGCTTTATCTGTCATATAAGTTTTAGCTACTATTTTATTGCCTTTACGTTTAGCTTTAATCTTAAAACCTAAATATTCGGAATTAGCCTTTTTCAAGTTTGTTATACTTGATTTTTCTTCACTAATATTTAAATTCAATCTTTCTTTTAACCATTGTTTAGTGGCATAAAATATCTTTTCGGCTGTCTCTTTATTCTTGCATGCTATTTTAAAATCATCTGCATATCTAACAATATATATTTCTTTTAAATTGGACTTTTTTCTGAGATGTCCATACTTTGAGGAGTTATCCGAATATTGAGCTCTTGATTTATAGGTTTCCCATTGGTCACTAATCCACCAATCTAATTCATTTAACACTATATTAGATAATAATGGTGACAAAATCCCTCCTTGAGGCACTCCTTTTGTGAGTATTCCTATACCATCTATTTCAGCTTTTAACATGGAACTTAGTATACTGATTAGTTTCTTATCTTGTATACCTATAGCCCACATTTGTTTTATTAATTTTCCATGATTTACATTATCGAAAAATCCTGCGATGTCTATATCTACTAAATAGTAATTTTTATCAAGGTTTATCTTTTTTACTAGATATGCCATTGCGTGTTCTGTACTTCTGTTTGGTCTAAAACCATAACTATTAGGGTGAAACTTCGCTTCACATATAGGCTCCAGCACTTGTTTGATGCACTGCTGTATAATTCTGTCTTCTATTGTTGGTATGCCTAATGGTCTGACTTTACCATTATCTTTAGGTATTTCAACCCTTCTTACCTTTTGAGGTTTATAATCACTTAATCTAGCTTTGATATAATTTAGAAATTCTTCTACTGTTTTATGTTCCCAATATTCTATTGTGTGATTATTCACGCCACCTGTCTTACTTCCACTATTAGTTTTGATTGTTCGATATGCTAGTAATATATTTTCATCTCTAATAATGAGATTATATAGTTTATTAAACTTGCAACCTTGTAAGCTTTGCCTATAAAGATTGTCTAATATATGCTTTGAATTATAATATTCATTAAACCTTAGAATATTTTTTTTCATTGATTTTAGTTGTAATTTTAAAAAGCTTTTTTTTTCCATATTATACATTGTTTAAGGTTGATTACTCCTTTACTTTAAATTTGTAATCTTTCTTAGTCTCAACTGAACCCTTAATTGTAAAATTTATTTACATGAAATAATTTTAATTAATATTTATTTAATGGCTTGTGCCTATCCCTCTGTATTTATTAAGTACTTCCTCGGTACTATGGCACTACTCTTACTGGGATTAATATAAGTTATAATTTCATAAATCTTTCCTTATAACTGTTTCATAGCTTATTAAGTTTGCTCCACATTCCCAGCTTTCCACGTTCCAATAATTCTATCTGTTACATATACCCTTAGGTTCTTCCTCTAGTCCTGTATCAACAATATTCCCTGTAAGAATATAAGGATTTTCATAAAGATAATTTTTACTCACCCTCTGATATGAATGTATTAACATTCAAGTACATTTCTATACCTCATACCTTTAGAACCTTTCATTCGGAAGTTCGTCAGTTTTCTAAACATTCTAACCATAGATATTTTATAGACTCCCGGCCTATCACACACTTGACCACCTCTGGTTCACATTTCCTGTTTACTATTGTAAATTTAGGGTGTATTCTCAGCCGCCTTCACCGAGCTTATAACCTTTATATCTTAATTTATAAACGCTATTCGGAGTATTAGAGTAAGCCCTTCGAGACGTTACTCTCTCATTTGACTTATCAAATTATTAGTTCTTAGATTTATTCAATCTAGGCAATACTTTTCATATTACAACGTGTCGCACTATCTTGGTATTCGTCAATTAATATATATTTAAATTTTTTTTGATAATTTTCTAGTACATCAGGATTATTTTGGAATAATACACATGTATTTAGCAACAAATCATCAAAGTCACAAGCGTTATTTTCCTTTAATTTATATTGATAAGTTAAATAAATTTCGGCTAAAATCTTAGTTCTAAAATTTGATTCTGTAATAGCTTCATTTGGCAATATAAATTGATTTTTATTACTACTTATATATGCTATGACTTCACTGGGTTTCAAAGTCTTTTCATTTATATTTTTTGACTTCATAACTTCTTTAACTAGAGCCTTTTGATCTGATGAATCATATATTGTAAAATATTTATTAAATCCTAATCTCTCGCCATCCCGACGTAAAATTCTTACACACATAGAGTGAAAGGTGCTAACCCACATATCTCGTGTGTTAGCTTCTCCAATCAATCCACTAATTCTTTCTTTCATTTCTTTAGCACTTTTGTTTGTAAAGGTTATCGCAAGTATTGACCAGGGTGCTACATTTTTGTTATTTATAAGATGGGCAATACGGTGAGTTAAAACCTTTGTTTTTCCTGAACCAGCACCAGCCAGTACAAGAAGCGGACCTTCCGTATGAAGTACCGCTTGTTTTTGCATTTCATTTAATCCTTCTAACATAGTAATTCTCCTAAATTGAAATTCCTAAAGCATCTAGCAACTTTTCGGGGTATAAATTAAGTATTAACTCTTTTGGAAAATTTATTTCCTCTAAAAATGCAATTGAACAAGAAAATTCTCCAACTTCCCAACATATATGAGCGTCTGTATTAGCCATAATAGGCATGTCATATTTATTGCAATACTTTAAGACTTCAATTAGATTTTCTTTTACTCCAGGTCTAACGCTAGTAGGTTTAAATGATGCATCATTTATTTCTAAAATTACACCAGTTTGCTTTGAAGCTTTAACAACTTCTTCGGCATTAAAAGGATAACGGTTATCTCCAGGGTGACCAATAACTTTTACCCATGGATTGTGCATAGCACCAATTATGCCTTTTGTAACTGTAGATTTATCCTCGCAAAATTCAATGCAAGGTGGATGAAAACTTGCTATAACATAATCTAAACTTTTTAAAGCATATTCTTCATTTATATCAATATTTCCTTCATAATCCATAACATTTGCTTCCATACCTCTTAAAATTATCAAATCGTTTACTTTTCGAGGTACTATTTTTAAATTACTAAAATGAAATATATGAGCTCCACCAGGCAAAAAATCTGAATGGTCAGTAATTCCTAAAATTTTAAGCCCTGATTTTTCCGCAAAGGTAATATTTTCAAGTATTGTGCTATATGCATGTCCGCTTGAAATGGTGTGTACATGAATATCTGTATAAAATTTCATAAAGCCTCCTAGTATAATCCTTTTTTTTTTAATATTATTTTATTTCAAAAGCTCTTGATTTTTTTTAATATATGTCTATAATATTTAATTATATACTAAAATTTTATGGAGCCTAAAAAAATGAAATCATTAAAAACTGATATTATTCGTTTATTGCTTATTACTGTGGGTAGTTCCCTAATGGGATTAGCCACAAATGGAGTTCTTGTTCCCAACAAATTACTTAGTGGCGGAATTAGTGGAATCGCCATGATTTTATATTTTTTATATGATATAAATATAAGTTTAGTACTTGTTGTTTGTAACATCCCACTTTTTATTTTAGGAATATTTTTCTTAAAACGTTCCTTTTTAGCTTATAGTCTATATGGAATGCTAATGCTTTCCTTTTGGATAGAAGTAACACAATCCTTCAAAATTCCAATGACTAGTGAACTTTCCGTTGCTGTTGTTGGCGGAATATTAAACGGAGTTGGAATGGGAATAATATTTCGTGCTGATGCCTCCAGTGGTGGTATTGATATTCTTGCCAAAATTGCAAATAAATATTTCTCAATTAGCATGGCTTCTGTTAGTTTAATGATTAATGCCGTTATATTGGGAATTGCAATTTTCTTCTTTGGGATTGATATTGCGGTTCTTACTTTAAGCACTATGTTTGTAGCAAGTTGTGTAACAAACTTTGTTGTTGACGGAGTCAATCAAAAGCGAACTTTATTTATTATTACTGATGAAGAGCACTACAAATCAATTTCTAATAAATTACTTATAGATTTGCATAGAGGAGTAACTATTATCCCTGCAATTGGGGCCTTTACAAACAAAAGAAAATATATTTTGTATACTAATATCGGCATTCGTGAATTAGCAAAAGTAAAATCTATTGTTATTTCAACTGATAAACATGCTTTTGTTACTGTTTCAGCAGCTTCACAAGTTATTGGTCGTGGTAAAGGGTTTACTATGGCAAGTGCTATAGAGCAAGTAAATTCAAAATCTAAATCTCATACTAATACAGAAGAAATAGAACCAGTAATTCCCGCTAATATAGAGGAAATAGATCAACCATTCAAGTCTGAGAAAGTTATTTTTAATCTTATTTCTAGTAGCAAAAATGATTCAATATAATCATTTTATCCAAACGCTACTTGAAACAAATGACAGATAATGACAGATTTAGTCACGTTGTTCCTAAATCCGTTATTACGAATAAAACTAAATAAATCAGTAGTTAAGGAGCACTAGGTGCTCCTTTTTAATATACAAATATTTACCATTTAGTTTTGTACATATTAGCAATGAAATTGATGCGATTTATTTTGGAATAGGTGGAAATCCCACTTTCTTTTGAACTTTTCTAAGAGTTTTCATAGCAAGGTAATTTGCTCTTTTTGCATTTTCCTTAATAATATTATCAATATAAGCACTATCTTTTGAAAGCTCTTCGAATTTTTGTTGAATTGGTCGTAGCTCTTCAATTACGACTTCAGCAACTTTAAGTTTAAAGTCACCATATCCTTTTCCTTCAAATTCACGTTCAATAGTCTCAATGCTGTCCCCAGTCACCGCTGAATAAATATTTATTAAGTTGCTAATTCCAGGCTGATTTTGTTCATCAAATGTTACTTTTGCAAATGAATCTGTAACAGATCTTTTAAATTTACGAACAATTGTGTCTGGATCATCCATTAAAGATATTGTTGCGTTTACGTCTGAATCAGACTTGGACATTTTGCGAAGCGGATCTTGAAGACTCATTATTTTAGCACCAGCTTTGCCAAGATATACTTCAGGAACTTTAAACACGTCACCATATATCGAATTAAATCGAATAGCTATATCTCTTGTAATTTCAAGATGCTGTTTTTGGTCAATTCCAACAGGAACAACATCCGTTTGAAATAGCAAAATATCCGCTGCCATTAAAGCAGGATAGGTAAATAAGCCTGCATTTATATTTTCATTATGCTTAGAGGATTTTTCTTTAAATTGAGTCATACGTGAAAGTTCACCCATATATGTGTAACAATTTAAAATCCAAGCTAATTCAGCATGAGCTGGAACGTGTGATTGGTAGTAAATTATATTTTCTTCAGGATTTAGTCCAGAAGCAATATATTGCATCAATAAATTTCTGGAGCTTTTTCTAAGAGTAGCGGGATCTTGACGCACTGTTATTGCGTGCATATCTACAATACAATATAAACAATTGTATTCATCTTGTAGTGTAGTCCAATTTTTCAACGCTCCCAAATAATTCCCTAGAGTTATAACTCCAGATGGTTGCATTCCGCTAAAAATTGTTTTTTTGTTCATGTTTATCACCTAATTAATTATTTATAGTAGGAAAGTATATTATGCTTTCTTATAGTTCTAGTGTATTTACTAGTACTATATTATTTCTTTGTAAAAATTGATTTCACGGTTTGTACGACATTCACTCAACTTCGGAGTTAATTCTACAAAATGAGGAGCTTTAAAATGAGCATCTAGTGCTTCTTTACTTTCCCATTTTTCAATAAAAGCTACTTTATTTGGATCATCCATATCTTCATTAAAAACATAAGAAATACATCCTTTCTCCTTTCTAGTCTCCTCAACAAGTTTTTTTACTACATCCATATATTCTTGTTTTTTTTCTGGGATTAAATAATTTGTTGCAACAACAACTATCATAAAATTTTCCTCCTAATTAAATTATTAAAAAGTAGCTGTACAATTATACAGCTACTGCAAATTAAATTTTTTTATTTATCTTCTTCTATAATATCTTCTTCTATAACAATATCATCGTCGTCATCTTCAAAGTTTTTGATTTCAACATATTCAACTTCATCATCATCATCATAGATATTATCATCGTCGAAATCGTCATCATCGTCGTCAAAATAATCGTCGTAATCATCGATTTCTTCGTCTTTTTTAGATTTTACCCAATATACAAGACCACCAGCAAGGACTGCAACTACGGCAAATCCAAAACATACCCATCTTTTTTTACAACAACATTTTTTTTCAGGAACTTTTAATTTCTCCCTTACTTCTTTCACAACTTGGTCAACTTCTCTTTTAGTCATAGTTACCTCTCCTTACTATATTTATAAAATTTAGGTAAAGCTGATAAAAGTATACTTTATCTTACTTTTCAACAATAAAATAGTTCAAAATTTGAACTAGGTCATCGTTTATTTTAACATAAGAAAAAAATCTTACGCCATTCACCTTTATTTATTATTCCATCGTAACCCACTTATTTATACTATATAAATAAATTAATTTTTCTTGCACAGGTAAATTTAAGATATCACTAAGGGACAGAGCGTATAAATCTAGTTGAAGCTGGTATGTTTTTTTGATTCTACTTATTTCTTCTTCCAGAATTTGCTGGTTTATATAATCACTTTTATAGTCAATAAGGGTAATATTTCCATTTTCGATAAAGCAAGCATCAATTACGCCATGAAGAACAATTTTTTCAGATTGATATTTTTGGTCAATAATTTGTGCATCAAGCAAATATACAAAAGATTTTTCTTTAAAAGATATTTCTGCTTTTCTCATTCGGTTTATCACATCTGATTGAGCAAAAGCCTCCAGTCGTTTATAATTTATAATATTTTTCACTTCAGGAGAAAGTTTATTTAAATTTATTAGTCTATTAATTTCGTCTTGTAATGCGTTCCTTGATTGATACTTTAAATAGTCTACTCTTTCAAAAACTTCATGAATTAAAGTTCCTTTTGCAACACCTTTAATAGGAATATCTTTTTTTATAAACCTTGGTTCAGGCCTAACTTGCTCAAAGTTACTTTGACCTTGTTTAATTTCTTTTAAATCAGAAATAGAAATTGTATTTGGAAGATTAATGATATCATTATATTTATAAAAAAAGTCTAGTCTACTATAAATTTGATCTCTATGTCCACTGTAATCAATAGTGTTATTTTGATTTAGTAAAGTGTCTAGCTCGTTCTTTGCTCTATCTTCATCTTGCTTTAATTGAACTTCTTTTTCGTTCCAAATCTTGATATCCCAAGTGGATTTTCCATTAAATTCAAAATTCACATTATTATTTTGCACTATGCTTATAACATTTTTTAGTGAAACAATGCTTTTTCCAATCCAATTTAATTCGCTACTATTAGTTTTTAATCCATTTAATAATATTTGTTCTTCATTTCTATTGCCGTAATTAAGCCACTTCTGTAACACTTTATTATACGAAGAAATGCTTCCTGTAATAAACAACTTTTCTCTAGCACGAGTCAGTGCAACATACAAAATTCTCATTTCTTCAGATAAGCTTTCCTGCTTAATAGCCTGCTTAATAGCACTATAAGGTAAAGTTTCATATTTAAAATTATCTTCTAAATATTTAGCTCCAATACCTAGTTCATGATGAAGCAGTAATTCGCCCTGCAAATCCTTGCTGCTAAATCCTTTATGAGTTTCGCACACAAATACAATAGGAAATTCCAATCCTTTACTTTTGTGGATTGTTAAAATACGTACTACGTTTTCACTGGTAGACACTTTAGCTTGTTCCAGCTTATCTCCAACTTTGTCTACCTTTTTTAGATATTGTAAAAAGTTAAATAGTCCACTCTCTACTCGTTCTTCATATTTAGTTGCGTGTATTTTAAGCAATCTTAAATTTGCCTGACGTTTCTTTCCGTCTTTTAACATCCCTACATATCTATAATATCCGCTTTCCGTATACAATCGGCTTATTAAGTCCTCAAGAGTAGTAGCGGTATTTAATTTTCTAAATGAATGTATTAAATCATAAAACCATCTGATTGAAACAATTGTACCTTCTTCCACATGAGCAGTGTCCAGTAAGTATTGTTGAAGACATGTATAAAAATGCTCTTGTGGAGCTGTATTTTTAATATATACTAAATCATCCAGTGAAGCTCCTACAATAGGGGAACGTAATACTGCAAGTAGAGGTATATCTTGCAATGGGTTATCTATAATCTGTAACATACTAAGCATAAATTTAATTTCATTTGCTTCTAAAAATGGAGAGTCTATTTCGATATGTGCTTCAATATCCCTTTGTACAAGTGCTTCTTCAAAATAAGTGGAGGATGCTTTTGCTCGCAGTAAAATAGCGATATCCTTCGGTTGCACATCTCTATATTCTTTTAAATCTGTATCAAAGATTTTTTTAGGATTTCCTTCTCCTTTTAGAATTTTATCTATAATTGTAGCCACCATTTCTGCTTCTAAATGGGATGAAATATATTCACTTGTTACGTTTGCTTGTTGTTCTTGCTCTTCCAGCAAATTAGTCTGAATAAGGTGCATTTCAACTTTATCTGATACAAAACTTGGGTCCACTTCAGTTTCGTTATACAAATTACCAACTTTTAGTTTTGCGTCATCATCATATGTTATACCACCAAGCTTAGGACTCATAATTTGAGAGAAAATATCGTTTATAGCATTAACAATATTTTCTCTACTTCTAAAGTTTTGAGATAAATCAACGCATACATTTTTCTCTTTTATATCAGTGCTTGTAGCTTTTGCCCAAGTCTGATACTTTTTAATAAATATATTGGGGTTGGCAAGTCTAAACTTATATATACTTTGTTTCACATCACCCACCATAAACTGAGTTGCACCGTGTTCACTAGCTTTTGCAATTGAGCCCAATATTATTTCTTGAACATTATTACAATCTTGATATTCATCGATATATACTTCTTTATAATATTTAGATAGTTCAATAGCTACATCAGTGTAATATAGTTGCTCATTTTCATCTAATCCTACTAGCAACTTCAAAGCATAATGTTCTAGGTCGTTATAATCTACTATTCCTCTATCTCTTTTTGCTATAGAGAACTCTTTATTGTATAGCTTAACAATTCTAACGACTTCTTCAATTACCTTATTAGAAAGAATAGACTGGTCAATGAAATCTTTATCTAAAAATGTTACTAAAGTATCTTTAATTTTTATCACTAACTCTTTTGCTGTTGCCCTATAATCCTTAACTTGAGCGTTTATATCAGCATTACAATCTTGTCTTTTATTTGTAAGCCGTTGAAATTTCACTGCGTTTATAGATGTAGCAAGAGTTTGTAGATTGGAAACATTTAAAGATTTCAATTGTTGCTGTTCATCTACTATTAAATCTAGGTGTAAATAAGGGCCATTTGGTTCTTTACACAGTCTAATGATATTATCATAAAGTGAAATAATATCTGATATTTCACTTTTCATATTTTCAAGCATAGTGGTTGCCCATATACTTTTTGTGATGTCTTTTAATTCTTTTAACATGTCTACTTTTTGGTTGAGCCATAGTGTAGGGAAAACAGTACTTTTAGAAAATTTATCTATCTTTAATATTATTGCAATTAAATTATCCAAACCTCTTAGGTTTGTAAAAGTATCTATTACTTGGTAAAATACTTCGTTATTATTTTCTTTATCAAATTGTTCTTCCAAAACTTTTTCAGCAATATCAAGCTCTAGTGCGGCTACTTCTGCTTCTGAACCAATTTTTACATTTGGATCAATATTTATTTTGCTAAAATATGAAGTGATAATTTTTTTGCAAAATGAGTGTATAGTAGAAATTGATGCTTGTGGCAAAATTTCAATTTGATATTCAAGGTGCTTCAATAAATTTAAATCATTATCATTCATCAAATCTGCTTGTTGAAATTGTTCAATTTCAGCTGATATTTTGTTGAAAACTCTTTCTTTCATTTCATCAGCAGCCGACTTTGTAAAAGTTACAACTAGAAATCTGTCTACATTAATAAACTCATCTTTTATTCTTCTGAATATACGTTCAGCTAATACGGCAGTTTTGCCAGAGCCTGCTGCTGCTGATACCAATATATTTTTGTCTCTAAGTTCAATTGCTGTTTGTTGTGCTTTAGTCCATTTCATTGTTTTTTACCTCACATTTTATCAAGTTCCAAATGTTTTTCTTGTTCAAACTCTCCAAGTTGTCATATCCGTTTCTTTTATCTTTGTTATTAAATTGGCAAATTAAGTTATATTGACAATACTCACAGGCGTTTTTTCCTTTAAGATTATATGGAGTTGCACTAACTTTTCCGCTTATTATATCATTACCCAGATCTTTAATTTTTTTATAAATAAATTTTCTTAAGTCATCAAATAAATTTTCGTCTACTACTTGAGAATATGAGTCTAGTGTGCCATCTTTTTTAAACTTAACAGGAATTATATTGCCTGTTATCTTTTCGTCAAAAGCTTCGATAACTTCTTGATTTGCTAGTGTTAATCCAGAAAGTTTAAATTGCTTTATTAAGTCTATTTCCTTAATATCTTTAAGTTTGTTAAGTTCACTAGTTTTTACATCTATATTAAAATAAAACATTCCTGCTGGCTTAGCATCTTGGTTAAGTTTAAGGTAAGCGTCCAAATATAATAACAATTGAAGTTGTAATCCATAATACATTTCTAGTAAATCAAACTTTTTTTGGCCAGACTTATAGTCTATTATTTTGCTATATTCTTCGCCAAAACTGGTATAAACATCCACTCTATCAATCTTTCCTTTTAGATAAAGTGTATTTTCTCCAAGATTGATAGCAATAGGAGTTAGTGCAAAGTCAACTTCATATTCTTTGGGTTCAAACTTGCCTTGCAAAAGTTGATAAGTTAGGGCGTTTATTGCTCGGCCTGTGATGTTTTCAATTCTGTATGAAGTGTATTTTCCTCTACCACTTTCAATTTCGGCTGCATTATATTGTTTTAAGCTGTGTTCTACAGCACTTTTTAAACATTCTTCTCGTTCTGATTGTTCGGCTGTGGTCCAAGTTTTGTTTATTTTACTAAGTTCTTTTGGATATGTTTCTAAGATTGAATGAAAAATCTGGCCGATATCAGCACTATTCCATTGAAAAATTTTTCTTTCGGACGCTTTTAATCCATATTTTAAGAAGTAGCAACAAGCACATTTCCTAAAAGTTTCTAGTTTAGAGACAGAGGTGTTTAAACTGTTTGGATATAATAACTTAGCTGTTTTTTTATCTAGGTAATCTTGTTGCGTTACAAAGGTCAATCGTTCTGAAATAGCTTTTACACGGGGTTTCCATAGAGGATTCTGTAAATACCAACCTAACATGTCTCGCCATTCGTTTTCAAGTTGAATATGGTTTTCTAAAAACATTCTGACATTTTTCCCAAGTTCACCAAATGTTGCATTGGGTGAATATATCCCATTAGATATAGTAGTTTCACTTTCTGTAAACATCTTTTTGATTTTATAGTATAATGTTGATGGTTTGATAGATTTTCCACTCTCATCATTTAGTGGTGCTGTAAGCAGGAGCTTATGTTTTGCACGGGTTAAAGCTGTAAACATAGACAGTTCCGTTTTATAAGTTTCATCTTGCATAAAGGTCTGATATGTCTTGTCATTTTCCTGATGTTCATACGCATGTTTTAACATCATCTCATCCATTTTTGAAAATAGGGGTCTATCCTCATTAATTTTTGGTAACACACCTTCATTAACTCCCATCAAGAAGACTATGTTTTGTTGTGGAAGCCTAGTTCTACAAATTGTTCCAATCAAGACTTGATCTTGTGAAGCGGGGATAATACCCATCTTAATGTAACTGAAACTAGTTGCCAAAATTTGCTTATATGTTAATAAAGAAACTTTTTCATCTCCCAATATATCAACCAAGCGTTCAAATACCTCAATTACTTGGTTCCAAATTTGGCTGTTTTCAAGCTCTTGAGCAATGTTACCATGCAACCTATGATATACAACTTTCTGCTCAACCTGTTCATATGCATTAATACTGTTAAGGAAATGATAAATCACACAGCTTATCTTTTCTACCGTAAGCTTTCCTTTATCCAAGTAAAGTTCGTTTTCAACAGATTTAATGATTTCTACAATGCTAAGTCTAAGCTGATTTAGTTCTTCCAAATCTTCCTCACCATAAGCCCATTCTGTAAGCCACTTTTTGCGGGTCTTTATACCATGTGCAAGAATATAATTTTCTATTTTATCGATTTGTTCAGATGAAAAAGGTAGCGTTTGAGTTTTTAATAACTGACTTATTGACTTATAGCTCCAAGAACTTATCATTATATCTAGTAAACTTATGATAGTTGTCACTAGGCTGTTTGTATGAATATTTCTCTTTTCATCCAAAAAATAAGGTATTTCATATTCTTTAAAAATTGTTTCTACATAGGATCTATACCTAGATATATCTCCAACTAAAATAACAATTTCGTTATATCTATATTGTTGGTCTATAACAAAGCTCTTAATTTGCTTCGCTATTTCTTCCACCTCAACAGCTATACTTGGATATTTACATAACTTTATACTGCTACTTGTTTTAGCTGTATATTTTCTATATGGATTTATATATTGTTCTTGCAGTAACTTTAAATCTGGGTCGATTTGCATATTTGATAGCTCACAAAATCTTGTTGTAACCTCAATATCATTTGGCTTACACATTTTTGAGATAATTTTAAAAGTATTTATACTTTCAAAGAATATGTTGTTTTGATGTAGCAAATCGTTATCGGAATACATTTTATCTGCTGGTAAAGTGATGCTTATGCTATCAGATTGCAAAGCTAGTTGAATTAAAATATTTAGTTGTACTTGTGTAAAGCTGTAAAATCCATCAACCCAAATTTTTGCTCCTTTAAATAAATTTTCATTTTTTAATATATCAATTAGTACTTCGCCACTTTTTTCTACTGTTAAAAATTTGTTGTGTATATACTCTTCAAACCAGGTGTAAATTTTTGATATATCTCTAGTCTTGGCTTTTAATACAGAAGAAACTCCTTCTTTTTGTTCCAAATTAATTAGTTCTTTATGTCCAATACCACTTTGTTCACAACTAGTTATAAATTGGTTGAGATAATCAAGAAATCCATATTGACTTCTTGAAAAAATCTCTAGTTCTTTTTTGTGGGTTTCTATAAGCTTTTTCAATATAATAATTCTTTCAAGCTCATCAATAATTGGTGTTTTTCTAAATATTTCACTTTTTAGTCCATATTTTACTAAGTTTTTAAAACTTAATACTTCTGCAAATAACAATCCATGATTTAGTTTCAAAGATAATTCCCATTGTATTTGTAGATTAAATTGTTCAGGTACTAGTAAAATTAATTTTTGATACTTATTCTTTTGTAGTTCTTGTTCAATTTGTGAATAACATAGCGAAGTTTTTCCGCTTCCAAATTTACCAAATATAATTTCCATTGTTTCACCTCTCGAATAATATTATTACCATTAAGTATCTTCTATATAACACACTTTAGATATCACGATTACTATTTCTATTTATACTACGTTGTTGAATGATGATATCACATTAATGAATAAAGAGGGGAGCTGTAACAAGCTATATACAAAATTTAGGAAAAAATACTTGACTACAGGGATGGGGCGTGTTAGTATTAACGTGTAGTTTAAAATTAAAATAAGTTTAAAAATATGATTTTTATAATATTAAAAACAATTACAGTGTTATGATATAGATAAATAGTGGTTGTTTATGCATTTATATAATACTGTGTAAAACTAGTGGTTGTTTATGCATTTATATAATACTGTGTAAAACTAGTGGGATTAACAGTAATAAAACGCTATTATTAATCATTAAAAATATATGATTTAATTGATAACAATTTTATAAGAACATTCGGAGGAAAATATATATGTCAAATAGAATAAAAAAAGCAAGACTATCTATGGCTTTAGCCTTATTAATGACTACAACAACTGCAATGCCAGTAATGGCAAATCAATTGTTGGTACATATTCAAGCACCTGAACCAATACCATGGCCAAATAAAGATGTTGTAAGTGGAAAGCTTAATTCAATAATGACAAGAGGAGAGCTTGCAACTTACTTGGTTAATATTTTTGAATATTATGACGTATCAAAAGCAGTTGCATTTACAGATACAATAGGAAATGTAAATGAAGACGCAATAGCAAAAATTAGTAGTGCTGAAGTTATGTATGAGACAGATAATACATTTAATCCAAGCCAACCAGTAAGCAGAGAAGAAATGATGTATGCTCTTGCAAATGCATATAGTATAACAGCAAAAGATACAAACACAAAACTTCCATTTAGTGATAGAAATAACATTTCAAGCTGGGCAAAAGAAAGTATTGTAGCGATGTACACAAACGGATATATTGCAACAAATATTCTATTTAGTCCATCAGCACCTGTTACAAAATCGGAATTTGTTAAAATTACAGACAAGCTTACAGCTGGAATGATTACTGAAGCAGGTACATATTCACACAACGTTAATGGAAGCTTATTAATTAGCTCTAGGGATGTTGTGTTAAACAATATGACAATCGACGGAAACCTTTATATTGCACAAGGAGTTGGTGATGGAGATATTGAACTAAACAATGTTGAAGTTACTGGTGAAGTTGTTGTCGAAGGTGGAGGAGAAAACTCTATCAAAATTAAAGGTGGAAAATTCCACAAACAATTTAAAGTTAAAACTGTTATGCCTGTCAGGATTTCAAACGAAGGAGTAGTAGCACTTAATATTAAAACAGCACCAAAAGCTAAACTTATTTTAACAGGAGCATTTGAAGATATTATTATATCTTATGGTGCTAAAGTTGAATTTGAACAAGCTAAAGTTAAAGAAGTTAAGGTTGAAAAAACACTAGACTCACTAGTTAGTGAATTTGACAGACTAGTTGATATCGTTATGGATACTGCTTCTCAAGTTACAGAGATTATAGCTGAAGAAAAAGTTGATATTAAAGGGTCAGGTCAAATTTTAACCCTTGTAGCAAAAGTTGAAGACATTGTATCATCAATTACGCCAAGGAAAGTAGAAGTAAGTGATAGTAGTATTAATGTTGAAATTGGTGGAGTTATTCAAAAAGGAAGTACTCTTGATAAATATGAAGAGCCAGAGCCTGAATATTACAATAAAGATTACGACAATTATGACGACGATGATAACGATGACTACAATTATGACGACGATGATAATGACGATGATGACGATGATGACTACGATGACTACGATGACTACACACCACCACCTGTACCACCTGTAGTATCACCAAAAGCACCAACAAGTCTTACACCTATTGAAATTAATTCAGGTGATGATGAATTTAGCATAAAATATACTGGTCACAACAATAAATGGGAAGATGAAAATGACGATACAAAATTTAAAGCAACTTTAGTAAAAGATAATAATATTACAATAACAGCAGTTGTAGAATTAAAGGAAGATGAAGATTGCTTTGAGATTAGCGACATTTCAGAAGATCTTGAATCAGGAGATTACACAATAACCATTTCTGATGGTAAAAATTTCAGCATAAAAGGAAAAGTCACTGTTGAAGAAGAAAGTCAAACTGAAGAAATAACAAAGCCAACAGCAATAACAATGCCTAAAGATGGTATAACAACATCAGCAACAACATTTGTAGTAGGATTTAGTGGATCAAGTGAATTATGGAGAACTACTAATGCATTAACTAACTTCAAAGTAACAGTTACATCATCAGATAGCACAGAAATAGCTACAGGTACTGCAACTATAGTTACAGGTAAAGAAGAGTTCAACGTAACATTACTAAGCTCAATAGCAACAGCAGGAGATTATACTGTAAGTATTGAAGGAGGAGTTTCAGGAATAATTAGCTTGGAGGATACCTTAACTGTAACAAGCAGTGATACAGGAACACCAGGAGTAGGTGAAATAACTACGCCAACAGCAATAACAATGCCTGAAGATGGTATAACAACATCAGCAACAACATTTGCAGTATTATTCAGTGGATCAAGTGAATTATGGAGAACTACTAATGAAACAACTACATTTAAAGTAACAGTGACATCATCAGATAGTACTGAAATAACAACAGGTACAGCGACTATAGCTAAAGGTAAAGAAGAGTTTAGCGTAACATTACCAAGAGCAATAACAACAGTAGGAGAGTATACTGTAAGTATTGAAGGAGGAGTATCAGGAACAATTAACTTAGAGGATACATTAACTGTAACAAGTAGTGGCACAGAAACACCAGGAGTAGGTGAAATAACCACGCCAACAGCAATAACAATGCCTGAAGATGGTATAACAACATCAGCAACAACATTTGTAGTAGGATTTAGTGGATCAAGTGAATTATGGAGAACTACTAATGAAACAACTACATTTAAAG
>LJDB01000056.1 GCA_001983455.1 Candidatus Epulonipiscium fishelsonii
AAGTATATACCTATATCGAACAAAATACAATTGGCAAAATACCCTAGTATATTTCTTCTCACTAGTGAATTACATCCTATATAATTGGTATTACTCCGAAATGTATAATTATGCATGAATATGCATTTTATATACACGATTAATTCTAATGGTTAATATTTATAAAAACACAAAAAGAAGCATCTTGTAGACGCTTCTTCAAAAATAAGTTAAAATATTATAGTGCAATACTTACACTTAATTTTTCACCAACAAATTTCATATCTTCTTTTGTAACCATGCCAATCCTATGAGACAATCTACTTTTTGAAATAGTTTTAATTTGCTCACATAATACAATAGAGTCATACGTTAAAAAATCATATTGCTCTTTTGTAAGAGTATAGTGTGTTGGCATATCTTTCTTACATTTTGATGTCAATGGTACACATATTACTGTAGGAGAGTAGTGGTTACCAATATTATTTTGAATAATAAGAACTGGTCTTATTCCAGCTTGCTCACTTCCATCTCCTACCCCTAAATCGGCCTCATATAGATCACCTCTTTTAGGATATATGTACTTTACCTCTTTTTCCATAAACATTCCTCCTTCAGAAAATGCATGTAATAAATATAAATTCAATAAGTTTTCATTTAAAACCCCTATAATAATATTATTGCCATTTGAAGAAATATTAATCACTCTTGTTAAAATTTTTTTTATATTTATCAATATAAGACTATAATTGATTGTGAATACCTTGTTTTTCTGTATGAAACACAGTGTTATCAAGTATTATTTTAAATCTTAAAAAGGCATATATCTCCAAAAATGGATTGTATGCCTTATAGTAGTGAATTATTTATAATATACAAAATTTTTCAAAACGTTCCTTTGTTCTTTCTTCACCTAGTATTTTCATTATAGTATACAAATCTGGACTGTTATTTCTATGAGTAATGGCACTCCTTACTGCTCCTGCTACATCTGAAACCATTCCTTTATACTTATCAGGGTTGTTTTTATATTCTTTTCTATTTGCACAGTACCCAATATCTATAGCAAATTGTTTTAAATCTTCAAACCATTGTTCCTGAGAATTAACGTCTGGATTATAAACTTTCTTGTACCCTTTTACTATTGATTGAGCTTGTTCCATACTAACACCTTTTGGTAATTCAATTTTTTCAATAGGCTCTTTATAGAAAAATTCATCAAATAAATATTTTATTTTGTCTCGTACTTCATTCCATTTAGCAAAGTCTTTTCTTGGTTTTGGAGTATCTTTATCTATATCCAAAAATTGTTCAGTTTGTTCTTTGTGTTTAAAAACTAGTTCAAACATTTCCTTATCAAATTTTTCTGCCCAAACTATATAATAGTTATATACTTTCTCAACAGGCATCTTTGCAATAATGTCTTTGCTCATATCATTAAGTTTAACAATGTCAAATAAAGCTCCATTTTTGCTCATCTTATCAAGATGTACAATAAAAGTATGATAATCCGCTAGTGGGTTATCTGTTCTCCATTGTTCGTAACTAGAATTTATAAGGTTTAACAAATACTCAATAACACATTCAGCAGGATATCCTTCTTCTTCATAATAAGTTACAGCACTTTCAGGGTCTTTTCTTTTAGAAAGTTTACGTCTAGAGTCTCCTTCTTGTTTTCTAATTGTTGGAATATGGCCAAATTTTGGTAGTGGATATCCCATTGCTTCAAAAAGTTGTACATGTATAGGTAATGAAGGAAGCCATTCTTCACCTCTAGTAACATGAGTTGTTCTCATCAGTGTATCATCAATCACATGTGCAAAATGATATGTTGGCAGTCCATCACCTTTTATTATTACAACATCTTGATTATTCTCTGGAAAAGAGATATCTCCTTTTATTTCGTCATGAAACTCAACACGCTTTTCAAAGTCACCATCAGACTTAAAACGAATTATATATGGAGTTCCTTCTTTTATTTTTTCAATATATTCATCTTCAGAAAGGTTATGATATTTTGCAAATTCACCATAATATCCTGGAGTCAGCTTTTCTTCAACTTGTCGTTTTCTCAATTCATCCAGCTCTTGTGAAGTTGTAAAACATGGATATGCAAGCCCTTTTACAATTAAATCCTTAGCAAAGGTCTGATAAATTTCTTTTCTTTCACTTTGTCTATATGGGCCATATTCTCCTTTAAAAGAAAGTTGTCCAGTCATTCCTTCATCAAAGTACATTCCATACTTATGCATAGTTTCAATAGTGTCATCAATAGCTCCTTCCACTTCCCTTTTTTGGTCAGTGTCTTCAATTCTTAAGTAAAATACACCTTTACTTTGTTTTGCAATTCTCTCAGCAACTAAGGCTGCAAAAATTCCTCCAATATGTTGAAACCCTGTTGGGCTTGGAGCATATCTTGTAACTTTTGCATCATTTTCCAAATTTCTTATCGGATATAGCTTTAGATAGTCTTGTGGAACTTTTGATATATTTGGAAAAATTAATTCCGCTAATTTTTTCATTGGATAATCCTCTTTCATACGTATTATTTAGCATAATTATATATTCTACAGAGGCTATTGTAAAGGTCTAGCAAAATACTTACTCTTTATAAGCAACTACAAATATATTTAATAAGTGGCATTAAAGTAAACTCTAACATGTATAATATTACCTTAAAGTATACTTTAACCTATACAATTTCACCTTAAAGTATTCCAATATATGTAAATTATATAGTTATCTTAATAAATTACTCTAGAGTATGACTCAGCCAAATTTAAGACCAGCTTAGATACTTTATTAAATCATATAAGACAATCTTACAGTATAGTAAAATATACAAACAATATAGTCATCTTGATAAATTGCTATCGAGTATGATTCAGCTACATTTAAGATTAATATCAACAGCTTATCAAACTATATACCACCGCCTTAAAGTAAACTTTAACTTCCATAAAGTAACTTTAAATTGTACTCTAACATGTATAATATTACCTTAAAGTATACTTTAACCTATACATTTTCACCTTAAAGTATTCCAATATATGTAAATTATATAGTTATCTTGATACATTGATGTTAAATAGAGTTTAAATAGGTAAATTTAAGACTGACATAGGCAACTTATTAAAATCCAAGTATTCAACTTTTCTAAACCAATTATTTATGATATATGTAACTTTTGCTGAGTAGCTACTATTTTTATTCAATGCATTTATTAATTTTTGATATTGCTTAAGTTTGAAATCATATATTTGCAACTTCTCATCTAAAAGATTGACTGTATTTTGAAACTGTTTTTCCATGATATGTAGAGCTTGCGTTGAAATAACAAATATTGCTCCCAATACTTGTTATCCTTTCCTTTTAGATAATGTCATTTGTGATACAGAGAAACGTAACTAAATCTGTTATCATGAATAACAGATCTATAATTTAAAAATATTATATCATTTAACTTTACACTTGTGCATATTAGCACCATAAAAGTATATAGAATTATGATTTATACTAGTTGAGTTATAAAATATATAATTAACATATGAGTCGGATAAAAGATATAAAATAACCATTTATCATGCTTAAACCTTTTATGAGGTATATATTTTATTAACAAGACACTAAATACAGAAAATGTCTGTATATCTAGTTCATTAAAACATATATTCAAAATCAAAAATATAAAAAACATTTTATTAAAATTAAAACTGTGTTTTATAGCCACATAAAATACAAGCACTGTTAGAATTCCATAAAGTCCATAGTCACTAACATCTGAAAATATAATTATTATCAATATAGCCAGGAAACTCAATGTATAGTTAAATACATTTTTTTCTAGACTGGTTAATTTTAAGATTATTAATGCTGACATAAAAGTTAGTCCGATGTTCCAATATGAAAATAATCCTTCATACATATTAAAATGAAATAAATCATCCAACCCAATTCTCCAGTTGTTCATTAGCAAGAAAAAAGGTACTTGTGCCACAATAGTCATAATTGTTAGTCTAGTTAAATACTTTTGATAATTACTTGTCTTAATAAAGCCATATGCAATTTGATAAGCAAAAATGGGCATGGCAAGTCTACCCAATGTCCTTAAAATAATATATAAATTTTCTTCAAGAAGTCCCACACTAAACAGTCCTGCTGCAAGGTGGTCCATAGTCATAAATAATACTGCTGTTAATTTTAACATGATTTTCCCTTTCTATACATAAATATGTACATCGAATTTTATTTCCAATAATTAAGAAGCTAGAGCTCTTTTCCTATTGTATAAGTATAACGATATATAGTCAATATTTTTAATATATTTATCCCTATTCATAGTTTGTAATTTTGTATATAATTATACTAGACTATTATATTGGAGGGATAAGATGAAAGAATTGATAGAGCTATTTAGTATGTTTTTTAGAATTGGGGGATTCACTTTTGGCGGAGGCTATGCCATGCTTCCTATGATACAACAGGAAATTGTGATAAAAAAACAGTGGGCAACAGAAGAAGAAGTTTTGGATTATTTTGCAATTGGACAGATGACTCCAGGGATAATTGCTGTTAATACAGCTACTTTTGTTGGCTTTAAAAGAAGAGGAATTGTTGGAGCTATTGTTGCAACTCTAGGGATGATTGCTCCTTCATTAATAATTATTACTATAATCGCTGCAATTTTTGATCAGGTTATAAATAATGTAATGGTTCAACATGCTTTGTCTGGTATAAGAATTGTCGTAGTAGCATTTATTGCCCAAGGAATTTATAAAATGGGTAAGCCTTCTATAAAAGGAAAATTAACAGCATGTCTATTTGTTATGGCTGCCATTTTATTATTAATAAATGTTTCTCCTATTTATGTTATTATATCTGGTGCATTAATAGGCCTATTCGCAAAACATAACGAAAGAGGTGCAAAATGATTTATTGGTCTTTATATTACAATTTTTTTAAAATAGGATTGTTTGCTTTAGGTGGCGGACTTGCTACTATTCCATTTCTACAAGAACTAGGCAAAAGAACTGGCTGGATTACAGACCAGCAACTTTTGGATGCAATTGCAATTGCTGAGTCCACTCCAGGACCTGTTGGAATAAATATTGCTACTTTTATTGGCTTTAATATAGAAGGAATACCTGGTTCTCTCATTGCTGTTGGTGGCCTTGTAACTCCTTCTGTAATACTTATTATAATTATAGCTCATTTTTTTACAAAGTTTAGTCACAACCAATATGTAAAAGATGCATTTTATGGGATACGTCCCGTTGTTGCTGGAATAATCTGTGCCGCAGGCCTAGAGTTAAGCCACAAAGTATTTTTCATACAACCCACAGTTTTATATGTTTTAAGTAGAATGTTTTTATGTGTATGTGCATATTTAGCAATCATTAAGTACAAAAAGCATCCTATAGTCTACATTCTAGGCGGAGCAATTTTTGGAATATTACTAAAATTATAGGAGGTGAACATTGTTCACCCCCTATAATTTTCAATTCGTAACATGTATTGTTACTTCATTTCCACTTTCATCTCTGTACATTCCATCTCTAACAAATCGTTTATCTCTTTACAAAAAATTTTTCTAAAGTTATAATGAACATATTAAAATTCAAAGAAAGAAGTGTGCATATATGGCAAAAAAAATAGATGAAATTAGAAATTTACTCTATATAAACAAAAAAGTATATGTTAATGAACTAAGTGAGCATTATAATATTAGTTTAGTTTCAATTAGAAAATATCTACGTGAACTTGAAAAAGAAGGAACTGCTATAAGATTTTATGGAGGAGCAGAATTAAAAATTAATGAAAATAATTTAATAGCAAAAAATGCGGATGATATTCTTCAAGGTAGTTTAATTTTAACAAAGTTAGCACAAAAAGCTGTTGAACAAATTAATGATAATGATATTATATTCTTAGGTTCTGGGATAACTTGTGGAATTTTAGCAAAATTACTATATAAATTTAATAATTTGTCTGTAATAACTAATAACATTACTGCCTTAGAAGATCTGTTAAACGCAGGCGTTAGAATATATTTAATTGGAGGAGAAGTCAGTAGTGTGGATGGAATATCACTATTTTCAAGTTCAAATAATTTAAATGAAATTATGAAAAACATTAGAGTAAATAAAGCTTTTACTAGTGCTTCAGGATTTGATATGCAAAAAGGTTTCACCGTAAAAAGCTTAATAAGCACATATATATATCAACTCATTCCTGATATTGCAAGTGAATGGTATATGATGATGGATTCCTCAAAATTTAATAAATTATCAATGTATACGGTAGCTAGTTTGGATAAAATTAATTATATCATTACTAATGAAATACCTATAGATTATCTAAAAGTTTGCAAGGAAAACAATATAAAATTACATTTGGTGTGAGTAAAGGCCTGTTTTAAAAACTGATTTATTTTTTTTATTAAATAAGGTTTCGATTATTTGATCATTTAGTAGCAATAACGAAATTAAATCTTGCTATTATATAATATTTTTAAGATGATAAAACAAATAATAAATATGATTAATATAAAAATTTAATAGTAAAATTATATAATATATCTATATACAACCTATCATATTAATAAATATCACTAAAAAAAAATAATAAAAATATCATACATATGCAAAATCAGTTAATATCGTTGACAAAATTAATCGTTTATTCTATAATTATACTCATCACAAATAACAACATTTTACAAAGTAATGGAATAAAATTTACCATTACATACAAAAAGACCAACTTATATACTAAGATTGCGATAGCAATTGTGTACCAAAAGGAAAGAAGTTAGTCTTCATTAATAATATTAATACAAGTTACGTAGGATAGTAAAATCTCAAGATGAAACGACTAAAACTGGAAAGGAGTATGTCAAAACTAGTAACATCTTATAAAAAAATGTTTTGACAGACAAATCAAATGAGTATTACAATTTGCGGAGCACCTGGTTGTTGGGGTGTAGAAGATATTAATAATCCACATAATCCTCCTTGGCAAAAAGTATTAGCGGAAGCTAAACTTGCAGGATATAAAGCAATTGAATTAGGACCATATGGATATTTGCCAATAGATGTTCCATTGGTATCAAAAGAACTGGAAAAAAATGATCTTGCAATTGTAGCAGGAACTATATTTCAAGATTTGCTTGATCCTGAAAATTTATCAAAAGTATTAAGTTATGTAGATGACATATGTAAATTAATAACAGATGATAAACTACCAAAATTGCCAACTTATGAAGGCCAAAAATTTCCAGCACCATACATGACAGTTATGGACTGGTTTCATGATGAAAGAGATATAACAGCAGGACATTATAATAAAGCACCTAGATTGTCAGAAGAACAATGGAAAATATTTATTGCTAATATAATTGCTGTTTGTGAGCGTGCAAATAAATGGGGAGTACGACCTGTTATTCATCCTCATGCTGGAGGATACATTGAATTTGCTGATGAAATTGAAAAAATTGTAAGAGATATTCCTTATGAAATAGCAGGGCTTTGTTTGGATACAGGGCATTTATACTATTCAGGAATGAACCCTTCAGAGTTTATACAAAAATATGGTGATAGATTAGACTATGTTCACTTTAAAGATGTAAACGAAGAAGTATATAAACGTATTCTTAAAGAAGAAGTTAAATTTTTTGATGGATGTGCCCAAGGAACTATGTGTCCTATAGGAAAAGGTGCTCTTGATTATGTAGAAATCAAAAAAGCTCTTGAAAAAGTTAATTATAATGGATATATTACCATTGAACAAGAAAGAGACCCTCGAGATTCTCATAATAGTTTGCAAGATGTTAAACAAAGTGTAGATTATTTAAAATCAAATGGATATGAAATATAAAATTAAGGAGTATAACCATGCAACTTGAAAAAACAATTGATATTGTTACCGTTGGTAGGGCTGGAATAGACTTTAATACTACTATATTAAATGCTACTTTTGAAAATGTCCCTACTTTTAAAAAATCTATTGGTGGCTCACCTGCTAATATAATTCAAGGTACTGCAAAATTAGGTCTTAAAAGTGGTTTTATTGGAAAAGTCTCTGGAGATGGAATGGGAGAATATATTCTTAATGAATTTAAAAAACAAAATATTGATGTTTCAGGATTATGTATAGATAAGACTGGTGCAAAAAACTGCTTGGCAATTACAGAAATTGTAACTGCACATGGAAGTGGAACATATGCATCAGACAATTCTAGTGAGTTTCATCATGGAACTTATTTATACAGAGAAAAAACAGCAGATATGTTAATTACTCCTGAAGATATTAACGAAGATTTAATAGCGAAATCTAAAACTGTACTTTTGTCTGGTACTGCTTTTTCAGCAAACCCATCTCGTGATGCTATGTTTAAAGTTATGGAGTATGCTAAAAAATATAATACTAAAATAGTAATAGATATTGACTATCGCCCTTTTGGTTGGACATCACTGGAAGAGGCTTCTGAGTGTTATCAAAAAATTTGTAACATGGCTGATATAGTCTTGGGTAACAGGGAAGAATTTGATGTAGTGGAGCACACATCAATGCCCGAAAATAAAGATAATGCAAAATCTGCAGAAGCTTTATTAAAGATGGGTGCGGAAATAGTTATTGTAAAAGACGGTGCTAAAGGTTCAGATGCATATTTAAAAGACGGAAAAATTATTAGCTGTGGAGTAATTAAAACAGATATAGTTAAAACTTTTGGTTCTGGAGATGCTTATGCTGCTGGATTTATGTATGGGTATTTAACAGGAAAACCAATTGAATACTCAATGCAACTAGGTTCTGCTTGTGCATCAATAGTTCTTACAAAAATAGACTGTGCACCCGCTATACCTACATTAAAGGCAGCAGAAGAACACAGAAAAAATCATGAGAAGGAGTTATTAAAATGAAATGGGACCAAGATTATGTTAAAGATGCAAGTAGTAGAAACCGAATAATTGCTGGATTTAATGTATTTGGATATGAAGACGCAGGAGCGATAATTAGAGCTGCTGAAAAAGCAAATGTTCCTGTTTTGTTGATGATAAACCGTGATGCAAGAAGAGATTTAAAGTTAGAACATTGGGGAGCACTTTTAATTTCAATGGCAAATGCGTCTTCTGTCCCAGTAGGAGTACACCTAGACCATTCTAGTAACGCTGAAACAGTAAGAAGAGCAATTAATGCTGGATTTACATCTGTTATGTTTGATGGGTCAAAATTACCATTTGAAGAAAATGTTAAAATATCTATGGAACTAACAAAAGAAGCTCATAATAAAGGTGTTTATCTTGAAACAGAGTTAGGTGCAGTTCCTTATAGTGATATGGGCCAAGGAAATGCAAATATAGTGCTTACAGATCCTAAAGAAGCAGCTAAAATGTGTGAAGATGTAAAAATGGATTGGCTGGCAGTATCTGTTGGAAATATCCACCGATTAGTTGGCAAAACTGTACCAATTAAATTTGATGTTTTGGAAAGCGTAGAAAAAGCTTGTTCTGCTCCTTTAGTAATCCATGGTTCATCTGGAATAAGTAGAGAAGATTTATTAAAGCTAAAACCTACAAGAGCAGGAAAATTAAATATGGGTACTGCTATTAGAAAAGTAATTGGAGATACTTTAAGAGCAGAAATTTTGGCAAAACCACAAGAGTTTGATAGACAAAAACTTATGCAAAAGCCAATTGAAGCTGCACAAGAAGTTGCTTTTGATACAATAAAATTTTTAAGTTAGAAAGAAGGACTATTATAATGAAACTTAAAGCACAAGGTGAATTTCAAATAGGATATAACATGATAACTGAGCATGATGGAAAATGCAAAGAAATGATGATGGATTTCGGAATTTTAAAATTAACAAAAGGAACTGTCTATGAAGACGATAGTAAATTGGAAAAAATTTATTTACTTCTTTATGGAGAAATTGAAATTGAATGGGAAGATCAAAAAAGAGTTCTAAAAAGAGATAGCTTTTTAGACGATGATTTTGCTGCACTTAATGTAAATAAAAATATAAAAATAAAAATTGTAGGTATTAGTGATGACGCTGAAGTTGCGGTTTCAAGAACAGAAAATGATACCCTGTTTGCTAGTGTCTTAAGAGACAAATCAAACTCTGTAATTGAAACACGTGGAAAAGGATATATGAACGATGCTGGAACACGAATAGTAAAAACTTTAATGGATAAAAAGCTTGCTCCAGAATCTAATATTATGTTAGGTGAGGACGTTCATTATCCAGGGAAATGGGCTGGTTTTCCATCACATTCTCACAATCAACCAGAAATATATTATTATAAATTTTACCCTGAAAATGGGTTTGGACTTGTTAAATTGGGTGATGAAGGAGTATTGGTTGAGCACAACGACACCATTACAATTGACCCAGACTTGGTTCATCCTCAAGTTGCAGCACCAGGGTATGCAATGTATTTTCTATGGATAATAAGACATTTGGATGGAAATCCATATCTTGCTCCAACATTTGAAGAAGAGCATTTGTGGGTTGAAAAACCAGGTGCAAAATATTGGCCTGAAATTTAATATAGAAATTGATTTGTTTTAATATTTAATTTGGAGGGTATAAAAATATGGGTAAAACAATTAGATTAACAGTAGCACAAGCTTTGGTAAAATTTTTAACTAAACAATACATCAGTGTAGATGGTGAAAAATCAAGATTTGTGCATGCTGTTATGGGTGTATTTGGTCATGGTAATGTAGTAGGTCTTGGGCAAGCATTATGGCAATATCAAGATGAAATTATGTATATAGCTGGAAAAAATGAACAAGAGATTGCACATACTTGCACAGGGTTTGCAAAACAAAATAACAGACGTGCAATTTGTGCAGCTACAGCTTCAACAGGCCCAGGATCATTAAATATGGTAACAGCAGCTGGAACAGCTACCGTAAATAAAATTCCATTGTTGCTATTTCCAGGGGACACTTATTCAGATAGACAACCAGACCCAGTACTTCAACAAATGGAAAATGAAGCAGATTATACAGTCTCTGTAAATGATGCATTTAAAGCTGTTTCTTGTTATTGGGATAGAATTGTTAGACCAGAACAATTAATGACAGCTATGTTAAATGCTATGAGAACTCTTACAGACCCAGAAAAAACTGGAACAGTAACAATTTGTTTGCCTCAAGACTCTCAAGGAGAAGCATATGACTATCCAGAAGAATTTTTTGCTGAAAGAGTGTGGTATCTAGATAGAAGACCTGCTTCTAAAGATTCTATTGAACGTGCTGTTGAGATAATTAAAAAAGCTAAGAAACCAATGGTTATATCTGGTGGTGGAGTTAGATATAGTGGAGCAGGAGAAGCACTTCTTAGCTTTTGCAAAGCTCATAACATACCAGTTGCTGAAACACAAGCTGGCAAAGGTGAAATACCATACCAATATGATGGTTATTTAGGTTGTGCTGGGGTATGTGGAACACTATGTGCAAATGAAATTATGAATGATGCTGATGTTATAATAGCTGTTGGTACAAAATTAAACGATTTTGTAACTAATTCTAAACTTAGTTTCTCACATGGGGCAGAAGTTGTTGGAATTAATGTAAGCAGATTTGATGCATTAAAACTAGATGCCAATGCAATTATTGCTGATGCTAAAGAAGGTATTACTGATTTAGATAAAGCTTTAGGTAGTTATACCAGTGATTGGGGAAATAAAGTTAGTGAATCTATAACCAAATGGGATAACATTAGAACTGAACTTTCTAATATTGTTCTTCCAGATGGATTAAGCCAAACAAGAATGGTTTTGGAACTTAATAAAATATTAAATGAAAATGAAACTATTGTTGTGGCTTCAGGAAGCTTGCCATCAGATGTTGAAAGAGTTTGGAATGTAAAAAATCCAAAGACATATCACGTTGAATATGGTTTTTCATGCATGGTATATGAATTTGGTGGAGCTTTAGGAACAAAAATTGCTGAGCCTGATAAAGAAGTATACGCACTTATTGGTGATGGAGTATTTTTAATGGGCCATTCAGAACTTGTTACAAGCCTTCAAGAACGCAAAAAAATCAATGTTGTATTATTTAATAATCATGGCCATCAATGTATTCACAATTTGCAAAGAGCACAAGGCAGTGATACATTTGGAACAGTATTTAGATACAGAGAAAATGATGGCAAATTGTCTGGCGAATATATTCCAATTGATTTTGTAAAAATTGCTGAAGGATATGGAGCTAAAGCATTTAAAGTAACTAAAATTGAGGAATTACAACCTGCAATTGAAGCAGCACGTAAATCTGATGTTTCAACAGTTACTGTTATTGATGTTTTGCCTGGAACTATGACAGAAGGATATGATAACTTCTGGAGAGTGGGAATAGCTGCAGTTTCTGAAAAAGAAAGTGTTCATAAAGCTTATGACAAACAAGAAAAAGTACTAGAAACAGTACGCAAATTTTAATGCTGAAATAAATAGTTAATAACTGTTTATCATAAATTTTTATAAGGAAGAAACTTCCACAAATATTTCTTCCTTATATATATCATCAAAAAATCTTAAACTAAAAGTTAAATCAAAAGGAGAATGTAATACTATGAAAATTCAATTTGGATGTGCACCTATTAACTGGACTAACGATGATTTACCATCTCTTGGAGGAGAATTAACTTATCAACAATGTCTAAGCGAAATGGCTCTTGCTAATTATAAAGGTAGTGAAGGTGGATGTAAATATCCTAAAGACTATGAAACTCTTAAAAAAGCACTTGATCTTCGTAACTTAGTAATTTGTAATATGTGGTTTTCAAGTAACTTTACAACATTTAAAAACGAAGAAACTTATCAAGCGTTTGAAAAACATATGGACTTCACTTATTCTTTAGGTGCACGTGTTGTTGGAGTTGGCGAATGTGGAGTAACAGTTCATGGAAATGAAGCAACTCCTCTATTTTCTAAAGCACCAATTTTAACAGATGAACAAATGAAAAATTTAGCAGAAGGACTTAACGAACTTGGTCGTCGTGCTAAAAGAAAAGGTATGAAAGTTTGTTTCCATTATCATGTTGGAACAGGTATTCAAACTCGTGAAGAAATTGACAAAATTATGTCTCTTACAGATCCTGAACTAGTATATATGCTATTTGACACTGGACACATTACTGTAGCTGGTTATGATGCAGTTGATTTAATTAAAACTTATATCGACAGAGTTGGTCATATTCATGTTAAAGACGTAAGAAAAGAAGTTCTAAACAGACTTAAAGCAGAAGACCACAGTTTCTTATGGGGAGTTAAAGAAGGACTATTTACTGTACCTGGAGACAAAGTTCCTGGAGCTGGAACATGTGTAGATTGGGACGGAGTATTTGGTGTTATTAAAAACAGTAACTATGACGGTTGGATAGTTGTTGAAGCAGAACAAGATCCAGCAAAAGCTGATCCATTAGAATATGCACAAATAGCTAGAGCATTCATGAAAGAAAAATTAGGCTGTTAATTAAATATATTATGGTTAGTAACACATCTTTCGGGATGTGTTATTAGCCAAAAGTTTATGGGTTACAGTTTATTCTTATAGTAGTAATAATTTACTATATTTTTTTTATTATGTTATATTAAACTTACAAAAATGATTAAAAATTAATAAAATAACTACTAAAAATGGAAAATACGCATATACATGTACAAGGAGGAATAAAAAATGTTTAGTGAAGAATTAGGATTTGAAACAATTAGATGGGGAATGGTAGGAGGCGGACGTGGAAGCCAAATTGGATACATTCATAGAGCAGCAGCTCAAAGAGATGGTGCATTTAAGTTGATAGCTGGTGCCTTTGACTTAAACTTTGAAAGAGGTAAAGATTTTGGAAAAAACATTGGTATAGCAGAAGATCGTCTTTATGCAAATTATAAAGATATGTTTGAAGCTGAGTCTAAAAGACCAGATGGAATTCAAGCTGTTTCAATTGCTACACCTAACTCCACTCATTACGAGATTGCGAAAGCTGCACTTGAAGCAAATCTTCATGTTGTTTGTGAAAAACCTTTATGCTTTACTAGCCAAGAAGCAGATGAACTTTTAAAACTTGCAAAAGATAAAAACAGAGTCTTTGGTGTAACTTATGGATACACTGGAGCACAAATGATACATCAAGCAAGAAAGATGATAGAAAATGGTGATCTTGGAGAAATAAGAATAGTTAATATGCAATTTGCACATGGTTTCCATTCAGAAGAAGTGGAAATAAATGACCCAGGAACAAAATGGAGAGTATCTCCAGAAGTTGCAGGACCAACTTATGTACTTGGAGATGTTGGAACTCATGCACTATTCTTAGCAGAAGTTATGGCACCACAACTTAAAGTAAATAGACTACTTTGTTCAAGACAAAGTTTTGTTAAAAGTAGAGCACCATTAGAAGACAATGCTGTTGTTCTTCTTGAATATGAAAATGGAGCAATAGGAACACTTTGGGCTAGTGCAGTAAATGCAGGTTCTATGCATCAACAAAAAATTCGTATAGTAGGCTCAAAAGCAAGCATTGAATGGTGGGATGAACATCCAAATCAATTAAAATATGAAGTACAAGGTGAGCCTGCTCGTCTTTTAGACAGAGGAATGGGATATCTATACCAAGATGAAACTGTTACATGTGACAGACTTGGTGGAGGCCATGCAGAAGGTTTATTTGAATCTTGGGCAAACCTATATGAAAGATTTGGAAGAGCAATGCAAGCACACAATGCAAATAATAATGATTCAGTAAAAGATCTAATATACCCAAATATACATGACGGGGCAGCTGGAGTTAAATTTTTAGAAAAATGTGTTGATTCAGCAAATAACGGAAGTGTATGGGTTAAATATTAATAAATTTATGTAGTACTATAATAAGGAAGAACAGCAAGAACTTATTATGTTCTTGCTTCCTATCTTAGTATTATAATAATTAAGAAGGAAGAAATACCTTTAGATATTCTTCTTTTAGGAAACATAATTTTATAAAGAAAATTGGGGGAAAATATATGAGCAAAGAAAATACAATAGATCAGTCAATGATAAAGTTGCCACTAGTTACCAAAATAGCATATGGTAGTGGTGACGTGGCATGTAACTTAGTTTTTGGGGTTATAACAGCACTTTTAACCTTGTTCTATACAGATTATGTAGGAATGTCACCAATTATCATTGGTAACATAATGCTTATATCAAGGGTGTTTGATGGTATATCGGATGTTATAATGGGATATATTGTGTCTCATACAAAATCAAAATGGGGTCAATCAAGACCATGGATACTTTGGTCATCAATACCATTTTGCTTGTCATTAGTTCTTTTATTTACTGTACCAAATTCATCTCAGACGGTACAAATGATCTACATATTTATAACTTATAATTTCTGTAATACAATTTGCTTTACTGCTTTAAACCTTCCTTATGGAAGTTTGTCAGCTATGTTAACTCGTGACTCAAAAGAACGTGATATGGTTTCAGTTTTCCGTATGGCAATGTCTCCATGTGGACGTATCTTAGTAGGTCTTTGCACACTTCCAATGGTAAAAATGCTAGGCAACACTAAAGAAGCGTTTGTGATTACAGCTTCAGTTTGGGCAATAATAGCACTAGTGTTATTAATGTTTTGCTTTATAAAATGTGAGGAAAAAGTAGTAATTCCAGCTAGAGAAGAGAAAAAAGAAAAAGTTAAAGGTCAAGGTAAAAAATCTTTTATGGCTGTTGTAACAAACAAATATTTCTGGATTGTATGTTTCCTTTGGATATTCCAAAATGCATCAATTGGAGTTGTTGGAATATTATTACCATACTACAGTAAATATATTTTATTAAATGATACTTGGATGTTTAGTACAATGTATTTTGCTGAAACAATTAGTATTGTTTTAACAGTTATGATTTGCCCTATCTTTATGAAAAAATTTAATAAAAGAACACTACTTATGGGTGGAGCATTAATAGCTATAGCGGGTCAAGTAATATTTATGATTAATCCATATTCATTCCCACTAGCTGTAGCAGTAGCAATCATCCGTGGTATAGGTGCAGGACCTCTTAATGCTGTTGTATTTGGTATGCTATGTGATGTTGTTGAATACGGCCAATGGAAAACTGGTCTTCGTCAAGAAGCATATTTATTTTCAGCAGGTTCAATAGGAACAAAAATTGGACCAGGACTTGTAACTGCATTAGTAACAAGTTTATTGACAGCTGGAGGATATATTGCTTCAAGCACAGGTGGAGCTGTTCAACCTCAAGAAGCACTTGATACTATTGTTATGTTATACCAATGGGGACCATTATGCGTATGGGTAGCAGTTTTAATTTGTGGATTACTTTATGGTCTTGATAAAATATATCCAACTATTATGAAAGAACTTGCTGAAAGAGAAGCAAGAGGAGAAATGTAATATATTATTAAACGGGAGCACATTGTGCTCCTATACCTAGTATGTTTTTTAAATGTTTATATTGTGTTTTTTAACTCTGTAGAGAATACAATATAAATATTTAATAAGAAACTAACAATTTATCGTTTCTTACATAACAAGAGACTACTAGTACTTTGTTAAATATTTAATAAAAATTTGAAAAGGTGGAATAACAAAATGGCAAAAAAATCACTACACACAAAATCAATATACAGAAGTAACTTAATTTCTGATATTCGTATTGCAAAAGAAGCTGGATATGACGCTGTAGAAATGGTTGGAAGCAAAGTTCTTAACTATCTTGAAGCAGGTCATGACGTTGAGTATGTTAAAGAAGTCCTTAAAAAATATGACATGAAAATTGTAAGTGTTAACGACATTGCACATGTAGAAAGAACAGACCAAGAATCAATTGATCGCATGTGTTATGAAGCAAAAATGCTATCACAATTTTGTCAAGATGTAGGATGTGACTGTATTCAATTAGTTCCTTTGTGTGCACATGAAGGAAAACCTTGGAACGAGGTAAAAAAATTAACAGCTTCTAGTGTAGTTAAGGTATTGGATATTGGTGCAGAAAGAGGAATTAAATTCCAACTTGAACCAGTAGCTTGGTCACCAATTAATTCTCTACCAAAAAGTCTTGACTTTATTGAAGAAACAAAAAGAGATAACTTAAAAATGGTTATTGATTTTTGGCATTTGTGGTATGGAAATGGCACTACTCCTGAAGACGTAGCAAACCTTGATAAAAGTATGATTTGTAACATACATTTCTGTGATGGAAAAAGAAATCCTGAAGGCACTGTATGTGATGAAGAAGATTTAAGAGGATGGTATGCTGGTGAAGGCGATATCCCAATGGAAGTTTGGGTTGATGCTGTAAAGAAAACTGGATATGATGGATATTGGTCATATGAATTAATTAGTAAAAGACATTGGGAAATGGATACAAAAGAAGTTGCTGAAAAAACAAAAGCTTTATTAGATAAATACCTTGATTAATATTAATTTATAATTTATAATTAAACATGCAATATAATTGTAGTAAACATGCTTTAAAATAAGGTATGTTTACTATAACACTAAATATAAAATATTACGAGGTGCTAAAAATGTTAAAATTAGGTATGCTTGGAGCAGGAAGAATAGGACGTTTGCATGGAGACAATATTGCTAAATTTATAAAAGGTGCTAAATTGGAAGCAATTGCTGACCCTTATTTGACTGAGGATGCAAAACAATGGGCAAAAGAAATAGGTGTTACAAAAGTTTTTACTGACCCAGAGGAAATTTTTAAAGATAGTGATATTGATGCAGTATTAATTTGCTCATCAACAGATACTCATGCTGAATTTTTAATGAAAGCAGCTGCAGCTAAAAAACATATTTTCTGTGAAAAACCAATTGATTTGGATACAGAAAGAATAAAAAAAGCAATTCAAGCTGCACAAGATGCAAATGTTAAGCTTATGGTAGGTTTTGTTAGAAGATTTGACAGAGACCATAGTTCAGTTGCAAATATAGTTAAATCTGGTGATATGGGTAAACCACATATTGTTAAAATAACTTCCCGTGACCCAGAAGCTCCACCACTTTCTTATGTTAAAATATCAGGTGGAATATTTACAGACATGATGATACATGACTTTGATATGGCACGCTTTTTAGCTGGTAGTGAAGTAACAGAAGTAACAGCTATTGGTGAAATTTGTATTACTCCTGAAATTAAACAATATGACGATATCGATACTGCTATTGTTAGCCTTAAATTTGAAAACGGAGCCATTGGTGTAATTGATAATTCAAGAGCAGCAAGATATGGATACGATCAACGTGTAGAAGTTCACTGTGATAAAGGAACCGTTTTAGATGATAATAACCTTGAGAATTATGTTAAAATTAGCACTAAAGATGGCGTAACTATTGGAAAACCAACTTGGTTCTTCTTACAAAGATACAATGATGCTTTTGTAAAAGAAGTACAAGATTTTGTTGATGCTGTTGTAAACAATACAGAAGTTCCTGTTGGTGGTCATGATGGTCTTATGTCTGTTTATATTGCTCAAGCAGCAAAACGTTCTTTAGATGAAAAACGTACAGTTTTGTTGTCTGAATTAATGTAATATTTTATTCGTGATAATGATGGAAAGTCAAAGATTTTCCATCATTATTCATATCTAGGGGGAATTTTATGTTAGCGATGATAGGTACAACCTTACCAGTAATATTAATTTTTGCACTAGGGATTTGGTGTAGAAAAACCAATTTTCTTTCAGCTGAAACTATGAAAGATATGAAAAAGTTTGTTATTAATATAGCGGTGCCATGTGTGTTGTTTGAAACTTTTGTAAATATGAAAATAGAAATAGAACAATTAACATTATTGGTATTGATGCTTATATTATTAGGACTATTTATGGTTGTAGGTAAACTATGTGATGCTATTCCAATTTTAAAATATAAGTATAACCCGTATATTTGTTCAGGGTTTTCTTTTGGTCTTTTAGGCGTAGGTTTATTTTCAATGATATATGGGCCTGAAAACTTAGGTACCTTTTCTATTATGGGGCTTGCTCAAGAGCTATTTGTATGGTTGTTTTATTATCTAATGTTTAGAATTGATACTCAGAATAAAAAGTTTGATTTAAAGATATTATTAAATATAATAAAGTCACCCATAATAATTGCTATAGCACTAGGAATTATATTTAATGTTTTTGGAATAATATCAATGTTTAGTACAAATTCTATAATGATAGGTACACTAAAAGCTGTTTCATATATAGCTGATATATCAACACCTTTTATGCTTATATCACTAGGATATGGACTTACTTTTGAAACCAAGTATATAAAATCAAGTATAAAACTTATGGGTATACGAGCAGGAGTAGTATTTCTTACAGGTGCAATATTTAAATTTTTGATTATAGATAATATAATTGAAACAAATGCTTTGTTTAATATTTCGTACATAACTTTTTTATTGTTGCCACCAATGTTTTCTTTACCATTATTGGTATCAGAAGAAGGAACAGAAGAAGATGCTAATATAGTAAATTGTGCTGTTGGAATATATACCATTATAAGTATACTAGCTATTATGGCATTATCGATTGTTGCACCAAGTTTAAGCTAACATCCTAGTAGTTCTTTTTTATGCAAACATTATAAGAAATTTAAGAGAGGAATTTAACAAAAAGTTTAAATTCCTCTCTTTTGACCGTTCATAAAATTATCTTCTAACTGTTTATGCAAATTATTTTATTCCTTGAAAAGCAATGCTGTTATGATATAATAAACCTGGTTTAGGTTAAATAGCATAAACAAATAGGAGCGGAGGCTTAGCTATTAAAAACATTGACAATGAGCGTTAAATGTGATTAAATATGCTCAAAGGAGTTAATAATTACATGAAAACTATAATAAAT
>LJDB01000057.1 GCA_001983455.1 Candidatus Epulonipiscium fishelsonii
GAAAAAATAAGTAGTAGAGCAGACGTGAAATAATAAGTAGCACCTAGTTAACAATCCAAAATAACCCAACATAATAGATTTAATCAAGTTTCTCTTAAATCCGTTATTACGAATAAGCAAAAACTAAAAGTGATTTTTCTCACGAATTAAAAAATTCAAATATGTTTCAAACATCAAATGAAAACCACGGTCTTAAGTATACTACTGTTTATAATCTCTACAAGAGTCTTTGATATTTATCCTAAACATAGTGTTATCTTATTAATAATCGTACATTTGAGATTATAAACAGATTTTAAGTAAGTTGTTCACGGTAAGTGGCGTATTAGTAAGACTAGTAAACCTGAAGCAATTTTAAGCCTATTTCTACTAGAATTAATAATAAACTTTTTAGCTAGAATTCATATCTTACATATAACTAGAGTTTCCCTTCAGCATTTATATCCTACACATAACTAGAGTTTCCCTCCCGCAGTCATATGCTACACATAACCAGAGGTTCCTTCAGAATTTATACCCTACACATAACCAAAGTTTCCCTTCAGCATTCGTATCTTACACATAACTAGAGTTTCCCTCCCGTATTCATATGCTACACATAACTAGAGTTTCCCTCCCGCATTCATATGCTACACATAACTAAAGTTTCCATTCAGCAGTCATATGCTACACATAACTAGAGGTTCCTCCAGAATTCGTATTCTACACATAACCAGAGTTTCCCTTCAGCATTCATATCACGAATAATAAGAAAAGACTTTTGGCAATTTGTTCTTATAATGCATAAATATTCATTACACTAAAGAATACTTCAAAAAAAAGCCAAGCGTTTGTACGTATCTGGAATTGTTAGAGATACACTAGTGAGGGATGTATAGTTATGTTTTAAATTTACCAGTCGCACTAGTTAAATATTTTATTGCTAAAACTAAAAATTTCACTTTGATTATAGCCCATGCATATTATTTATAATAAATATAAGAACATCGCCTTTCATAGTAATACAAAAAATGCAATTAACTAGCACAAGACGTATAATTTATAATAATATAAGTTTATACTTATACATATTGACAATAAATAAATTAATAGTGTAAAATATATATTAGTATATTTATCAACTATAACTAATATTTAAAGGAGATATGTTATGAAAAAAAATAAGTTAATGTTATTTACAACTGCTACTGCAGTTTCAATGTTGCTTAGTGCATGTTCAGGAGAGGAAGCTCCTGTTACAAACGAAACAGTACAAGAAATTGAAACAGCTGTTGAAGCCGTAGTTGAGGAAGCTGTTTCAATTGCAATTGAAGAAGCGGAAGAAATGGTTGCTGAGGAAGCTACTCCTGCTGAGGAAGCTACTCCTACTGAAGAAGTTGCTCCAGTTGAGGAAAGTAATATAGTTGGAAAAAGCTTTTCTGGTGAATATTTATTAGAAGGAACCACATCTTCTGGTAAACCTAAAAACGATACTTTTCTATTTAACGGTACAACTGATGTGAATGGAATAATAACAACTCTTGAAATGGATATAATTAGAAATAAAGGGACAGAGGCTGCATATTCTAAAAAAGATATAATGGGTTATTTGATGAATATATCCGATATCTTAGTTACTGCTACAGACGACGGATTTAAACTAGACAAAATTACGTCATATGGATATGACCCTACATATGCTGAAGGTGCATCCGCACAATTTATGGTAAGTGCAAGCATTGATAACTTGACACCTGAAACCACTTTTGGAGAATTAAAATTTATAAACGATGCAGCAGCATATTCATCTCCAGAGCCAGTGCCAGTGGATATTGATAAAGCTATAATTGCGTTTGCTCCTCTTGCTAAAGAAGCAGGCATTGAACAACTTACTGCAGACACACTAGTTGTAGATATAATATCAGCTCATGGACTATATAGTGAAGGCAAAATCTGTGAAGGTGGTACAAGAATTTCTTTTGAAGGTATTAGTGGAGGAAGGAGTTATGGTGAACAAATAGATGCTATTGTGGCACATATACTTGCAAATAATATGACACTTGAAGATGTATATACAATGTTCCAAACTGAAAATCAAGCAGACCTTGCTATAGAAGACAGAGATGCTATTTCAGGAGCAAGTATTACATTTGTAGGAGATTTTGCAAACATGGTATATGTTACAATGCACGGTGAACTTCCTACAGGAGTAGTGGAAACTCATAACAACGGAGACACTACAGAACTTCAAGTAATCACTTATGGTTACGGTGGAGCAATCAAGTCAGAGGTTGCTTTAAATAATGAAGGAACTCTAGTAGGATTTAAAGTTTTAAGTTCAACAGAAACCCCTAGCATTGGTGCTGTTCTAACAGAAGAAAACTCTGAATTTATAAATAACTTAATAGCAGGCGATGGCTCTACTGATGCTGTTTCAGGAGCAACTATAACTTCTAAAGCATTAATGGATGCCGTAAAATACGCCAAAGAATATCTTAACTAATCTAAAAAAACCTTGAGAGATTTATGCCTCCCAAGGTTTTTTCTATTAAGGATAGTACACCACATCCATATTATCTGTAATAAATATAGCTTGAAATACATTTTGTCCACTTGCTACGTTTTGCAAAAATTTAAGTCCCTCATCTAGTCCTTTAGCTAGGCATATTGTGCTCATCGCATCTCCTGTAGCCGAACTTTCAGATATAATTGTGACCCCGTACAAATCAGTTTCAAAAGGATACCCTGTAGTTGGGTCAATAATATGATGATATATTTTGTCGTCTAGCATAAAGTACCTTTCATATACACCAGATGTTACTAGTGAACTGTCATTAATAGCACAAGTTGTAATTACTGATCCAACTGGTGCAAAAGGCTCTTGAATTCCAATATTAAAGTCACTACCGTCAGGTTTACTTCCTATTAATAATACGTTGCCTCCCAAATTAATTATAGCATTAGTTACATCCTTGCTTTTTAAAAACGCTTTTAGCTTATCTGCAATAAATCCCTTTGCAATTCCACCCAAATCTATCATAGCATCAGGATTTGTTAAAGTCACAGTATTACCTTCAATAACAATAGAATTGTAGTCAACATTATTTAATGCAACTTCTATATTTGAAGGTATCATTTTATTTTCTGTAAAATTCCACAGCATACTCACAGGTGCAATAGTAATATCAAACACCCCTCCTGATAACTTAGAGTAGTATATTCCAAGCTCTAAAAGTTCTATGGTGTCATCTGAAACCGTAACAGGCTTACCTTTAGCAGCATTAATCCTGCTGATTTCACTGCTTGGTATAGTGCGACTAAATTTATCTTCATATTCATGACACAACTCAAATGCTTCATTCAAAATGTTAACATCTTCATTGTCATAAATTTGAAGTGTGACAACTGTATCATATATAAAATCAGTCTTTGAAATATAAGAATTATCTTTTTTATCACTAGTATTATTTTCCTCAACAATAATTTTTTTATCCTCTATAACATCAGGTTCTAACACATTGGAATTTTCTGCACTGGAACATCCAACTAATAAAATAGCTAAAATCAAAAAAATATTATATCTCATATAGTTCACCTCGTCCAATTATTATAGTATAATAGACTTAGAAAGTAAAGAGGGGGTTAAAAAAGTGAAAAAAAATGATTTGATATTAATTTTAACAGTAGGTATAGTTGCAGTTTTAGCTTTTATAGCATTTAACGCTTTTTCTACAGAAGGAGATGTGATTAATGTTATAATTGATGGCCAGCAATATGGTACATTTCCTTTAGGTAAAGACCAAGTTATAGACATCAACGGGACTAATACACTAGAGATTTTGGATAACACCGCTAGGATGATACACGCTAATTGTCCAGACCAACTATGTATTTATCAATTACCTATATCTAAAAATAGGGAAAATATTATCTGCTTGCCTAACAGAATGATTTTAGAAGTTGTAAGTGAAGATAATCCAGAATATGACGCAATTGTACAATAAAGCTAATTTTTTTTTACGATAAGCGAGAGGATAAAACATGAATAGAACAGCACACTTAGGAATGATGGTGACACTAGCACTTATTTTTAGCTACATAGAAGTTCTAATACCAATACAACTGCCTATACCTGGTGTTAAGTTAGGGCTTGCAAATATAGTTATTGTAGTGGTTCTTTATAAATGGGGTTTTAAAGAAGCATTTTTAGTTTCAACAATTAGAGTAATTATAGCAGGGTTTTTGTTTGGCAATCCTATGATGATTTTATATAGTTTGGCTGGCTGTACTTTAAGTATTATTGCAATGTCTTTAATATATAAAAGAAATTCTTTTAGCATCATGGGTGTAAGTATCCTTGGTGCAATATTTCATAACATAGGCCAAACTTTAGTTGCTATTATAGTTCTAGAAAGCTTTAGTATTATATATTACTCCGCAATCTTATTAATGTCAGCACTTATCACTGGACTAATTATTGGTATTTTAGCACAACAACTAATGAGAATGATGAAAGGGATAAGAGATTAGCCTTAATTTAAATAGCCATTTGTGATATCTTCAGATACTCATAAATGGCTGTTTTTCATGATATTAATGAATAGGAAAGGCTGCCACATTGTATGTGACAGCCTTTTAACGATAACTCAAATTGTCTCGATTTGAAAAGTGATTATTTAAAAGATTATAAACAATCGAAAGGTTTAAATTGGATATTTCTTATCTACCACTGATATATGACCAGTTGATTACAGTTTGTGGACGGCTTACAGTCACCCATTCAACAGTAGGTACTTCATAAGCTTGTGTTTCATAAGTTGTAACAACTGATGATTTACTTACATTTACCCAGTTATCAACTGTTGTTTGAACAGCTTTTGTTTCGTAATTAGTAACAACTGATGACTTACTTACATTTACCCAGTTATCAACTGTTGTTTGAATAGCTTTTGTTTCGTAATTAGTAACAACTGATGACTTACTTACATTTACCCAGTTATCAACTGTTGTTTGAACTGCTTTTGTTTCGTAATTAGTAACAACTGATTCTTCACTTACATTTACCCAGTTATCAACTGTTGTTTGAACTGGTACTTGAGTATAAGTTGTAGTTACTCCTGGTTTGCTTACAGTTACCCATTCAACAGTTGGAGTTTGAACAGCTTGACTTTCATAAGTTGTAGTTGTTCCTGGTGCACTAACTGTACTCCAGTTTACTACTGTTTGCGGTCTACTTACTTGATACCATTGTCCTGTTGATGGATTTTGAACGTTATCCCAAACAACTATAGTTTGTGAATTACTTACAGTTTGCCAATTATCTGTTGGTTTTTGAACTGGCACTTGAATATAAGTTGTAGTCATTCCTGGTTTACTTATAGTTACCCATTCAACAGTTGGAGTTTGAACAGCTTTATTTTCATAAGTTGTTACAGTTTTTGGTTTATTTACTGTGCTCCAAGTAACTACTGTTTGTTGAACTGGTACTTGTTCATAAGTTGTTACAGTTTTTGGTTGGTTTACAGTTTCCCAAGTAACTACGGTATTTTGAACTGGTACTTGTTCATAAGTTGTTATAGTTTTTGGTTGATTTACAGTTTCCCAAGTAACTACGGTATTTTGAACTGGTACTTGTTTATACTCAGTTTTTGTTCCATTTACTTGTATAGTTTCCCAATTGACTACTGTAGATTCACTACTTACTAAATTCCAACCATTTGAGCCTCCACCATAACTTCCACCATAACTTCCGCCATAGTTTCCACCAGTGCTTCCACCATAACTTCCGCCATAACTTCCACCATAGTTTCCACCAATGTTTCCACCATAGTTTCCATTTGAACCGTCACCTATTCCCGCATATGCAGTTGCCGATGCAGCAACAGTTGCGATTAATCCCATTGATAATAATCCTAATGCTTTTTTCATTTTCTAATTCCCCCAAATTATAATTATTTATGATGATAAAAAAAGTTAAATACCTTTTTTATCATTATATTTGAATATGTCTCAATAAATTCATTATATCTTATTTTTTTATTTTAATCAATAGTTTTTTTAATTTAAAATATACATGCTTGATTTTTTATAAAAAACATAGTATAACTATGATATAGTATAATTTTAAAGGAGATTTTTATGAAAAAAATAATTTTATTTGTAACATCTATGGCAATTAGTTCAATAATTGGTATTAGTACTGGATATTTTTTAGCTAATGCTCAGCAGAATATTCCAGTATCTAAAGAAACAAAAGTAAGCAACTCAGAAAATACTCTCTTTGAAAAAAATAATTCGCTTGAAGAAAGTATTTTTTCTCAACTAAATACTCAAACTGAGGAAAATATGTTTTTATCCTCACAAATTTTATCATCCAACCAAACAACTAGATTTGAATTACCTATAAATAATAGTATGGGTTTTAGTTTAATACCCACACAACTTATAGATATGCCAAATGATCATTCAAATATAATAAAAACACTAAATACAGGCGAAACTTTTTTAATAAAAGAAGAAGTAGGAGAGTGGTTATTAGTTGAATTAAACACGGGAGAAGTTGGTTACATATCAATAATGAACACAATGATTAACTTACCTGATATTGTTCCATCAATTATATATAATGTTACAAATAGTTATGGGTCGTTATTTCGTTCTTCAGGAAAAGAGATTCCAAATGTAACAGGTTTGGGATTTTATCAGGGCATTTATTATAATGAAAGATTGGGGAAAAACGAGTTTATACTTCCTGTTTTATATCCAATGGCACAAAAGATTTATAATGCACAACAATTAGCTTTAAAACAAGGTGATACACTTATTATATATGAGGGGTATAGGCCTTATGATTTACAAAACTTAGTCTATGAAGAATTGACAAGGTTGTCTAAAATTGACCCTGAAGTTATGTCGGGCATGAAAAATTCATATTGGCATATTAATTGGTTTATTGCAAAAGGGATATCAACACATCAAATAGGTTTAGCAATAGATGTTTCTCTCGCTAAAATAAATAAGTTTGATGTGGGACAAATAGGCGAGCACTTATATTTTGACATTACAGCCTTTGAAGAATACACTATGCCTTCTCCAATTCATGAACTTAGTACAAAAGCTGTCTCGATGAAAACTCCTGTAGCTTGGCAAACACCATTTGCTTGGCAAGCTGTAGAAATAAGTGAAACGATGACAGAAGGAGCAAAAAAATTAAGAGAATATTGTACGGGTGCTGGATTAGAGCCTTTGGCATCTGAATGGTGGCACTTTAATGATGTACCAAATACACACAAATTGGGTAATGTTCCAGCACATCATAGTATTAAACCTCAAGAATGTATAAGTCAAACCCCTTGATTGGGAATTATAAGAAAGGATATAAAAAAATGATTAAAAATAAATTAATGTATTTATTAGCAAGTTCATTTATATTTATAGTAAGCATGGATCAAGAAGTACTGGCATCTGAGGATGCACCTATAGATGTTTCTTTGGAAAACTCTACTAATCAGCAAACTCAATTTGAATTACCTTTAAATAACAGTATGGGTTATTCTCTACCAACATATCTTATGCATGCTCCTGATCAGGATGCGGAAACTATTAGAGCATTAGCAGCAGGCGAACTTTTTTTGATAAAAGAATAAGCAGGCGAATGGTTAAAAGTTGAATTTGAAAGTGGAGAAACGGGATATATTTTAGCAATGTACACAATGGTTAATTTACCTGATATTGTGCCATCCATCGTTTATAATGTAACAAATGGTTACTATTCAGTATTTCGATCTTCAGGAGAAAATATTCCAAACGTAACAGGAAAAGCATTTTATAAAGGCTTTAACTATAATAATAGACTGGACGAAATAATCGATATTCTTCCTATTTTATATCCAATGGCACACAAAATTTATAATGCTCAGCAACTAGCTTTGCAACAAGGAGATACACTTGTTATCTACGAAGGATATAGACCGTATGACTTACAAAAGCTAGTTTATGAAGAATTAAAAAAACTAAGTGATATTGATCCACAAGTTTATGCCGGGCTTAATCAAACTCCTTGGCATATTGGATGGTTTATAGTTGATGGGGTTTCTACACATCAAGTTGGGTTAGCTATTGATACTTCACTTGCTAAAGTCAACTCTATGGAAACAGAACAAGTTGGAGATTATTCTTATCAAGATGTCACTGATTATACCGAATATATTATGCCAACTTTAATTCATGATCTTAGTACACAAGCAACTTCTATGCAAGTGCCTACAGCTTGGCAAATTTCTGATCTTTGGAGAAGTATACCGATGAGTTATAACATGACAGAAGGAGCTAAAAAGCTAAGAGATTATTGTACAAATGCAGGACTTGAGCCTATAGCATCTGAATGGTGGCACTTTAATGATCTTGAAAATACAATTAAAATGGATATTAACATTAGCTCAGTTGATGCATCATACAGTATAAAACCTGAAAGATGTATTAGCCAACTACCTATACCCTTGAATTAGTGTATTTAAACAAAAACATATTTCCACCCATAAAAATATATAGAAATCCATAAAAATTTTTATGGAAAATAATGATTTTATAGGAAAATATTGACATGAAATTTAGAAGTCGATATAATGCTTATATACAATAGAAAAAATTTAAGCAGTTAATTAAAAGGGGGATTTATTGTGAAAAAAACATTAATTGCTTCATTAATGTTAATGGTAATGGTAATGGCACAATTAACAGGATGTTCATCAGATGATGCTACATCTGGTGAACAAGAAATTTCTAAAACAGAAGATAGTGCAGTTGTAGAAATTAGACTTACTTCCTGGGGAGATTTTACTCAAGGAGATGTAGAATCTTTATTGGTTGAAGAATTTAATAGCACGCATGATGATATTAAAATTTCATTTGAACCACTTCCAGGAGATTCATATGGTCAAAAATTAGCAGCTAACTTTGCAGCAGGAACAGCATGTGATATTTTCTTAATTGGTGAAGGTGATTATAGTATGTATCATGGCCAAGGGGTAACTACTAATTTAAATGAATATTTTGCAAAATCCGAAACGTTTGATATTGATGCTTATAATAAAGGATTAATTACAATGGCAACATTTGATGGAGAAGTTCATTATTTGCCAAAAGATTTTAACCCAATAGCATTGTATTATAACAAAGATATGTTTGATGCAACTAATCTTGAATATCCAGACGAGACATGGACATATGAAGATTTGGAAAGAGTGGCTAAAACTTTAACCAATGCAGAAGAAGGTACATATGGATTTTATGCTGACCCTTGGTTATATACTACAATGATGTATATGATGACAAATGGGGCTGATATTGGAAATGAAGATGCAACAAAAGCTGAGGGATATGTTAATTCAGAAGCTGCTATTGATGCCGTAACAAGATATACAAATTATATTCTAGTTGATAAAATTTCACCATCTAGTTCTTTCGCAAATGATTTGGGCGGAGCTACATCAATGTTCCAAGAGGGAAAAGTTGCTATGTTTATTTCTGGAGGTTGGAATATAGGTACATTAGATACAGCAGGAGCAAATTATGGAACAACAGCAGTCCCAATGGGTTCAACTGGTAAGCATTCAAGTATAATTTGTGCAGCGGGATTTGCAATAAATAATAAATCCGAACACAAAGAAGAAGCATTTGAAGTATTAGAATGGATGAGCGGACCCGAAGCACATGCAGCAAGAAGTGCTAATAGTGTAGGGATTTTGCCAGCATTTAATGATCAACTAGAAGCAAAAGTGGCTGAAAATCCACAAGTTGCAGGTTTAGCATATATGATGGAGCACGCATTTAAACCCGTACGAATGAGAAGTATTACAGGCCAATATTTTGACGAACACTTTAATAAAGCACTTGAAGAAATTTTATTGGCTGGAGAAGATGTAAAAACTGCACTTGATAAAGCAGCAGCTAATATAGATGAGGCCATTGCTGATCACTAAGAAAATAACGGATAATGAGTATCTCATAATTTATAAAAAAGTTATGAGATACTTGATTGAAAGGAGTGTTTTTATGAAACATAGAATAAAAAAGGAAGAAATAATAGGTTTTATATTTATTTCGCCTTGGGTCATTGGATTTTTTGCGTTTACTTTAATTCCTATGTTAATTTCAGGTTATTTAAGCTTTACAGAATGGAACGTTCTAACTGGATTAGAGGGAATTAATTTTGTAGGATTTGAGAATTATTCTGAGATATTTACTGATGATGAAGATTTTTGGCAATCCTTAAAAGTAACTTTTACTTTTTCTTTTATATTTTTGCCATTATCACAAGTTTTTGCTTTAGCTTTAGCATGTTTATTAAATCAGAAAGTTAAAGGATTAAAAATATTTAGAACAATTTTATTTATGCCAACAGTAATGCCAGCCGTAGCAGTATCATTATTATGGATGTGGATTTTTAATAGCCAGTATGGAATTTTGAATAGATTTTTGGCTATATTTAGTATACAAGGGCCAGATTGGTTGCAAAATCCAAAAACATCACTTTCAGCATTAATTATTATGGGTTTATGGGGAGTTGGAAGCACCATGATAATATTCCTATCAGCTTTACAAGATGTGCCATCCTCTCTATATGAAGCCGCTTCGATAGATGGAATTACACCATTCAAACGATTTTTATACATAACTGTTCCTATGATTTCATCAACAATTTTCTTTAATTTAGTTATGGGCATTATTGGTTCTTTTCAATATTTCACACAAGCACACGTTATGACTAAAGGAGGGCCATTAGGCTCAACACTTTTCTATAATTTATATCTTTATAATGTTGCTTTTGAAAAATATGAAATGGGGTATGCATCAGCATTGGCCTGGATTATGTTTTTTATAATTGTCTTCTTTACAGCACTAGTATTTAAAAGTTCAACATTATGGGTTTACTATGAAAATGAAGGAAAATCTAAAGGCAAAAAAATGAAAGGAGAACAAGTATGACTTCTTATAAAACCAAAAAATCACTCTCAAGAGCTGTAGTTTATTTGATGCTAATAATAGCAGCTATTATAATTTTAATTCCATTTATATGGTGCTTAATTACAGCATTAAAATCACCCCAAGAAATATTTACAGATACCTTATTTCCATCAAAATTGATGTGGGAGAATTTTTCAATAGCACTTACAGCAATTCCATTTATACAATTTTTCAAAAATACAATGACAATTTTAATCCCAGTTTTAATAGGAGTACTTGTTTCAAATTCTTTGGTTGCATTTGGTTTTGCAAGACTTAATATACCCCATAAAAATTTTTGGTTTACATTGCTTATAGCAACAATGATGTTGCCAGGCCAAGTTACAATGATACCACAATTTATAATCTATCAACAATTGGGCTGGGTAAATACATATTTACCTTTAATAGTTCCAGCTTTTTTTGGAAGTGCCTTTAATATATTTTTGCTTAGACAATTTATGATGGGTATTCCAAAAGATTTAGATGAAATGGCAAAAATTGACGGTGCCGGAACGTTTACAATATATGCTAAAATAATAATGCCTCTAGTAAAACCAGCAATGACTGCCATAATGATTTTTACATTAACTGGTGTTTGGAATGACTATCAAGGCCCATTAATTTATGTAAGTGATGTTGATAAATTTACAATGGCAATAGGACTATCATTATTTAAAGGAGAATATTCAGTGGAATGGAATATGTTAATGGCAGCTACGATAATTATGATTTTGCCAATAATTATAATTTTCTTTGTTGCACAGAGATATTTTATAGAAGGAATAACAGTTACAGGATTGAAAGGATAAAATATAAAATATGATTAATTTATTTAATGAAAAAGACTTAAGCAAAAATATTGAAAAAATGCATGGAGCAATTGAAGCTAATTTTTATGTTACTGCTGGTGAAAAGTGTAAAGTTATAGGAATACAGGATGGAACATTTCCTGATTTTGGTCATCATGTTCGTAAGGAAATGGGTGGTGTATGGGTACATCCTATAAAATTAATGGATGGATTTTGGTCTAAAATTAATGATAAATGGCTCATTGCTAATAAGTATCAAACTTTACCTTATGGAAACATTTTCTATTATAATGAAGAAGATTTAGAAATAGAAAGATTTCAATTTGCACCAGATAGTGTAAAAGGATTTGTTCTGCAATATAAATTTAAAAATATTTCAGATTGTGATAAGACTATTGAATTTGATACTATATTTAGATTTGATATATCACCTGTTTGGTTTTCAGAGCAGATTGGCATACAAGATGGAATAGATAGTGCTAGATTTGATGATGATAAGAAAATTATTATATCAAAAGATGGATTAAATGAATGGTATAGTGTAATAGATTGTTCTATAGAGCTAAACAAAAATGCTATTGAATTAACTAGGGCTCATATAGGATATATTGAAACAGCTGGCAAAGGGTATTCAGCAAGTGTTTCCAACAAAATTGAAATAAAAGCTAATAGTAACTTAACATTACAATTTTATATTTCAGGTTCTTGGCATAACGAGATTGAAGCGATTGAAGAATGTAATAAATTAAAACAAACTTATCAAATACTTCTAGAAGAGAAAATTAAAAGATATGAAAATATTAAAAATAGTTTTAATTTAACTACATCAGATATAATATTTGACAAACAATATGAATGGGTAAAATATAATAATGATTGGTTAATTCAAGATAGTGATGAATTTGGAAGAGCTCCAGCAGCTGGAATTCCAGAATATCCTTGGTGGTTTGGGTGTGATAATTCATATTCTTTGCAAGGAATGCTTGCTTTAGGATATTATGATTTGGTAAAACAAACCTTGAAGTTATTGCATGATTATAGCAATAAAATTAATGGAAACGGAAGAATTGTACATGAAATAACTACATTTGGAGGTATCTCAAATCCTGGGAATACTCAAGAAACAGCTCATTATATAACTACAGTTTATAAATATTTAAAATGGAGTGGAGATTTAGAAACGGTTAAAGAATTATATCCATATTGTCAAAAAGGTATAGAATGGCTAATGGAAATGGATGATGATAATGATTTATTGCCATCTGGATATGGAATTATTGAAATTCAAGGTTTAAATGTAGAACTTATAGATACAGCAGTTTATACCTGTGAGGCACTTTTTAATATGCATGAGATTTCTATATTACTAGAAAATGAAAACAAAGATTATTTAGAAAAAGCTACTAGACTTAAAGAAATTATTAATACTAAATTGTGGAACGAAGAAGAAAATCTTTATGTAGATGCAGTTGGAAAAGTTGAAGAGGTCTTAAAGAGAATACCTTTAATAACAGCTCAATTTGAACGTGATGGAAATAAATTAGACTCTAAATATGCAATTTATTTAGATAAACAAGAACAAAAAATTGGTAGATTAGACCCTCAGCAAGAAATATCATTTATTTTAAATAAAAACTGGGTTATAAATACACCAATGGAAACTAAACTGGCTGATAAAGATAAGGCAATTAAAGCTTTAAACACAATGTTAAGTGAAGATTTTGTGGGAGAATATGGCGTATATTTATCAGGATTTTCAAATAAACATATTATGACAATTTCAACAGGAGTTCAAGCTGTTAGTGAAGGTAGATATAAAAGATGTGATAATGCTTTAAGTTTACTAGAAAAAATGATGAATACAATGGGAGAAGTAATGCCTGGAGCGATAAATGAAATGTCCCCTAATTATGGATGTTTTGTTCAGGAATGGACAATTTATTCTGTAATGGTACCAATAATAGAATGTTTTATTGGAATTAAACCTAATGTTGTGAATAAAGAAATTATTATTGATCCATGTATTCCAAATAAATGGAATAGACTTACAATGTCCAATATGAAGGTTGGAGATAATATAATTCATTTTGATTTTTCTAGAACAGCTGAAATAGAAACATATATTATTTCTAATGAAGGCAGTAATATAATAACTTTTATAAATAATAATTATAAAAAAGTTAAATTAAATGGAGTAGTTGTAAATAAGATTCCTAAATTAGGTGTAGGAACATTTGTAATTGAAATTAAGGAGTGAACAATGTTCGCCCCTTTTTATCTTTTATCAATTAATCGATTTAACAACACTGAAATTTGTGCTCTAGTAGCTTCGTTATTTGGTTGATATGTTCCATCAGGATTTCCGTTAATTAATCCCATTCCATATAACTTTTCAACAGATGGCTTTGCATAATCTTCAATTTGATTTGCATCACTAAATGGTAATTCAGATCTTCTAATTTGAGTTGCAGCTATATTAAAGGCTTCAATTATTCTGTCCATTATAACAGCGGCATCTGCATTTTTTACTGGCTGACTTATTCCAAAACTTCCATTCGGAAATCCATTTATAAGGCCAGCATCATACATAGCTAAAACTATATCCGTATACCACTCATCTAGTTCTACATCATTAAAAGGATTTCCTCTAGTTTTACGTTTTACATCAAAAATACGTGAAATAACGGCTGAAAGTTCTTCTCTTGTCATAGAATTGTCTGGTTTAAATGTACCATTTTCATATCCTGCTAGATAACCTTGGTTTGCCATTTCTAAAATATCTTGTTCTGCCCAATGTCCATGTATGTCAGAAAAGGTTACTTTTTTAGTAGCAATCTTAACTTGTTCTTCCCCAATGTTTTGTCCTAGTTGATCAAATTTTTTAACAACTGCAACTCTACCGCTTAAATTTTCTTTTAAGTTAATTGTCAGTGATTTATCTAGTTCTTTATTAATGCCTGGAGATATTATATATATCGTATCACCTTTAAATGCAATATATCCACCTTGATTTGGAAGCTCATATTCTTTGTTATTACTAAAGTCTTCTTGCTTAACTTCAATTTCAAGTCCTATTACATTTGTATTATCTAAATCTGTAATTTCCAATTGACTAGTATTGTTATTATAAGTTATTGTAATTGCAAAAATGGGAGTACTTGATATAAAAACTAATCCTATTATTAATGGTTTAAACTTCATAAATCCTCCTATTACATACAAATAGTTATTAACGTATTGTATCCCCATAGCAAGAGCTAGGGGTTTTTAAAGGGCGAATATTTTTCGCCCTTATTATTAATGTTTAGACATACGTCTTCTGTCTCCTTCTTTTAAATAACGTTTACGTAGTCTTATATCAGATGGAGTAATTTCAACAAGTTCATCAGCTTCAATAAACTCAAGAGCTTCTTCAAGTGAAAATGTTCTTGGAGGAGTTAATTTAATAGCATCATCTGCTCCAGACGCACGTGTATTAGTTAATTTTTTACTTTTACATGGATTAACAGTCATATCTTCTTTTCTTGAATTCATTCCAATTATCATTCCTTCATATACTTCAACTGCTGGATTCACAAATAAAGTACCTCTTGCTTCCAAGCTGTTTAGTCCATACGCAACTGTTGCACCTTTTTCTTGTGCAATAAGAACACCGTTTGGTCGTGTTGGAATTTCACCAGCATAAGGCATATATCCTTCTACACGTCTTACCATAGTAGCTTCTCCGTGAGAGTCAGTAATTAATTCACTTCTAAATCCAAGTAGTGCACGTGTTGGACAAAGATACTCTAGTTTAACATAGTTGTTTTCTGGAGACATACCTTGCATTTGAGCTCTACGAATGTTCAGTTTGTTTATTACTGTTCCAGAGTGTTCTTCTGGTAGAGTAATTATAACTCTTTCAACAGGTTCGACTAGTTGACCATTTTCATCTTTTTTCATAATAACTTGAGGTTTTGAAACCCCTAGTTCATATCCTTCACGACGCATATTTTCAAGTAATATCGATAAATGAAGCTCTCCTCTACCAGATACTTTATATCCATCTGTTGTATCCATAGGTTCAACTTTAAGTCCTACATTTATTTCCAATTCTTTTTCTAATCTGTCTTTAATATGTCTAGTCGTTACAAATTTGCCACTAAGTCCTGAAAATGGAGAATCATTTACAAGGAAATTCATTGTTAATGTTGGCTCCTGAATTGTAATTGGTTCCATTGGCTCAACTTCATTTGGTAGTCCAATTGTTTCTCCAATAGAAATGTCACTAATACCTGAAATTACAGCAATGTCTCCACTAGTAACTTCCTTTTGAGCTACTTGTTTAAGCCCTTCATAATTCATTAGCTTTCCAATTTTAGCATTTCTTAAATGTCCATGGTTATCTGCAATTTGAATTTGCATTCCTTCTTTTATAATACCTTTATATACACGGCCAATTCCAAGTCGTCCAATATAATCATCATATGCTAATGCACTAATTTGCATTTGCAAAGGCTCATCGTCTTGCTTTGGATATTCTCCCACTTGTTTAATTATTGTTTCAATTAAAGGCTCAATATTTTCTGAAAGTTGATCAAGTTCATATTGCATAATACCTTGTTTTCCTATTCCATATAGTATAGGAAATTCTAGTTGCTTATCTGTCGCATTTAAGTCAACAAATAAATCAAATGTCATATCAACAACTTCTTCTGCTCTATTATTTGGTTTGTCAATCTTATTTATAACAAGAATTGGGTTAAGTCCCAGTTCCAATGACTTTTGAAGAACAAACCTTGTTTGAGGCATTGGTCCTTCAATTGAGTCTACCAATAAAATTACCGTATCCACTGTACGGATTACACGTTCAACTTCCGAAGAAAAATCGCTATGTCCAGGTGTGTCCACTATATTTATTTTATAGTCCTTATACCTTATAGAACAGTTTTTGGAATATATAGTTATTCCTCTTTCTCTTTCAATAGAATCACTATCCATTACGCAATCTACTTTTTCTTCATTGTTTCTAAATACTCCGCTTTGACTTAAAAAAGCATCTACAAGTGTAGATTTTCCAGCATCAACGTGTGCTATTACGGCTATATTAATTATTTTCATTATGGGTTTCCTCTCTTACCACTTTGCATGTTCCATATAGGAACTGCAGACCATGTAACTAAATTAAATTTATCTTGATATTAATTAAACTTTTCTAAGTATTTAATTAATTTATCTACTTCTTCTTCAGGTGTTGCCCAAGATGCAACAAACCTTATTATATAACTGTCATCACCATATGGTTCCCATATGCTGCCAGGAAATTCTTGAGCCAATTGTTCATATATTGTTTTAGGCAAAATAACAAATACTTGATTAGAATTTGCCTCGGCCAAAAGTTTAAATCCATTTTCAGTAAAACCACGCTGTATTTTATCAGCCATTTTATTGGCATGTCGAGCTAGTTTGTAGAACAAATCACCTTCGTTTTCAAATAATGTAGCAAATTGGATGCCTAAAAGCCTTCCCTTAGCTAGTAATGCCCCTTTTTGTTTTATAAAATACTTAAAATCATCTTGCAACGCTGGATTAGTTATGACTAGAGCTTCGCCAAATAATGCTCCATTTTTAGTACCACCTATATAAAATGCATCTGCATAGTTTGCAACATCTTCCATAGTTGCAGTGTTTATATTTGAAGTTAGTGCGGATCCTAATCTTGCCCCATCTATATAAAAAATAAGATTGTTATTTTTACATATTTCACTTAAGTTTTTTAGCTCTTCCAAGGTGTACACCGTACCAAGCTCTGTTGTATTAGAAATATATACTAATCTTGGCTTTACCATGTGATGGTCTATATGCGTGTCAAGCACACTTTGAATATCTTTTGGATATAATTTTCCATCGCATCCTTCTACACTAACAATTCTGTGTCCTACAGATTCAATTGCACCAGCTTCATGTACACAAATATGTCCTGTGTCTACGGCAATAACTGCTTCATGTGGACGCAAAAATGCACCTATAGAAATTAAATTAACTTGTGTTCCACCTACAACTAAATGTACTTCGGAGTTATCACTTTTTATATGTGATTTAATTAATTCCTTTGCTTTTTGTGTATATTTATCTTCACCATATCCCGGTGTCTGCTCCATATTTGATTTAATCAAATTATCCATAATAGGCTGAGCTACACCTTCACTATAATCATTCACAAAACTATACATGATATCTCTCCTAAAATATAGATTTTATTTAACTATTATATCACATACTAAGAAATTGTCACTAAGAAATTTAAATTTTATTGTAAAAAAGAACAGTGCCATTATAAAACCATACCATAAAAAAATAAACAACTACGAGGATCTCCTAGCTGTCTACTTCTTCTTTTTTAAATAACTTTTCGGTAAATGTTCTTAAATAATTTTCATAGCTTTAATATTTTTACCATTCTGCTACAGAACCATCTTTATGTCTCCAAACTGGATTTTTCCAAGCGTGAGGTTCTTTATTTTCCTCAACAACTAGGTCTTTATTTACTTCAATCCCTAGACCAGCCTTCTTAGGTAAATTTACATATCCATCAACAAACTCAAAATCTTCATGATTTTTAATATAATCTAAAACGCTTTTTCCTACATTATAGTGGATGCCAATGCTTTGCTCTTGAATAACAGCATTATAAGAAGTTGCATCAACTTGTAAGCAAGCACTTAAAGCAATTGGGCCTAGTGGGCAATGTGGAGCTAAAGCTACATCATAAGCTTCTGCCATTGAGGCAATTTTTTTCACTTCTGTAATACCTCCAGCATGTGATAAATCTGGTTGAATAATATCTACACCACCAATTTGCAAAAGACGTTTGAAGTCGTATCTACTAAATAATCTTTCCCCAGTTGCAATTGGTATGTTGCAACACGCTGCAATTTCCGGAAATAGTTCCATATGTTCACACAAAACAGGTTCTTCAAGGAACATTGGATTAAATTCCTCAAGTTTCTTTGCTAGTATTTTAGCCATTGGCTTATGCACTCTACCATGAAAATCAATGGCAATACCAAAGTATTTTCCACAGGCTTGTCTAATAGCGGCTACTCTTTCCAAAACATCATCAATTTTTTTATAATTATCAATAAATTGTAGTTCTTCTGTAGCATTCATTTTTATAGCAGTAAATCCCGCATCCATTTTTTCTTTTGCAGCCATTCCCACATCTGACGGTCTATCGCCTCCAATCCAAGAGTACACTAATATTTTATCTCTGCACTTACCACCCATTAGTTGATATACAGGAGCATTAAATACTTTTCCTTTAATATCCCATAGTGCTTGGTCAATACCAGCAATGGCACTCATTAAAACTCCACCACCTCTATAAAATCCTGCTCTATAAATTGTATTCCAAATATCTTCAATACAAGCTGGATCTTTTCCGATAAGATATGGTTTCATTTCCTCAATGCACGCTTTTACTGCTTCTGCATGTCCTTCCAAAACCCCTTCTCCCCATCCAACATATCCGTTATCAGTAATTACTTCAACAAATCCCCACCTGGGTCTAACCAAATAAGTATTTAACTCTTTAATTTTCATATTGCATTCTCCTTTGTTAATTTAAATAATAGAGGCGAACAATGTTCGCCTCTATTATTTAATATCATTATATAGTTGGGTCTACTATAATTTTAACATAGTTATCTGGATGATTGTGTAGTTCTTCTATAGCTGCATGAGTTTCATCAAGACCAATTACTTTAGAAATCAGTTTTTCGGCCTCAATTTTTCCACTACCTAAAATTTCTACTACTTTTCCAAGTTCCTCATGAGTATAGGTATAGGTTCCAATTATTTGTTTAGCTGAGCCAACAATATCTTGCATATCAACTTCAACTGTTTTTTGTGATAAACCTACCCAAACTGCTTTTCCACCAAATTTAACACTTTTTATAGCTTGATTTGCAGTAACTTGAATTCCAACGGCTTCCAAGGCCACATCAACCATTTTATCATCAGTATATTTTTTTATAATTTCAAGATAATCCTCATTTTTAGGATTAATTACATGGGTTGCACCCAAATCTTTTGCTACTTTTAAACGAGGGTCACTAAGGTCAGAAACAATAATTGATCTAGGATTTTGTAATTTTACCATTTGTAAAATACATAGTCCAATTGTTCCCGCTCCAATAATCAATACATTTTTTCCTTCAAAAGTATCTATTTTATTTGTAGCTCCATATGCTACAGCGTATGGTTCAGCTAGTGCACCAACGTTATAAGACATACCTTCAGGCATCTTAAAAAGTAACTTTTCTGGAACACAAAGATATTCAGCAAAAGCACCATCAACGTCCAAAACACCATAAAAACGTTTGTTTAGACATACATTTGTAAGTCCTTGCAAACAATACTCACACTCTCCACAGAAGTTAATTGGTTGAACAACAACTGCATCACCAATTTTAGTATTTTTAACTGCATCACCCAGTCCAATAACTTCACCTGCAAATTCATGTCCCATAGTCATTGGAGCAATTCTTCTACCAGTTAGGCCTAAATAACCATGAACATCACTACCACAAATCCCACATGCACGTATTTTTAATAATACTTCATCATCTTTTGGGATTGGGTTTTCAATTTCTTGAAGTTCCAAATTAGAGGGCCCTAGATATCTCACTGCTTTCATTACAAACCCTCCAATTATTGTTTTCTAACTTTTGTGCCAGAAACTTTTTCATAATATTTTGCAATTGCACTATGGTCATCTTGTCCAAATCCATCTGCATGTAGTGTTTGAAGCATTTCCATTACTTGTGCAGTCATTGGAAGAGGTGATCCAAACTCATGTCCAGTTTCAAGTGCATTATTTAAATCTTTAATGTGTAAATCTATTTTAAAGCCAGGATTAAAGTTTCCTTCTGTAATCATTGGGATTTTTGCATTCATTACTGTTGAGCCAGCAAGACCACCTTTAATTGCGTCAAACACTTTAATAGGGTCAACTCCTGCTTTTGTACTTAAAGTAAATGCTTCAGAAACAGCAGCAATATTTAATGCTACAATTACTTGGTTTGCTAATTTAACAGTGTTTCCAGCTCCACTGTCTCCACAGTAAACAACACTTGCACCCATAAGTTTTAAAGTATCATATACTTTATCAAAAACAGCTTTGTCTCCACCAACCATAACAGCTAGTGTTCCATCAATTGCTTTTGGTTCTCCACCTGATACTGGTGCATCAAGCATTTTTACACCTTTTTTAGCACAAGCTTTTGCTAATTCTTGAGCTGCTGCTGGTGCAATTGAACTCATATCAACAACAATAGTTCCTTCTTTTGCCCCATCAAGAATACCATTTTCTCCCATAACTACAGTTTTAACATGAGGTGAATTTGGTACCATAATAATTATCAAAGAGCATTGTTGAGCAACTTCTTTTGCTGAAGAGGCAACTTTTGCACCTTTTGCTAATAATTTTTCAACATTTTCTTTAACTACATCAAAAACCACAAGTTCTTTTCCAGCTTTTAATAAATTCTCAGCCATAGGTTTACCCATAATTCCAAGTCCAATAAATCCTATCATTTTTATATTCTCCTCCAAAATTATATTAAATCTAATACTACATAATTTTTTACTGTGCCATTTTAGTAATTGCTTTAACAATGTTTTCTTTTGTTAATCCAAAATACTCTAATAACTCTGTATGATTATGTGCACTACATCCAAATTTATCTTTTACGCCGACAAATTCAATTGGTTTGCATGATTTACATAAAGCTTCAGCAATCGCTCCACCAAGTCCACCAATAACACTGTGTTCTTCTACTGTAACAACTCCTTTACAATCTTTAACCATATCTGCAATTTTTTCTGAGTTCATTGGTTTAATAGTACTAATGTTAACAACTTTAACATCTGCTTTTCCTTCAAGCTCTTTTACTGCTTCTAAGGCACGACTAACCATATATCCTGTAGCAAAAACCACTACTTCTTTACCTTCTTTTAAAACAGTAGGCTCGCCAATTACAAACTTTTTATTTGCATCCGTAGAGTTTTCGTAATCATTACGACCAAGTCTTAAATAGCAAGGACCCTCCATTTCTGCCATAGCTTTAACAGCTTGAACAGTTTCGTTTGCATCTGCTGGAGATATTACTGTCATATTTGGAATTGCTCGCATAAGTGCGATATCTTCAATTGCTTGATGAGTAGCTCCATCACCAAAGTCAGAAAGCCCTGAAGAAGACCCACAAAGTTTAACATTTAATTTTCCGATAGAAATTGTTTGGCGAATTTGGTCATATGCACGACCAGCCATAAACACGGCAAATGTACCTGCAAAAGGAATTTTTCCAGTTTGTGCAAGTCCTGCAGCTATAGATACCATGTTTGCTTCTGCTATACCAACTTCAAAATGTCTTTCTGGATGTTCCGCTGCAAACATATTTCCCATTGTAGATGCACTTAAGTCCGCATCCAATACCACAATATTTTTGTTATCTTTGCCTAATTCAACAAGTGTATTTCCATAGGCAATTCTTTGATTTGTATAACTCATTTTCCATACCCTCCATTATATTATGACAATTCTTTTATAGCTTGTGCATATGTTTGTTCATTTAACATTCCATTGTGGAAACTAACTACATTTTCCATAAAGCTAATGCCTTTACCTTTAATAGTATTTGCTATAATTACTGTTGGTTTATCTTTAACTTCATCTGCTTTATCTAGTGCAGTTAATATTTCTTCCATGTTATGTCCATCAATTTCAATTACGTTCCAATCAAAGCTTTTCCATTTCGCAACAATATCACCAGGATTCATTTTATCAACAAGTTTTCCAGTTGCTTGCATTTTGTTATGGTCAACAATTGCTACCAAATTATCTGATTTAAAATTACTTGCGGCCATTGCTGCTTCCCAAATTTGCCCCTCGTTAAGCTCTCCGTCTCCAACTAAAACATAAACTTTACTTTTGATATCATCTAATTTTAATCCTAGAGCCATCCCTAGTCCAATTGAAAGTCCTTGTCCTAATGAACCAGTTCCTGCTTCAATCCCTGGTGTTTTTATAAAATCAGGATGTCCTTGTAAATGAAAACCTAGGTCTTTAGTTTTTTTCAAATCTTCCACTGGAAAAAAGCCTGCGTCTGCAAGTGCGGAATATTGTAAAATTCCAACATGACCTTTACTTAAAAGAAATCTATCTCTATCCACTAGTTTTGGATTTTTTGGATCATATTTCATTTTATAAAAATATAATGCCGTTACAATATCTGCAGATGAATTAGATCCACCCATATGCCCAGCCATTCCAACTCCTACACTTTCAATAACGTATCTTCTTAATTTCTTAGCTTTAACATTTAGTTCGTCAATTAATTCTTTACTATATTTCACTATTTAATGCCTCCTTATTATAAATTACAAATTGTAAAGTTTATCGTTGTTAGCTATATTACAATTTTGACTATAGAATACTTTATTTTACAAAAATAGTCAATATTTTTTTAGAATTTAAATCATTGACTTAAATCCCATGGTTGCCCTCCAGCAAGACATCCACCATCTATATGAACCATTTGCCCTGACATATATATTGAAGCATCAGAAGCCAACATAACGGCACAACCAACAACTTCTTCTGGAGTTCCTGGTCTCCCCATAGCTATTCTTTCTTTAAGGTAAACAGAACGAGTAGGATGTTCCCAAGTAGGTGTTGTAAGAGCTGTTTGAATATGTCCTGGTGCAATTGCATTGCATCTTATACCGTATTTTGCCCATTCAACTGCTATTGAACGTGTGAATGCTGTAACAGCACTTTTGGTCGCTCCATAAACAGAACATCCTCCCAACATTCCAACAGAATTATGAGATGCAATGTTTATAACATTTCCTTTCCCTTCTTTTTTCATATGTTCTCCTACAGACTGTGATAAAAAATAAAGTCCTTTAAGATTTATATTCATTATGCGGTCATACGTACTTTCTTTAACATCTAGTATTTCATCTCGTTGATTAATGCCAGCACCGTTGACAAGAACATCTATACGTCCGTATTTTTTTATTATTTGGTCTACACATTCATTGATGGAATCCAGAGAACTCATATCCATTTTACATCCCCATGCAAGACCACCTTCACATTTAATTTCTTCCACTACTTTTCCTAGTGCGTCTTCTGCAATATCACATAAAACTATATTGCCCCCAGCCATAGCCATACCTTTAGCCATAACAGAACATATTCCTCCAGCCCCTCCAGTAATAACTATTATTTTACCTTCCAGAGAAAACATCTTTTCAAGATTTGTTGCAATATTCATCTAGTACCTCCATAAGTTAATTCTAGTTTATTTCATGATTAATTGTAAATTTGTTTTTATAAGGTTTAAGCCACAAATCACTACCCTTTTTTAAGAGCTGTGGTGTTGTGGCATTTAACTTTATAAGCTGTTGTTAGCTGTATTATAATTTTGAATATAGAATACTTGATTTTATAAAAATAGTCAATATTTTTTTAAATTTTAAACCAACAGCCTAAATATGATTGTTCCCCAGCAAGACACTAGTCATTTATATGTATTATTAAAGGGACCGTTAAACGATCCCTTTTAATATGCAAGTTAAATATTTACTAAATTATACCTGTTGTTGCTAAAATAAATATAAGTACAAAGCTTGTTAAACCTGCTGCAATGTCAGGTAACGTAATATATTTTAGTCCTTGTTTAAAGTTTAGGTTGAAAAACTTAGATGTAACCCAAAAACCAGAGTTATTTACTTGGTTACACATTAAAGTTCCTGCTCCAATCGCTAAAACAGTTGATACTGGAGCTAAGCCTAAAGTTAACATCATTGGACCAACAACTGCTGCTGCTGTCATTCCTGCTGTTGTCATTGAACCAACTGCTGCAACCATAATAGCACTTACTAGGAAAGGTATTAAAAGTCCTGGTACTCCTGAATCAGATATTAGTGCACTAAGTTGAGAAATTGCTGGTACTGATTGAATTACTTTTGCAAAACTACCACCCATACCAGTAATTAAAAGAGCTTCTAATGCAACGTTTAATCCACGATTTATCCAACTACTGAAAATAATTTCATTGAAATTTTCAGGATCATTTCCTGTTGAATCTGCATTGCTTTTTCTTACAGAGTTTTTATGAGAATAAGCTAACCACATTGTATAAATTACTCCAAGACTTAAAGCAACAATTTTGTCACCAAAAATGTTTGTTACAACACGTAGTGGAGAATCTGGAGATATAATCATATTAATAAAAGAACTACCTGCTATTAAAATTACTGGAATTGTAATAGTCATAAATGAAGCTAGTGTAGCTGGAAGATTATCTTCTTTTATTAATATATCCTCAACATTATTAGAACTAGTTTCTTCTATCTCTGCTACAATTTCAGGAATTGCTTCAATAAATTCATGATCAGTCCATTTTCTTAATATAATCCATACTATAAAGAAAGCGATTATAGATATAATTATTCCCCAACCTATTACTAGCCCTAAATCTGCTCCTAATAAAATAGCGACTGCTAAAATACCAGGTGTTGGTGGAACCATAGCATGTGTTAAATTTAATCCCATTTGAGTAAATGCTGCCATTTTTCCCATAGAAATACGTTTACGTTTTGAAAGTACGTTTGCAATATTAGAAGTTAATATTGTTGTTATATCTCCAAAAACTGGTATAGATACAACATATGCGGTTAAAGAAGGTGCCAGTTCCAAATTTTTCCCATTAAATAACTTTATGAAATAGTTTGCTATAGATTTTGCAGCACCTGTATCTTGTACCCCCATAGCTAAAATGGCCCCTAGCATAATTGGTATACCCATTCCTTGTAAAGTACTACCAAATCCAGCTGTGATAAGTGCAATTACTTCTAAAAATGCAAATCCTGGTTCAAATATCCCTATAAAAAGTCCCATAAACAATGACACTATAAATAGAGAACATACTGGATGTAATTTTACTCTTGTTATAAGAAGCATTAACATCAGTATGGAAATTGCTAAAACTATTAAAAACATAACTGCTGACATAATATTTTCCCCCCAAAAAATATTTATTTTTAGTTGTAATACAACTCTAAATAAAGAATACTTGACTTTGTGAACGTAGTCAATATTCTTTATTTATATAATTTTATTTTTGTTTAAATTATATATACAAGTTATAAAACATGTACATTTTAACTTAAAGTATATTTTATCAAACTTTAAATTGTTACAAATTTTAAAAAATATTTTTTGTATTTTTTTGATAACTAATGAAATATAAAATATATATGTTTTTTCTTTATGTATTTACAACTATATACTATTATCTAATCCAATTTATCTAGCTGATTAAATTACACTATGATACTAGATGTAATACAATAAAATTACATCTCAAAAACTATAGTATTTATTTTACATTTCCAGTAAAATATAAAATAACAAAAGAAAAATAATTCAGCAACTACTATGTTTGTCTAATTTCTTTATTGTGTTTAGGGACCCCTGTATATTTCTACTTTATGTATTACTAACGAAAAAAGGAGTTGTATATGAAATATGAACATATCATTAAAACTGACATAGACTTTACCGAAGATATACGCTTTAAATTGTTGTGCTTACACACCGTCCAAAACATAGATGGTATAGATTATAACCCTATCCCTGTAGTAAAAGATATCATAAATGTATTTGGTTCTATACTTCCCAGAAAAATTAAAATATCCTCTGATGATGTAGTAAAACCTAAATTGTTACCTTATTCTACTATCAAAAAAATAAGAGCTATTCAGCACGATAAAAATAATACTATTGCACAAATAATAAATAAAACTCAAGAAATACTTTCCGATTATAGAGTGTATACTTTTAAAAAAGAATCTACCGAAAAAAAATGGGTGAATTCTACAACACTAGAAATGCAAAACAAAGCAGATAAGTATTTAATATTTAGGGTAGGAAAAGGATTGATAGCTGGTGCCAATGAACTAGCATATGATTCCTCAAATCATAAAGAAACTGGAATAGCTTCTGCTATGTGGTTGCTACCAAGAAAACAAGTTCCCCAGTTTAAGGATGATGTAGTAGTTGAAGTTGTTACAACAGCATTTGGTGTACAAAGTAGAGCCTGTTTAAAAATACCTGAGATAGGGCATTCCTATTTAATAAATATATCTCATCCAAAATTACGAGAAAGCACTAGATATACATCTAATACAAGATTACAACTTTGGCTTAACTTTTTACTAAAAGGAGAACTAGATTTATCAGATGAAGTTTTTAAGGAAGTATATAAACTATGTCAATATTTAAAAGTCAATAAGGAGGTAAACGAAGTGGTATCATTAAATTTAGATTATGCAAGTCTTTTAACAAGAAGTGATCGAGAAGAAGGTCTTCTTGAAGGTATAAAAAAAGGTAGAGAAGAAGGTATTCTTGAAGGTATCGAAAGGGGTATAGAAGAAGGTATCGAAAAAGGTATCGAAAAAGGCATCGAAAAAGGCATCGAAAAAGGTATTCTTAAAGGACAAATACTAGCCTATTTGGACATGAATGTCCCCTTAAATAAAATAGCTGAAAAATTTAATATGAGTGTCGAAGAAATACAGCAATTTATTTGCTAGTCTTTTCACTACTATAAAATACAAATTAAAAAGCCCTGAGTATTATTTTTTGGGCTTTTTACATGCCTCTCAACTCTCTTTCATTATCAGGTCCCTCTTTCGTCATATTAAAAATTATATGGCAACTATAGTATTTCTTTTACATTTCCAGTAAACTATATACTAACAAAAGAAAAATAATTCAGCAGCTACTATGTTTGTCTAATTTCTTTATTGTGTTTAGGGACCCCTGTATATTTCTACTTTATGTATTACTAACGAAAAAAAGGAGTTGTATATGAAATATGAACATATCATTAAAACTGACATAGACTTTACCGAAGATATACGCTTTAAATTGTTGTGCTTACACACCGTCCAAAACATAGATGGTATAGATTATAACCCTATCCCTGTAGTAAAAGATATCATAAATGTATTTGGTTCTATACTTCCCAGAAAAATTAAAATATCCTCTGATGATGTAGTAAAACCTAAATTGTTACCTTATTCTACTATCAAAAAAATAAGAGCTATTCAGCACGATAAAAATAATACTATTGCACAAATAATAAATAAAACTCAAGAAATACTTTCCGATTATAGAGTGTATACTTTTAAAAAAGAATCTACCGAAAAAAAATGGGTGAATTCTACAACACTAGAAATGCAAAACAAAGCAGATAAGTATTTAATATTTAGGGTAGGAAAAGGATTGATAGCTGGTGCCAATGAACTAGCATATGATTCCTCAAATCATAAAGAAACTGGAATAGCTTCTGCTATGTGGTTGCTACCAAGAAAACAAGTTCCCCAGTTTAAGGATGATGTAGTAGTTGAAGTTGTTACAACAGCATTTGGTGTACAAAGTAGAGCCTGTTTAAAAATACCTGAGATAGGGCATTCCTATTTAATAAATATATCTCATCCAAAATTACGAGAAAGCACTAGATATACATCTAATACAAGATTACAACTTTGGCTTAACTTTTTACTAAAAGGAGAACTAGATTTATCAGATGAAGTTTTTAAGGAAGTATATAAACTATGTCAATATTTAAAAGTCAATAAGGAGGTAAACGAAGTGGTATCATTAAATTTAGATTATGCAAGTCTTTTAACAAGAAGTGATCGAGAAGAAGGTCTTCTTGAAGGTATAAAAAAAGGTAGAGAAGAAGGTATTCTTGAAGGTATCGAAAGGGGTATAGAACGAGGTATAGAAGAAGGTATCGAAAAAGGCATCGAAAAAGGTATTCTTAAAGGACAAATATTAGCCTATTTGGACATGAATATCCCCTTAAATGAAATAGCAGAAAAATTTAACATTAGCATCGAAGAAATACAGAAACTTATTTACTAGTCTCTTCACTACTATAAAATACAAACTAAAAAGCTCAGAGAATAATTTTTTGGGCTTTTTATATGTCTCTTAATTCTCTTTTATTATCGTTCCCCTCTTCCGTCATAGTTAAACCTTCACAATAAAATACAGATATGCCTATTAAAGGTCTCCTACAGTTTGAATAGCGGTTAAACTCCTAACAAGGTTAGATAAAGTTCCTAAAAGTAATAATAGATATATATGGTATTAACCATAATGGCTATAGGGGTAGCTATTATTACCCACCCCTATAAGTTAACTAATCATTCTGTTTAATACATTCTCAATTAAAAAATCAAGTACAATATTGTTATCATATAGATAATTCACCATTATGCTCTGCTCCCACAAGACTCTAAAATGGCTAAATCCATCTATCGTTATAACAAGTGGAACAATCAAACATATTACCCAAATAATTATCAGTCCTTTTATAAATCCTAATCCTGCTCCAGCTAGTCTATTAAAAAAGCCAATAACAGGCATACTTGCAAGGAAATTTAAAATCTTAAAAGTTCTATTTAAAAGTATCCTTGCTAAAATCCAAACAACTAATATTGATGTACCATTTACAATAATTTTTGTTAGATAGCTTGAGATATACTCCGCAAAGTTATTTGCATTAAATAATTCATATGCTTCAGAGTTGTTATTCATTATAATAGTATTTTGTAAAGCTTCTGGAATAAAACTTAAGTATTGTTGCAAAACATCAGCTTGATTTTGTAACCCTTGAACTATTTCCATTTCAGAAATATATGTAAATATGGACTCTCCTAATATCATTTCTAAATCCATCATTCCTAAAATCCCAGTAAAAATGGGATACATTATAAAAGCAATCACTAACGCTAGTATTGTTGAGCCTAGCTCATATATAGTCATAACAAAACCTTTTTTATAAGATAGTATTGCCATTATTAACATAAAGCCTAGAAATATTAAATCTATCAATTTTATTCACTTCCTTTATCCGTCAACGATAGTCAACCTACAGATTGACTATCTCTTTTTGTTTAATCTAATTACACTATCCTTTTTTACTGCTATAACAAAAGTCCCTTTATTATCATAAATTACTTTTTTTACATCTCCAATTGCATTATATTCAAAAAATTGTGCTCCTAACTTGTTATATCCTTTAAATTTACGTCCATCTCCTACCATTACTCCTTTATCATTTGCATACATAAATTCTACTGGTCTATCAAAACCCATTCGTATCTTCAACTGTTCTTTTGGTGTCATAATATTGAGTTCTTCTGATCTAATTACAGAATCTTCATTTTCGCTCATTAATACGGGCAGGTATCCTCCTGCTTTAGATTGCTTATTAAGATAGGGTGTGAATAAAGTATATGCACTATCATATTGAATAATAATGTTACCCAAAAGATCATAAAAAGTAATAAAGTTATCACCAATGCTTGCCCATATTTCATCTGATATAAATTCAATCTCATATACAAGATTTTCCTTCTCTACATTTCCATACAACATAGGGTCTAAAGTTGGTATATCTGGTTTATCAATAGCAATAGCTCCAACAACAGATTCTAAAACAGCTCCTCCAACATGAATATAACTTACCATTATAAATTTATTATTTGGTGAAATCTCAACTGACATTGGATATGTTCCACTAGAAATAAAACTACCACTTTGTACATTAAGAAATGTTCCATTTTCGTCATATGCAGATATGGTATGTCCTTTTTCAATTTCTTCAATTACGGCAACTCTCCCAGACTGATTAATAGAAAAATTTACAATCGGATTCTGTACTAATATATCGGCCTGTTTCCCTTTTTTATTAAATATAGTTATCTTTTTACTTCCTTTGCTTCCAATTGCAAAGTATGGATCTTTTTGTGAAAATCTCATTTCCTTTAAATTTAATGTGTCCGACCAAATTTCATTACCATTTATATCATATGCAGTTATTCCATCATTTGTAATTTGAATAATTTGTTCTGAATTAACTCCTATATATTCTGTTTTAATTGGGTCAAATTCAAAAATAGTTTCTCCTGCTTCATATCTTTCAAATTGATATATATTGTTTTTTAGTTGAAAAATAGAAATATATCCTATAATAATAAATGTTGTGATGATAAAAATAATTGATGTAAGTTTCAATCGCTGTCTATATACCATATTTTTCCTCCTAAAATTTACTAGCGAAAAAAGAGGCTCATCGGCCTCTTCTTCACAATAAGAAGAAAAGGCCAAAGCACGTTTCTTCTTATCAATATATAATACAACATATTACATATCATTATTTATATACTTACCTAAATTAACTTTAACTCTGTAAATTTCATCCGCACATTCTTTCCATATATTTGTTACATCTAAATTAGCTTGGTTCCATAAATTTGATATTGCTAAAACTGATTCATACAATCTAATATATTTTTTAGCAGATACATTCCAACCATATGATTGGCTCATATCATTTTTCATAATTTGTTTAAAGTCTTCATGATCATAGTTATAGCAGTCATATGCTTCTTTTATTTTTTGATATAACCAATACCCTGAATAATCTTCAAATTCAAATCCTGTTCCTTGTTTAGTTTGATAATTATAGTGGATAACTGTATCTTTTAATCCACCTGTTTTTCTTACAATTGGCACAGTGCCGTATCTCATAGCAATTAATTGACCAAGTCCACATGGTTCAAAAGCTGAAGGCATTAAGAACACATCACATGCAGCGTATATTTTTTGTGCTAATGCTTCATTGAAATCCAAAAATACTCGGGCTCTATCACCATATACATAGTTAAAGTGTTTAAACATATTTTCATATTCATAATCCCCAGTTCCAAGTAGCACAAATTGAACATTAAGATCCATTAACTTATCCATAAACCATTTTCCCTCAATAGTTTGTTTCATAAGGTCAAACCCTTTTTGATCTGTTATTCTTGAGATAATACCAATCATCATTGTACGACTATTTTGTTTTAAACCAAATTCTTTTTGGAATTCTAATTTATTTTTTTCTTTGTTCCAAATGTGGTCTACATCATATGCTTCATATATATATGGGTCATCTGCTGGGTTATATTTTTCAGTATCAATTCCATTTAATATTCCAACCATACGAGAAGAAACGGTGTCTCTTAAAAGTCCGTCAAATCCGCATCCATACTCATAAGTTTTTAATTCTTCTACATACGATGGACTAACTGTTGTAACAAAATCAGCATAAACTAATCCTGCTTTTAAATAGCTTATTCCACCATTAAATTCAATTTTATCTGTAGATTTATATTCGCCTCCAAGACCAAGAGTATTTAAAGCATAATCTCCAAACACTCCTTGAAATTTCATATTGTGAATTGTAAAGACACTTCTTATATTTTCGTATCTTTTATCCCATTTATATTTGTCTTTTAAAAGTACACATATTGGACCAGTTTGCCAATCATTACAATGGATTATATCTGGTATAAAATCTATATATTGTATTGAATCTAATACAGCTTTGCAGAAAAATGCAAATCTCTCATAGTCATCGTCATATCCATATAATCCACCTCTATAGTAAAAATGGTCATTTTTGTAAAAGTAAGTTGGTACAATTTTATCATCATAAAATATTGAAACGTTGTGTTGTTTCCAGCCTAAAAATACATCAAAATTTATAGGCGATTGGGCACTATCATCAAAATATTTGCCTTGCATCATTCCGTAATATGGCATTGCAACTCTTATGTCTACTCCTTGAGCAAGAAGTTCTTTTGGTAGTGCACCAGCAACATCAGCAAGCCCGCCTGTTTTTGCGTATGGGGCTACTTCTGTTGATACAAATAAACATTTTAACATAAAATTTTTACTCTCCTTTTATTTAAAGAAATTAGATGATTATCTATGTTTCTTTATTCATTTAAAATTTTTAATTTTTGACCAACGAAGATTTTATCTCCATCTTCAACCGCCATATCATTCCATTCTAAAATATCAAGAACTCTTCCTTCTGAATTAAAATGTTTTTTACTAATACCTCTTAAAGTATCACCTTGTTCTACAGAATATATAATATAATCATCACTTTCTGTTACATCTTCTGAGATAGCTTCAGTTGCTTTTTCTTCAGCTACTTCTTTTTCCACTTCAACTTGTTGTTCCTCAATTACTTTAGGTTGTTGCTCTTCAATTACTACAGGTTGTTGGTTTTCTTTTATTAGTGGCTCAGATTCTGAATTTTGAGGGGCAATTTCTTGCTCTTCAACTTTATTGATTATATCTACGGAAGGTTCATCTTCTTCTTTTTTTATAATATACTTCACACCGTTTATTTCTTCTGTCTTTTGATCGAAATCTTCACTTTCATTAAATACTGCTTGTGTTGGTGAAGCAAGTAAATTTGAATCCTCTGGAGTTTTTGTTAAAATAGCACCCATTGCTAACAATGCTAAGCAACTTGCTACAACTGAAAAATTTGTTTTTTGCCTTGTTTGAAATTCTTTTTTTCGACGTGAACCTATCTCTCTAAATTGTTTTACTACTTCATCTGGATCTTCTTCTTTTTGACTTACAATAAATGGATTATCAAGCATAAATTGTTGCATACAAGGATTTTTATCATAATATAAATAAAATCCAGTTTGTTCTTGTAACGAATTTCCATTATAAACATAGAATGTTTCAATTTTATTTAGTGGATCTACTAATAATAAAATTGTTTCTTTTTGGTCAAATATTTCTCTATGAGCTTTAATCTCTGCTGATGTTAACATTGTACCATATCCAGGCTGCATATGTAACCACCCTAAAATTTCAGTGTTAGGAAAATACTGTTCTTTTTTTTCAAGAATTGCTTGAACAGCTGGCACACTTATCCACGTTTCACCTGGGCTAAGTAAATTTTCATCTATAGGAATTATGCCCGAAATAATATTTTCTTTTGTATCTGGATAATATTCTCCAACTAAAATGGCTGCTTTTTCTTTTGTTAAATCTGTTTTTGCATATTGATATAAATAAGTATAAGCATAATCTTCAAGATACATTATGTATTCGCAGTCTGTATCTCCAATTGGTCTTACAGAATCTATGTTTGATAAAAGTTTTTCGTATCTTTCACTAGGGTTATCATAAAAATCGTATTCCATCCCAGTTTGGTTTTGTACGTTAATATTTTTAGTCTTAGTATTGTTTTTAGGTTGTTTCTCTTCGGTATATATTTGTTCATGTTCGCGATCTGAATTGCTTCGTGGATCATAAATTATTTTTCCCATTTGTATATCTGCCTCCCAAAATTTATTATTACATCTATAATATATAATAGTACATTATCTATAAAATTTTTAACCTTTTATGTCGGATAAGAAAAAAATTTTCTTATCTTTTTTTACAAAATTTTTAGCATTAGAAATATTTACCATTTTCCCATGTAAATATTTTTTATTCAATTGGTAAATTATATTAATAAAGGTGGTGTTAACCATGTTAAAAAATGGATTGATTAAATATCCAGCATATATTGATGTATATGCCCCTCATAATTTTCGTGATTTTTGTTGCACACTTTCTTATTATTTAGATTTGTATTTACCTATGTATCAAAATGAACTTGTTTTAGTTTGCATTGGTAGTGATAGATTGATGGGTGATAGCCTTGGACCTTTGATTGGATATAAGCTAATGAATATACAACATGCAAATCTAAAGGTCTATGGAACTCTTGATAATCCTGTTCATGCCAAAAATCTTAAAGATACATTAGATCATATAAATGCCGAACATCCTTCGGCTTTAATTATTTCCATTGATGCCTGCTTAGGGAATAAAGAAAATATTGGTTGTGTAGTTATAAAAGAAGGTTCTATAAAACCAGGTATAGGTGTTGATAAAGATTTGCCATCTGTTGGACACCTTCATATTCTGGGAATTGTTAACTTAAGCTCTAGAGTTAAGCAAAATAATATGAATAAAGTGAATGAATCTGTTAGCTTAAGTGGTTTAATACATTTAGATGTTTTACAAAAAACTAGATTATCTCTAGTTATGAAAATGGCAGACTTAATTTCTGCTGGTATTAGACATTGTAATTGGTTATATAATTATAAACATACACTCCAGCAAAAACAATAAATAAAAAACTTTCAGTAGTTCATTATCATAGATAGCCAAGTATTATATAAGCAAAACTATAATTTTATTTGTACCTATATTTTTTTTGATATATTCATCTAAATATATATTATTATTAACGGTTTTTTAACTAAATGAATACTATTATATTATATCTAGTCTAATAGTTAACAAAAATACAAATTTTTTTTGTTACAACAAATAAAAAAGACCGATAGTCAGTTTTTATTATAGTAAATAGTGTTAAAAAACGATTTGCTTTCCATAATTAATTACAATAATATCTAACATTAAATTATATATTATGTAATATAATAAAAGAAAGCTGAAAGATTTATATCATATATTTCTAAAAATTGGTATTAGTAATATTTTGTTAAATTTTTTGAAATATATATAAAACTTTTATGAGGGGGATATTTGGAATGAACACAAAAAAATCAATTATAGTTACTGGGCATGCAGATTTTGCTAAAGGGTTTCAAAATGCGATTAAAATTTTACTTGGAGATGTTAGGCAAGCTTATTTTCTTGATGTATATGATGAATTTACACCATATAAAAATGAATTGGAAAATTTAATTTATAAATTAAGTGCTGAAAATGATGAACTTTTTATTTTTACAGATTTGGCAAATGGTTCACCTTTTAGTATATCATCCAGCGTTGCGGCTGGTTTATCAAATGTTAAAGTTTTCGGTGGAAGTAATTTAGCTATGGTAATTGAAACAATTACACAAATTTTATATTCTGTTGATGTCATTAATACGGATGAAATTTTACTAGTTGGGCGAGAATCAGTTATTCTATTTCAAGAAGATGCACTAGCAACAATCCTTGACGAATAATAAAAAAGGTGGTATAGAACTTAAATTCTAATACCGCCTTTTTCCTGTACTGAATTAAAATTTATTTATTTATTCTATTTTCTAGTTCTTTTTTCAAATCTTCATATCCAGATTTTCCTAAAAGTGCAAACATATTACGTTTATACTCTTCAACTCCTGGTTGGTCAAATGGATTTACTCTTAGAAGATATCCACTTATTCCACAAGCTTTTTCAAAGAAATACACTAGTTTACCAAAAGTAAATGCATCCATTTGCTCTATGTTTATTACTATATTTGGTACTCCTCCATCAACATGAGCTAACAAAGTTCCTTCAAAGGCTTTTTTGTTTACAAAGTCCATTGTTTTTCCAGCAAGATAATTTAATCCATCAAGATCAGTTTCTGCTGGTTCAAGGGTAACTTCAAATTTAGGTTTCTCAATATTTAGAATAGTTTCAAATATAAAACGTCCACCGTCTTGGATATATTGTCCAATTGAGTGTAAATCTGTTGAGAAATTAGCTGATGCTGGGAAAATTCCTTTTTTATCTTTTCCTTCACTTTCTGCATAAAGCTGTTTCCACCACTCTGCAAAGTATTGCAAAGAAGGCTCGTAGTTAACAATAATCTCAGTGTTTTTGTTTTTAGCTAATAGAAGATTTCTTATAATAGCATATTTATAGGCTGGGTTTTTACAAATGTCATCAGTGCCATATTCATTACGGCCTTCAGCAGCACCTGCCATTAGTTCGTCAATGCTAATTCCTGCAACTGCAATTGGTAAAAGTCCAACAGCTGTAAGAACAGAGAAACGTCCACCAACATCATCAGGAATAACAAAAGTTTCATATCCTTCATCTTTTGCCATAGTTAATAGAGCACCTTTTGCTTTATCAGTGGTAGCAAATATACGATTTTTAGCTTCTTCTTTACCATATTTTTCTTCAAGGTATTTTTTAAATACTCTAAAAGCAATAGCTGGCTCAGTAGTTGTCCCTGATTTTGAGATTACATTTACACTTATATCTTTTCCTTGACATACGTCCAGTAGATTTTGCATATATGTGCTTGAAATATTATTTCCAACGAAATATATTTCTGGTGTTTTTCTTTGTTCTTTTGTCAAAGAATTATAGAACTGGTGTGTCAAGGCTTCAATACAGGCTCTTGCTCCAAGATATGAGCCTCCAATACCTATAACAATTAGTACATCACTATTTTGTTTTATTCTTTCAGCTGCTTTTTTTATACGGTCAAACTCTTGTTTGTCATAATTTACAGGTAAATCAATCCATCCTAAGAAATCTGAACCTGCACCTGTTTTTTCATTTAACATTTGATGCGCTAGTTTTACTGAAGGGATAATATTTTGGATTTCTTTACAGTCAATACCTGCATTTGAAAAATCAATACTAATGTTACTCATTTTTTCTAAACACCTCATCTTTTAGTTTTATTAAGTTGATTGTCTATCCTACACAAGTATTTTACCATTATCTTGGAAATTATGTCAACCCGCTCTGCAACATCTAGACTACCATCCACAATAAATATGTTGTCTTGATTTTGGTTTAATAGTATTTCATAGCCTTCTTTCACTTTTTTATGAAATTGTTCTTTTTCAAAGTCAAACCTATTTGTATCTTTAGCAACTCTTTTTCTTTCCATACATATCTCTATAGGAGTATCTATAAATATGTTTATGTCTGGATATATATCACATACAAAATGATTTAAGTTACGCACCTCTTGCATTCCTAAACCTCTAGCATATCCTTGATATACAATTGAGCTCAAAAAAAATCTATCACAAAGGACAATGTAGCCTTGCTCAAGATATGGAATAACATTATGCAAAAGATTTTCTCGCCTTGCAGCAAGATATAGTAGTAATTCTGTTTTTGGGTCAATATCATAATCCATTATAGTATTCCTAATGGCTTCAGCAGAAGGAAGCCCACCAGGTTCTCTAGTTAAAATTACTTTATAGTTGTTGTGTTCAAGACTCTTCTTAAGTTCAGTTGCTGTAAAAGATTTGCCCGATCCATCTAGTCCTTCTAAAGCAATAAATAATCCTCTCATATACCACCTCTTTTTTAGCCCATATTCTATAGTAACAATTAAATTATGTCAAGAATATTTAAAGAAATTTTACTACATATCAAAAAAAGGAGCACATTATAATTAATTTGTGCTCCCATTATATTTTTTACGTTGTTAATGCTCTTTAAAAATATAAAACGAATTTTCTGCCATGCTCAAGGTCTTGTCAAGTTGCACTTGTGTATCATTAAAAATATCTACAAATTTTTGATTTTGTAAAATAGCTGGTAAAGTTATAAGCTGATTATTATCACTATTATTAACAATAATTATAGTCACATCATCAGTACTTATTTTTTTATAGATTAGAACATTATTAGCATCATCTGTTAATAGCCACTCAAATTTCATTGATTTAAATGAAACATGATTTTTACGTAACTCAATAATTTTTTTGAAAAATTTCCTTAAGTTCAAATCTTGCTTATCTTCATCCCAAATCATAGGAATACGACTATCTCCTTTAGCAGTCAAACCTATTTCGTCTCCATAATATACACAAGGAGCACCACAATAAGTAAACATCAAAAGATAACATAATTTCAATTTATCTTTATTATCTCCACATATATCTAAAAGTCTTTCAACATCATGACTAGTCACTAAATTGAATAAACTTTCTGTTACTCCATTTGGATATTTAGTCATCAGCTCATAGACTGCTTTTTTATACTCACTAGGAGTATATTTAATAGTAACATGTTTACTAGGTTCAGCAACTAATCCTACTGCATTTGCCATAACTCCATAATTCATAACAGCATCAAATTGGTCTCCCATAAGCCAAGGATAGGAGTCATCCCAATTTTCTCCCATAATAAATACATCTTTATTTACACTTTTTACTGTTTTTCTAAACAATCTCCAAAAATCATGAGATACTTCGTTTGAAACGTCCAATCTCCATCCGTCTATACCAAATTTTTCAATCCAGTGCTTGCTGACATCTAGTAAATACTCTCTCATAATAGGATTGTTTGTATTCATCTTGGGCATAAATGTTGTATATCCAAAGCAATAAAAATTATTGTCATAATCCCCTACATCTTTATAAGACCCATCTGCTTCTATTTTTATACCTTCTTTCAAGATGGGTTTGTTTTCATCTAAAATATAGAAGCAATCATAATATATAGAGTTTTTTCCATTTTTTAAGACATCTTGCCAAAACGAGTGGGTTGCTCCACAGTGATTAAACACCGCATCCAGCATAACTCTTATTCCTAGTGAATGTGCTTTGTTCACAAATTCTTTAAAGTCTTCTTCTGTGCCCAACCTATCATCTACTTTAAAATAATCCTCTGTATCATATAGATGCCAAGAATACCCTTTAAAAATTGGTGTTAGGTATAAAGCATTGCAACCTAAATCTTTTATATAGTCTAGTTTTTCTATAAGCCCTTTAAAATTGCCTAATTCTTTATTTTTTGGAGTTTCACCATCTGTACTATAGCAACTTACGGTTAATTGATACCAAATTGTATCTTTCACCCAATCTGGAGATTTATAAATGTCTTCACTATTTAAATATGGAAAATTAAAATATAGGAAATTATTGTCTATAATTGGGTCATCTTTATCTACAATACACTTCTTTGATGGCGAATAAAAATACGTATTTCCTAGCATATCTTCAATTATAAAACAATATCTAATTCTTTTTGTTTTAATGCCAGAAATTTCTGCAAACCATACGTCATGAGTAAGAGTTTCCCCTTCATAAATCATTTCAATTTCTTGCATAGTTGTATAGTCAAACTCAAATTTTTCTGTGTCCGTTTGGATCCAATTAAATGGATCCACCGCTTTAACAGTAATTTTCTTAACTTCACCTAAACCTGTTTTTATTCTAAGATGCAATATATCTTCATCGTATATATAAGAATATCTGCTTTTTGGCTCATGTAATACTGCCGAAATATTCATGGCAACCTCCTAAAAATATTATTCACTTGCTAATAAAGCTTCATAGTCTGCTATCATTTTTGATTGGGCATCCTCTGGAGTCATATTTCCATCAAATACTTCTGAATATATAGCTTCTGAAATTGACCAGAAATAAGACATTCTTGAAACTGCAGGTTGTGGAACACTATTTTTAAATTGCTCTATAAACACAGGTCCTGCTACACTTTCTGCTATAGCGGGTAATTTGCCAGCATCTTTATGTATTGGCATATCTCCACCAGTAGTATATAATTTTTCTGCTGATTCTAAAGTAGTCAAAAATTCTGCAAATAATTGTGCTGCTATTGGATATTCAGTGAATGCATTTACATAGTTTCCTATAACTGCTGAAAATGGTTTTGCTGGACTTCCATTAATAGTTGGGAATTGTGTTATTCCATAATTTAATCCTGATTCATTTAATTGACCTAAAAACCATGGGCCATTTACTAGATATGCTATATTACCATCTATAAAGTTTTGCTGTACAAAAGCACCTGCATTCATTTTAATGTCTTCAGCTTTTACTGGCAAAATTTCTCCTAGTTTTCTTATATTTTTAAGTCCTTCCAAAAATTCTGGTGTATCAAATCCTGGATTTTCGTTATCAGTTCCATCTGGGCCAAACAATTCAAATCCTGCTGCGGAAAGATATGGATGCAAATTGTATCCACCTATAGTGCTCATATAGTAAAACTTATTGTTATTTGGGTCGTTAAAGCCTGGTGCTTCTGACATAATTTGTTCAAATGTTGTAGCTGGGCTGTCAACCAAATCTTTATTATAAAATACTGCTATACTTTCCATATAATGTGGTACCGCACAAAGATTTCCATCAACCATTAGTGGAGCTATTGATGTTTCTAAAACAGTATCTTGTAATCTAGCTACTATTTGTGGGTCAATTGGTAAAACTAATCCTGCATCATACACTGTACTTGCATGTTCATGTTTACCCCATATAATATCGGCTGCATTTCCCGCTGGCCCTTCAAGAGTTAATTTTTGCATTGCTTCAAATCCGACTATTTCAACATTTACAGGAACTCCATATTCAGCTTCAAATCTTTGTGCTGCATCTCTTGCAAAATCTTCTCTTAGTGCCCAATAAGTAAGTTCTGCACCTTCTTCTGGAACTAATTCTGTTATTGTATTTTCAACAGTTGGTGCAGTTGCATCGGCTGTTGGTGGGGGAACTTCTTTTGCACATCCCCCTAGTGACATTAATACGGTACCTAACATAACTACTGACATAAATTTTTTCATAATACTCTCCTTCTGAAAATTTAAATTTTTCTACTTTTTCTACAATTAGCCTTTGTCGGCTCCCGCTGAAATTCCTTTTGCTAAATACTTCTGGAATACCAAAAACAATATAGTGATAGGAATGCCTATTAAAACTGCTCCTGCAGCAAATAGCGTAGTTTGGGCTTCTTCTCCACGTGCTATCAATTCAAACAGTCCAACAGCTAGTGTTTTTTGTTTATCCCCTGACAAAAGCATACTTGGTAAAATATAATCCATCCAAGGGTTTATAAATTGATTAACCGCACAATATGTAATAATTGGTGTTGATAAGGGTAATACAACTTTAAAAAATGATTGAAATTTGGTTGCTCCATCTATATAGGCCGCTTCATCCAGTGATTTTGGAATTCCATCCAAATATCCTTTAACAAGCCACGTATTATATGGAATTGCTCCTGCTACATAAATTATAATCATTGAAAGTGGATTGCCAATTAATTTTAACATTGAAAATAAGGCATAAATTGCTGTCATAGACAAAAATGTAGGGAACATTGAAAATAACAATATCGTTAATAAACTAGTCTTTTTTCCTTTGAAATCAAACCTTGACATAATCCAAGAAGTTACCATTATTATAAATACAGAAACAATAACATTTGTAATTGCTATAAACAATGTGTTTTTAAACCACAAGAAATAGTTGGTCTCTGTAAATAGCTTTTCATAATTCGCTAGTGTAAATTCTTTAGGAATAAAGGTTGACGCTGCCAAAGATTGTTCTGCACTAAATGATGATAATACTATCAAAACAATAGGAGATAATACTATTAAACATAAAAGGCTTAGCTCTATATGAGCAAATATTTTAAATATTTTTTTATTCATAATATCTCTCCTTTACATATTTTTAAATGATGTTGTACGCTTTAAATTCCATATTGATAAAGCTCCAACAAAAATAAATATTAATATACTCATAACAGATGCCATAGCAAACATTTGTTGACTTAATGTAAGATCATAAATCCAAGAAATTAATATATCTGTATGTCCTGCAAATTGATAGTTAGAATTTACTGGGCCTCCATCTGTTAAGAAATAAATGGTGCCAAATCCATTAAAGTTAAAAGAAAAACTCATAATTAGTAGTGGTGCAGTAGCTGTAAAAATGTGAGGAAAAGTTATATATCTAAACTGCTCCCACTTGTTTGCTCCATCAATTGTAGCAGCTTCATACCAAGAACTATCTGCACTAGAAAATACTCCTAGCATCATAATCATAAAACTAGGAAAAGCTAAAAATATAGCCACAAATATAACGGTTATTTTAGCAATTATAGGGTCAGTTAAAAATGGAATTGATTGTGTTATTACCCCAATGTCTTTTAAAAACATATTTAGTTGCCCAAATTGTCCATTTAGTATAGTTCTAAGATATAGCAGTGTAACCATTGCGGGCACTGCCCAAGGCAATATCAAAATACTTTGATATACTTTTTTCATTCTTGATTCCATGTTGTATAATAAGGTAGCTTGTAGTAAACCAAAAAAGTAAGCTCCAAGTGTTACAACTGTTGCCCATAACACAGTCCAACTTAATACTCCTATAAATGTGGATGACCATATCGGAACTGTAAATAACTTTCCAAAGTTTTCAAACCCCACCCATTCTAATAAATTAGCTGGTGGAAGATTATTTTTACTATAATTTGTGAACGCTATTAAAATGGTAGAAACAATAGGCATAATAGTAACGATTAGAAATAATATTGCCATTGGAGCAAGCACCACATAGGCAAATGATTTATGCATAAACTTTTTTATAAAATCTCTAAATGTTACTGTCTTGCCTGTTTTTTCAAATTCTATTTGTGTCTTATAAGCATCTTTAATGACTAAAATCGCTATAACTAGTATAACAGCTAAAATGATTATTGCTAGTACTCCATAAATCATTAAATTTGCAGAATGGTCTTCTCGTTTTACTTCTCCCAGTGTAATCAATCCCCAAATACCTTTTGTAAAAAATCCACCGTGAACTCTTATATCAAATATAGGAACCAATCCCATTAACGCTTCTACCCAATATCCTGTCACAAGTTCTATTGAGATAAATATTACTTGAATTAAAAATAACAGTAAACCTTTAATATATTCTTTAGCAAAAATTGCTTGACCACTGCCCCATATAATAGCGGAGCATATAGCAGATAATATTGGCTTGCCACTTTTTTTATTTTCCATTACATGTATCAACTCCTTTTAACTTCCTATTTTCACCTTGCCTTTAAATATTTTATTATAATCAAAATAAACATCTTCTAGGTTTTCTTCTTCTAAATAACGCTTCATTCTATCTTCAGCATATTTTGAAATTTCTTCATATCCTTTTTTATTAAAGACATTTTCAGTTTCATCCGCATCTTTTTCTAGGTCAAATAAAATCTTGTATCTTGTTCCGTATACAACACTTTCAACATATTTAAAGTTATCAAATCTAAGCATTTTGCAAAACATATTTTCAGAGAATGTCTCTTTAAAGTTAGACGTTTTTTCTCCCAAACATTCTGGCTTAAAAGATTTCCCTTTTACAGTGTCTGGAATTTTTACGTTACAAATATCCAATATAGTAGGCATCAAATCTATTGTATTAATAAATGAATGACTGTTTATCTGTCCTTCTTTTATAAGATTTGGATAACGCAAAATAGCGTGGGTCTTAACAGACTCTTCATACATATAAGTTTTTGCAACCAACTTGTGTGCTCCAAGCATATCTCCATGATCCGATGTAAAAATTACTAGTGTATCTTCTGTTAAGCCCTGTCTTTCTAGTTCTTCAAGCACAAGACCTATATACCAATCCGTTTTTTCAATTAATATACTATATGTAGAGATAAATCTACGCCATAAATTTTCATCAAAGGCATCGTTTGCGGAATATATACTATCCCTATATTCAGCCATTCCTTCTATTGGCGGAGAATTAAAATTGTCTGGTAATTTTCCACGTTCACTATTTCTAAGATATGGCTTATCTTCTTGGTCACAAAAAATAATTGTATCCATAATTGATTTATTGCTAAGTCCACCTTCACATAAAAGGGCTTTACAAATGTCATGCGGATTAATTAAAGATAACGTCATATAAAATGGTTTATTGTGTTCTTTTCTTAAGTAATTAATAGCATCTTTTGTGAAGATTGAATCAAATACACTTCCTTCACTTATAAATCCACCTGCGGAATAAAGCATGCTCCCCTTATTTTGTATTCCGTCATAGCCGTATTCACTAGCGTGTTCTTTACCAAAATATGCTGTTTCATAGCCCGCTTTTTCTAGTGTTCCTCCTAGAGTTTTTATTTCATCTTTTTTGGGCAACTTTCCAAATACATGCTGCCAGATTTCCTGATTGTGTGATACTCCATTGTCATGAGGCATGCATCCCGTAAACATACTAGCACGTGCAGGACAACATAGAGGATATGAACTATAACTATTTGTGAAGGCAATACCTTCTTTTGCTAGTTTATCTAAATATGGTGTCTCAATATTATTTTTGTTATTAGAAAGTCCATCCGCTATCTTTGTTGACCACTGGTCAGAAATAATAAATACTACATTTGGCTGTTTTAATTTTTCCAATGCTTACTCACTTCCTTGATTATAGTTTTATTATGATAAATAGGGTTTTTACCCCTATTTATCACTTTATACCCTTATAAATATAACAATTTATCCATAGTTATCATATTCTCTATTGGCGTAAATTTTGGTATTTCACATCCTCCAGCAATAAATGTTTTGGAGTCTGCAACGTCTATACATTTATTTACAGCTTTTGTTAGAGTTTCTTTATTTCCTTGCAAAAAGACTGTTACGGGATCTAAATTTCCAGCTGCACATATAGAAGTTCCTTTAAATTTATTTACGGCTAGTTCAAAATCTACCATCCAGTCAATATCCACCATATCTGGTGCTACTTCTACTATTAAATCAAGTATTGATGTAATGTCTCCACATATATGAAGTTTAGATTTTGCACCCAATTTACGAATATCATCTATTATACGCTTTTCATATTTTAACACATGTTCTCTATAAAGGTCTGGGCCAATTAATGATGCAGCTGCATTGCCTACACCAATAATATCTGCTCCTGCTTTCACTTGTGCCTCCATAAATTTGTATTGTTGCTCATATATTATCTCAAAAAGCTCTTCCACATATTCTGGCTCTGTAATTATGTCTACCATTATTTCATTTATATCTCTAAGGTCTGCTGCTTCTGCAAGCACTCCTTCTACCCATCCAATAATTGGATATTTGCCAGATACTTTTTGCTTATATAGCTCTACTGCTCTTATACGGTCCAACATACGTTCACTTTTAAATGGATCTACTGGTTTTAAATCTTTTAGTTGTGAATAGTCTTGAATATAAGGTTCTTTGCAATATGGCACATCATATTCAGGTAAAACCAATGTTGCCCCAAATCCACTTGCTTCTCTCATCGGGTCAGATATGCAACTCACAGCATCTATACCAAATTGTTCACAGCAATAAAGATTAGCTTCCACTAGTTTTCTATAATCAGTCACAAATTCTTTATACGTCACACCTATATGATGTGCACCAAATGCCATAATAATATTCAAGTTAGGAATTTTGTCAACTTCTTTGCCTTCAAATCGATTCATTACTCTTTCAAATGAATTCATTTATTAAATCACCTCAAATTATAAATTTTTATTCTCATAATTACACTTAAACGTTTGAGTTATTAATATTTTATCTTTTTTGCCAAGTATTGTCAACTATTCTTTAAAATTTTGTCTAAACAGTTCATATATATAATAAATTTATAGGTTATATTCAACATATAAAAACAATTCATATTATATTTTAAGCACAAAATAAGTTTATTTATCAATACATTTACAACAATACACTCCTTGTCAAATTATTTAAAATCACTTAGAATAATTTCAGCATTATAAGAGAGAAAGGAATTTTAAAATTGAAAAAAACACCTACTATGAAAGATATTGCTGAAATTGTAGGAGTATCCGTATCAACTGTATCGTATGTTTTAAATTATTCTGATAAACAAAAGATTAGCAATGAAACTAGATTAAAGATACTAACTGTTGCTAAAGAATTAAGATATGTACCTAATATTTCAGCAAAAAATTTAAGCAAACAATTGTATATGTCAAACATAGGAATTATAATCGACTTTTCTATGTTAAATAATAAAAATCAATTATTCGAAATGTATAGTACTATTGAATTGTTGAGAAAGGAGCTATCTGAATTTAATTACAACTTAATTCCTATAGCTTTAAAAAGTATTATTGATTCTCCTGAAGTTATTAATAATTATGGACTGAATGGAGTTATATTTTCTGATATACGAACCACTCATATTAATAAAATAAAGAAATTTACGTATGTACCTATAATTTTATTAGATTGTGATATAAAGAACAGTGACTTATTTCATAAATATCACTATAATTACTCAGAAATTTTTAAATTAATTCCTTCAGCGTTTGGAAAAGATTTTTATATAATTTATAATCAGCATTCTAACAATATATATAATCGTATTGTTAGCAACACAATTTCTAAAAATAGATACATCGATTTTAATGATATTTACACTCTAGATATCAATAAGAAATATGTGGTATTTGGGGAGTTTGCTTATATCAGGCTCTTATCAATAATTAACAGTGAAAATTTATTGCCAGTAATATTTAGTAATAGTGCATTTGAAAATACTTTATACATTAAATTTGATAATGAAAATAAAATAAAGGAACTAGTCATGGATTTAATTAACATTATAACTTTGACTTTTGATAAGGCCGCTTATTATCACATATTTGATCCCGTATTAATAACGCCTTAAACTAGTAGATGATGCCCTAGGTAAGATTAGAGTATCAGCTTTTTAAAAAATATCCATAAAAGATACTAGTCATTGAATTTAATATTTTTCCATGTTAAAATGAATAAAATTAATTTGAAAGGAAGAACAGATATGAATAAAGCACCTAAACTACAAAAAGGAGATAAAGTTGCTACTATAAGTTTATCTTGGGGAGGAGCAGGAGATTTAATTGAGCGTTATAATCTAGGGAAACAACGACTTACTGAGTTTGGCCTAGAGGTAGTCGAAATGGAAAATACTTTAAAAGGGAGTAAATTTCTATATGAACACCCACAAAAGCGTGCAGAAGACTTTATGAATGCCTTCAAAGACCCTTCTATAAAAGGTATATTTGCTTGTATTGGTGGAACAGATAGCATAAGGCTTATACCTTATATTGATTTTGACGTAATAGCAAAAAATCCAAAAGTATTTATTGGTTACTCTGATAGCACTGTTTCACACCTTATGTGCTATAAAGCTGGACTAACAAGCTTCTATGGCCCAAGTATATTAAGTGATTTTGCAGAAAATGTACAAATGTTTGATTATACAAAGCACTGGTTTGAAAAAGCTGTTTTCTGCAGTGAACCTATGGGAGAAATTACAGCTTCACCAACATGGACAAGTGAATTCTTGCCTTGGGAAGTTCCTGAAAATGCTAAAATAGCTAGGAAAACAACTGCAAATGAAGGATATGAATTGCTTCAAGGAAATGGAGTGGTACAAGGACATCTGCTTGGAGGATGTATTGAAGTGCTTGAAAACTTAAGGGGAACTGAAGTTTGGCCTGAACTTGAGAAGTGGAAAGGAGCAATCTTATTTATTGAGCCATCTGAAAGAAGAACTGCACCACTATATATTGAATGTTGGTTAAGAGGCCTTGGGGCAATGGGTATATTGCAATCTATAAATGGAATTATTTTTGGTAAACCTTATGATAATAAATATTATGAGGAATATAAAAATGTTTTGCTTAAAGTATTAAAAACTGAATTAAACCTAGACATTCCTATACTTTATAACATGAACTTTGGTCATGCGGCTCCAATAACAACGTTACCTTACGGGGTTAAAGCAGAAATTAATTGCGATAAAGTAAGCTTTAGTGTTATAGAGTCTGCAGTAATATAGTTAACACAAAAAGAGGGCAATGATTGCCCTCACCCATAATCAACTTATTATCTTGAGTAGAACTCAACGATTAATTGTTCGTTAATTTCAATAGGTAGTTCTTCACGTAAAGGTTGACGTGTAAGAGTTCCTTTAAATTGTTCTGGTTGCACTTCAAGATATGGAAGTGGTGTTAAAAGAGTAGCTAAGTTTTCAGCTATCATTTTAATACTTTGAGATTTTTCTTTTAAAGAGATAGTGTCTCCTGCTTGAATTGCATAAGAAGGTCTATCCACTTTATTTCCGTTTACTAAAAAGTGTCCATGGTTTACCATTTGTCTTGCTTGTCTTAAAGAACTTGCAAATCCCATTCTGTATGCCATGTTATCAAGTCGTGTTTCTAGTGAAACAAGTAAAATTGGTCCTGGATTAGTACTTTTGCGAAATGCCTTATTTACGTATCTAACAAATTGCTTTTCCAAAACACCATAGTATGCTCTAAGTCGTTGTTTTTCTAACAACTGTAATCCATACTCAGATAGCTTTCTGCTATCTCTACTTACACTTGCCCCTTTTTCTGCTCTAGACATTGCTTTAGGATGCCCTACTACGTTCAATCCAAGGCTTCGGCACTTCTTAAAGCGTGGTCCCATCATTTTTGCCATACTATTTTCCTTTCAAATTAAATATTTGTCTTTTGAAACTCCCAACTAGTGGGCTCTTGAATAACGAAAAAATTGCTCCGAATATTTATCTTATTCAAAACTTTCAAAGTAAACATAATAAATATTTATTAATACGCCTGTCTCAAGACGCTTATTTAAAGTATAACCATTTACCATCCAAGCTATACTCCATTAAATAATTTTGGAGCTTTTATATATACATACAACTCCCCATACTATTTTAATGTTTGATAGCATTATAGCATTTTGTCAACTGCTTGACAACTCTTTTAACAAAATAACCACTGAATTTTATTCAATCGGCAAGTTATTCATTTTTAAAAAACTCAGTTTATCCATATATCCTCGCTGAAATTTAATTTTTCCATCTATAATATTGAAAAAACCACAACCTCTAAATCCCTTGGGGTCTTTCCACTCCATTATTGCCCAATGTCCATCTTCAAATATATTTTCGGGTATACACACCATTTTAGCTAACTCAAATTCTTCAACAAATCTTTCGTAAATGGCTTGCTTGCCAACAACAGGCTCTGTAACTACTTGATGATTTATAGCGTCTTCATGATATAAGGCTGAAAGTCCTTTTGCATCTGCTTCATTAAAATTATCAATCCACAGTTTTAATGTATCTTTAGGTGTCATATTTTCGTCTCCATTCAAAATGTTATTTTTTTTGCACTGTATTTATCTTGTGAAGTGATGAATTGATTTGATTAAAAAAGTTTGTCATCCTTTCATCATATTTTATGCAATAATCATCTATTTTACTTTGAATTTCTTTATGTATATGCGAATCAGGGTTCAATAAACTATTAGGGTTATTTTCAGCAGATGAAATTACAAATTCACAAAGTTTCTTTAAGTCTGCATTCATTTCGATATATAATTCAAATCCATCTGAAAGAATTTCATCATCAACATCTTTGTTCTTTTCATTATAAGATAAGTCTTGCATTAATGGATCATATAATGCACTCAAAAATGCAAAACTATTTGCGAGTTCATTATTTTGAAATGCAGGAGTTAGTTCATCAGATATGGTGTGAATAATAGTATTTTGGTATAACGCAAATGTTTTTATATCTTCAATAGTTTTAACATTATTTTCTATTTTATTTGTCATATGAAACATAGTTGTCCAGTTACCAAGATTATCTCTTGACAATTCTTCATTCATTGACTTATTTTGGACATAGAGCAATGATAGCAATACGCTCATTATTGCAATTATAACAATTAAGCTACCTGTTAAAATATTTTTCTTCATAGTTAATTCCCCCTATATTATATAAATTTCTAGTCTTAATACCAAATTCACTAGTGCTTCAGGATTACCTTTCTTAGCCTACCTACAATGAAAAGCTCCTGCTTCTTCAATTTTTCTATTGAACAATCTGCCATCTATTCTTGATGTTTCTAGCAACCAATAAATTCCATGTGAAGATAGTGCATGAATATGACATGCTATCATTTTGGATTTACCAAAAGAACATTTCATAAGTTGTTTCACCTTTCTGTTATGTAATCTTCAGTGTCTACTTTACCACAATTTAACAGCAAAGTACACACTTCTTTGTTCTGTTATACTAATATATATTTAACTTTAGCTAGTTTTTATATAATTCATTAAACATTCCGCAACCGTTTGCGAAAGATTAACAGGCACTGCATTGCCTATAATTTGCTCCAAATTAGTTTTTGTTCCTTGCCAAACAAAAGATTTGGGAAATGTTTGAAGTCTTGCTCTTTCAAAGGAAGATAAAACTTTAACTTTAGACAGATCATTTGTTGTGTCTCCAGAATGTATTTGATAAGTGGGTGGAATTGGTCTATTAATACCTCGGATAGTTGGACTTGGTTCATCAATACTAAAAATACCTCTACGTTTATATGAACGAGGGTGGCGATAGTAATGCTCTGTTTCAAGTTCATCGCCTAAATAATCTCTTATGGTCATTGGTTTATTAGAGGAACATTCTTTAATTTGTCTTGCAATGAAATCATCACTTCCATTAAGTTTCCCTATCAAAAAATATCTTTTTCTTTTTTGAGGAACTCCATAATAAGATGCATCTAATACAACTTGTGTTAATCCGTAGTTGTTTTTTTTAAAAAGGGTTATACATTTCGGTAGTGTTTCACTCTTTAAAATCCTGTCAACATTTTCCATTACAAACCATTTAGGTTTTACATCACATACCATTTTTGTAAAAGTTTCTGTAAGTATAGCCCTTCCCTGCTTTTCATTTCTTTTTCCAGCAGATGAATAATCTTGACATGGTGCCCCTCCAATTATTAAATCTATTTTAAGCGATAATAAATGGTCGATTGAGATTTCATTACAATCCATTTGAATACACTTATGATTAAAGTTATTTTTGTATATATCTACGGCTTTGTCCCAAAAATCATAAGCCTCGATAATGTTAAATCCAGCTTTTTGAAAGCCCAAAGATAATCCTCCGCAACCACAAAATAAATCTATTGTTTTCATATTTAATTTTGTACCTCGCAATCAAACAAATCTGGTGAGTTGGATATAATTGCATCAAATCTTCTTTCTGGACTTAATAAATTTTGGCCTCCACACAAAATAATATTTTGTATCTCATTACTATTAAAATTTCTATTTGAAAACTCTATTCCAAATAATCTTGGTTTGTCTGTTAAATTCATTTAATTTCTCCTATTTTATATACTTCATATAATTATATCATGAAGCTACACAAAAAATCTATTGACTACAATTTCTGTTGCGGAGCGTTGCATTTTTAAAAAATCCTCCTAATAAATTTTATACCGCAATTATATCATACTCAAATTTATAAGTTAATTGACAAGTCAAAATAAATTTAAACTATGCAAACAATTACAATTTTTGCAGAAATAACAGATCAAAGAAAAAAGACGAACGTATGTGATGATGTGTTCGCCTTTCATAATAAAAACTATTTATTCCCAAATACCTAGTAAAGTGCCTTCATAATTTTCAAGACTTTTGTTAACATCTGCTTCGTCTGGCTCTGCCAAGATAGTTTCCAAAACAACAGCTGATTCTCTATAAGCTTGGTCTGTTTCTAAATTTGGACTAATTATATATAGATTTTCTGTTGCTTCTTCAGCAATTGGAGCAACCAAACTACCTGAATTTATATAAGCATCTGTTGTCAAAGCAGAATGCCTTGCTGGAATATATCCAGTTGTAATTCCCCAATCAATTTGATTTTCTGTGTTTGTCAAGAATTTTAAATATTCATAAGCTGCTGTTCTTTGTTCAGGAGTTGAATTTGTGAACATAAATATATCTGTTCCTTGTTGCATAGACGCTACACTTGGATATGGAGCAACACCAATTTCAAATTTATCTCCAACCCCTTGTTTAACAAAAGATTCACCAGCATTTGAACCAATATACATAGCTACAAGCCCATTTCCAAATGGTCCAGAGTGATATATATCTGTTCCGGCAATTCTAAAGTATCCGTCTTTAACTCCTTTTAAATAATAATTTATAGCTGCAACAGACTCAGGTCCTGTAACGTCAAGCTCTGGATTTAGATTTTTTCCTTCACTATAAAGATAAGTTGTGTAGAAGTTACTTAAAGAGTCAAATCCACACCCAACAATACCAGTTTCATCAGTTATAGTTTTTGCAGTCTTTGCTAATTGTTCAAAAGTTGTTGGAGGAGTTAAACCTAGTTCATCTAGTAAAGTTTTATTGTACCAAAGAACTTCAGTAGATTTACTAAATGGCACAGAATAGATAATTCCGTTGATTACGGATGCTTCTCTAAAACCTTCAACAATATCCTCATTATATCCTTCTATCCCAATTTCTGGGTTATTAACATAGGCTGATAAATCTACAACTAGACCATCATACAGTGCATTTTCCATCCAGTTTGGATATGCTTGAGTTAAAGTTGGTAGTTGGTCTGGGCTTACCATAGTTAGAGTTAATTTTTGTTGCAAATCTCCGTAATTACCTTGATTTTGTAATTTGATGTGTATATTTGGATGCAAAGCCATAAACGCATCTGTAATCTTAGCTAGTTCATCTTCAAGAGAACCCGCCATAGCATGCCAAAATGTAATGTCCACGTCTTGGTCAGCAAAATCTACAAGTTTGATTATTTCAACATTTTGTGTTGGCCCTACATCTTTAATTATTATATCTGATTCAGCTTTTTCACCACATCCCGCAAATAAAAGTGATGTTAAAAGTAATGGTAATAATTTCCTCATATTTATTACTCCCTCATATTCTAGATTTGCTGTCCTTTTTCTGGTAGAAAGACATCACCATTTTCATTAAATAATTTCTCTGGTCTAAGCGAGTGGACTGGTACTAACAATTTTGGACTAATTAAATTTATAATTTTAATTAAGTCCTTTGGATAAGCATGACCACTACAAGATAGTCTTTCAAATTTAATATTATGTTCCTCAAAGCTTTTAATAAATGGTTCAAATCTTGGGTCAAACTCTCCCAGTGGAATAGCATTTGAATGAATATAAATTCCACCTTGTTTTAGTTTAGCTACATCATCACCAGTAATTAATTGCCAAAAATACACATGTGTATCATCTAATAACACATTATAGTCTATCTTTTTATTTATATCTAACTTGTAATCAACATTGTCGTTTTGATAATAGTAAGCGTCATATCCAGTCGCATCTTTAAGCACATAAGCATAATATGCACTCAAAACAACTTTTCTTGGGTTAGTTTCAATAATTTTCATTATTCTTTCAATATTAGAAATATAGTAATTAAAAGTTATCTGTTTGTCTGGATTTTGCTCAACAATTTCATTTATCTTCTCTATCAACTTGGATTCATTAGAGATATCATTCGGGTTTGGCTCATCATCAACTTCTTGGAAAGATACACTAACACCTTCAATTAACAATACATCACAGTCTTTACTAGCTTCACAAAATTTCAAACTTGCTTCTTCTCTATATCCATGCAAACGTATATCTCCACTATAAGCAATTTTTAAATCTGGTGTTTGTATCAACAGTCCACATGCTCCATAAGCATCATGGTCAACAGGCATAACTGTTACTTTAATTTTTCCAACCTGTATTTCTTCATATTCCCTAACACCTGTTATTTCTCTTGTATTACTTTCCTGCTCTACTTCTAAAGGAAGCAAAAAATCATTGTTTATATTTAAAGTTTCAAGTAAAGACTTTGTGCCGTCAAGACTATACAGTTGAACAGCAGGATTTAAATAGTTTACAATTTTAGAATGGTCAAGATGCACATGCGACAAAAATACTGCTACATGTTCAAATCCGTCTGGTTTTGAGGTATATCCTTCTAGTTTAATAGAAGGATCAAAAATATTATCTATATATGGAACCAACTTTTCGTCTAGTAATCCTTGCAAAGTTGTAGGCTGAGCAGGTCCAGTAGGATTATATTCACTGCCAAAGTCAAAGAATATATGACTATCCTCATATGCCACCTCAATTATAGTTCCTCCAATTTTTAATATTCCATTATGAAATATTATTCTAGTTTTTTTATCCTTTAACACCACTGCGTACCACTCCTCTTATAATTTGTTTTCTAAAGATTAAATATAAAATTAATATTGGAACAACCGAAAAAGTTGAAGCTGCCATTTGTAAATGTACATTTGAGCCACTCTCTGTCGCAAAAGAGCTTAGACCATTACTTAATAGTCTCATTTCAGGTTCATTTGTTACCAATATTGGCCACAAGAATGAATTCCATCCACTAATAAAACTTAGTATACTCATTGTAAATAGTGCTGGCTTAGCTAAAGGTATAAGGATTCTTATAATAAACTCAAGATCGCTACATCCATCTACCTTAGCTGCTTTATAATATGAAATTGGTATAGTTGAAAGAAATTCTTTTAAATAAAATGTGTAAAAGATACTTGCTAAAGACGGTACAATTAGTGCGGTATATGTGTTTATCAATCCTAGTTGTGCAATAGTTTGAAAGTTTGTAAAAACTGTTACTTCATAAGGAACCATCAGCAATGCTGCCATCCCCATAAGTAAAATATTTTTTCCTTTAAAATTAAGTTTTACCAGTGCAAATGCTGAAAGTATTGAGGTTATAATTGTACCTAGAGTTGAAAGAACCGCAACAAATATTGTGTTTATAAAATATCGTACAAAAGGGGCTTCCTGTATAGCTTCTGCATAATTATGAAATTGTGGATGTGCTGGAAATAACCTTGGAGGTATACTAGTTGCTTCTTGAAAAGTCATCAAACTTGCCAAAACCATATATACAAAAGGAAATAATGTTATTACTGCCATAATTAACACAAATAATTTGGAAAGACCATTGTTTATTTTTTCCATATCTCACCTCGAAATCCTTCTTAAAACAAAGTTTTGTACAAACGTAAATGCTAATATCAGTAAAAATAAAATTACAGCAGCGGCCATTCCCTGGCCATATTTAAAGTCAACATAAAATTTATTAAATATATAAAATACACCAGTCGTTGCACTGTTTGCAATCCCTGCTTTTCCTCCAAATAAAGAGTACACTTGAGCATATACCTTAAATGCACTTATAAAATTAACCATCGAAAGAAACGTTATTATAGGAATCATCTGAGGCAAGGTTATTCTTTTAAATTGTTCCATTTTGGTTGCCCCAAACATGTCTGCTACTTTATAATAGCTCTCATTTATATTTCTCAGTCCTGAAAGTAGTATTATAATATTAAATGCAAGCCCTGACCAAACCCCAAAGATGATTAGTGTTGTGATGCTCATATCAGGGTCATCCAGAAAATTTATTGGCCCAATTCCAAACCAACTTAAAAAGTAGTTTAATAGCAATAGGTAAGACTTTGAAGTTATCTCCAGCTTTTCCCCTGCTCCACACCGTACGTGAGACTTTCACCTCATACGGCGTTCCAACGATATTAATTTAATTCATATTTAATTTCAAAATTTCCAGCTTTAACTCGCAAAGTGTTAACTTTTTTCAAAATTTTATTGATATCTAGGTCGATTATTTTGTTTTTGTTTTTAATTTCATTTACATATTTATCTATTGTTATTTCATTTGTTGCATGAATTAATTTGTGTACTTCGGTATTAATTAGTATTAGGTTTTTATATTCATCCATTCCTCCTAATTTCTTAGGTTTTTTATGATGACATTCAAAATTACCTATTTCTAAGCTATTCCCTGTTACTCCACACAATCCTCTTTGTCCATATGCTAATGATATTTTATTGTCTGATAATTCTATACTGTCATTATTAGTATTATTTAACATATGTCTTATTAATTTATTTGATATGTTTACTTTTCTATGGATTAGATTTCTTCCATTTTTTGTGTAATTACATATCTCTTGCGTGAAATTCATTGTGGGAGATGTTGTACAACCATGTATTGGAAATATTGCTATACCTACTACACTTCTATGATTTGTGTAATTACCATAGAGTTTTTCATATACTTCCGACCTGTATATCTTTTCTTTCTTTCTGAGTTTCAATCTGTTATCAAATGTTCTGTTGACTTCATAGGCAATTTCTGTCATGTCTAGGTTTACATGAGTTGCTATTTTGTAATAATTGTGAATTCCTAGTATGATAGAGTTTAATTTGTTAGCTTGCTTAGCTGTTCTATCTTTTTGTAATACTTTAATTTGTTTCTTGATATTTTCTTTTACTTGCTTCTTTGCCTTATCTGTCATATTACTATTACATACGATTTTATTACCTTTATTTGTTGCCCATAATTTAAATTCTAAAAATTCAGTTTTACCTTTTCTTACATTTGTTATCTTAGATTTTTCATCACTTATATCCAAATTTAATCTTTCTTTTAACCATTGTTTTACTGCTATATATATCTTTTGTGCTGTTTTGTAATCTTTACAAAACAGCTTGAAGTCATCTGCATATCGTACTATATATATTTCCTTCATTTTTGATTTTCTTAAGGCACTATATTTATTAGTATTCTGGTCTATTTGACCATTGCTTCTTAGTGTGCTATAATCATGTTTAGTTACGAAGGATTCCCATTGGTCACTTATCCACCAGTCTAGTTCGTTTAACACCACGTTAGATAATAATGGTGAGATAATTCCACCTTGTGGGGTTCCTTTATTTTGTTTTCCTATATTTTCCACTTCACTCTTTAAGATTTTAATTAATATTTTTATTAATGTCTTATCTTTAATTCCTATACTCCATAATTGTTTTATTAGTTTATTATGGTTAATATTATCAAAGAAACCTTTTATGTCTATATCTACACAGTAGTATAATTTACTTCTATTAATTAAATATTGAGTTCTGGCAATAGCATGGTGTGTGCTCCTATTAGGTCTGAAGCCATAAGAGTGTTTGTGGAATTTTGCCTCACATATAGGTTCTAATACTTGTTTAATGCATTGTTGTATTAATCTATCCTCTATGCAAGGTATACCTAAAGGTCTCATTTTACCATTAGGCTTGGGTATTTCTACTCTTCGTACTGGTTTTGGATTATAGTTTTTGAATTTATTTTGAATTTTTCGGTTTAATTCTAATTTACTTATGGTTTTTAAATCATCTATCGTCATACCATCTGTTCCTGATGTTATACTTCCCTTGTTAGTTTTAATATTCCTATAAGCTAGGTTTATATTATTATCTGACATTATCAGGTTCATTAGGTTGTAGAATGATTCATTATTTTTACTTTTGTGATATAATTCATCGTATTTTTGTTGTATGTCATAGTATTCATTATTTCTTAAAAGTTGTTTCTTTTCTAGTTTCACTGTCAAAGTCGGTTTACCTCCTTATAGAGTATCACCTCTTTTAGTCATACAAGAACCTTTGATTATTTTGGTTTTAAATACTTTATTTAACATCGTCTTGAGGCTATCCCTCCACTACTTATTATTATAGCTTCATTGGTACTGTGCCCCTTCTCTCACTAGGATTAAGTCTATTTCGTTACATTTATAATTAACTTATAAGACCATACTTCGACGAGGGTAATCTCTCCATATTCCTAGCTTTCCACGTTCCAATAATCTTATCTTTTCATATATCTTTAGGTAATCCCTATAAGCCTGTTAGCTTGATAATGCCTTTAACATTATAAGGTATTTCATATAGAAGAATCCTACTTTACCTCACTAACCCCACATTTCGTGGTATGTGCATTTCTACACATTTAAGTTTTAGACCCGTACATTCGGAATTTCGTCAGAGTTTTTACACTCCATTCTTACCATGGATATTTTTTCTTTTTATGAATCATAATTTATTCATAAAATTTTTGACCACCGACCTATCACATACTTGACCACCTCTGGTTCACTTTTCCGTTATCTAGGATATTCCTAGTACTTGGGTATGCTCTCAGCCGACTTCACCGAGCTTATGACGCTTTGTATTTTACCATATTAACGCCATTCGGAGTATTATGGACAACCTTTCAAGGCGTTACCCTATCATTCGATTGTTCAGATTATTAGTTCTTTTGACCTTATATTTCAAGGTTTAGGCGATACTTTTCATATCGCAACGTGTCGCACCTTCTAACTTATTTAACTTATTATACGCAGCAGGAAAAATAACACCCTCAATATTTCCACTCAAATCTTCTATTTCAATAAAAGCCATTTGTTGGTTTTCATTACTAAATGTAGTTCTAGCTTGAGTTATAATGCCTCCAATAATTACTTTTTGGTTCTCTATTATATTCTTGCCTAAATTTTTAAAATCTATAACTTTATGTGTAATAAATTTATTTAAATATTCATTAACTTTATCTAGTGGATGTCCACTAACATATATACCTAAAACATCTTTTTCTTGCTCAAGTAATGTTTTTTCATCAAATTCTGGCATATCTGGAAAATCATCTTTTTTTTGTCCATCTGTATCAAACAAGCTTAACTGGCCAATAAAATTATTTTTACGATTACTTATTAAATTATTTGAAATTTTGTTGTATGATTCTAAATACTGGCTTCTTTTACCTCCCAATTTGTCAAATGCACCTGCCATAATTAAAGCTTCTATAAATCGTCGGTTAGTTTCCTTTGAAAAAGTTCTATGACAAAAATCTGTTAGTCCAATAAATTTATTTTCTTCCCTAATTCTCACAATATGTTCAATTGAAGTTTTGCCTACATTTTTTATTGATGCGAGTCCATACATGATCTTGTTCTTAAAAGGTGTAAAATCTGCAAACCCCGCATTTATGTCTGGTGGTAATATTTCAATTCCGTCACGTTTACAGCTTTCTATATATTGACTTATTTTTTCAGTGTTATCCATTACTGAGCTCATTAATGCTGCCATAAATTCTACTTTATAAAATGTTTTTAGATATGCTGTTTGGTAGGCAATAACAGCATAACAAACGGCATGCGATTTGTTAAAAGCATATTTTGCAAAATCTACCATTTCATTAAATATTTTATTTGCTGTTTGCTGTGAAATTCCATTTTGCACTGCTCCAATAATATCTGTTCCATCTCCATTTAAAAATATCTCTCGTTCTTTTTCCATAATCTCGGTTTTCTTTTTTCCCATTGCTCTACGCAACAAATCACTTCGACTTAAACTATAGCCTGCCAAATCTCTAACTATTTGCATAACCTGCTCTTGATATACAATACAACCATATGTATTTTCAAGTATGGGCTCTAGTTTCGGATGAGTATAGCTAATTTTATCTGCATCTTTTTTTCCTTCAATATATTTTGGTATAAACTCCATTGGGCCAGGTCTATATAAAGATACTCCAGCAATAATATCTTCTAAAGATGATGGAGCTAACTCTTTCATAAAAACTTTCATGCCATGGCTTTCAAGCTGAAATATTCCTTCAGTATTTCCTGATGCAATTAATTCAAATACTTCTTTGCTATCATAATCTCCAAAATCAATTTCAATGTTATAATTATTTTTAATCATTTTTATAGCTTTATCAATCACTGTTAAAGTTCGTAATCCCAAGAAATCAATTTTTAACATTCCCAAGTCTTCCAGTGTTGTCATTGGAAATTGAGTAGTTACTATTCCTTGGTTTTGTGCATTAATTGGAACATGTTCTATAATAGGGTCTTTTGAAATTACAACACCAGCAGCATGTGTAGAACAATGTCTAGTTATTCCCTCAAGTTTAATGGATGTGTCTATTAGATTTTTTACCTCTGGATCTTCCTCATATATCTTTTGTAAGTCCATATTCATTCTTATTGCTTTAGCGATAGTCATCTTAAGCTCAAAAGGTATCATTTTAGCAATTTTATCTACCTGTGAATATGGCATATCTAGTGCACGGCCTACATCTCTAATAACGGTCTTAGCTCCCATAGTTCCAAATGTAACAATTTGAGCAACTTTGTCCTTACCATATTTTTGGATAACATAATCTATTATTTCTTGTCGTCTTTCATAACAAAAATCGATATCTATATCAGGCATCGAAATTCGTTCTGGATTTAAAAATCGTTCAAATAATAAATTATGCTTTAATGGATCAATATCTGTAATTTTCAACACAAATGCTACAATACTTCCAGCTACAGAACCACGTCCTGGTCCAACAGGAATACTTTTTGATTTTGCATAATGTATAAAATCACTTACAATCAAAAAATAATCTACAAATCCCATTTGTATGATCATTTCAAGTTCATACTCTAGTCTTTCTGTTATTTCAGAAGTAGGATCGTTATATCTGCTATTTAATCCTTGATAACATAATTTTTTTAAATATTCAGTAGCTGTTGTATCATCTGGGACCTTAAACTTAGGTAATTTAAGATTATTAAACTCAAACTCTACATTGCACCTATCCGCAATTTTAATTGTATTTTCTAAAGCTTGAGGAACATGAGAAAATAAACTATACATATCTTCAGGCGATTTTAAATAATATTGACCACCTTTATACACCATTCTATTTGGATTATTTATTGTTTTACCAGTCTGAATACATAGCAAAATCTCATGTGGATTTTTATCTTCTTCAAGAATATAGTGAACATCATTGGTTGCCACAATCGGTATACCTGTTTCTTCAGACAGCTTTATAGTTTGCTCCATTACAATTACTTGCTGGTCTAACTTGTGATATTGGATTTCTAAGAAAAAATTACCTTTGCCAACGATTTCTTGAATTTCAATAGCAGTTTTTTTAGCTGCTTCATAATTTCCTTCCAGAATTTGTCTAGATATTGGTCCTGAAAGACACGCACCCATTACAATTAGCCCTTTAGAATACTTCTTTAAAATTTCATAGTCAATCCTTGGTTTATAATAAAAACCCTCTATAAATCCTAAGCTTACTAGTTTAATTAAATTTTGGTACCCTTCATTATTTTCTGCTAATAACACTAAGTGATATGACTTACTATCAATTTTTGTTTTGTCTTTTCTTCCTCTCTTTGCAAGATATACCTCACATCCAATTATAGGCTTTATACCTTCTTCTTTTGCTTTTCTATAAAAATCTATTACTCCATACATAACACCATGGTCTGTTATTGCTATAGAACTCATTCCTAGTTCCTTAGTTCTTTTTATTAGTTCATTAATTTTAGCTGATCCATCAAGTATGCTAAACTCCGTATGCACATGCAGATGAGCAAAGTTAGGTATTATTTTATTTTCTTCCATATTGTTATTCCTTTCTTAAACATTTCTTAAACATTCTCTTAAAGTCTTCCTGTTTATTAATTTTTATATTCAGTTTTGTCTTAGATGCGTTAACTACATACCTTTTGCACGAAGGAGTTCTCGTTCAATAAATTAGCAGTTGTACAAAAATAAATACATGGAAAAGTATTGTAAAAATATTTTGTGTATGATACAATAATTATGAATATGATATTTTTTATTAAATTTACATATTTAAAATACAATAAAAGGAGTTGGTTTTTGTATGTATCTTGCAATAATAGGATATTTGATGATTTGTGTCCTAGTTTATTTACTACTAAAAGGCAAAACAAGCCCTATTATCCTATTTATAGGATTGCCACTTATTGCAGCAGCCCTTCTAGGCTTCTCAATAGTAGAGATAGGACAATTTGCGGCAGCTGGCGTAGAAACAACAATGAATAATGCGGTATTATTTATATTCTCAATTATGTATTTTGGGCTTATGAATGATGCAGGAATGTTTGACGGGCTTATTGATAAGCTAGTTGAAAAAGCTGGAACAAAAGTAGTTTCAGTAACAATTGTAACCGCTATAATTGGTATAATTGGGCATCTTGATGGCTCAGCAGCAACAACTGCACTTGTAACAATTCCAGCTATGCTACCAATCTACAAAAAATTAAATATTCGTCCAACAGTTCTTTTAGCAATAATTGCATGTGGTATGGGAGTTATGAACCTTGTACCTTGGGGAGGACCAACAGCTAGGGTTGCTACTGTTTTAGAAATGAATGCAAATGATGTTTGGAGAACAGTTCTTCCAATTCAAATTGCAGGAATTATTGCAACAATAGGGCTTGCGTATGTTTTAGGAAAACTTGAAATTAAACGTGGAGCAGGTCTAGTTGAGGGCTCATCAGAAATTGAAAAAGTAGCAGCAACAGTAGACGAAAAAGTATTAGCTTTAAAAAGACCTAAACTTGCAAACATCAATATTGGTGTAACACTAGTAATTTTAATTCTTTTAATGCTTAATATAATTCCTTCACATGTAGTGTTTATGATTGCATTTTCTGTAGCAATGCTTATTAACTATCCAAACATAAAAGATCAAAATGCTAGATTTAAAGCACATGCACCATCTGCACTTTCAATTTCAGCAACAATGATAGCAGCAGGTATCTTTGTTGGGGTTATGAACGAAACAGGAATGCTTGAAGCAATGGCAAATGTATTACTTGGATTTGTACCAGAAGCTCTAGGTCAATATATCCACATTATAATGGGAATTGTAGCAGCACCAATAGGAATTGTTCTTGGAACAGATGCATTTTTCTATGGACTGTTACCAGTGGCAATTGGAGTAGGTAATAACTATGGAGTAGATCCATTAAATATTGCTATAACAATGCTTGTTGGTAAAAACCTTGCTGTTATTCTTTCACCAGCAGTTGCAGCAACATTTTTGGCAACAGGGCTTGCAGGAGTTGAATTAAAAGACCATATTAAATTTACTTTTAAATGGGTATATGGAATTAGTTTAATTATGATAGTCCTAGCAATTGTTACGGGAGTAATAAGCTTATAAATTATTTGTGATAAGAGAAAAAGGAACAATCCTCAAATATTGGGAATTGTTCCTTTTGTGCTTTATTATTTATGTCGAACATGCATTCGGACAAGATTTGTTTTTTGTGTCTCAGGTCCTTTCATGCCAGAAAGAGCATTTGCTGTATACTGATTATTTGCTATTTGTGCATTTATTTCTTCTAGTGTTAAACTAATTTTCCCTTCTCGTGCTAGTGATTGTATTTCTATTATAGGAATTCCAGTATTTTTGTAAATCATATTTAGGGTAGCTTTAGGTGATTTTTTCATATACTGATTTAACACCCTAGCAATTGCCTCTGGATTTTCCAAACAAGCAGGACATATAATTTTTACATGTTCTCCCTCTAATATTTTAAATAACTTTTTACAAACTCTGCAAGACTCAACTTTCATAAAATCCCCCTCAAATTTATATACTAAAATTAATTTATATATTTTAAGTATCGACAAATTAATGTAAAAATTTCATCCGTATTAGATGATATCTTTAATTTTTAAATTAAATCTTAAGACTAAGTCTTCATTCTCAGTTTTTACTTTTTTTTCAGCTATTAGAGCTTTTATCATACTAGCAGGTAAACCTGTTCTATCGTACATTTGATTAAATGACGCTTTAGGTTTTTTTTCTAAATAAGTTTCTACAAATTTATATACTTTTTCTTTATCATTCCAACAGGCATTGCAAATAAGGATATTTGTAGAGTCATTTGCGACTTTAATAAATCTTTTGCAAAGTTTACAAGTGTTATAATCCAAAAATATTTCCCCCTTTAATAAAATATATAACAAGACCCACGATTTTCATCGTGGGCTAAAATTTAATGTTTGGAACGCATTCCCTTATGTTCTGCAGGTTTTAGTTGTTTTTGAGATGATTTTAGATTTTTATTAGTGCTATTTAATTCCATTGCAATTTCAGATTTACAAGCTGGACAAATACGTCCAGTAGTACTTTTTTTGCCACATCTTTCACAATCTACAGCAAGTGGTGATTTGTCTGAAATTTCAAGACGACCTTCTTTAATAAATTCCTTGATTATTTTTACAGGTACATCTGTTTCAGAATTTATCATTTCTGCACTTGCACTAGGGTTATCTCTTAAAAATTCTTTTACAATTAAAAAATAATCATCATCTGCTTGTTTACAGTTTGTACACATCACTTTTCCTGAATAGTATTGAAATAAAGCTTTACATCTTTTACATGATTTTAATTCCATTTTAAATCCCCCCAAAATTTTAAATTACTATACATACAACCAAAACAATTATGGTTTCAACTTCATAATGTTGATTCAAGACTTTTATGCATTCTTGTATAGTACTTCCTGTTGTATAAATATCATCAGCTATAATAAAGTTATAGCTGAGCTTTTTAGGCAATAATCTTTTTGCTTTATTTATATCAAGGCTCATACTATTAGATATATTTTTTTTTCGTTGTTCGTCATCTTTTCCATGTTGTTTTTGAGTATTTTTATACCTCTTAATTATATCATATGTTGGTATATTTATGCCATACCCTAAATATTTTGCAAAATCATACGCTTGATTAAAACCTCTTTCGATTAGGCGGTTTTTTGCAATAGGTACAGGAATAATACCATCAACATTTTTAATGATATTTAAATTAAGCTGTTCTTTTAAAATATATGCAAAACCTTTACCATACTTTCGTATTCCTCCATATTTCCATCTAAAAATTGCTTGTTTGTATAAATTTGTATAAGGAAATATTGCTCTAATCAATAGTTTATTGGTATTTATTTTTGCACAATGTTTACAACTTTGTGCATTTGTACCGATATAAGAAGAACACTTTGGACAAATATCATCTAATAAAGTAGCTTTTTTACATTCATCACAAAAATAATTTTGATTAGTAGGTAAAATTTTTTTGCATATAATACATTTGTTTAAAAAAATTAAACTTAACATAGTAATTGCTCACTAATGATTTCCAAATGTCTTTTTAAATTTGAATATCGTTCGATTTCTTGATTGTTATCAATCATTCTACACATCGTTTCTTGTAGTCCTATACCTATTACCATTTTTTTTGCTCTTGTTATAGCAGTGTATAATAAATTGCGACTAAATAGCATAGGTGGCCCACTATGAATAGGAATGATGACAACAGGATATTCGCTTCCTTGAGATTTATGAATTGTTATTGCATATGCAAGTTCCAACTCATCTAACTGGTTAAATTCATAGTCAACAATTTTACAATCTTCAAACATCACTTCTATAACATCAGAATTTATATTTGAAATTATTCCACAATCTCCATTAAACACTCCGACTCCTTCATCAATAACCATTTTATTTTTAGCAAATATTTTCCAAGGAATATTATAGTTGTTTTTTATTTGCATAACTTTATCGCCAACTCTAAATGTGGTAGTTCGATATTCTTTTTCTGGTTTATGCTTTTGAGATGGATTTAAAATTTGTTGTAAAATAGTATTTAATTCTATAGTTCCTAATAAACCTTTACGCATAGGGGATAAAACTTGAATATCCTTTAATGCATTAACACGCTGATACTTTGGCACTCGGTTTAAAATTAAATCTGGAATAATATGTTGTATTTCTTGCTGAATACTTTTGTTCATAAAGAAAAAATCAGTATCTTTTTCGTTTGAAATAGGATACTCTCCTTTATTAATTCTATGGGCATTATTTATTATTGCACTCTTTGTAGCCTGTCTAAAAATTTGTTTGAGCCGTATAGTTTGAATTTGATTACTTTGGATAATGTCTTTTAATACATTTCCAGCTCCAACAGAAGGAAGTTGATCAGCATCACCAATTAAAATTAGTCGTTGGCCTTCAAACAGTGCCTTTAAAACTGCATTCATAAGCACTACATCAATCATTGAAACTTCATCCAAAATAAGTACATCAACCTCTAGAGGATTGTTTTCATCTTTATTAAAGATTTGCTTCTTACTATCTTGTACATATCCAATCTCTAGCAACCTATGGATTGTTTGAGCTTGCTCAGCTGTTGTTTCACTTATACGTTTGGCAGCTCTACCTGTTGGAGCTGCTAGGGAAAATGTACAGTCACATTCTTTTAAAACTTCTAGTAATGCATTTATAGTTGTAGTTTTTCCAGTGCCTGGGCCTCCAGTTATAACTGTTACGCCATTTGTTAGAGAACTTAAAATAGCTTGTTTTTGTTCTTCTACTAATTTTATATTTAGCTCATGCTCTATAGTCTTTATTTCATTTTCATAATTTAGTATTTTAGGAAGAAGCTCTTTAGAAGGGTTATACCCATTTTTTAGAGAGAGTAATTTGGTAGCAATATTTAATTCTCCATAGTATAAATATGTTAAAAAAATAATTGTGTTGTCATCAATAACTTTAACAATAATTTTATTGTCAAAACTTAAGCTTAGAAAAGCATTTTCAATTAAATCTTTGTCGCCATTTAATAATATTTGGCATTCTTTATTTAATATATCTTTTGGGACATAGGTATGGCCATTATTTGCAAACTTATTTAATACAAATAAAATCCCACTTTTAATTCTATTTGGATCATTATCTTCTATCCCAATTTTTTTAGCTATTTCATCCGCTTTATTAAACCCAATCCCAATAATGTCTTCAATCAATATATATGGATTACTTTTGATGATATTAAAGGTTTTATCTTTATAAAGTTTATAGATTTTTATTGCATATGTTGGATTTATTCCAAATTCTTCTAATCCAATAATTACCTCCCTAAATTCATATTGGGAATGATAGGCTTCACTTATTTTTGATGCTTTATCTTTGGAAATACCTCTAATTTGTGTTAACTTTAAGGGCTCTTGTTCAATTATCTTTAAAGTATCCGTTCCAAAACGTGCAACAATCTTATGTGCAGTCTTTGCTCCAATTCCCTTAATTAATCCAGATGCAAGATACTTTTCTATTCCCTGAACTGTTTGTGGTAGTGATTTATTAAAAGTTGATACTTTTAACTGTTTACCATATATGTGGTGAGTACACCAAATTCCGATTACTTGTAAATTTTCACCTTCATAGACTTCAGGCATAGTTCCAACACAAGAGATAGGTTCTCCTTTATTATCTAGTACACAAACTGTGTACCAATTTTCTTTATTCTGATATACTATATCTTCTATAACACCTTCAAGTATAATTTCTTCTTCCATGTTACCTTCTTTCATTTTTACAATGCATCTCATGTTTACGTATAAGTTCAATATATACAAAGCTTTCTTCTGTACTATAATCTAAACTTGCTTCATCTACCATAACTCCAACTAGACTTAACCCATCATTACATTCGCTTTCATCAGCAAGTTTCCAATAATATTCTTCCATATCAATTGAACGCTCATAACTCAAATGCTCTTTTATATTTTTTATTGCTTCCTCTATATTGTCTAGTTGTTTTGCAATCAATGATATAATTTTACCTTGATCTATTTCTTCCAGCTTTATTTCCATTTCCTTGGCATGATACTTTAGGAAAAAAGTTGTTAATTCATCTGTTATCTTTGCAATTTTTTTTATTTCATGTCGCATGCTAATTCTCCTTAAGCTTTACATTTTAGGTTTAAAAGATCCGTATTTAATAAAGTTATTCCAAATTTAAAAATCGGAACTAGATTTGTTACAATTCTACCTGAATGTTCAAATCATTTAAAACTTCTACTATTTAATGTATAGCCTGAAATTATAAAAAATAAACATAATACTAACAACAATACTATTATTATGTTTGAATTTCTTATATTTTATTTTTAAAATTCATAATGATCATATACAGTTAAGGGATGTATTAAAAATCTGATTTTTAATACATCCCCTAGTACAATAAATAGTATTTTAACCATTTGTGCTACTTAAGTATTTTAGTACTTCAATATAAATAATAAATGGTAATGTAATATTGCAGGCAACCATTAGAATTAATCGTGTATATAAAATGCACATTCATGCATAATTATGCATTTTGGAGTAATATCAATTATATAGGATGTAATTCACTAGTGAGAAGAAATATACTAGGGTATTTTGCCAATTGTATTTTGTTCGATATAGGTATATACTTTAACAGTTAACC
>LJDB01000058.1 GCA_001983455.1 Candidatus Epulonipiscium fishelsonii
GAGGTCTGATTTTGCTGTGAGCACATCACTTGGCAGCACTCCCAAAGCCCTAATGGTGGTTGTCAGCAGTGCGACATCTCCTTTACATGGAGGAGAGGATGTTCAATACATGCTAATGGACAAAAACACACCCACACTAATGTGGTTAAAAATGGATAAATGGTGACAGGACATAGTGACAGTTCTCAACACCAACTGTGACCAAACTTATCAATTTCATGTTTCTTCTCCCTGTAGTCCAGAGTTGGAGAAAGGTCTGAAGAAAAGAGTGAAACTGCACACCCAAGAGAACGGAGAGAACGGTCAGACTCGTGAAAACGGTCAAAATGGACAGAATGGAGAGATCGATTCAGACGACAATTACACCGAGGTGAGACAGGCGTGAGTTAGCGTTCTTTGGAGTTCAGAGCAAAGAATGGAAGCAAAGTCTGATTTGTCTGTGTGTTTTCTGTGTGTAGGACATCATGTCTCCACTGCAGGAGGAAAGCGGTTGTGATGAAGATGAGGGGGAGGATGAGGAGGAGGGAAGGGAGGAAGAGGACGGCTTTGACAGTGACGAGAGCCTGGTGGATTCAGACTCAGACTCTGATGAGAAAGGTGTTATTTCTGACAGCTGCTACAAACCAAAGTTGTGCTTACTGAGGAAATTCCTCCGTTAAAACAGATCTGCAACAGTAAAATTCCTGTTTGAAGATAAGACAGAAATTCAGGCTGAATGCAGTTAGGAAACATGTACGTTTATACTAAGAATCCTGAATGTTATCCCGAATTTAAAGAGGGTAGGACTTTTGTAAAGAGACCCCAGACCTCTTCCCCCATGCGCCAAGTCTTCAGTCAGTGTCTTGGGTTAATCATTTTGATTCAGACCGAAACATCTGTTTTATAACCATTCAATGAATTGCCTTTGAAGTTTGTACAGGCAGAAGCTGGTTAAAATGATGACCTCTCCGGATAAAAATTTCTCACCATGTGTCGATGAAATGGCAAAACATTTTTGTGGCAACACTCTTGATCTCATGGATGATCTCTGTTATAACAACTTTGAAATCCCATGACTTTTTTCCCCATCACCCGCTCTAACTTTCAGTCAGGCATTTGAAACCAAATATTTCCATCAGCTGCACTTTATGTTTTTTAATACTAATTAACAAGTGTTAGATTGCTAACACAACATGGTAAATATCAACATGTCAGCAATACTGTTATTAAGTACACTCTCATAGGACTGCTGGCAGACATGTAGACTTGTGGTGCCTTTACCAAGATCTCCTTATTTTTAAGGAAAAAAAGCAGCGATTTAACAGTGAAAACAATAGAAGACATTTATAGTGTCGAGCTGCCGATGAACAGTCTTCAAAAGAAACACAAAGGAACAGATGAATCATCAAATCCTTGAGGTTTAGCTTTGATGTCAGAATATCGGAATTAAAAACAGACAATAAATTAAGACTTCAAACGGGCATATGGTAGCCTGCTTTTGCCATTAACTGCTGTTTATTCTTTTTTATCCTGAAAAAACTAAAAGGAAAAAATGTTTTAACTCTTCATTAAGCAGCCAACTTCCAGGCAGACCTGGCTGATCTGACCTGCGAGATTGAGATCAAGCAGAAGCTGATCGACGAGCTGGAAAACAGCCAGCGGAGGCTGCTGATGCTGAAGCTGCAGTACGAGGAGAAGCTAATTTTATTGCAGAACAAGATCCGAGACACTCAGCTGGAGAGAGACCGCGTGCTGCAGAACCTCAGTGAGTCGATGCATTATAGGATTTAAAATTTACATACATGGTTAGGTGGTGTAAAGCCCAGCAGTAAGTTGGACAGCAGAGGTGAAACGTGTCATTATAGATAAAGTGTCCTGATAGGTGGCATTTGATGGCATTTACATGAATACATGGCTTCACAGTGTCCATGGAGAACTACACGGAGGAGAAGGCAAACCGGATCAAACAGGAGTATGAGAAACGTCTGAAGGAGATGAACCGAGACCTGCTGAAGCTGCAAGCGGCGCAGAAGGAGCACGCGCGTCTCCTCAAAAACCAGGGAAGGTATGAACGGGAGCTGAAGAAACTCCAGTTAGAGGTCAACGAGATGAAGAAAGCCAAGGTAAGAGCAGGAGCATGCGTGAACAATCACCAAGACTGACCTGCAGTTTAGGAAGCCTGACCATTCTGCTGTTCCCAGGTGGCACTGATGAAGCAGATGAAAGAGGAGCAGCAGAGGAGGAGGATGGTGGAGGCGAAGAGGAACCGTGAGATCGCCCAGCTCAAGAAGGAGCAGCGACGACAAGAGGTGAGACTGTGTGTGTTTGTGTGTGTGTCCTGGACAGAGAAAACACAGCATATACTACAGTCTTCTAAAACATTAAGCACACATATTTAAATATTAGCTCTGCTGTTTCAGCCACCTCTGATGTCACTTGCACAAACAGAAATATTAGGAAACTGGAGGCCAGGTTGAGCCAGCATGAGCAATGTTGCATATTAGCCTTTTTAATGTGTGTTAACAGAAGTGATCAACATAGTCTAAATTCTAATTTCACTGCTGTATATAAAGAAAGGTTCATGCTGGTGAGTCGGCTCACAGACTTGCTTTAATTGTGCAAATGCACAGTCAGGTTCTCCATCTGTTTATCCGCCTGACTGGAAGCTGAGTAATGTGTCTTGTACATATTGCACACAGATTTTGCTCTCGTTTTATGTTTTAAAGATGTGTTTATACTTTGCATGTGTTAATTCTCATCTTTATTTGTTCTCCCTGGAGGAGAGAGAGCTTATTAATGACCATGAACACATTTACACTCTCATGCCGTGAGCTCCGTTCATAATCCTGTTATTTTAGTTTCATCCTGAGTCTTGAACTTTCCTAATGATCAACACTTTGTAAGCCTGTTGTGCAGAAAGATTAGGGATCTTATAAACATTAAAAGAAAAGTAAAGTGGAGAAAGACTTAATTAAAAACATAGTGTGAACTTATTTCTCCCTTCCGTCCTGCAGTACCAAATCCGAGCATTGGAGTCCCAGAAGCGGCAGCAGGAGCTGGTGCTTCGCAGGAAGACCCAGGAGGTGACCGCCCTGCGGCGAATGGCCAAGCCCATGTCAGACCGCGTGGCCGGGCGTGTGGCCCGCTGGAACCAGACCCCCCCCCGTTTCTGACTCTGGAGCTGAGTTTTCAGCCAGCACCACTGCAAGCAGCTCTGAACCTGAGACTGGGAGGACTGTGAGCGGGCTGGTGCGACAGTGGAACAACAAAAACAACATGTTTGGATACATGGCAGAGAATGAAGGCAGCATGGATGGAACCAGGGTCATTGGGTGAGATGGGTTGCATTCTACCTGTGAACATGTTAACACTGTCGTATATGCAGCTGTAACTGATGTTTTTTCTAATAACAAAGTATTAAGTGCCAACAGGAAAACAAAGTGACAGTGTGAAATGGGTCACTTTTATTGAGCCTGCAGAAAATTATCACCTGCATCTGCAGCTCTCTTCAATTTTGTGGAGCTTTATAGTTTCAATTCACTGATTAGCCGCAACTTTACTGTTTTGGTTTGCTCTCACGTCTCCTGAAGCATTGTTTACAGCTGCAGCAAGCAGTGAAAAAGCTCTTAAGCTCTCCTTCCCTTTTGTCTCTTTCCAGCAGCAGGAAGAAGTTGCAGCGTAAGCCAGCAGGCCTGGCCAGCACCGGAGCAGCGGGCAGAGCCGGCAGTATCTCCAAGTCTGCCCGTCTGAAGTGGCAAACCCTGGAGCGTCGCATTATGGACATTGTCATGCAGAGAATGACAATTTCTAACGTGGAAGCTGACATGGATCGCCTTATCAAGGTAGGGATGGCCCTTACAGTTTTACTCCATAATAGGGTGGAAAAACTGTTGTTTGAAGATTAGTTACGGAGATGGTGCTGTTTTGGCTTCTCTTGAGAGGACATTGAAAAAATTCTGAAATACAGCTATTTTGAGACTCATTCTTCCTCTATTTTTTTAAAAAAACTTAGACTGTTAAAATCATGCGGCTCAACTGGATGGGGAACAGTCTTTTTCTATCAACAGTTTAAAAACAAACTTCTTATGTCTCCTATATCTGTTTTTCTATTTAAAAAAATCCTCCTTGGTTCTAAGACAGAAAGATTTAGAAAAAACTATAAGTTTTCAAAAGTGAAAATATCTCCTGTGTGTCCTTATCCTCCACATTTGTAGGTTGTTTTAAGTTAAGGCTTGACTTTTTTGTGTGTGTGTGTCTGGGGTTTTGCTGAGTCAGAAGCGAGAGGAGCTGACAGTCCAACAAGAATCACTCTCACACAAGAGGGAGGTGCTAATGGCAGAAGGGGAGGGGCCGGAAGCAGAGGACCGCCTCCTTCAGGAAATCAATGAGGATATTGAGGTGTTAAATGCCAACATAGACTACATCAATGACAGCCTGTCTGACTGCCAGGCCACCATTGTACAGATAGAGGAGACCAAGGTAAAAACATTAAACACATACACACACACACTCTCACACACAGAGTGCAATGCTTGCTGTGTAACTGTTTCAGCTAACAGGAGGTCTTTAGTGTTGTTGACTAGGGTCTCGTTTTCCTGCAGGATGAGCTGGACTCAGTGGACACCTCAGTGGTGATCAGCTCCTGCTCTCTGTCTGAAGCACGCCACCTGCTGGACCACTTCCTAAAGGCTTCCATAGACAAAGTGAGTGAGGAACCATGGCCCCTATCAAAACCAAGAAAGCCTCAAGACAGCCCATTGGTGTATTTGCATACTTAATAAAAACATCTGTAAAACTAGTAGCACTGCAATTAGTAGAACTGTAGCACTTGCACCTATGACAAATATTTTTATTACACAATTCAACTTGAAAAATGTGAAATATTGTATTTGCAATTTACAAAGAGGCAAACTTATGGTTGTGGTGCCATCTAGTGGTGTCTCTGTACTCTGCAAGATAAGGTTTGAAGTATTTCTTGATACAAGAGAAAAATCATCAACACCTAGAAAATGAAAACTCTAAATGTCCATGTTGGCCTCATACTGTTGTGTGGTTGATACCCAGTCTGATAGTTTAGTTTTGTTTCTTATCATTATCAACCGGTTTGGTCATTGTGTGCATGCAGAGTCTGCAGGTGGCTCAGAGGGAGACTCAGATCAGACTGCTGGAGGGTCAGCTGAGACAGACCGATGTGATTGGTTCATCCCATAATCATATGATCCTAGATGCCCTGCGAGAAAAGGCAGAATACATCCCTGAACTACAGGCTCTTATCCACAATGTACAGCAAGGTGAGGGGCTTTTAATTTGTGTTTTGATCTGTGACAAAGTGTGTAAGACTTAATATGGTTTGGTGCCTTTCAACTCTCTCCATCTGTCTTTATCTCTTTTCCCCTCTTTTTCTCTCTCTTTTTGTCTTTCTCCTACGATTTCAGTTATCATTATATTAACATGTTAGCTTTAAGCTACAAAGAAGTTTTATATACAGAACTATAAAAGGCTGTTATAATTGTGCTGAACCATATTCAAACCTTTGAGTATATCTCTAAATACAGCACATAATAAAATTCCACATAAATCTCTTTATCATTTAATTGCATTCTCTATTTTGCTTGTGTTATCTTTTCAGCAATGTTTCTATGTGTAGCTACATAAAATGTGTTAAAAAAAGCCTTAATCAGCTTCAGAGGATTTATATTAAAACTGAAATGATGCAAGATTGAAAGATGCAGTAAAGTTGCATGTTTTGTGTGCATTTAGAAAATGGTTACGCCAGCACAGATGAGGAGCCCTCTGAGTTCAGCCAAGCCTCTGACAGCAGGTGAGACTGCAGTCTGCTCGCCCACACAACACCCCTAATACACAACACCGTCCTCTTACCATGAACCTCCTTTTTTTTTGCTAAAGTCAGTCTAACTTTATCATAAATATAATATTCATCCAATCAAATTATCACCTAAAAATATACGCTCTCTTTCTTACTTCTGTCTGTATACATGTTAATTTCTCTGGCTCTCATTTGATCTTTCCCTGCAGTGTGTCTCAAATGAAAGAGTCCAACAGCCAAGAGGATTTCAAGATAAAGGTAAAGCTAATTTATTTAGTTAAAGTATATAGTTATTTAGTTCTGTCACAGATAAGAGACACTAGATTTAAGTGCACTCTTCTTTCTATTTGGACAACAAAGGTGCCTTCCTTTTTCTTAAGTCCAGATGTTAAGATTGCGTCCTTATTTTTTCCTTATAATATTTATATATGTAATAGTCTCAGGTCGTGCTGCATCTTGCAGTATCACAACTTGTCTCACCTCTATGAATTAGATGATGCTTCATGTTTTCAGGTGACAGTATGTTTTTGCTTTAGGAACTGTCTCTAGTTTTCACTATTAAAATGCCATACCAGCTTGTGTGTCAGAGTAGCTGCCATTCTTGCTTGAAACCAGGAGGTGGCAGTAAGAGCAAACACAAAAAAATTCACTCCACATAACTCCCTAAAGCTTGGTTAGAAAGAAAGATGGTTATATTGTGAAGCTTAATCCCTGATTTGATGCCAATCCCTCTTGTCTTTTTTTATCTCTTAGCTTTCTTAGCTTATACCTGTGTTAATGCACTGTTCTGTCTCTTTTTGAATGTTTTTTAGTTTATTTTTTCTCCACACATCCTTTGTTTGACCCCACTTTGGCTGTTTTATCATTTCTAGCACTTTTTTTTCCACTGTTTTCATGTGCTTCTTGCACTTGTCTGTCACAAATGATGTTTACAGGCTGTATGTTAATTTCCACTCTTGCCTTAATTTAATCCAATTTTTGCTGTAAGTCTCAGGTTTTCCTGTCCCAGTGTTATTATATCCTCCCTGCAGTGGTCCTCTCTAACAAAAGTGTTGCACATTTTTCACCCAGATGGAGCCTCGTCTGTCGGCTCAGATGAAGGCGGTGTCGGCAGAGTATCTTGGTCCCATCCTGGACCCCTCATCAGGCAGCAAGCAGCAGCACATCACCAAGTCTCTGGCCTCGCTAACAGAGATCCATGAGGATGGCCTGAGCCTGGCATCAGCGAGTCTGGGGTTCAGCCTGGCCCTACGAGACCCCTATCACAGGGAAAGGGCATCCCGCACCATCAGCCTACCTATCAGGGGACACACCTTGTAAGTGAATTATAATTATGACAGAAATGAAGGTTGGACTAGATAAACTAAGTATTATCAAGATAGAGGATTTAGTCTTATTCTTATTCTTTGCATGTTGAATTAGGAGACTTACCCATTACTTTACCAGCCATGCGTCCATTAACAGATAGTTTGTTATGATGCTAAATTTTGGATGCAAACCCTCATAAGAAACAACAGATGAAGAAGAAGAGAGAGAGAATTTATGTATTATTTGAAGCTATCAACTATTTAGCTCATCATAAGCCATGTATTCATTACTTTTACTTAACTGTTAACCATTTGTCCATTAATGTCAGCTAACTGTCAACCATTTAGCTAACTATTAGCAGAGTATACATTCGTTTAAGCTAAGTGTTATCAAATTTACATTAATTTTAGCTGTCAACTATTATTATTTAATTTACTAAAAGTTGTGTATCCATTATTTTAAGCTAAATCTTGAAAATTTATCCAATAATATTAGCTACTAAAATGTTAACCATCTAGCTAACTAGGAGCCATGTTTCCACTACTTTATGTTATCTACAACCTATCCATTCATTTTAGCTAACTGTCAACCATTTAGCTAACTAAATAGCAATGCATCCTTTTTTTTTTAAAGCCAGGGGTTCCTCAGACATTTTCAGCTGAAAAACATACTTCTATAACTTCTACATTCATGCAAAAACTGCTAATACAGAACACAACAAACCATGAAGTGGAAATGTATGTAAAATGTATGTATCGGTATTGGTTGCATAACTATTAATAGGCAGCCCTGTGGACACAAATGTAACAGCAACAGGAAAGAACATTTTTTACACTATATTTCCTGATAAGAATTTTTTTTAATGTCTTTTCCTACCATACACTTCTAAACTCTAGAAACATGCTAGAGGCTTGACATTTTTTATAAAAATGCTTCAGGGAGGGTAAAGGAGAAATCAATAAAATTTGCATCATTCCTCTGAGACAGAAAGCCTGCTTGTGTGCGATTTGATATTAAAAGAAATGAGCCTGCAGTTGCTGTAGTCTGTCGGCAGTGTTGTAAAACTGCATAAACCCTTGTTGCTTATAGATTCCTGACAGTTTACATAGTTGTGTATCATCCTCCTGTGCACCCCCTGAAAGATTTGCTTAGTTTTGCTTTTGTGTATGTGTGTGTGTGTGTGTGCTTGTCAGTCCCAGGCAGTCTCGGGGTTATGACACCTCCCCTATAACAAGGAGGAAATCTTACGACCGTGCATACAGGTACATGCTCTGTAATGCTAAAATCCATGTTCTAGGCAGATAAATCATGTTTTTCACTGCGAAATGTAATTTTCAAACTCTGTCCTTCTTATGTCTTTTTGTCTTCTTTTTCTATCTTTAACCTTCCTCACCCTCCCATTCCTTATCAGGCCTACTGACGGCTATACTCCCCCCTCCTCACCTCCTCTGAGGACCAGGAATGACCGTAATGTCTTCTCAAGGCTCACCAGCAACCAAACCCAAGGCTCTGCTCTGGACAAGTGAGTAAACACTTGCAAAGATACACACATTCACACACTGCTTTTGTCATTTTTGTCCCCATGTTCTCATCCTTTCAATTCAGTCTCACTTTGGCTGAATGAACCATTTCTTTCGTTGATTTTCTTTTCTTTCATTGTTTAAGATCTTTTTTATTGACACTGTCAACAGGCAGAAGGTCAGGTCTTTTGAGAGGATTAGGTGCTTTTATCTGCGGTGTAGATGAGCCTCTTTAGTGTGTGCTGCTCCAACTGTTTATTTTCAGATGAATCCCACTCCTAGACAAAAAGACTTTTCGCTGGCATTAATGTAGTTCCTGGGGGATTGTGCAAATATTCACAGAATCCAGGTGTTCAGTGCACTCGAGAGGGCTGGAAGATCTGATCCAACAAACCACAACCACAGGCTTGTCAGAGCTGTATTTAGCAACACTAGCAACAAGGTGTAATTGCAGTGTGTTTCCAGTCCATATATAGGAGCCACCAGGAAACAAATGCAAATCAGGAGGGAGGCAGCTCGGGTAGTAGCATCCTCTGTAGAAACAAATGTCAGGGTTGTTGTGGATGGTGAGGAAAAGCAAGATTCGGTATCACATCTCTGTTTCGAGATGCCGACAATGACGCACATGATCTGCATTCAGGCAAGAGGAAAAGAAATCAGATTGTACAATCTAAGCAAATCCAATTAAAAAGAGCTCTGCAGTAAATCTTATCTCACAACATTTAGGGTTGTTGTCATTGTGTCAGAGAGAACGTGATGTGAATTTATGATGATTTTTATCAGACTTTAGTTGTTTTTTTGTTATGGTTTTATTTCATGCTATTTACAGACACAGAGTTTAAAAGAATGTAACAAACACCTCTCCATGTGTGAGTTTGTAGGTGGAGCTAGCTACATTAGATGGAGGCACATCGTGAATATGAGATGCATATTAATGTCAGCTGCAAAGGTACCAAGGCTGGAAAGAGCAACCAGCCTTTTCCCCTCCTGCTCACAGTCTATTCCAGCGTCCCACACTGACAATTGTCAGCAGATAATTTCAGTCAGTGTTTAGCTCTGCTGTGAAGTTGTTTGTTTTATAATCTTCATTAATCCGGAACATTTCTCAGCTTTATTGACCCCTAATTTTTAGCGAGTATGCTGTGCGAAATGAAGAGAGCGTCAGGTTTGTGTTTGTGTGTGCTCCTTGTATGAATATTTGTGTGTCTGTGTGAGTTGGAGCCTGTGGGTCCTCATTATCTGGAGCAGGGGTAGGTAAATGGGTTGGCTCTTGTCATCGTTTCATGCAGCTGTTCTAATCGGTAGCCATTTTGAACAGGGTGGGAGGATGTTTATGTTTAGGTTGTTGCCTGTAGTTCCCACAGGAGAGGCTTTCCTTATAGAGCATGATGCAGGAAGCTGAAATGGTGTGAAATTTTTCCCTCAATGTTTCGTTGCAGGGAGCATTTGCATTTTCACAATTTGCAGTTTGATGAAAGGAATTACAATCGTTTGTTTATGTGCACTCTTGTTTTGAAGTGACTTGTGGGTGATGTAAGTGTTTTGTCTGCTGAAGTAAAAAAAAAACTATTTTTATAGCAAAGATTCATCATTTAAACCATTATTTTCCTTTTGTTTGGTTTCATCATCCTAACATGACTGTCACTGACCTGTGTCTGACACTCGATTCATCATCACAAGCATAAATTCAAAACTAAATGAAGCTAATTTATTAAAAAATTATTAGAAAGCCATTTTTAATCATCTGTATGAATTCTGTGTAATTGGGTGTCAAACGAGAGGCTGCACAGACAGAAGACAGCGATGTTCCCGAGTACAGATTTGCAAGTTCACAAAAACCTATTTAAATGCAATAAGAGGTTTTTGTGGCTGTATGGATGCATTCTGTTTGTGTTTTTTGACTGATTCTGTTTGAATAGACTGGTTGCGTGCAACTGAGATCAAGCATTTGATGCAGATTTGAAAGATGCATAAGAATGAGGGACATTAATTTTGAACAGAGTTTTCTTGTCTTGTGTTGGATAAAGAGACTTTGAATCCCTGTTCCGTTTTTTAATCTCTGCTTAACAATGGCTTCCTTCAAAACCAATGAATTTAAAAGGGATTTTGTCTTGAGAGTCTGAAAGAAAAACAGATATTACTATGCTAATAGCCTCCGTGGCTAGCAGTAAATACCAAGAAATTGAGGAATTTCTATCACCTTTTAACACTGTTGCCCCCTCCAGACATATCCAGAACCATTTTGTTTTATTATTTCATGCTCATAAGTGTAAAGCACAGCCTCTCTTAGTGACAAACCTGAGGCTATGAAATATTTACAATATAATAACACTTTTATTGCACTGTTACACACATACCAGTCTTCCCCTTTGGGCTACTGTGGAGGGACGGTATTGGTGTGGTCTGGAATTTTTTTTCCCTCAACAGCTTTGGGTGGGCTCGCCTGTGAGTTTGATTGACAACCTTTTACTTCACTCCAGATTTTTCCCTTCTGTTAACCCCGTTTGCCTTCCTATATGTTCTTTTCTGTACAAACTCCTTCAGTATGGCTGAAAAGAGCAGAAGTGGGAGTGGACACAGGTCCTACGGAGTCATACATTAGGGTAAAAAAAAGCTGCAAAAGTGAAGAAATGATAAATCGCAGTGCTTTGACCTGTGTGTATGACTGTCCTGGCATCAGTGTTTCATTCCTAAACTTTCCTTTTTCTTTAAAAATCCTTTTTCTTTCTTGTTCACTTGAAGAGTTCCGCATATTGCTGAGAGTCATATGAAAAGATTGATACCATTATTGTCATGTCAGTACTTTCAATATGAAGCAACAGTCAGCAGCCGGTTAACTTAGCCTCGCACAAAGACTGGAAACTGGGGTCAGGCAGTACATGGATAATATTTCAATACTGTGATACAAAACTAAACACTGTCTGAGCTTTTAGATACTGTTATTTCTTCATATGGCGTCAGTGCTGCCTTTTCCTGCTTTCAAAGGCTGCCTCATTACAGTTAAGTGGTGTATTTTCGGAACTGTTAAAGTTGTTCTAATATATGAACCTCCATATTTAGTCATTACATCCATATTGTTGATAAAAATCAAAAAACTTTTTGTGTTAAAACTTAGCGATACTTTCTTGGTTTAGATTTGGCATGTTTCCTGCTGACGCTTAGTGCAATTCTGTTTCTACTTCACCTTTAATCTCA
>LJDB01000059.1 GCA_001983455.1 Candidatus Epulonipiscium fishelsonii
CACACTCAAAGCCAGATAAGCTATATAGATTTCCATCTTCGGTCCAAGACATATATTGATATGTTTCTACTGTGCCATCACTATCGCCAAAAGAAATTGTTAACTCACCAGCAAGTTGTTGCTTTTCTTCTTCAGGTGTTAAAACATATCCTGGAGGAACAACTTTAAATAGATTTTCTACATAGTACAGATTTATGTCATCAATAGTTTTTATTATTTCGACATTGTCACCATAGTTTATAAATTCTTTAGAAAGGGGCTCAATAGATAGATAAATAGTATCATTGCCTTTTTCATAATTTAAGCTAAGTCCTTCAAAAGATATTTGTTTAGTATCTTTGTTTATAGTATTATTAGTTATTGCATAGCCACTAAATTTAAATCCATTTGAAAATTCATCTACAAACTTAGGTGAAAATCCATATTTACTTTCAATCTCTTCTACAACTGGCAAACTATTAATAAGTTGATTTGAAGAATAACTTTCTGAGCTCCAAATATAGCTTGCAGCAACAACTGTAGCAGATGCCACTGATAAACATAACGCTCCTGTAATAAAATTTCTTTTCATTCTAAGATTTCCTTTTTGACTTACTTTATTTTCTGCGTTATAAATATCCACTTTAATTTTGTTAAATAGATTGTTATTAAGCTCCAAATTATTTGTCTCTTGCATAAGTGCATTTTTAATTTGTTCGTCAATTTTATTATTTTTAGTATCCATCATATTTATCACAATCCTTCCATAAAAAAGTTATTTTCTGCTAAAGCATTTTTTAATTTGTTTCTGGCAGTGTGTAGTCTAGACTTAACAGTTCCTTCAAAACATTGCATTACCTTTGCAATTTCTTTAACAGTCAGTTCGTTATAATAATATAGGATTAAAGTAGTTTGCAGATTAATATTTAGCTTTTTAATTTCTTCGTTTAAAGTCGGGTTGTCAAAATATTCGATGTTGTGTTGAGTGTTTTTAAAGTTTATTTCTTCTACCTTATCATAAATATTATCAATTGCTACTTCTTGTTTTAGCTTTGCGGAATATTTCCAAGCATTACGAGTTAGTATTTTGTAAAACCAAGTTTTGAAGTATTCTGGATGCTTAAGCTTTTTTATGTTAAGATAGCAAGCTGTGAAAGTTTCTTGAACAATATCTTCACTGATATCTTTATTGTGTGTAATTAAATATGCTGTCTTAAAAGCTTTATCCTTATATTCATTAAATAGAATTTCAAAAGCCTTTAAATCCCCCTGCTTTATTTTTTCTATAGTATCTATAATGTCTGTCAAAATGGATGCCCCTTCCTTCTCCTTTTATCTTTTTTATCTTTACATAGATATAGAGCAAAAGTAAGTTAGGATGGTTCATTTTTTTTAAAAATATTTTTATCTTATATTTTTGTCTTTATAGATATAGAGCAAAAACAAGTTAGGATGGTTCATTTTTAAAAAAGTTTTTATCTTATATTTTTGTCTTTATAGATATAGAGCAAAAGTAAGTTAGGATGGTTCATTTTTTTTTTTAAATATTTTTATCTTATATTTTTGTCTTTATAGATATAGAGCAAAAACAAGTTAGGATGGTTCATTTTTTTAAAAAAAGTTTTTATCTTATATTTTTGTCTTTATAGATATAGAGTAAAAGCAAGCTAGGATGGTTCATTTTTTTAAAAAAATTTTTATTGTGCTTTTATCCCTAGTTATGGTAAGATATTTGTAACTTGTTTATAAGTTTGATTGATGATGTATATATTAAAATTAATCAAATAATATGGACATTATATATTTAAGTGATTTTAAAAAAATGGACATACCTAAAAAGGAGGAGCAGTATGAATGGTGTTACACTTATGGCTATAGCTATAATTGTTCTTGGAGGAGCTTACTTGACTTATGGAAGGTGGCTTGAAAAAACTTGGCATATTAATAAGGAAAGAAAGACTCCCGCATATGAACTTGAAGACGGAGTTGACTATGTTCCAGCTGATTCAAATATAGTATTTGGACACCAATTTGCATCAATTGCGGGTGCAGGACCAATTAATGGACCTATACAAGCGGCGATGTTTGGATGGTTCCCAGTGTTATTATGGATTTTAGTTGGAGGAATATTCTTTGGTGCAGTACAAGATTATGTTTCAATGTATGCATCTGTACGAAACAAAGGAAAAACAATCGGGTACATAATTGAGAAATATATAGGTAAGCTAGGTAAAAAATTATTTTTAGTATTTTGTTGGCTGTTTTGTATACTAGTTATAGCGGCATTTGCTGATATTGTAGCGGCAACGTTTGATGGACTGACAGATGCAGGTGAAAATATAGTAGCAAATGGATCAGTTGCGACAACATCACTTATATTTATAATAGAAGCAATTGTACTAGGGTTTGTACTTAAAAATTTAAAATTAAACAAATGGGCAAACACTGCTATTGCACTAGTGTTACTTGTAGCAGGAATATATATTGGTCTTCTTAATCCTATATTTATTGATGGATCAAGTTGGCATCTATTTGTGTTTATATATATTGGTATTGCAACAATTGTACCAGTATGGGTATTGCTACAACCTAGAGATTACTTAAATTCATATTTACTAGTGGCAATGATTTTAGCAGCAGTAGTTGGAGTGTTTGTTGCAAATCCAACAATAAACCTAGAGTCTTTTACGGCATTCAATGTTAATGGGCTTAATATGTTTCCGTTTTTATTTGTAACAATAGCTTGTGGGGCAATATCAGGGTTCCATTCACTAGTGTCATCAGGAACATCTTCAAAACAAATTAAAAATGAAAAGCACATGTTACCAGTATCATATGGATCTATGTTACTAGAGTGTTTGCTTGCGGTAATTGCACTTATAGCAGTTGCGTCATTTGCATCAGGTGAGGCGGCAACAAGTGGACTTGTTACTCCATCACAAATTTTTGCAGGTGCTGTAGCAAACTTCCTATCAAGCATTGGACTTCCTTATGCTATTATATTTACACTTATAAATCTTGCGGTTTCAGCATTTGCTCTTACAAGCCTTGACTCAGTGGCAAGGGTAGCTAGACTATCTTTCCAAGAATTTTTTGCAACAGAAGAAGAAGAGAAAAGTGCCGTTGCTAACATATGTACAAATAAATATGTTGCGACTATCGCAACTCTAGGATTGGCGTATTTGCTTGCCAAAGTTGGATATGCTGCAATATGGCCACTATTTGGTGCGTCAAATCAACTTTTAGCAGTAATAGCACTTCTTGCATGTGCGGTGTATTTAAAAAATGCAAGAAAGAAAACATTTATGCTTGTTATACCAATCTTTTCAATGATACTAATTACATTTTCAGCATTGCTTCAAACTATATTTAACCTAGGGGTTTCATTTATGGCAGGAGAAGCAACTGTGGGAACTATATTACAATTTGTATTCGGAATACTAATCTTTGGTCTTGGAGTGTGTGTAACATTTGAAGGTTTAAAAAAATATTACGCTAAAAATCAAGATGATGAACCAATCACAACAGAAGCATTTTAAATACCCCACCGACACTGACGTGTCACCTCCCCCTAGGGGAGGCATAAGGGCAAGACATAACAAATTAGATTGACATATCCTTTTTGAAGACAATATATAAATAAGTGTAATAATTAGCAGTTATTCAATATATAATTAACTGTTAAATACATGCATGCTCAATATAATAAAATTAAATTCAGGAGGATTTGTAAATATGAAAGCTCACGTAACAAAATTTATAACCAAACTAGTTGGAATATCAGCAGGATTTATGATAATTGCGTCACCAGCATTTGCAACCGAGCAAGATACAGTAAAGCTAAGTATAATCGGAACAAGTGATGTGCACGGAAACTTGACTAGTTGGAGCTATGAAAATGAAAAGGACTATGAAAATGCAGGCTTTGTGCGTATATCAACTTTCGTAAATGATATTCGTGAAGAAAACGAAAATACCATTGTTATTGATAACGGAGATACTATTCAAGGGACACTTTTAACAGATGAACTTTTTAACGGGTTTATGGATAAAGACCATCCTGTAATTGACATAATGAATTATATTAATTATGATCTTATGGTACTAGGGAACCACGAATTTAATTTTGGGGTGAAATATTTAGAAAAGCTAGAGGAAGACGCAGAATTTCCATTTTTAGCAGCCAACATTTATGACAAAGCAACAGGTGAACATTTTGTTGAACCTTATATTATAAAAGAATATGACGGAGTTAAAGTTGGAATTATAGGGCTTACAATTCCAGACATTCCAAATTGGGACGGAACTAAAGATGGTGTATTGGACTTAGAATATAATCATCTTGCTTATGAGGCAAGAAAATATGTTGATATTCTAAAAGATAAAGTTGATGTAATTATTGTATCCGCACATGCGGGCTTGGATGACGATACTGATGGATCAAGTGCAAGATTAATTGCCGAAACTTGCCCTGAAATAGATTTGTTAATTATCGGGCATCACCATGTGGAAGTAAATGAGGTAATTAATGGAGTTAGAGTGATTGCACCTTCAGGATATAGGCAAGTATCACTAGTCAATCTTGAGGTTGCAAAAAATGAGGATGATTGTACTGTTACAGAAGAATTAAGTGTTGTATATGATTTGAAAAATTTTGAGGTAGACCCAAATGCAGAAAAACTTGTGGAATATGCTGATAAAGAAACTTTGGAATTTTTAAGCGACACTATTGGAACTGTTACAGAAAATTTCCAACCAGAAAATGAGATTTCAATGATTGCACAAGGATATCTTCAAGATACACCTATTGTAGATTTAATTAACATTGTACAACTTGAAGCAACTGGTGCAGACGTGTCATCAGCAGCACTATTTAAAAGTAGTTCGGATTTACTTGAAGGAGATTTAAACTATTCAGATATATTTAACATTTATAAATATCCAAACAAACTAGTTGCGGTGGACGTTAGTGGAGCAGAACTAAAAGCATATATGGAATGGAGTGCAGGTTATTATAACACTTATAAAGATGGTGATTTAATTATAAGTTTCACTGAAGGTATTCCAGCATATGACTATGATATGTTCCAAGGAATAGAATATAAAGTGGACATCAGCCAACCAGTAGGCAGCCGTATTAAAGATGTTATGTTTAAAGGAGAGCCTTTAAAGGACGATACTATTCTTTCTCTTGCTATCAATGACTACCGTTATAACGGAATTGGTCCAAATGGATTAAATCTTATTTCAGGTACGCCAACTTTCCAATCTGATAAAGCTTTAAGGATGTTTATAAAAGAATATATCGAGCAACAAGGAGCTATATCTCCACAAGTTGATAATAACTGGGAAGTTATTGGCTGTGATTGGGACGAAGACTTAAGAAAGCTTGCTGTAAAAGCTCTAAATGATGGCACATTGACTATTCATAAAAATGAAAATGGATATTTTGATAATGCAGTAGCCATCACTGAAACAGATTTGAAAGAAGCAGGTATAACCAAAATTACAAATCAGGAATTGATGGAAAAATTAAATGAAGTGAAAACTTTGTTGGCAGAAATTTTAAGCGAACTATAATACAAGTTAGGCCGTAGACTATATTCTATGGTCTAATTTTTTAGTTTGAAATCTCTAGTGCCTATATAAAGTGAATTTTATTAAAACTAACTTTATTTTATATTTTCTTTGTTGACAGTGTTTTCTTTAATCCTGTAAAATAAAACAAACTGAAAGGAGAGATATAAAATGATTAAAATAAGTCCTAAATTTGATTTTATGAGAAACATTGTATTTAAATTAATGTGTATGTATAACGAAGATGGACATGATAATGAAATTATAGTCAAAGATTTAATTGAAGCATTTTTTAGTTTAAGCGGTATGGAGATAGAATTGGAAGACAGGTATATTAAAATAAGCGAATATCCATTTGATAGTGTAAAAAATATATTTAAGAAGGACTTTAAAGAACAAAAAGAACATTCTCAAACAATATACCCAGATATTCGTATTGATATTGGACCAAAAGATATTTTAACAATGGGGATGCAAAAAGATAGTTTAAACACTAAACAAACGAAAAGAACTTTGATTGTAAGAATGGCCGAGAATTTTGTAACGATAGTAGACAAAACTACGCACGACAGTAAAAATTATCTGAAAACAGGAGAAGGCAATACTTTATGGCTAGTTAATCAAGCAACTATTGCTGAGTTTACAAATCCAGTTATAGTTGGAAACTTTACTTTTAGAGAAATTAAACCTAATTTGATGAGTGGAAAGTCTACGGAAATAACGGAAATAGGGAATGCAGTGGCAGTATGTTTAAAAAGTAAAAAACTCAGCAAGTATGAAACGTATAATGAAAGAACAGCAAAATGGCTAAATCTATTTTTAAATAAGGAATTAGATGAGACAGACCCTGTATTTAAAGAAGTATTAAAATTTTATAATAATTGTATGGAAAAAGGAAAGGTAAGTGATATGCTAGTTTATGAAAGCAAATATGCAAAAATGATGGCTAGTGATATTCGAGAAATGGAAGATAGATTAAAAGAAGAAATAAGAGAAGAAATAATACAAGAAGTAAGAGAAGAAATAATACAAGAATTAATGGACGAACTGATGGAAGAAGGTGTTGCTCAAGGAATAGAAGAAGGTATTATAAGAGTAGCAACATCTTTATTAGATATACTGGACGATGAAACAATCGCATTAAAAACAGAGTTATCTTTAAAGGAAGTAATTAGCCTTAGAGATAACTCATAATAGTGGTACAATGTTCAGATACAGCTGGCAATCAAAACCACCCGTTGTACAGGTGGTTTTATAAATCAGAACATTTAGCAATTTATTGCTTCAGCTGGTGTATCATTGTCTATTGGATTGATTTCCCCAGCAAGTTCAAAGCCTTTTTTAGCTAAAATTACAGCAAAGATCTCGTTAATAACTGCAGCGGCTGCAATAGTTCCTTGAACAATAGTAGCTGATGGAGCATCAAAAGTACTTAAAGAAGCAGCAGCCATACCTGTAAACAATAGTGACACACCTGAATGTGGCAATAAAGTTAAGCCAAGATATTTTCTTATATTATCTGACGCATTAGAAGTTTTTGCACCAAGATATGTACCAAAGTATTTTCCTAATCCTCTTGAGATAATATAGACAAAAGTTAATACTCCTGCTCCAAAAATAAGATGATAGTCTAGTGGAGCTGCTAAGTTAAGTATCATAACAGTAAATCCGATAGCTATAATTGGTGCAACTGAGCTAGAGATTTTTTCCATCATTTCTTCAGAGCCTTTATTTGTAATTGTTGTGAACAAAGCCATTCCAAGCAACATATAGTTAAGAGCTGGTGCAGGTAGAATAAAATTGTCAGTGATATAAGCAATAACGTAAGCACTTATTATAATAGCTATAGTGATTATTCGATATGACTCTTCTGACTTCATTTTTTTGTAGATAGCAAGTGCCACAAAACCCAAGATTATACCTAAAATTATAGGAAGAACTGTATTTAATAAAACAGTCACAATTGGACTAGTAGTTGCTGCTGAGCCCATAGACATAATAAACGCATTTATTGTGAAGAACACACTAAGTGCTATTACGTCATCCATAACAGCAATTGGCAACAAAATTTTAGTCATATCGCCTTTTGTTTTATATTCGTTTATAATAGATAAGGCTGGCACTGGTGCTGTCGCAAGTGCAATCCCTCCAAATATAACTGCTACATAAAGTGGCACACCCATAAAACTAAATACGATAGCAAAAAACAATGTTACTACAACAAAAGTGCCTATTGATTCAAAAAATGTAATGCTAATAACTTGCTTGCCATAAGCTTTCATCTTTTTAAAGACCAAATCTTTTGCAAATAAAACCCCAATTGATAATTCTAACAAACGTGAAAAAGTGTGATACCAATTTGCGGTGGTAAGTTCGACTGATAAAAGATTTAACGCATATGGCCCCAAAACCATCCCTGCAAGCAAATAACCAAGAACCCCTGGCAACTTCAATTTACTGATTAATTTGGCAGCTACATTTGCTATAACTATTGCTAATACAAGCCTTAACACTAATATAAGTATGTCCATACTAAATTATCCTTTCTATGTCTTATAATATACATAATAATAAAAAAACTTTTTTTCTTATTGTAAATATTTAATGATACGTTAGATTTGATACCAATAAATTTATTATAGTTAATATTATATGTATAGTCAATATTTCAAAGTGATTTATTTTTGTAAATAAATTATGAATAAATAGTGAACGCTATAAACTATTTTTAAATTCATGTAGCATATCATTAATCATTTCTTTTTTTAGAATGTGCTGTATCCACCTATCTGGAATATTTTGAAATCCATAATATAATCCTGCTAACCCCCCTGTTAGAGCTCCAATGGTATCTGTATCTCCACCTAAATTTATTGCTGTCAAAATGCTATCAGTATAATTTTTACTATTCATAAAGCTCCATAGAGACGCTTCTAAAGTATCTATTACATATCCTGAAGATTTTATTTTATTTCTTGGCAATCTTATTAATTTTCCAGATAATATATGGTTAAATGCCTGTGGCTCTTTACGAAAAGATTTGAAATATATCATATTCATTATTCTCATAGTTTCATTATATGCCTTTCGTTTTTCTAGTCCAGATAATAACTTTCTAGCTAATTCTACATAAATAATACAAGCTAAAAGGCTTTTAGCATGACCATGTGTAAGGCATGATACTTCTTCCGTTATACGGTGTTCTGCAGTACCTGCTTTCAAAAATGCCAAGGGTAATATCCTCATTAATGAGCCATTTCCGTTACCATATTTATCATATGCTCCGCATTCCTCTAAAGGAACTTTATTAATCATTTTAGTTATAGCTTCCCTTGTTGTGTTTCCAATATCAAATACGTGTCCTGTTGCAGTTAGCTCTCCATCCACATAAAACTTTATAAAAGACTCAGATAATTTTTTTAAAGAATATCCTTCAGTCATTACTTTTACTAGGCACAACATTAAAGAAGTATCGTCTGACCAAGTACCATATGGCTGATGGTGTGTGCCATAAGCTCTTATTTCATTGACTAGGTCTTTATCTCGTTCTTTTCTTGACGAAAACTCTACAGGAACTCCCATTACATCCCCTAAAATAAATCCCCATAAAGCTCCAAATAGTTTATTTTCATAATCATTCAATATGTTAATGCTAATTTTTTCAATTGGAGAAAAGTAGCTACATTCCTTTTGAGGTGAAATGATGTAACTTGGTTTTTCTACAATATATTTTTTACATTGAAAAGGATTTTCTTTAATCCAATGTATACATCTTTCGCAGATTGGAATAGTTATATAATTTTTAGTTAACATATAATATACATCCTCTTTTCTTTTTAACTCAATTGTGGTTATTGTTTTATTATAAATATATACTAATAATGAATATTTATTATGACTCAAACTAAGGTTCATAGCTCTGAGATTTTCTTAATATTGTACTACTAGTAAATGAATTATTTTTTTAACCCTAGCTAGTTTAATTTATTGCAAAGTGGGGCTAAGAATAAAATATTTAACTCAGGGTATCATAAATATTATTTATAAATATTAAGATGAAAGGGAGCTTGTGATGCTAATTATTGAAAATTAAAAATATACAACAGTTAAGAAGTTGTATCATAATTATTGGGTATTTGGGAGAGCTACTTGGGACAAATATGTATCAAACATTAGGCAGAGTAATTTTAGTTTGCGATGTGTACTGAAAGGAGAGACAAAATGAATAAACTTACAACGACAAAATTATTACTATGGTTATATATAATAGTTGTGATTGAACTAATTTTATTTAAAGGAATTATACCATTCACTGAAACTTATATATCTAGGAGTATAAATGTAATTCCATTCCACGAAACTTTAAAAATAAATGGTAAAATTAGGCTTTCTGATTTTATTGATAATATATTAATATTTATTCCGTTTGGAATGAGCCTAAGTGTATTAAAAATAAAAGATACAATCCCTAAATTAAAAATTGTAGTTTTAACATTTGCATTTTCTTTAATCTTAGAGTTAGGGCAGTATATATTTGGGCTAGGAGTAACGGATGTAACCGACTTAATTACTAATACTTTAGGTGGATTTATAGGCGTGTTAATTATAATTGTAGCAAAACCATTAATTAATACAGACTTAATTATAAAGTGTTTCAATATATTTTATATTTTTGTCAATATTTTAGGAATAAGCTTGATAGCTCTAATTATGTCATAATATATAGTAGTAGTAGTTCACAACATATCTTGCTTTAGAATTGCTACTATTAAATGAATTATTTTTTGAATATAAATACAATGACAATGAATATTTATGCGAAAAAAGATTTAAAATCTTTAGTTTTCCGTCTTTACCACTTTAAATAAATTTATTTTGTACAAATAAACACTTCTTATCTATAAATTATTAGCTATAATTTTACAATAAACGTATTATCCTTCCTAAAATCTGTTTTTTTTCCTCTCATACTAGGGTTATTATAACTTTAATTATTTTTGTACGCAAAAAAACAGGCCTAAAGCAGTTTCTTTAGAACCTATTTTTTAAGAATAACCTAGAATAGTTGTGGTATCTTTAGCTTTTTTTTGTTTAAGATTAATTCATTTACTGAATCGAACCAATGAACTTGATTTCTTTAATGAATAAAGTGCCTTGGGGGTTTTGGAGCCTCAACTTCCTGATTTAAAACCCGTTGAGTTTTTTTCTTTATATTATTTATTTAAAGCCTTACAGTTTAAACAAAAATTTTTTACTTATTTTTATTAAAAACTGTTGTAAACACAATCTGTTTATAATCTCAAATGTATGATTATTAATAAGGTAATACTATGTTTAGGATAAATTAACGATATGTAATGTTTATTATCCAAAGTTTAAGTTTTTTGGAGAAATTATAAACAGCATTATATTGGTTCAAACTAAAGTTCATGCGTTTTCTCTAGTGTTGCTTATTATTTTAATTAATATCTTAATGTTACTTTAAAATCTATAGGTTTTTTATGAATGTTAATGGGTTGCTACTTATTCTTTCACATCTGCTCTACTACTTATTTTTCGCCTATTTGCTACTTATTTTTTCGTGACTACTCTGCTACTTACTTTTTCGCATTTATTAACTCTTAAAGTATATACCTATAAATAGCAAAATGCAATTGGCAAAATACCCTAGGTTATTTCTTTACACTAGTGTCTTCTGACTAATATAATTACTAGTATTTCAAAATGCATATTTATGCAAAATTTTCATTGAGTATCAATTATGTAATATTGAAATATAAATATATTTGCTATATGATTAAAATATAGACTCAATATTAATGAGTTAAATGAAAGGAAAAATATGACAACATTAAAAGATATAGCAAAAGCATGCGGTTTATCAATAACACAAGTTTCGAGGGCATTAAACAATCATAAAGATGTAAGCGAGGAAACAAAGATAAAGGTTAGTGAAATAGCAATTCAAATGGGATATGTTAAAAATATGTCGGCACAGCGTTTGGCAATGCAAATCTCTAACCAAATAGCACTAGTCGTAAAAGGTATTGAAGATGAAAATGAGTTGATGGAGTATAATTCAGTGTATCCTATTCTTTGTGGATCGACCAAATACGCCACTCAACATAACTATGAAATTGCAATGTATATTATACAAGATGATATTAAGTCGTATGTAAAGTATTTTCAGCAAAAAGGTATTGGAAAAGCTATCTTGTTTGGGTTTGAATATAATGATATCAGGTTTTTGGAGCTTCTTGAAAGCCACTATACATGTGTGTGTATAGATATTCCTATTGAGAAGGAAAACAAAGGATGTGTAATTACTGACAATACGCTTTATGCAAGTTATGCTGTAGAAGCACTCATTAAGTCAGGGAAAAAAAATGTTGCTATGATAAATGGGAAAAGTCAAGCTATAGTGAGCATTGAAAGAGAAGCAGGATATTTAGTAGCTTTGCGTAATCACAATTTAGAACATAGACAAAAGTATATCTTCGATGGAAACTTTGATAGAGTAAAGGCAGAGAGTTTGACATTTCAGATTATGAAAGACTATCCAGATATAAATGGTTTTTTCTGTGCAAGTGATTATATGGCTATGGGATGTATGAATGCGTTACAAGCACTAGGTAAAAAAATTCCTCAAGATGTTGGTGTAATAGGGTTTGATAATATTCCAATGAGTAGGTTTATTAAGCCTTCATTAAGTACGGTTTCACAAAATGATTTTAATAAAGGATATGAAGCCGCCAAACTTTTGATAGGTATTTGTGAGAATAGTACGAATACAAACGTCACTAGGTTGAGCTGTTCTTTAGAGATACGACAATCGATATAAATTGCTATTGAATAACTAAATGGAATTTTATAATAATATTATATTTATATTTAATCGGGTAGTTAAATATTATAAATATAATTTCGTCCATTTGTATAAAATAATGATATTGTATAAAATGATTGACAGTAAGTTTAAAATTAACTATAATAAAACTACAAACCAAAACGTTTCGGAAAGAGAGGACTTTATATGAAATTAAAAAAGTTATTAAGTTTAGTATTACTAGGGAGTATGGTTGTAAGTCTAGCAGGATGTGGTTCAGATGAAGAAACATCTGGAGAAACACCCGAAAAAGTATCTATAACAGTTGCTACATATTCTGATCCATTTGAAGTGGATATTGTAACAGGCCAAGCGGAAGCATATATGGCACAAAACCCAGATGTAGAAATTATAATTGAACCAATATCAGGGGATTTTTGGGAAGTTTTAAAAACACGTATGGTAGCAAATGACGAACCAGATGTTTTTTATATGGACATATTTCAAGCAAGTCAGTTTATAGACGCTGGAAAGCTTGCTCCACTAGATGATGCAATGACAGAAGAAGACATAGCTGATTTTGAACCTTCCTTATTAAATGGGTTTAGAGGGGAAGATGGAGTTTTATATGGAATTCCAAAAGACTTTTCCACTTTAGCTTTATATTATAACAAAGCTATGTTTGAAGAAGCAGGGCTTAATCCACCAACAACATGGGATGAATTAACAAAAGTATCACAAGCCCTAACAAAAGACGGAGTTGTGGGACTATCATTGCAAAACGGAATTGACCGAGCACAACCATTTTTCTATTCTAATGGTGGAAGCATGATGAAAGATGGAAAGCCAACATTAAATGATCCTAAAAACATTGAAGCATATGAATATTGGATTGGACTAATAAAAGATGGATACGCACAAACTCCACAACAATTGGGAGTGGGCTGGGATGGAGATGCATTTGCATCTGAAATGGTTGCAATGACAATTGAAGGTAACTGGATGGTAAATAGTATGATAGAGCTTGCACCAGACCTAGAGTATGGAGTTGTTCCAATTCCACAAAAAGAACAACCAGCATCAATGCAATTTACTGTAGCATATTCACTATCTAACAATACTGAGCATCCAGACATTGCAAAAGACGTAATCAAATTTTTAACTTCAGCGGAGCAACAGCAAGTCGTTGCAGATGCAGGTCGATCTATGCCTTCTCGTAATACAGCACTAGAGGAGTTTAAAGCAAAATGGCCAGAGCGTACAGTTTTTGCAGACCTTGCACCAGTAGCAAGTGAATTTAATTATGGAGTTATTTCTTCAACAGTTGTAGATGAAACGGCTAGAGCAATGGAAAAAGTGTTGTTGGATGATAGCGTAACTGTTAAACAAGCATTTGACCAAGCACAAGCTAATATTGATAAAGCACTAGCACAACAATAAATATAAGGGCGAACATTGTTCGCCTACTATGTTATAAGGGGGAATTTTATGAAAAAGCAAACTTTGGAAAATATAGCAGGATGGATATTTATTGCTCCAGTTGTAATTCTGATGGTAGTATTTATCATTGGCCCAGCAATATTTTCTTTTGGCTTAAGTTTCAAGGATTACAATTTATTAAAGCCCGATCAGTCAACGTGGGTTCTGTTTGAAAATTATAAAGAACTGATATCAGACCCAAATTTTTATCAAGCACTATTTAACACATTAAAATATTCTATAGTGGTTGTTCCAGTGCAAACATTTATTGCACTATGTTTAGCAACAGTCGCAAACCAAAAAATTAGAGGAAAAACTTTTTTTAGAGTAGCTTATTATATACCCGCTGTAACTTCTGCTGTTGCATCAGCTTCAATGTTTATGTTTTTATTTAATACAAACGGAATAGCAAACAAATTTCTAGGCCTATTTGGATTTAAGGCAGTAAGCTGGTTTACCGACCCTACATATGCACTACCACTAGCAATGATTATGGCAATATGGTCTACAGTAGGAACACAAATGCTAGTATTTTTGGCTGGTTTACAAGACATTCCTTCTGACGTATATGAGGCAGCAGCGATTGACGGAGCTACAGGAATGCAACAGTTTAAAAGTATTACTATTCCAATGCTAAGTGAAAAGACTATGTTTGTCGTTGTTGTAGGAATGATTGGGACTTTACAAATGTTTGACCAAGCATTTATTATTTCTGGTGGAACGGGTGGACCTTTGGGTTCAACTACAACGGTAGTACTTTATTTATATAATAAAGCGTTTGGAGAAAATCGCCTAGGATATGGCTCAGCTGTAGCAGTATGCTTATTTATAATCATATTTACTTTAACACTTCTACAAAAATACTATTTTGAAGAACGACCAAAAAGACTTGAAAGAAAGGTAGTGTAATAATGGAAAAATCAGTATCAAAGCCAATGAAATTTTTATTTTACTTTTTGACAATAGGATATGCAGGTATTGCATTATTTCCTTTCTTTTGGGCATTTTATACATCCTTAAGACCAACGAAAGAAGCCTTTAAACTTAATTTTGATTTTTCAGGACTAAGTTTTGATACGTATATAAATTTAATTGAAAAGAACGATATACTAAAATGGTACTTTAATAGTATAGTTATAGCGGTTTGCGTAACTATTATAGGTGTAGTTTTAAGCACAATGGCAGGATATGCACTAGCTCGAATTAACTTTAAAGGAAAAAATATCATATTCATGACAATTTTAGGTATTATGATGATACCTGGGCAAATCACTATGATACCTCAATATATGTTGTTAAATGAATTCAACTTTGTTAATACTTATGTTGGATTAATAATACCTTTTGTATTTAATGCGTTTAATATCTTTATGATGCGTCAATTTTTCTTGTCATTCCCAATTAGTCTTGAGGAAGCTGCGGAAATTGATGGATTAAATCGTTTTGGTATCTTCTTTAAAATTGCGTTGCCACTAGCAAAACCAGCAGTGACAACTATCACCATTATGACATTTATGGGCAGTTGGAACAACTTTCTTATGCCAAACTTATTAATAACTTCTAGAGACATGTATACACTGCCTGTTGGGATGGCTTCTTTAAATAGTCAATATTTTTCTTTTCCAAATCAGACAATGGCGGGTGCAATGTTACTTTCAATTCCAATGGTTATACTTTTTTTAATTTGCCAAAGATATTTTATAGAGGGTGTAACATCTTCAGGTATCAAGTAGACATATAGAGTGCACAGTGGTGTGCTCTTAAATATTTAGACACAACAAGGAGGATACAATGAATTATGTAGTGGCATCAAACAAAATTTATATGATTGGAAATCAAGATGGAACCTTTTCACCTATGGGCTTTCATATCGAAGGAGAAATGTCAGGTATCTTTGCACAACCATATAAAATATCTAAAGGATACTATTTGTTTTGTGAAGGAACAGAGCTTAAAGCTAATAAATATGAATTTAATAAGGGGGAAAATATTTTTTATTATACAACACCACAAGGCAACTTAAAAAAAACAGTGAACGCTTTGGACAATAAAAGCGTACTAAGTTTAAAATTTGAATCAGATTGTGATGTTACTATTTTCTTTCAAATTGAAATAGAGCTAAAGGGATGTTGGACTGCTAAGGAAGTAGGCTTTGAAGTTGAACCAAATTTCAAACATATTAGAATGAAGTTGAATTTGACAAAAGACAAACCACAATTTATAAATATCGTAGTTGATAAATCTGAAGATGAAAGCTTACCTAAAGTATCTATAAATCAATTTTTTGCTTATGAGAAATGTATAGAGGAACAAAAACAACGTCGTCAACAGCTGTTAAACCGAACTAGCATAAAAACAGATAATCCTGAATTTGATAAAATATTTGATGGACTGAAGTTAAACTATGATATGCTAATTCAAAACATAGATAATGTTGGAGAAGGATACACTGCTGGTTATCCAGATTTCCCTTGGTTTTTTGGCTGTGATACCACGTATGGCTGCTTGGGAACACTAGCGGTTGGTCAACATGACATGACTAAACAAACTTTAAGACTTCTTAAAACTATATCTGAAAAAGAAAATGGCAATGGGCGTGTTATACATGAAGTTTCTCCATTTGGATTAGTATGGGAAAAAGGGAATTTGCAGGAAACACCTCATTTTATCAGTACGGTTTATGAAGTATATAAATGGAGTGGGGATAAGAAATTTCTCAAAGAAATGTTTGATTTTTGTGTTAATGGAATGCACTGGCTAGAAAGCAATATAAAGGAAGGTTCTCTGTGTCCAAAAGGTAGTGGAATTGTTGAAGTACCAGGGATTGATGGAAGATTACTTGATATTGCGATTTTGAGCATTGATGCATATAGGAGTCTTGAGCTGATGAGTGCAATTTTGAAGAAAAATCATCTTATAAAAGATTATAAGGAAAAAAGAATTCAGCTCGAAAATGAAGTGATGGATAAATTTTATTCTAGGGAAGATAACTTTTTTGGGGATATTATTTGCACTAGGGAAGAGATAGAGGCAAGTCGTGATATCCTAGTTAATTCAATTAAAAATACTAAAACACTAAGCAAACACCTTGCACAATATTTCGATAAGGTTCTTTCAAAAGAATATACTTCAAAAGAACTTATTCCGTTGGTTCTTAAAAATTGGATTTGTGTTTTACCCTATACGCAGGACTTTGTACCTGAAGAAATTAAGAGACTGGGAATTGAACAAATGAAGCAGGAAAATTTTTATAATGAATATGGAATGAAGTTGGATTGCTTATGTGATGATAAAGACGACCCAGTGCATGACATTTATACATTGAATAAGTCTATGTCAATCAACACAGGATATTTAGCAAAAGTATTTGCTAACAACGGTGAAATTGATAGGGCATATGAGTTGCTAGAGAGACTAGTTGGATGTGCAAATATAGGGATGCCATGCACTATTAGCGAAATTTTACCTGATGATGGATGTTTTATGCAATTCTGGTCTGGATATGGAATTCATCATGTTTTCGTAGAAGATATTTTAGGGATAAAAGTTGATGCACCGAATAAGAAGGTTACAGTTAGGCCGCAATTGCCTGCAAAATTAAATTATGTTGAAATCAAAAATTTACTAGTCGGCAACTGCACTTATAATATAACCTATACTAGAAAGAACTCTATTGAAGTTACAGTTTCAATGAGTAAACCTAGTTATAAATTTCAAGTAATCTAGTTTATAAGATCTCAGGAAGAAGGCCAGCATTGCTAGTCTTCTTTTTTGTTGTTATGAGTTCTTTCCAGTGCTTTTGAAAGTTCATCAATTTTAACCAAGATGCATGTTGTAGCTCCCACTAGAAAACCTATATCTAAAAACATTTCAATATTTGTCCTAGCTCCTAATATCAGGCCAACCATATATGTAAATAATAAAGCTATTAATGCATTTTTTGATATATTTATTAGTTTCATAGGCTATCATTTCCATTAATATATGTGTCATAATTATACCATGTGAGTATTAAATTGTATAGAAATATAATTCTAGTAACTTTACGTAGTTTATTTTTTATTATATAATTATTTATGACATTTGTCTCTACATGTTTAACTACATAACATTTGGAAGCTTATGTCATTTTTATTTTTTAAACTATTGCATACGAGGTTAAAAAAATACGTTAGGAGACACAAATGTCAATAAAAAACATTTTAGACACATTAGAAGTACTAGCTGTTGAAGGCAATAAATTTTATAGAAAAAAAGATGACTTGTGTACTGTAATGGGTGCTGGGTGTAAATACTCTATAAAACTTATTGGCGAGAATAAGATAAGTATAGACAGTACAAAACCGTTAGAAGCGAAATATCTTAAATTTATATCGCAAACTACAAAGTACTATAAATATGAGGCAAATATAAAAGACGTAGTAAAAGACAAAAGGTATCATATAGAAAGACTTCAAAATATTAGTGATGGATTTGGAGTAAGTCCAACAGATGATGGGATTTTTAAAGACTTTGTGACAACTTGCATGGATCTTATTTTGCCAGCCTTAAGAGAATTACTAGAAATAGATGACCTTGAGTATATTGGAGAGATTGTTCAAGGTCAATATGGAGGAAAGAACCAAGGGTCAAAAGATATATATTTAGACAGATTACTAGAGTTTAGTTCAGCCAAATTGGGTGGAATTATATTAGAAATTAATTTAGAGATGCAAAATTCAAGGAGGCAAAATGAAATTGACCGAGAAATAGTATATATAGGAAGAATATTTGGAGAGTATACCCCAAGCTCAGAAAAAAAGGAAAAGAGAAACATCTATAACATAGAGAATAAAAAAGCTAGGTGTGTATGGTTTTATCTTATGGGGACAAATAAATTTGCCCCACCAGAATACAAAGGGCTACCTATTGTAACAAAAGAACTGGTAGAAAAAGAAACACAAAGAACACTAGACCATCTACAAATTGTTAGTGTGTATATGTCAAATTACAAAAAATTACGTAAAAAATATAAACATACAAGAAAATTTATAGAATTTTTAATAAATCCAAATAAATGTGTAATGTCAGAAGACACGGAACTGAAAACATTGGGAAATGCATTTAAAAACACAATACAAGGAAAGGGGAATTTAAGCATGAATGCAATTGAGGCTATGTATGAAAGAGAAATGATTGAACATGAAAATAAAGAGCTATCTATAGAAAATAAAAAGCTTAAAGAAAAAATTAAACATGGACATAAAGAACTATCTACAGAAATTAAAGAGCTTAAGGAACAAATAAAATTATATGAGCAACAAATGAAAAGTAATAAAAGTTAATTCAAGAATTAAACTAAGTAAATACTTTGCAATAGTTTATTCATGATAAGGAGAAAAGGCTAAGGGTCTTTGCTCCTTATCTGTTTTTCGTTCGTTAGTCTAGCATTTTAGGTTAATAATGTAAAGTTATTACTTGAAATATACATAGAAATTAATTAATCATTGTAGAAAATTAAAAAGCACTAAAAAAAGATACATAGATACAGCACAATGCTAAAATATATGATATGAAAATGGAAATATATAATGAAAATAAACATTTCTAAAAATAAAAATTGAGAGTATATGTATAATATAAATAGAGCATAACTTGTCAAAAGTATCACTTCATTTAAAATAGCTTTAATAAAAAAATATAGCGTAACATAATATATATTTATGAATGGAATTTTTAGCTAAAAGAAACCTATATGATTGAGATATATTTTTTAACTAAACTATACCTTAGAAAATAGGTTTAAGCAAACACATATGTAGTAACATTTATAAAATTTTAACTAACATAATAGATTTGCTTACAATGGAAAGGATATATTACTTTACCATAATTGGAGGAATATTATTGAAACTTGTAAAGAAATTAATAGCGGCTTTGTTGGCACAGACTATGTTATTAGCACAAATACCATTAACAACGTATGCAGAAACAACTAGTACATATGAAAATTCAGCACTAGATTTTATTACGGTTGATGGGGTAAAACTTATGGATGGTGACGAGGAATTTAGATTTGCATCAATTAACTACCCCCAAGCATTGACCGATAAACCATGGGAACAAAAAAATGTTATTGAAACAATTCAAGCTATGGGAGGAAAAGTCACAAGAACGTATAGTATTCCAACTGCGAATGGTGCAAATTCCAAAGAAGCATATGTTGTGGGAGTGGATAAAACTGATACAACTGGTGGAGAATATGGAACCATTCAATTTAATGATGATGTTTTAGTGCAACTAGATCAATTACTTGCATATGCGAATGAATATGGTGTCAGATTAATTATTCCACTAACGGATCATTGGAGTTGGAGCGGAGGAATAGAAGGATATCTAAAACTTGCAACAGGAAAAGAATATCCAACTGCTCCGTTTGATGAAGATACTTGGGAGTTTTATTCAAATGACGCATCTATTGATTATTTTATGCAGATGATAGATCAACTGATGAATAGGACAAATACTATAACTGGAGTAAAATACAAAGATGACCCAGCGGTATTTTGTTGGGAAACGGGAAATGAATTTGGGGCATATGAACAAGATAAATACGATGACCAAATTATAGAATTAAATAATAAAATCGTAGACAGAATTCGTACAAATGGGGCGAAGCAACTTATTTTGGATGGACGTATGTCTATGACGGAGCGTTCTTTATCAGCAGAAAACAAGGCTGATATATTGGGTGCACACTATTACACTGGAAATTATGTTGAGAAAACAGAAAAAGACTCCGAACTTGCTAATGACGCTGGAAAACCGTTTATTCTTGGAGAATTTGGTGGATATACAAGTGCGGCTCCTGCTGAAGAAGTATTTAAAACAGGATATGAACATGGTGCAGATGGAGTTATGATGTGGAGTTTACGTGCTCATAAAGATGGATGGGGATATTACTGGCATGATGAAAACCCAGGAAACTGGGCAGCGTATCATTGGCCAGGATTTGATGCAGGAGAATATTTTGATGAGGATGGTACTTTAGAAGTTATATATAAATATGCACAAATTATGGATGGTGGCACAGGAAATGAACCAATACCCCCACCAAGCCAAACTGAACCACCAGTATTGTTTGATATTGATACTATTGGAGATATTAAATGGCGTGGGGTTGTTGGTGGAGCATGGTATGAGATTGAAAGAGCTGAAGGTATTGTGAGTGAAAACGACACAGATGCTGATTGGACAAAAGTTGCTACTGAAAAGGATAATGTTCATGATGGAGGAAGGCCAGGAAGTGCTGGTTTTCATGACGTTAGTGCAATTGATGGCAAAACTTATACGTACAGATTAAGAGCAGCAAATGATTCTGGGACAGGGCTTTGGTCAAATTATCAAACTGTTGACAGTGCAACTCATTTTATAAAAGATGAACTAGACCTTATAGCCGTATCAAAAGGAGATACAAACCCAACGGAAGTTCGTAACGTATATAGTTATGACCATTCTACGTCAGTGGAAAATGCAAATGGGTCTATTATTAATACAACAGGTACAATAGGATATATAACTTATTATGAAGGCATTCCAATTAAGAACATTGTTGTGCATCATGACAAAAATACTAATGCTCAAGCTTTAATATATGTATCTAAAGATGGCATAAATTATGAAGAAGCAACTGAGAATACAATAGATGGAGATACATTAACAACAGATTTAAACGAAGATGATAAGTGGTTATACGCAAGAATAGTAGTGCTTTCAAGTAGTCAATGTAAAATTAATGCTATTGATATGACTTACACAAATAGTGGGATAGACTATGATGCTCCTGAAGAATTACCAAAAGACAGTATACTTTTGCAAGATGATGAATTTAAAGAGGGGTATACCTTTAAAGATAGTACTTTAGAATTTGTAACGACTGAAGATTATAAAGGACTGGGAGTAAGTGAAGGTTCAAATGGTGGAGAAATTATTTATCAAACGTATAAAGATTTAACTTCATTTCGTATTAAAGCCTCGACGACAGATAGTACTAACATAAAAGTATCCTATTCTGAAAACGGGCTAAACTATGTTACTGCCAAACCGACAACCAAAACAGATGGTGCAGAAGGATTTTTAGATTTAGTGTTTGAAGAAATAGTTATGCCTACAAATGCTAGGTATTTAAAAATTGAATTGCTAGGTACAGACACTATATTAAAACATGTGGAATTGGCATCTGGAGATAAGCGTATTCCAATTTATGAAGTTAACCCTATAAATATCTTGGAAAATGCAGAAGTATATTTTGGTAGAGACGAAAATTTACAAGGAAGTTATATCACTAGTTATGAAGATGGAAATTTAGTTTTGACAAAAAACTTAGACAACATTGACATATCTGCATATGATGTTATGAATGCTTGGATAATTGGTGACTCATCAAACAATACTATATTTGTGGAACTTGAAGATAATGCTGGAGATACGTGGACTGTTGAAAAAATATTGTCTGGGGAAGACTCATTTGAGTCGTTTAATATTGATAAAGATGCTATAGATGAAACAAATATAGTAAAATTAAGAATAGGTATAAAACCCACAAATCAAGACAATCCTCGTGGAGAGATTTATCTTGATCAATTAACTTTTGTTAGCTCAACAAATCTGGATAATTTTGAAGGATATAGTGGATCAAGTACTATTTTAAGAGAAGCATATAAATTAAATGGCGAAGGCGGAAGTATGGATTTACATATGGAAGACGGGGCTATTTCTAGTGGGGAATATTCGTTAAGGATTGATTATAATTATAATGGAAAAGGCTATGCTGGAGTGACAAAACAACTAGGGAAGTTGAACCTAAAAGACTATGATGGAATAAAATTGTGGTATGTTCCTGATGGAACGGGCAATAGCATTACCTTTCAAATAAAAAGTGCTGAAGGTAAAACATTTGAAACAGGACAAAATATGACTGCATCGGGCCCGACTGAAATTTATATACCGTTTGAAAATTTAAAATCTCCAAGTTGGGATGAGTATAAAGGCACATTTGATAAGAACAGCGACATTATAGAGTTTTCTTTATATAGTGGACAAAATGGGGAGGTAACCCAAGGAACAATATACTTTGATGAAATTCAAGGATTTAACTTTATTGAAGATTTAGCTAGTGCAACTGTTGACATAACACAAGTTAGCGAAGAAATTACAAAATTTCCCTTTACTTTCTCAGGTAGTGCAACTTATGTAAATTATATTACCTTAGACATGGGTGGCAAAAAATTTAATGTTCCAGTTGTAGATGGAAAATGGGAACACACTATAGATATGGACTCAAAAGTTTATAACGGCACAGCAATACCTGTTAAAGCTGAAATTAGAACATATGATGACACTCTTATTTCAGAGTCTGCGACTGAAATAAATCTTAATGTGGAAGGGAACGTAAACAATGAAACACTACCACCAACAGAGGAAGCTGAAAACCTTATTTTAAATGGTACATTTGAGAGTGTTAGTGAATATGAAGGAAGTTTATATCCAAAAGAATGGGAAAGTAGTGGAGGACTGTATATTGACGACAAAAATAAAGGTACAGAAGGAGCAGACCCTGATTATTACTTTACAATATGGAGCCAAGACCCGTTTGATGCTCAGATGAACCAATATATTACAATACCTAAATCTGGGAGATATCAGCTAAGTTTTGATGTTAAAGCAAAAGCTAATTTGGACAATGCTGAAGTTAAAGTTACAGAAAATGGTGAAGAACTATTTTCAAAGAGCCCGCTTAATACAGAAGACCAGTGGCAAACCCAAACTTATGAAATGGAATTAACTCCAGGGAGAATAAATTTGGCATTTGCAGCAAGTATTGAAACTTATAAAGAAGATGGTCCAAACTTTGCTGTTGATAATATTGAGCTTATTTTGCTTGAAGAAATAGAAATAGTGGAAAATAATCTAGTGCAAAATAGTGATTTCGCTATGAGACATCCAGTTACAGGTGAACCTGAGCAGTGGGAAATTGCAGAAAGTGGAGCAACATTTGCTTATAACCAAGACGGATATATTGTTTGGGATGTAGCTGAAACAAATGCATCTGGTTTAGATGTTAATATGTCTCAAGACATTGCCATAAATGAAAGCGGATATTATGACTTTTATGCTCAGCTTATAATTGATAAAATTCAAGAAGGATATTTTAGCGTTGTAAAAGATGATGAAATTATAGAACAAATTGAATTTGATGAAAATAGCAATATAAATTCTACTAAAATGAATGCACCATACTTCTATTTAGAAAAAGGTAGCGAGGTAACAATAGAATTTAGTGCTAAATCTTCGGATAGAGAAGCTGTTGCAGGAATAAAAGACATAGTCTTGGCTCGTGCAAATTCAATTGTAGAAAATAGTAAGTTTATATATAGAGATGAAAATGATAAGCCAAAAGAGTGGGAACTATCAGAAGCAGGAGCAGATTTTAGTTATAGTGATGAAGGACACCTGTTTTGGTCTGGATCAGAAGGGTTTGAAGTGTCTGCAACCCAAAGCGTTACAATTCCAACGACAGGTATGCATGAACTTTCAGCTAATTTTAAAGTGAGTGACAACTTAACAGAGGCATATCTGGGGATATTTGATAAAAAATTAAATAGTGTTCGTCCATTAATAGATCCAACACAAGATGAATTTGAAGCAAGAGTGTATCTTGAAGAAGGTGATGTAGATTTAATCTTTTATGCAAAGGCACCTACTAGTGAAAATGGAGCATATGCTGGAGTTACGGATATAAACTTACAAATTATAAGTGCCAGCAGTGGAGCTGACGTAACACCTCCTACCTTTAATATAGAAGAAAAAGAGATAGCAGTTATCAAAGGATTTGGGTTTGAACTACCAATTGTTACAGCTGTAGATGATAGAGATGAAAATGTTACAGTAAGCCCAGTTATAATTAAAGATAGTACTGGAAAAGTAGTGAATGAAATTGTTACAGATACTCCAACAACATATACCGCTACTTATACAGCAACAGATACTGCTGGTAATATTGGTGAAGTTGTGTTGACTATTAAGGTTATGGAATTTGAAAAGCCTGTCACTAAAATCACTCAAATAGGTGATTCCATCACTGACGGAGCTTGGTGGAGACTGATGTTGCTTGAGAAATTACACAAAACAGGGTTTGAGGACATTGTGTTTGTTGGAAACCGAAAAGATGAGGAACTAAAATCAAACTGGGATGAAAATAATAATGCCTATGAAAGAGGTAAGCTTGAAATACTTCATGCAGCAGGATTGGACCATGAAGGCCGAGGAGGAACGTTGGTCGCAAACGAAGCTCCAAATATTGCAACGTACCTTTCAGTAACTAATCCAGATATGGCTATGATGCACTATGGAACAAATGACATTTGGACTGGTACGCAAACTCCAGATGATATTATTAAATCTTATAGTGTAGCACTAGAAGGAATGCGTTCGGTAAATCCAGAAATTGCACTAGTAGTTGCCAAGATAACTCCACTTAAAGGGCATGAGGCAATTGTTGAAGAATTAAATAGCAAAATTTTGGGTTGGGCAAGTTACAACTCAACAGTAAATTCTCCAATTATTGTAGTTGACCAATACACTGGATTTAATACTTCAAGAGATTTAATGGATGATGCACATCCTGATTACTCTGGAGAGGTAAAGATGACAAATGTATGGTTTGAAGCACTAAGTCAAATTTTAAAAACAGATCAAGTTTTAACAGATGTTGTTGCACCATTTATTCAATATGAAGGGGAAACAAATATAGACTTAGATGTTCAAAAATGTGAAATATATACTTTAGATGTTTTGACAGCAACAGATACCCCTAGAGATTTACAAGTTGCTCCAGTAATTGTAAATAGCAAAGGTGAAACTATTTCAGGCAACACAATAGACTTGTCATTTCCTGGAACTTATGTTGTTACGTATGCTATATTTGATGATGCTGGCAACGAAGCAGCTCCAATTGATATAAATATTTCAGTTAATGCTCCAAACATATTGTTAAATGGAGACTTGTCTGATAAAGAAACGAGTCAAGATGGACTTGGTAATTCAAGGGAGCAACCAGAACATTGGAATATTGAAAATTACTATGGGGCTAAATATGAAGGTCCATATTATATGATTTGGGCTGAGTGGAAGGATAGCTTAAAAGCTACTCAAGAAGTTGCCATTGATGCTAAAGGTACTTATCGTCTATCAGCTGATATGTGGGTGAATGGGGGATTAGAGTTTGCTAGTATGAAAATAATCCAAGATGGGTCTACTAAAGGTGAGATTGACTTAAGAAGTTTAGGATTTACAAAAGATATAGAACAAGTTATTGAAGGCATAGAACTTGAAGTAGGTACGGCAACAGTTGAATTTTTTGGTTCTCTTCAAGGAGAAGTTCCTGCTGGTGGGTGGACTTTTGGATTTAAAGATGTGAGGCTTTCACTAGAGGAAGCATATGTTTTACCAGATATTCCTGTTCTTAGTGCTGGTGGAAAAACAACATTTAATGCTACACAGGGATTTGCATTTGAAATGCCAAAGGTTACAGCAACTGATAAGCAAGATGGGGAGCTAGAGGTTAGTAGTATAATTACAAATAGTGCAGGCCAAACAGTTGATGAAATAAGTACAGCACAAGCAGAAACATATACAGCTACATACACGGCAACAGATAGTGAAGAAAATATTGGTGAACTTGTTTTAACCATTAATGTTACACCATATGAAAAGCAGGTTAGCAAGATTACTCAAATAGGCGACTCAATTACAGACAATGCATTGTGGAGAGTTTTATTGGACGAAAAATTAAAAGAAAAAGGATTTGATATAGAGTTTGTTGGTAACATTAAAGATGAAACATCAAAAGCAGGTTGGGCGGATGTTTCTGACCCAACCGAACGAGAAAAATTCAAAAAACTTTATGAAGCAGGACTTGACCATGAAGGAAGGTATGGAACTTTAATTACGGAGCAAGTGGTAAACTTTGATATGTGGCTTTCACAAACTCAACCAGATTTAGTTATGATGCACTATGGAACTAATGATGTTTGGAGCGGAAAAGAAGGCATAACTTCTGAGACAATAATAAATGCATACAGTTCAGGATTTTGCGAAAAATACGAAATCCTATTTATATTAAATATTTCTTAATATCGGCGTACTGTACACCTCTATGCAGTCAGAGAATATTTTCTCGTTCCACA
>LJDB01000060.1 GCA_001983455.1 Candidatus Epulonipiscium fishelsonii
AAAAAAGAATATATAGATAATAAATATTCAATTTTAGATATTAAAGCAATTTTATCTAACGAAGTAAAAGTGAATATAGAAGTACAAGTAAGAGATACAGATGATATGCTAAAAAGAAGTTTATATTATTGGGCAAAAAATTATAGTATAGATTTAAAGCAAGGAGAATTTTATTCAGATTTAAAAAGTGTAATCTGCATAAATATATTAAATTATAAAATATTTGAAGATGATGAACATATACATCATAAATTTACTTTATATGATAAGAAATTAAAAACAGATTATAATCCAGATTTAGAATTACATTTTTTAGAACTAAATAAATTGGATTTAAGAAAGAACTCCTCTAAAACAAAGGATTTAAAAACCTTAACAAATTGGTTAACATTTATAAAAGCTCCCAATTCACCTAAAACAAAAAAATTAGGTGGGAAAATATATAAAGCGATAGACGTATTAACAGAACTAAGCGGAGATGAAAAAATAAGGGAAACATATTTTAAAAGGCATATGATGTTAATTGAAGAAAACAGTGTGTTAAAGAAAGCAAGACAAGAAGGCAGACAAGAAGGCAGACAAGAAGGCAGGCAAGAAGGCAGGCAAGAAGGCAGGCAAGAAGGTATACAAGAAGCAGTAATCTCTTTCCTAGATATATTAGAAGATGAAGTAATTGCATTAAGAACTGGACTTAGTATTGAAGCTGTACGTAATTTAAGAAAATCGAACAGTAAAATGTAAATCCTCAATTAAATTATTATCTGCCAATAGTATATCCAACCGTCACAACCCCATTAACACTAACAATTAACTCTTCTTATAATAAAAGTTTATCAATGGAATATTTTAACTTTAAAAATGACATACTAGTTATTAAGAATGGGTTAACATATCTTAATAACTTATAATATTAAAGGAGTATAAAATGAACCAGTTAAATTACAACACTTTGAAAGAAGTAGACTATAAAGGATTTATTTTGCCAAATGACCATGCCAAAATTAAAGTTTTACAATTTGGGGAAGGAAATTTTCTAAGAGCATTTGTAGACTACTTTTTTGATATACTAAATGAAAAATGTGATTTTAATTCAAAAGTAGTGTTAGTTCAACCAATTGCACAAGGTCTTACAGATATAATTAATAAACAAGAAGGTCTATATACTTTATACCTACGTGGTATGGAAAATGGTAAACAAATAAATGAAAAAAAGAGTAATTAGCTCAGTCTCTCATTGTGTAAATCCATACACTGATTATAAAGCACTATTAAACCAAGCCACAAATGATGATTTAAGATTTATTGTAAGTAATACTACAGAAGCAGGTATTGTATTTGATGAAAGTTGCAAATTTGATGATGAACCTCCTTCAAGTTTTCCAGCTAAATTAACAAGATTTATGTATGAAAGATTTAAACTTGGTAAAAAAGGTTTTGTAATATTAAGCTGTGAATTAATTGATAATAATGGTAAAGAATTACAAAAATGCGTAAATCAATATGTTGATTTATGGAAATTAGAAGATATATTTAAAAAATTTGTAAATGAAGAAAATATCTTCTGCTCAACTTTGGTTGATAGGATTGTAACAGGATATCCAAAAAATGAAGTTGAAGAAATTAATAAGGAAAATGGGTATATAGACAATTTAGTGGATACTGGAGAAATATTTGGATTTTGGGCAATTGAAGGGCCTTCATCTTTAAAAGAAGAATTACCTTTTGAAAAAGCTGGTCTACCTGTAATTATAATTGATGATCAAACTCCTTATAAAAAAAGAAAAGTTCGTATATTAAATGGTGCTCATACAAGTATGATAATGGCAGCATATCTGGCTGGCAAAGATATTGTACGTGAATGTATGCAAGATGATGTTATTGTTAATTTCATGAATAATACTATTAAAGAAGAAATTATTCCTATGATTGACCTTGACAAAAAAGACCTTGAAAATTTTGCGGACTCAGTAGTAGATAGGTTTAACAATCCATACATTGACCACCAACTTTTAAGTATTTCTTTAAACTCTACTTCAAAGTGGAAAGCTAGAGTAATGCCATCTCTTATAGAATATTATAAAAAGTTTAACAAGTTGCCAAAAAATATAGTATTTAGTTTTGCAGCATATATTGAATTTTATAAAAACAATAATGATAGAACATATAATGTTGTAGATGATCAATGGGTGATTGATTTCTTCAGTCAAAATAAAGGTTTATCAAATAAAGAACTAGTAAATAAGGTGTGTAGTAATGAAAAAATGTGGGGTCAAGATTTAACTCAGATAGTTGGATTTGAAAGCCAAGTACTAGAGTATTTGAACCAAATTGAAGATATTGGTATGTATGAAACTATGAAATTGTTATAATATTACAAAGGCGAACTTTCTAGTTCGTCTATTTCTAGTGTATAATTTAAGTATAAAAAATAGAAGGGAAGCTAAAATGAAAACTATTAAAATTCATCAAGAAGATAATGTAATTGTAGCATTGCAAAATTTAGAAAAAGATGAAATTCATCAAGAAATAACTGTTTTAGATAAGATAAATACTGGTCATAAAATAGCTAATAGAAATATTGGTCAAGGAGAAATAATAATAAAATATGGACTACCTATTGGGATTGCAACAAAAGATATAAAACAAGGAGAATGGGTTCATACCCATAATATCAAAACAAGACTAGAAGAAGAAGCAACTTACACATATAACCACAAGAAAAGTGCTCTTCAAAAAACAGAACCTAAAACCTTTATGGGGTATGAACGTAAAGACGGTCGTGCTGGTATAAGAAATGAAATTTGGATTATTCCAACGGTGGGTTGCGTAAATGGAGTTGTAACAAAGCTGGCTCAAGACAATAACCACATTGTTAAAGAAAATATCGAAGGGCTTTATGCTTATCCACATCCTTTTGGTTGTTCACAAATGGGCGAAGATGATCAAAATACACGTAGGGTTTTAGCTTCTCTTGTAAATCACCCAAATGCAGGAGCTGTGCTAGTGGTTGGTCTAGGTTGTGAAAACAACACCATAAAGCTTTTTAAAGAAGCTCTAGGAAAATGGGATGATGATAGAGTAAAATTTTTAATGTGTCAAGAAAGTGAAGATGAAATTAAAGAAGGTAGTGAACTTTTATCACAACTTGCTGAATATGCAAACCAATTTAAACGAACTCAAATAAGTACTGAAAAATTAGTTATTGGTATGAAATGTGGAGGCTCTGATGGGCTTTCTGGAATTACTGCAAATTCAGCTGTTGGTAAATTCAGTGATTTATTAATAAGTACAGGAGGAAGTACTATTTTAACAGAAGTTCCCGAAATGTTTGGTGCAGAAAACTTATTAATGGATAAATGCATAAACGAAGAAATATTTAACAAAGCTGTTGATATGATAAATGGATTTAAAGACTATTTTGTAAGCCATGGTCAGGTAGTATATGAAAACCCTAGTCCAGGAAACAAAGAAGGTGGAATTTCAACTCTTGAAGATAAAAGTTGTGGCTGTGTTCAAAAAGGAGGAAGTGCCGACATAGTGGATGTTATTGGTTATGGTGAACAGGTGAAAAAACAAGGACTTACACTATTAAACGGTCCAGGAAATGATCTTGTAAGCTCTACTGCTCTTGCAGCAGCAGGTGCACATCTTGTTCTGTTTACAACAGGCCGTGGTACTCCATTTGGTTCAGCTGTTCCAACAATTAAAATTAGCAGTAACACTTCGTTATTTGAAAAACATTCAAAATGGATTGATTTTAATGCTGGCACAATAGCAGACAATGTGGAAACTATTGATGAAAGCGGAGAACGTTTACTTGAGTTTGTTTTAGAAGTGGCAAGTGGCAAACATACTAAAACTGAAATATCTGGTTACCGTGAAATCTCTATATTTAAAGGTGGTGTAGTTTTATAAATTATATCTGTTAATATAAAGGCGAACTTGTATGTTTGCCCTTATATTAAGTTAAAATTATAGTCCCTTAAGACTTTGCATACATATCATAATAGCAATACGAACGTGATAGTAAGTTAGACCTCCTTGGAAAAACACAGTGAAAGGAGGCTTTATAGGTGCGTCTGCACTAAGCTCAATTGATGCTCCTTGAATAAATGTTCCTGCTGCCATAATTACAGGACAATCATAGCCAGGCATATCCCAAGGTTCAGGAGAAACATAACTATCAACAGGAGATGACTTTTGTATTGATTTACAAAATGCGATTACATTTTCGGCAGTCCTCATGTCTATTGATTGAACAATGTCTGATCTAAATGCATTTGGTAGAGGATTTACTTCAAATCCTAGTTTTTCAAAAACTGCTGCTGTAAAAATAGCTCCTTTTAAAGCATTATTTACTACTTCTGGAGCAAAAAATAGTCCTTGTAAAACTTGATGATTTAACCCTAGTGTTGCTCCGATTTCTTTTCCTAGTCCTGCACAACTAAATCGCATAGCAGCATTCTCAACATATTCTTTTTTTCCAACAATATATCCTCCACTTGGAGCAAGTCCACCACCAATATTTTTTATAAGTGAACCAACAGCCAAATCTGCTCCGACTTCTGTAGGCTCAATATCTTCAACAAATTCACCATAACAATTGTCTACCATACAAATGATATCACTACGAATTGCCTTTATAAAAGAAATTAACTCTCCTATTTGAGCAACAGAAAATGTTGGACGCTTATCATATCCTCGTGAACGTTGAATAGTTATAAGTTTAGTTTTATCTGTAATAGTTTCACGAATTCCTTCATAATCAAAGCTAAAATCCTCTAGTAAATCAACTTGTTTATATACTATTCCATATTCTTTAAGACTTCCTTTAGCAGGAGTTATTCCTATTACACCATCAAGTGTGTCATATGGTTTTCCAACTACAGAGATAAACTCATCATTTGGTCTAAGATTTCCAAATAAAGCAATACTTAAAGCATGAGTGCCAGACATTATCTGTGTTCTGACTAGTGCATCTTCTGTTTTAAATATATCAGCATAAATTGCTTCAATTGTTTCTCTTCCAATGTCATTATATCCATATCCTGTAGAAGGACTAAAATGTGTATCGCTTAACTTATTTTTTTGCATTGCATGTAAAACTTTTGCTCCATTTTTGTACATTATATTATTAAGCTGTTGAAATGTCGCTTGAAGACTTTCTTCAACTTCTAAGCAAAATTGTTCGGTGTTTTTTTCAATACCAAATTGATTAAATAAATTCATCTTATATTATCAAAGATATTCCCTCGTCTATAAGTGGGAGTATCCTTGCATCCTCCTTTTTGTTAATAAACATCTTCTTATATTTAATAAATTCAACTTCTTATAGCTTGCACTTTTGTGTATACTTGTTCCGTCTAATTTTCGTAAATCGAAATATCCAGAACGCATTCTTCCAAATATGAAGCATTCTTCTTTATTATATTTGACCTTATCAAACAATCTAAACCCTTTTACTACATAGGGTGCTTGATTTAATTTCTTTTTTCCACCTTTAACAATATTCGCTTTGTGGATTTGACTGTTATGTTTTCTTCCTTCTTAAAGTTTTATGAATTGTGAGCTTCTTGGATAAAGATAAATCGTGTTATCTATTTTATTAAAGTATAGCCTATTGTCAATTATGATATACTTTACGACGTATTTGACAATTTAAGACACAAAAATAAGAGAAAAAGTTCAAAGTGCTTTTCCTCTTATAACAAATAAATTATGTTTTATTACTATTATTTAAAAATTGCTATTTTATCTTCTTCTTGTTCAACTTCTAATCCAATTTTTGGCAGTTCTTCAATTGGCACATATTCTACTCCGTCTTCTATTATTGAAACTAATGCCATTTCAGCTTCTTTAAGAATAACTGTTAGTTGCTGTACCTCAATATTATATTCTGTTTCAAAATTAAATGCTTCTAAGATTTTTATTGCTGGTACATAAGGCGTATATTCTTTTATAAGTAGTTCTTCCATTGGAACAATAAGACGAGGACCTTGATAAACTATATTTTCTAGCTCTTCATTTTCTAACTTATCATTTTGTTCCTCAAAAGTACCATATTTACTACAAAGATCACAAATGTGGTATTCTAAAAAACCATTAAACATAGCTTCAATTTCATCCTGTGTATACTGGTTCATAAATTCATCTATCATAATTTCATCTTGTGTATAATTTTCTATAAATGTTGTAATCAAATTATCTATATCATTTAAATTGTAATCTTTATATCCTCCGAAATAATTTGTATAACGAAGTTCGTATTCTTCCTGATAATTATTAGGATTCATGTAATATTTCATATATTGTTCAATCATAAACTCCAAAGCCTCTTGATCATATATATTTATATAGTTTTCTAGCATCATATCTAATCCTTTTGGAGTATAAATCTCTTTCATTTGCTGAATAAAATGATTTTGTGAATAATAGTCCATAAATTTAGAATGATGATTTGCAAATTCTTTAGCTTTCTTAAAAATATCATCGTGAGAATTAAAAATATCATTATGAATAATTATAAATTCATCAAATATAGATGGTTCTTCCACTTCAGTTTGACTAGGCATGTTTAAAAATTCTTCAAACACATCTTGTGTATAATAATCTTCATAAATTTGTTCTTCTATTCCACATTCTTTTGCAACAAGAATACTTAAGTCTTCTAATAAATTTTGTGAAATATCAGCTATGTTAATATCAAATGCTTTTTCTGATGTTTCTGAAGACCCGATTATTTGGATCGAACTACCTTCTAGATCGACTTCTAATAAGCCTATAATGGAATCAAGTACAAAATTTATATCATAACTAACGTCATTATCTGAAAATTCCATGCTAACATCCAAATTTGAGTCTGTAAGTAATGTTAATAGCTCCAAACTTTGCGATATATCATATTTGTATTCTTCAAAAGCTAGTTTTTCTTCCTCAAATATTGCTTGTTCTTCTTCTGAAAAATCTTCAGTATCCATAATTAAGTCCAAATTATTCATAAATACATCTAAATATTGTGTTAATATGTTTGATATTTGAATTTCATCCAAACTTAAAGTATATAAATTATCCTGTTTAACTAAAGTGTTTTCTAAAGTAATGCCATCAAATAATGTTTCATATAAATGAATTGTTTCCTCTTCCTTAGCTTTATCCTTTTCCAAATACATACGTATCATTGCAACTTGATTTTCATCTAGTATTTGTATGTAATTATTTTCGACTTCTAAGTTGGAAAATTCTTCAGGTACTGGCATATTATGTTTTATATATAACGCTTCAAAATAAGCAACTGGCATATAAACTGTACCTTTCACAAATTTTAGCGGAAAGCCTATTATATTCTCTACTACATTGTCGCCTTCTTGTTCTATTTGAGTAATAAGTACATCCATTGATCCACTACTATCTTCTGTCAAATACATATCTAAAGATACATCATACTCATATGAAAGATCTGTTTCATACGTATTTGGTGTATTTGCTTTTATTGTAAAATTTAATTCAGTCTTTCCTGTTTCCCATGTTTGAGCTTCTTTTATATCTTTCCACAAAGATGTTTCTTCTTGAGCACATCCTGTTAAAGTTAAACTACCTAAAAATAAAACTAATAATTTTTTCTTCATTTTGAGTACACTCCTATTTTAGATTTTTATATTTTATTATACCATAAATAATTTTTAAAATAAATCATGTATTTTGATACTTGTTTTACATAAAGACTTCCAATAATTTATTTAAAATTTTTAGTCATTGCAAATCAAAGAGTAGCGGTGTTTTAAAAAAAGTCAATAGTTGATATTATTAAATTTACTTTATACAATATAACTACTAAACGAAAAGAAGAGGGAAATTTATGAACGTTATAAAACGTGATGGGCAAGTGGTCGCATTTGACGAAACCAAAATATACACTGCTATATTTAGAGCAATGAAGTATGGAAGTGGAATTATTGACGAGAAAATAGCTACTAAAATAGCTAGTGAAATAAGAAATATATTTTTAACATTAGATGCAACGCCAACAATTTTCCAAATAGAAACGTATGTTTACCTGAAATTGATTGAAAATGGCCATTCCTTAACCGCAAAATCTTATGAAGGATATAGAGCAATTCAAGCATTCAAGCGGGAAACAAACACAACTGATCGGAGTATATTGGGACTAATTGACTTGACTAACAAAGAAGTCATGGATGAAAATTCTAACAAAAATGCTGTAACATCTGCGATACAACGTGATCTTATAGCTGGAGAAGTGTCTAAAGATATTTCACGGCGAAAAAAACTTCCTGCTCGTATTGTCCAAGCACATGATGATGGATTGTTGCATTTTCATGATTTAGATTATTTTATGCAATCAATATTTAATTGCTGTCTAGTTAATATTTCTGATATGCTGGATAATGGAACAGTTATAAACAAACGAATGATAGATTCTCCAAATAGTTTTCAAGTTGCATGTACTGTTATGAGTCAAATTATTGCTCAAGTAACTAGTAATCAATATGGAGGACAATCAATTGATGTTTCTCACCTAGGCAAATATCTGAAAAGAAGTAAACAACGCTATTATACCTTGTTAAAAGATATTATTGCTGATCCTGAAGAATTGGAAACATCAGTTAATTCACTGACTAAGCGTGAGCTAACCTCTGGAGTTCAAACTATTCAATACCAAATAAATACTTTGATGACAACAAATGGACAAAGTCCTTTTGTAACTCTATTTCTAAATATTGAAGAGTCAAACGAATATGTGGAAGAAACTGCTCTTATCATTGAAGAAATATTGCACCAACGTATAAAAGGTATAAAAAACGAAAAAGGGATATACACAACGCCTGCTTTTCCTAAACTTATTTATGTATTGCATGAACATAACTCTCTTAAAGGTGGAAAATATGATTATATAACTGAGATAGCAATAAAATGTAGTGCAAAACGTCTTTATCCAGACTATATTTCTGCAAAAGAGATGAAAAAAATCTATGAAGGAAACGTTTTTTCGTGCATGGGTTGTCGAAGCTTTTTGTATCCCTGGAAAGACGAAGAAGGAAACTATAAATTTGAAGGCAGATTTAATCAAGGTGTTGTAAGTCTTAATTTACCACAGGTTGGAATTATTTCCAGAGAAAACAAAGATAAGTTTTGGGATTTACTAGATAATAGATTAGAACTATGTTTTGAGGCTTTAATGTGCCGACATAATGCTTTAAAGGGTACTCTTTCTGACGAATCACCGATACATTGGCAACATGGAGCCGTTGCTAGACTTAAACTTGGGGAAGTAATAGACCCACTGCTTGTAAATGGATATTCAACCATATCTCTTGGATATATTGGTCTTTATGAAGTTACAAAACTTATGACAGGAGTATCTCATACGGAGCCTGCTGGAGAAAAATTTGCTTTAAAATTAATGAATTATTTAAATGATACAGTTAAAAAATGGAAGGAAGATACTACTATTGGGTTTGGATTATATGGTTCGCCTGCTGAGTCACTTTGCTATCGATTTGCTAAAATTGACAAAGCACGATTTGGAGTAATAAAAGATGTTACAGATAAAGGATATTATACAAATTCATATCATATTGATGTACGTCAACCTGTGGATGCATTTACCAAACTAAAATTTGAAAGTCAATTTCAGTATATTTCCACTGGAGGATGTATTTCTTACATTGAAATTCCGAATATGCGATATAATTTAGAAGCTCTTCGACAACTAGTTAAATATATATATGATAATATTCAGTATGCTGAATTTAACACGAAATCAGATTATTGTCATGTTTGTGGGTTTGACGGAGAAATTATTATTAATGATAACTTGGTGTGGGAATGTCCGGCTTGCAAAAATGATGATCCCAATAAAATGAATGTTATTCGTCGGACTTGCGGATATCTAGGTGACAACTTTTGGAATCTAGGGAAAACAAAAGAGATTTCAAATAGAGTCTTACATTTATAAAAAGATAGGGAAAATTATGTCAACTATAATTGATACGAAATTTATTATAAATAGAGAAAAAGTTATTTCAAAAGAGATAATTGATAAATTTATCAATAAACCTCACTTAAAAATTATATCCGTTGGATCAAATGTATCCAATGAAAAATATGTAAACAACAAACTTAATCATTGCAAGGATATCGGAATTACTACTAATTATATTAATCTTAATGCGAATATAAATAAATCTCATATTATAAATGTAATAAAAAATACAGACAAACCCTATGAATCAATTATTTTGCAACTTCCTTTATCGTGCAACCAAAAAATTGATGTGCAATCTGTTTTGGAAAATATACCGCCAAATAAAGATGTAGATGGATTAACCATTTATAATCAAGGTAGACTATTTATTGGTAATCCGTTTTTTGTTCCTGCTACACCTCTTGGATGCATAACGTTTTTAAAAGAAATTAACTATAATTTAGAAGGCAAAAATGTACTTGTTATTGGTAGATCTCAACTTTTAGGCAATTCTTTGTCACAGCTTTTATTGCAACATAATGCCACTGTAACACAAGCTCATAGTAATTCAAAATTTGATTGTGACAAATATGATGTAGTGGTATCAGCTGTTGGTAAACCTTTAATTTTTAAAAATATATCAGCAGAAATAATTATTGATTGTGGAATTAGTTTTGTGAATGGAAAAATGGTTGGTGATATTGATATAGATACTTGTCATTATAAGTATGCTACAATTCCTCCAAACAAAGATAAAAACATAAGTGCTGGAATTGGGACTATTACTTGTCTTTGTTTATTACAAAATATTATAAAAAGCTTTACAATACAAGGAGGCTACTAAATATGCAGTTTAATAATACAGAAGTTCAAGGGTTTGCACATGCATTTATGGGAATGCGAAATCCAATGAATTCTTGGGCATTAAGTGATAGTTACACTGACAAAAATGGAAAATTTATTATTGGTAAAAAAGACATGACGTTAGCCACCAAATTAATAAAAAGTGGTTCTGAACATTATAAATATCTTCGACAAATTCATGTCTGGGTTGATATTGAAATGCCAAGATATTGGTGGTCAGAATTTGATACCTATAAATTTAATAATAAAAATAGTACTTCCACTATGCATAAACTTTTAAATAACAAATTACCTATAACAAAAGATATGTTTGTATCACATAGTTTGATTGATGACGTTTTGGACATAGTTATTATAAAATTAGAAGAACTTAGACAAATGTATATGGGAATTATAGAAACACCAAAAGACATAGATAAAAATGAACTGTTGGTATCAGCTAAGCGTTTACTTCCTGAAGGAATGGAACAACTTCGTACGGTTGATACAAATTACGCAGAACTTAGAAATATCTATCATCAAAGAAAACATCACCGACTTACAGAGGAATGGATTGACACATTTTGTGCTTGGATTAAAACTCTTCCATATGCACAAGAATTAATTATTATGGATTATTAAATTTTGGAGATGAATATTATGGAGAATATTATAGAGAATATCATGGGAATTATACAATTTACTAACCAAGATGTTATAAATGAAAATTCAAATAAAAATGCTAGATTAGCTTCCACTCAACGTGACTTAATTGCGGGTGAAATAAACAAAGATATTTTGCGTAATCAAATTCTACCTAAACATATTCTTGATGCACATGATGCAGGTGCTATTCATTATCATGATGCGGACTATGCAATTCACCCAATATTTAATTGTTGCTTAATTAACATTAAAGACATGCTTGATAATGGTACAGTTATTAATAAACGTATGATAGAAAGCCCAAAAAGCTTTCAAGTTGCATGTACAGTACTAACCCAAATAATAGCTCAGGTTGCAAGTGCACAATATGGAGGGCAATCTGTTGATATTAGGCATTTAGGAAAATATTTGCACAAAAGTAGACAACGGTATAAAAAATTATTAAATGAAACTATATTAGATGAAAACGTACGGAATGAAACGATTGAAATTTTGCTAAAAAAAGAATTAGAAGCAGGAATTCAAACTATACAATATCAACTCAATAATTTAATGACAACAAATGGACAAAGTCCTTTTGTAACTTTATTTTTAAATGTTGATATAGAAGATAAGTATGTTAATGAAGTAGTGCAAATTATCCAAGAAATCCTAGTCCAAAGATTAGAAGGGATAAAGAATGAGAAAGGTGTATATACAACACCTGTTTTTCCAAAACTCATTTATGTTTTACATGAATATAACTCGTTTCAAGGTGGCAAATTTGATTATTTAACAAACCTTGCCATTAAATGTAGTGCTAAAAGATTATATCCAGATTATATATCTGCCAAAGAGATGAAAAAGTTTTATGAAGGGAACATATTTTCACCAATGGGATGCAGGTCATTTTTAAGCTGTTGGAAAGATGCTTATGGCAAATATAAATTTGAAGGTAGATTTAATCAAGGGGTAGTTAGTCTTAATTTACCTCAAATAGGTATTGTTTCTAAAGGTAATAAAGATATGTTTTGGAAATTATTAGATGAGAGATTACAGCTATGCTTTGAAGCATTGATGTTTAGGCACAACTTATTAAAGGGAACTCTTTCTGATGCCTCTCCCATTCACTGGCAACATGGTGCAATTGCAAGGCTTAAACAAGGTGATGTTATTGACCCGTTGCTTATCAATGGGTATTCAACAATATCACTAGGATATATTGGACTTTATGAAATCACAAAGATTATGACTGGAGTTTCTCATACAAATCCAGTTGGTGAACAATTTGCTTTAAAATTGATGAACTATCTAAATGATGTAACTTTAAAATGGAAAGAAGCTACAAATATAGCATTTGGTTTATATGGTTCTCCTGCTGAATCACTTTGTTATCGTTTTGCAAAGATAGATAAAGAAAATTTTGGCTCAATACCTGATATAACTGATAAAGGATATTATACTAATTCGTATCATATAGATATAAGAGAACAAATAGATGCTTTTTCAAAATTAAAATTTGAAAGTCAATTTCAATCTATTTCTTCAGGCGGTTGCATCTCTTATATTGAAATACCAAATATGAATAATAATTTAGAAGTGCTTAGACAGCTTGTTAAATATATTTATGATAATATACACTATGCTGAATTTAATACCAAATCTGATTTTTGTCACAAGTGTAACTTTGATGGTGAGATACTACTAAATGATAATTTAGACTGGGAATGTCCTTCTTGTCATAATAAAGATCTTAATAAGATGAATGTTATTAGACGAACATGTGGATATTTAGGCGATAATTATTGGAACCTAGGAAAGACAAAAGAAATAAAAAATAGAGTTCTTCATCTTTAAAGAACAATTTATGAAAGGGTGTTTTACATGAAATATGCACAAATCAGAAAATATGACACAGCAAATGGAGTTGGAATTCGTACTACTTTATTTGTTTCAGGTTGTACTCTCAATTGCAAAGGATGTTTTAACGGACAATATAAAGACTTTGAATACGGAGAACCATGGACAAAAGAAATTGAAGATAATTTTATAAATCATATAAATACACAAAATGTACAGGGAGTTTCTATTTTAGGTGGAGAACCAATGGATCAAGATGAAACATTAGTATATTTATTACGTAGAATAAAAGAAGAAACCACTAAAGATGTTTGGGTTTATACAGGACATAAATTTGAAAATCTAGTTAATAATTTCCAAACCCTTAATATATTAAAGTATTGTGATGTTTTAGTGGATGGACCTTTTATAGAAAAAGAAAAAGATTTACGTCTTGCATTTAAAGGAAGTCGAAACCAACGAATTATTAATGTTTCTAAAAGTTTAGAACAACATAAAGTAATACTACTTGATATTGAAGAAATAGGATTGTGTAGTAATGCTTGATTTTATAAAAAATACTAGTGAAGCTTTAGCTCTACAAAAGATAGGAAGGATACCCTTAATATGAGTTCTTGTAATGTTTATTTTTCTAGAATTAATCCAAATGCAGTTATACCTTCAAAACGTGAAGAAGATGCAGGCTTCGATATTTATGCTTGCTTTGAAGAAGAATATTTATTTTTTAAACCACATGAAACTAAACTTGTGCCAGCAGGAATTGCTTCGGCATTTAGTTCAGAATATGTCATACTTTTTAAAGAACGGGGGTCTACTGGAAGCTTGGGAATTGGACAACGAGCTGGCGTGATCGATTCAGGATTTAGAGGAGAATGGTTTGTAGGAATTACTAATCATAATTCTATTCCGCTTGTTATAAGCAAAGAATCTAGTGAAGTTAATATTACTGCAGATGAAATAATATATCCTTATAAAAAAGCAATCTCTCAATGCATTATACTAAAATTGCCAAAAACTAATGTTGTTGAAATTCAATATGAGGAATTGTTGAAGTTTAAATCAATTCGTGGAACAGGGAAGCTTAGTTCTAGTGGAAAGTAATACTTTAGATTACTTTCTCTACATCCCGTTACCCACTATCTATGCTAATGCTTAGAGGTGGGTTTATTCATCTTATATGTAACTTTATAATAATTATTTCATAGAATTTTTCAATATATTCCAATACATACAAGCAGATGGTACTGCTACAATTGCAAGAACTATTTCACCCATTGCTATTACCGCCTTTCCAAAATAATAGTTAAAGTATTTCTTTTATAGAATTTTTAAGTATATTCCAATACAAGCAGATGGTACTGCTGCAATTGCAAGAATTATTTCACCCATTACTGTTACCACCTTTCTAAAATACTCATTACATTATTTCTTTCATAGAATTTTTAAATATATTCCAATACATGCAAGCAGATGGTAGTGCTATAATTGCAAGAACTATTTCACCCATTACTATTACCACCTTTCCAAAATAGTTATTACATTATTTCTTTAAAGTATTTCTTTCATAGAATTTTTAAGTATATTCCAATACATGCAAGCAGATGGTACTGCTATAATTGCAAGAACTATTTCGCCCATTACTGTTACCGCCTTTCTGATTGATTTAAATAAGCTTCTTATAATTTCAACTTATAATAACACACTATATGATTTATATCAAAAAATGTTTACCTAATTTGAACTTATTTTTTTGTTGAGATATACTAATCATAAGTTTAATAAGTGTGTTATTATTTTAATTATTATTGTAATTTTTTTGGTTATGTTAATAATTTTTTTTAATTATACTGATGATTTAAAAACTAGTCATATTAAAATATGGAAAAAATATAAAAACTTTAACGTGTTACATATTAATTTCAAGTTTGTCATCTTTATAGTCCACAACAAATGTCGAATGCGGTTCTATATTCTCCGAAATAATCTTTTTAGCAATAAGAGTTTCCACTTGACGTTGTAAAAATCTTTTTAATGGTCTTGCTCCAAATATTGGATCAAATCCAGCTGTTGCAATATAATTTTTTGCACTAGCAGTCAATTGTATATTTAGCTGTTTTTGAGATAATCTACGTCTTAATTGTTCAATTAATAGGTCGATTATTTTTTCTATTTCATTAAAAGTTAAAGGTTTATACAAAACAATTTCATCTAGTCTATTTAAGAATTCTGGTCTAAAATGAGATTGTAACCTTTGCATAACATGTTCTTCCACGTCTAGGTTCAAATTTCCTTGCTTATCAATTCCATCTAAAATCAGATCGGAACCAATATTAGATGTTAATATAATAATAGTATTTTTAAAGTCTACCGTTCTTCCTTTTGAATCTGTAATTCGTCCATCATCTAAAACTTGTAGTAGTACATTAAATACATCTGCATGAGCTTTTTCAACTTCGTCTAAAAGAAGCACAGCATAAGGCTTTCTTCTGACTGCTTCTGTAAGTTGTCCACCTTCTTCATAGCCAACATACCCTGGAGGAGCTCCAATAAGTCTTGCTACCGCATGTTTTTCCATATATTCGCTCATATCAATTCTTATCATATTTCCTTCGTCGTCAAATAACGCTTGTGCTAAGGCTTTAGCAAGCTCTGTTTTACCAACCCCTGTTGGTCCCAAAAATAAGAACGAACCGATAGGTCTATTTGGGTCTTTAATTCCTGCTCTTGCACGAATAATTGCATCACTCACCTTAACAACCGCTTCGTTTTGACCAATTACTCTTTCATGTAAGGTTTGTTCAAGTTCCATCAATTTTTGACGTTCACCTTCCATAAGTTTTGTAACTGGAATATGGGTCCAACGAGATATAATTTTTGCAATTTCTTCTTCATTTACTTTATCTCTCAAAAATTGACTAGAGCTATTTTGGTGTACTTTCTTTTGAGCTTCTTCCAATCGCTTTTGCAATTTTGGTATTACTCCATACTGTAATTCAGCTACTTTATTCAAATCATAAATTCTTTCAGCTTTTTGAATGTCCAAATTAACTTGTTCAATTTCAGCTTTTATGTCTTTTACGTTTGTTATAATTTCTTTTTCTTGTTCCCATTTCAATTTCATAGACTTAAATTTATCTTTTAATTCAGCTAATTGTTGTTGGGTATTAGCTAGATTTTCTTTAGAAATTGCATCTTCTTCTTTTTTCAAAGCGGTTTCCGCAATTTCTAGTTGCATAATTTTTCTTGAAATTTCGTCTATCTCAGTCGGCATGGAATCAATTTCTGTACGTATCATAGCACATGCTTCGTCGACTAAGTCTATTGCTTTGTCTGGCAAAAATCTGTCCGAAATATACCTATTTGATAAGGTTGCTGCCGCAATCAATGCACTGTCTTGAATTTGAACTCCATGATAAATTTCATATCGTTCTTTAAGTCCACGTAATATTGCAATAGTGTCTTCAACTGTTGGCTCTGATACCATAACAGGTTGAAATCTTCTTTCAAGTGCAGCATCTTTTTCTATATATTGTCTGTGTTCGTTTAATGTAGTGGCTCCAATACAATGCAACTCACCACGTGCCAAAAGTGGCTTTAATAAATTTCCAGCATCCATTGCGCCGTCTGTTTTTCCAGCACCAACAATAGTATGAATTTCGTCTATAAATAAAATTATACGTCCATCACTATTTTTTATTTCATCAAGAACAGCTTTAAGACGCTCTTCAAATTCTCCTCTAAACTTTGCCCCTGCAATTAATGAACCCATGTCTAGTGAAAATACAGTTTTATCTTTTAAATTTTCTGGTACGTCTCCAGCGACAATTCGTTGTGCTAATCCTTCTGCAATTGCTGTTTTACCAACTCCAGGTTCTCCAATTAAAATTGGGTTATTTTTAGTTTTTCTTGATAAAATCCTTATAACGTTTCTTATCTCGTTGTCTCTACCAATTATAGGTTCGAGCTTTCCTTCAATAGCCCTTGCTACTAGGTCATACCCATATTTTTCAAGTACATTATAAACATCTTCGGGATTATCACTAGTGACACGGGTGTTTCCTCTAATTTGTTTTAGGACTTCTTTAAAGTTCTTTTTATTTATATCATAAGTTCTGAATAAATTACCTATTTCATAGTTACTATATTCTATTAAAGAAAGCATCAAATGCTCCACGGAAACGTATTCATCTTGCATTTTAGTTGCTATTTTTTCACTTTTGTTTAATACCTTGTCAAGCTCTGCAGTTACATAAATTTTTCCTGCTTCTCGCCCTGGACCACTTACAGAAGGACGTTTTTTTAATAAAGCTTCTACACTATTCCTAAAGCTTAGTACATCTATTTTCATTTTCTCTAGAATAGAAGGAATTAATCCATCTTCTTGGTCTAACAAAGCCATTAATAAATGTTCTTGATCAACTTGATTATGTCCATATTCAAGACCCAAAGCTTGAGCCTCTTGAATAGCTTCAAGCGAACGCTTAGTAAACTTTTGCAAATCCATAACTTCACCCCTTAAAAATATTTGTTTACAAAAATTTTACCCAAATATTATGTTTTTATGCATTAGAAAAATTCTGTATTATTTTCCAATATACAAAGAATTCGTACATGGAAATATATAAGTTTTCAGCCAAATAATAAAGTATCAAATGCGTTCTTTCCTTCTTTATAAACATGCATATATTTATAGGTCATGTATTTAAAATTTATAGGAAATCATCTAATATACTAGTGTTGCTATTATATGGTATAATACAATCAAGAATAAGATTAACAACTATATTATTCTTATACAAACAACTAATAACACAATTTTAAAAATCTGATTATTAAATTATTTAGGGAGGTATTTTAAAAGTGTCAAAAGTAACTTTAAAATCAACGAAACAAGAAATCATGGATGAGGTTGTTAAACTTCAAGAACAGCTTAAAGAAGCAAGAGCTTCAAAAGTCACTGTCTCTGACGTTAAAACTACGAAAGAGAAAGAAGAAAAAGTGAAAAAAGCCCAAGAAATAATAGATATGAATATTTTAAATCCTGAGATTATTAAGCAGTTTAACGATGTTAAGTTTGCTATTGAAGAGGCAAAAAAAGATCTTGCCGAAATACAAGAAGTTACAGATGCTATAATAGATGCGGAAGCCGTTATAATGGCAAAAAATAATATTATTGCCGATAAGGAAAAACAAGAAGTTGAAAAGATTGAACAATTAAAAAAAGAAACTGAAGTTATTATAAATGATAAAACTAAAAAGGTATCAGATCTAGAGCAAGAGTATGCTGATAAAAAGACTACTCTTGAAAAAGAAAGAAAAAGAGAAGCTGAGGAATTTGACTATACTTTAAAACGTTCTCGTAGACTTGATAATGATAAATGGGAAGAAGAAAAAGCAGCAAGATTAAAAGAAATCACTGACCGTGAAGATGCACTTTCCAAAAGAGAAGAAGAAATGACTAAGAAAGAAACTGAATTCAAAGAATTTAAAGAAAAAGTTGAAGGCATCAAAGACCTTGTGAAACAAGCAAAAGAAGACGGTCAAGCAGAAGCTAAAAAATCTTTTGATAAAGAAAAAGCTATTGAAATTAATAGTATCAAGAAAAACGCTGAGTGGGAAATCAAACTTGCAAAAATGGAACAAGAACGTAACTTGGAAGATTTGATGAGAGCACAAGAACAAATTGAGAGCTTACAACAAAAACTTGAAGCAGCATACAACTCAATGAATGCACTAGCTACAACAACAGTACAATCTACTGGTGGCGTAAAAGTTCTTGATGTGGGAAGAAATTCAGAACCTCAAAAAAGATAAATGTTATAAGGACAAAGGTCATTTCTAAAAGGAAATTAACTTTGCCCTTTTTTTTAAAATAAATTTAATATTATGGTTCCAACAATCGGAATGGTTAGACAACTTAATAACGTTGTTAGAAGAACAATTGTATTTGCATATTCGGGTTGAATGTTTCGCTCTCCTGCTACAAGAGCAACTTGACTCATTGTTGGCATTGCAGCTAACATACAAAATGTTTGTCTTGCAAGAAGAGGCATTGTGTTAAAAAATGGCAACAATAAAATAGAAATCACTACTATTGGATGCAATATTAATTTTGATCCAATTGCAAATCCAAGATTTTTGTCTATCTTCATACTTTTATAATCTGTAAAGAAAAACATCGCTCCTATATAAAGCATTGCCAAAGGAGTTGAGGAATCACTTATTCTATTTATTGCAACCATTAAAAAATCAGGTATTGGAACGTGAATTAAAGCAAATATTAGTCCTAAGAAAAATCCACGTATTGGAGGAGCTAGTATTTGTTTTATTTTAAATTCTTTTTTATTACGGTCAAGAAGATTTACTGCCATTGACCAAAATAAAGTTGTATTGCCCATAAAATACAGTGTTACATATAAGCTACTTTTTGGGCCAAGAAAGGCTGTACACAAGGGTAGCCCCATAAATATATTGTTTGTAAATGTCCCTCCTGCTCTTGTTACCCCTGCTGTAACTTTATCCATCTTAAATAAAATAGATAGTACAGTGACAATACCATAAAAAAGTCCAATTAGAGAAAATGTAACAAAGAAAAATTTTAACTGCCCCACTGTTTCTGCTTCCTGAAATTCAATATATCCACTTCTAAAAAGCGATATTGGAAAAATAACGTTGATAAGAATTTTTGAAAGCAAAATTTTAAAATCCGAAGTTATATAACCGATTTTTGCAATTCCAAATCCAAGGCCAACCATGCAAAATAAACTTAAAACCCCTGTAATAAGTGTTTCCATATTTTTACTCCTTTACAAATATATTACTTCTATAATATTATATAATATAGAATAAATAAAGGGGAGAAAAAATGGAAAATATTATATTATTAATTAATTTTTTAGTTATGATTGCATTTAATATGGCTCATCCTGTAACGCCTATGATGATCCAAACACTGGGGTTACCTGATTACATGTTCGGCGTATTCTTCTCAATGATGGCTATTTCAAATTTTGTTATGTCACCCATATGGGGAAAATGGTCCGATCAAGCGGGGCGAAAGCGTTATCTTGCAATCGGAACAATATTGTATGGATTATCTCAATTTGGATTTGGATTGAGTACGCAAGTGTTGCCGATATTATTTTTTAGAGCTCTTGGCGGAATAGGAGCCGCTTGCTTCTCTATAGTAATGATTGCAACAGTAAGTGATGTTTCGTCGCCAGAAAAAAGAGCTAGAAATTTTGCTTGGTATATGGCAACGTATTCTTTGGGAGCAGGCATCGGATCAATTTTAGGGGGGTACATAGGGCAACAAAATGGATATATAGCAAGTTTTGTGACTCAAGGAATTTATAGTATAATTTTGGGCATAATTATCTTTATTACGTTAAAAGAAACAAATACAAATCCACGTGAACAAAAAACCTTATATCTTGAGCATTTAAAATTTACTAAAAGTAGTATAAGTTTGAAAGGTGATATTGGTGTAACAATTATAGTAATGGCATTGATAAGCTTGACAACAACTGCTTACAATTCATCTATAAATTTTTATATTGAAGCAGTATTGGGGCTTTCTTCAACATTAAATGGCACAGTAACTGCAACATCTGCTGTTATAGCACTATTTATGAATATACTTATAACTCCATATTTAGCAAAGAAATTTTCTGTTTATAAGTCTATAAAAGTGATTACTCTTATAGCTGGAGTTAGTTTGGTAATTGGTGGAGCCACTACTTCACCTGTTATAGCAGGTATATTAATTTTTGCTTTCGTATCTTCAAGTTCAATGATTGTGCCTATGCAACAGACAATTGTTACAAAAATTGCTGCAGAAAATTATGGTGAAGTTATGGGTATACAGGGTTCTGCCAAAGCTTTAGGAATGATAATAGGCTCTTTAGGTGCAGGATTTATTTTTATGATTGATCCAGAACTACCTTTTATATTTGCAGGAATAAGTGCAATACTAGCATTTTATTTTTTAACTAGACTTAAAGAAAGCTAATTATATTTTGAACTAGTTTATTGTAATAATCATTTAGAGAAAGAGGAAAAATATGCAAATCAAAAAATTAAGTGTTTTAGCAAAAACCAGATACCTTACATTATATGATGCAATTTACACAAATAAAAAAGGAACAGAAAAGCATTGGAGCATTGCCAGTCGCAAAAATAAAGAAACGTTGGAGAACCAGTATTTTAACAATGTCGAAGATGCAGTGGATGCAGTAGTTATAGTGGGTCTTCATAGACCTACAAAATCACTTGTAATTATAAAACAGTTTAGATTGCCTGTAAACAGTTATATATATGAGCTTCCAGCAGGCCTTATTGATCCAAATGAAACAATTGAAAACACTTTAAAGCGTGAGTTAAAAGAAGAAACTGGACTTAACATTACAGAAATTATTAATGATGGGAGCCATAATAAATTATATCTATCTCCAGGAATGACAGATGAATCCGTAGCACTAGTATATTGCTTGTGTGACGGAGAGCTTTCTCAGGAATTTCTTGAAGAAGATGAGGACATTACTCCAATGCTTGTAAATAAAGAAAAAGCGATTGAAATATTAAATGGTAATATAAGATTAGATATAAAATGTTTTTTAATTCTATCAACTTTTGCTCAAGGAAAGCTAGATGATAAATTTTAAATTTACTGCATTAGCAGTACTTACAATTTTAATATTTCTTTTAATTCCACCTTCAATGGTGGATGTTTTAAAAACTTTCCTTGAATGGATACTTCCTGCTTCAGATAAGCCAGACGTAGGATTTGTATTTCCACATATAGACAAAGTTGTTCATATGGGGATGTTTTTCGGATTAACTTTCGTGTATTACCTTGAGTACTATGTAAATTATAAAACATTGCCTAAGTTTCCAAATGCACCTATAATTTTAATACTATTTGCTTTTTCTACAGAAATTATGCAACTATTAAGCGGATATAGAACATTCGATTTATTAGATTTATTAGCTGATATAATAGGCATATTGTTAGGAATATTCTTATTAACAAAACTATATAAAAGACACTACAAAATTTGAAGCAAGAATAAACCGTACCACGAATAATAGATCAAAAAATGGAGCACAATGTGCTCCATTAAATTATAGCTGAACTAGACCAATTACTACTGCAAATATTAGCATACATATACTAACACCCCACAACCATTTAAAACTAAATTTAATATGGTCTTTTAATTCAATATCCGCTAAACCTATAGCAAGGAAAGTAGCTGGTACTAGTGGACTAACTAATAACGCTACATTTTTACCTATAATCATAGTGATAGCTACGTTCATTGGTTCTACTCCGTACGTTTTCCCTACTTCTATAACTAAAGGAAGTAATCCATAGAAATATGCATCTGTTCCCAAAACCATACCTATAGGCAATGCTAAAACTCCCATAATTATATGAATTGCACTCCCCATTGAAGATGGAACAACATTTAGAAGTGTTTGTGCCATTGCATCAAGCATACCTGTTTCTTGAATTACCCCAACAAATATTCCTGATGTTATCATTGTAGCTGAAATTAAAAGTGCTGATGGTGCGTGAGCTTTAAATCGTCTACCTTGTTCTTTTACATCTGGATAATTTATTATTATCGCTATAGCAAATGCTAACATAAACACTACATATGATTGAACTTTATCAAGCATTAATATTATGATTACTAGTGCTGTTAAAATAATATTTATCTTTGCTAGGTGAGGACGTTTTAAAGCTAATACTTTTTCATCAACTTTAGTTTCTCCTATTTCAGCATCTGATAATGTTGAAGGGTCAAATCCTGCCCCACGTTTTTTCTCAATATTTCCAAGTATTATAGCTAAAAGAACGGTAAAAATTAATCCTGCTATTTGGATTGGAATAAGTGGTTGCCATACTGCATTTGCATCCATTCCCAAAACAACAGCTGTTCTTGCAGTTGGGCCTCCCCAAGGCAACAAATTCATAACTCCCATTGCAGAAGCTATAATTGCTATTAGAACATATGGTCTAATGTTTAATTTTTTATAAATAGGAAGCATTGCTGGTATAGTTACCAATACGGTTGTTGCTGTTGCCCCATCTAAATGTCCCACTGTACTAATAAGTGCAGTTACAACTGTTACAGCAACAACATTTGTGCCAGCTTTTTTTACAAGACTATCAATAAGGCCATCAAACATTCCTGCATCATTCATAATTCCAAAATACAAAATTGAAAAGATAAATAATACAGCGTTGCTCATAGTAGTTTGAACACCAATTACAGCAAAATCACCAATTTCTGTAACTGAAAATCCTAAAATGGCTGCTGCTACTATTGGTAAAATAATAAATAAAGTTAAAGGACTAGCTTTTCCTTTTAATAGTAAAACAACCAATAAAGCAACCATTATATATCCTATTAATGAATACACAATATTCCCCCTTTTGAACTGGACGAACTATGTTCATCCTAAAAAATAAATTTTTTAATTTTCTTATGTAGTTAAATAAAAAGTGTGATTAAGCTCATTACCATTGTTGCCCCAAGACAAATTGGTATAGCTTTAAACATTAAACCGTTAAACATTTTACTTCTTTCTTCATCATTACTACAAGAACCTAAAACTAAGCTTCCTCCAGACGAAAATGGTGAAACAGATGTGGCTTGTGCACCAATTACAATTGCAGCAAATAACAACATTGGATTTAATCCACTTGCTGAAGCGACTGTTGGAATAATCGGGAACAATGCAGGGCATACAACACCAATTGTACTACTGAAAAATGACATACAACCGCCAATTAATACTAGTGCTATAGGTATAAGAACAACAGGAATATTTGAACTTACCCAGCTTGACAACAAATCTATAGTGCCAGCTTTAATAGCCACCTGAATTAACATACCTACTCCACAAATCATAAGTAAGGTATTCCAAGGAACTTTAGCAATAACTGCTTTTTCGTCTCCTATCTTCATTAACAATGCAATAACTGTAAATATAATTGAGATTAATCCTACATCTAATTTTGAGTTTATAAAAGTAATTGCAGCGTTTGTAGGCAATAATATTTTTAATATTGGAACAATTAATACTAGACCTACCATCGTAAATATTAAGGTTAAATTCTGTTTTTGCTTCGCATTAAATGGTTCTGGTTTTTCAACTTCCAATTTTTCAGAACTAGTGCTTTTATTTCCAAATAATATAAATCCACTTATTACTATAACTGGTATTATAAAGGATAGTATAAAAATTGTAGTTGAGTATGAAAAAGATACATTGGAATACCCGTTTTCATCCATTAAGCCTCGAAATACGATACCGTTACCACTAGTCATAAAGTTCGCACCTGCTAATGCTCCATAGTTAACGGAAATTGCTCCAACTAATTTATTCATTTTAGTTTTTTCGCATAAAATTAATGTTAGTGGAGCAAAAAATGCCAATACTGTATAATATCCTGCTCCCAGAGCAGCCACAAATGTTGATGATAAAAATATTATAAAAGGTAATAACTTAGGAAACTTTCTGCATTTATATAGCAAATACAAAGATAGTTTTTCTAGAGTTCCATTTACCAAAGCAAAATTGTAAAATAATGATACTGATAGAATTACGAAGAAAATGCTAATTGGCCACATTTTTATAACTTCAGATGCTTTTAAGTCTAGGAAAAAACACCCAATAATGTATGCAAACACTATTGCAAAAAGGCCTGTGTTTATTTTTGTCTTATATCCTAGTCCAATCGAAACAGCAATTGCTAAGATTACAACTAGGCTTATCATATGCTTTCACTTCTTCCTAGCAACTTGGCTGGGATTTGTTTAGTCATATAATTTAACTTATCTTCTTCAACACCATTATCTAATAAAAACTGCATGTATTGTTCCAGAGCAATTTCCCAATTTGGATTTTCAATCTGACCTCCATCAGTATCTACCATCACATTTTTATACCCTACTCTTTTAATAATCTCAAGATTGTCAGCTAAGTTACTTTTATATACTCCACCGCCCATAGGTTGTGCATAGCATCTTTCTAAAATGACATCGTATTCTTTTACAATACGTTCTTGTTCTTCAGAACTCATTCCAACAACCCAAAACTCAGGATGAGTTATAACAATTTTTTCAACACCTATTTCACGTGCTTTTTTTACTACGACAAATATTTCTTGTGGTGATAAATGTCCTGTCCCCAATACTACATTGTATTTTTTTATAAGCTCTAGTATGTCAACTAAATTTTCTACAACATTTCCTTCTTGGTTTACACATTGTATGCCACCAACTTGACCATTTTTATAAATTTGATTCGAGGCATGTATAGTGGGTAACCAAACAACTTTTGCTCCCATTTTTAAAGCCGTTTCCACCGCAATAGGATTTAATCCTCCTACACCATAGTTAAGTGTAATACTTCCATACATAACAAAGTCATTATTCATTCCATTATTAATAATTTTGTTATGCTCATTAACTAAGAATGCTCTTTCAACAGTGCTTCCGTGGTGAGACTTTAAAACAATACCTTTTGCTCCAACCCTAATTCCTGCTTCCATTAACTCAAAATCTGTGTATGCACGTTCTCTTATGTCTGGTGCTGAATGAACATGCATGTCATAAATTCCATTTAGCATTATATAATCCTCCTCTGTAAAAATAGGGAGGGAACACCATGTACTTTTCCCTTCCTATAAAAATGTTTTATTCGTATAAATATTATTTCATTTTGTCTTTATTATAATTAATCAGAGAACCTGCTCTAACAATTAACTTTTCTTCATCAGTCATATTCGCAATATATAATTTAATTTCTTTAATCTCATCACCTATTACATATGCTTTTATGTCAGACAAATCTTGACTTGCTAAAATTTGGTCTATATTTGGCACATAAATATAATCATTTAGCCCAAAGTCGTTGCAATCATCAATTAAGAACGGAACCATTCCCCAGTTCATAAGATTTGAACGGTATCTTTTCGTTGCATATTCTTTTGCAATATTCGCCACAGCTCCAAGAACTCTTTGGCAAGATGCTGCTTGTTCACGAGCAGAGCCGTCACCAGGTTTATTTGCATACACAACAGTTCCTAGTACTGTATCCATAGCATTTATATCTTTAGTTATAGACTTAATTTTTTCAAACACTAGTTTTAACTCATCATTTAAAGTTGTTGGGTCTATCCCGTTTACACGTGCTTTTTCTAGTTCATTGAATGCTTTTGCACGCCCAACATATTGTGGGTCACGTCTTGAAAGAGTAAACTCTGCAAGCCCTAGTGGATTTGAACGATATGAAGAAGTTTCTCCAGAAGGAATTAGCTCATCTGTTGTTGTAACAGGGTCATCAATAAAAGAAGCCACTTTCATTACAATGTTACTAGTCAATCTGCTCATTTGAGGCCAATCTTTAATATTTGGTCCATATTTAAGTTCAGCGTCTTCTTCTATTTTAACGTATCCATTATATATACGGTTGTTATAAGAAGTAGGATCAAACTTGTAATCACTATAGTTTGTGGGCTCAAAATCACAATCAGTTGCTGGTGTTAAAAATCCTCCATTTGCAACTGTAGCAGCTATGCTTCTTGCGTCCATTAAAGCAACTGAAGACATTTGACCATTTCCAGGCTTAGCGCCTTCTCTACTTGGAAAGTTCCTAGTTGTATGTCTGATTGATAATGCACCATTTGCGGGAGTGTCTCCTGCTCCAAAACATGGTCCACAAAAAGCAGTACGGATAATTGCACCAGATGCCATAAATTCATTTAGTGCTCCGCTTTGTGTAAGTGCCATCATAACTGGTTGAGATGATGGATATACTGATAAAGATAATTCATCATTACCACAGCTTTTATTTTTAATGATTTTAGCACTTTCCATCATGTTGCTATACGTTCCACCTGCACAACCTGCAATAATTGCCTGGTCGACTTTCAGTTTGCCGTCTACAATTTTACTAGTTAAATTAAATTCAATGTTTGGGTTACCAATGATTTTTCTTCCTTCTTCTTCAACAGTTTTTAATATTTCCTCTAAGTTTTCATTTAAATAGTCTATTTCGTATACGTTACTTGGATGAAATGGTAAAGCAATCATTGGTTTCACTTGGCTTAAATCAACATATATCATTCCATCATAATAAGCAATATCTTTTGGTGAAAGCTCTTTATAGTCTTCTTCTCTACCATGAGCTTTTAAATATGTACGAGTGTCATTGTCCGTTTTCCATATAGAAGATAGGCAAGTTGTTTCTGTTGTCATAACATCTATACCATTTCTAAAGTCAGTTTCTAATGAAGCAATTCCTGGGCCTACAAATTCCATAACTTTATTTTTTACATATCCGTTTGCAAAAACTTTCCCTATAATCGCTAGGGCAATATCTTGTGGACCAACACCTTTGCTTGGCTTTCCTGTTAGATAAACCCCGACTACATCTGGATAGTCAATGTCATATGTATCAGAAAGAAGTTGTTTAACTAGTTCTCCTCCACCTTCTCCAATAGCCATTGTCCCTAGTGCACCATAGCGGGTATGTGAATCTGATCCTAAAATCATTTTGCCGCACCCAGCCATCATCTCACGCATATATTGATGAATAACAGCAATATGAGGTGGCACGTATATTCCTCCATATTTTTTTGCAGCAGATAATCCAAACATATGGTCATCTTCATTTATAGTCCCACCAACAGCACATAAACTATTGTGACAATTGGTTAGCACATATGGTATCGGAAATTTTTTTAGACCACTCGCTTTAGCTGTTTGGATAATTCCGACAAATGTAATATCATGTGAAGCCATTGCATCAAACTTAATTTTCAACTTCTCAGAGTTTCCAGACGTATTGTGAGCCTGCAAAATTTCATACGCCATAGTACCTTTTTTTGCTTCTTCTTTAGATAAAGATGAGCACTCCTCAGATATTTCTTGATTATTTAAAAGATACATTCCTTGTTCATATAACTTTACCATATATATCCTCCTTATATTGACTAATAAACTATTAAATAATTTAATTCAATAGTTTATTTTAATACTGATACGAACATTATAAGCTATAGTACAGAAATAAGCAAATACTATATTTAAATAAGTGATATAACTTTTACTTATATACTTTTCAAATATTATTAGTATATTTATGTTGCATTTTAATATAACTTGTAGATATTAAGCGAAACTTATTCCATAACCTACCTATAATTAATTAAGCTATACTTATATTTCAATGGAGGGTATAACTTTTACTTATATGTTTTCTAGTGTTTTTCAATTTGATATGTTACTTTTACTGTATTTTTCAATTTAAAACATAACATCAACGTCTTGTGCTTGTTAATTGCATTTTTTATATTACTATTAAAGGCGATTTTCTTATGGTAAATTTAAAAAATAACTATATATCCCTCACTAGTGTATCCATCGAAATTCCAGATACGTACAAACACTTGGCTTTTTGTGGAAATATTCAGTGATGAGGAGAAACGGCCACATGTCTGTTCTTATTATTTGTGATAAGGACAAATGGCTACAGGTCTATTCTTCTTATTCGTGATATAAATTCTGAAGGAAAATTATAATTATGTGTAAGATATGAATTTTAAGGGGAAGCCCTAGTTATGTGTAGGCTATGCATTTTGAAGGAAAACTCTAATTATGCGTAGGTTATGAATTTTGAAGGGAAACTTAGGATACGAATTTTGAAGGGAAGCTCTAATTATGTGTAGGCTATGAATTTTGAAGGAAAACTCTAATTATGTGTGGGATATGCATTTAGAAGGAAAACTCTAATTATGTGTAGGCTATGAATTTTGAAGGGAAACTCTAATTATATGTAGGCTATGCATTCTAGCTAAAAAGTTTATTATTAATTATAGCGGAAATAAGATTAAAATTTCTTTATGTTTATGAGTCTTGCTGATACGCCACTTACCGTGAACAATTTACTTGATTAAATTTTTTAATAATCTGTTTATAATCTCAAATGTACGATTATTAATAAGATAACACTATGTTTAGGATAAATATCAAAACTTTAAATTTCTTGTAGAGACTAAAAACAGTGTTTATATTGACCGTGGTTTTCGATTTAGTTTAAAACATATTTAAATTTTTTTAATTTGTGATATCGGAAAAAGCACTTTTAGTTTTTGCTTATGTTGGGTTATGTTAGGTTGTTAACTAGGTGTTACTTATTTTTTCACGTCTGCTCTACTACTTATTTTTTCGCCTATTTGCTACTTACTTTTCGTGAGTACTCTGCTACTTGTTTTTTTTCACATGGGTTAACTGTTAAAGTATATACCTATATCGAACAAAATTCAATTGACAAAATACCCTAGTATATTTCTTCTCACTAGTCAATTCTGTCCAATATAATTGGCATTACTCCGAAATGCATAAGTGTGCAATTTATATACACAAGCAATTCTAATGTTTGCCGGCAATATTACATGGCTATTTACATGGAAGTACTAAAATATTTAACTAGCATAAATGGTAACGTTAGGCAATTTATATAATAATTTCACATAAAATTTACCTAGTACAACCATAAATTAAAAACTTATTTAAAAACTATTTACAAGCAAATATAAATAAGCAATAATATATATATGAAACGGGTTACATATATCAAGAGGAGTGATAGATTGAAAAACTATAGTATAAAGGAAATAGCAAAATTAGCAAATGTGTCATCTGCAACCGTTTCAAGAGTTATAAATAATTCATCGTATGTTGAAGAAGAAAAAAGACAACGTGTTATAAAAGTAATTCAAGAAACAAATTACATTCCTAACAAAGTTGCTCGTTCACTATTTAAACATTCATCTCAAATAATTGGCTACATTGTGCCCAGCATCACAAATCCTTTCTTTAATGAACTAGGGAGATACATTGAACAAATAGCATATCAAAGTAATTATCATATAATTTTATGTAACAGCAACAACAACTACGAAGCAGAACTTGAATATATTAGAAATTTGCAAGCAATGAATGTAGATGGATTGATACTTACCACGACTAATACAAACTTAAAATATAAAACTACAATGCCTGTAATTAGTATTGATAGAGGATTTGACTATGAAAATAATTTGGTATCTATCCGTAGTGACCATTATACTAGTGGATATTTGGCGGCAGAACATCTTTATGAAACGGGTTGCAAAAATATGGTTTTTCTTGGACCATTCAATACGATTTCTACGGCTAAGTTGAGGCTTCAAGGTTATCAAGCTTTTTGTATTGAAAATCAACTTGAAGCTAGAAGTCTAGAGTGTGGATATGAATTTGAGGATGGATTAAAGGCGATGGAAATATTATTAAAGAAATATAAGAATTGTGATGGAATTGTTTGTGCAAATGATATTGTTGCAATAGCTTGTTATAAAATTTTATATAATAACAATTTGAAAGTTCCGTATGATATAAAATTAATTGGATATGATAACATTTTAAGCAGTGAGCAAGTTACTCCTTCTTTAACAACAATTGAACAACCGATTGAGGAGATTGCCAAAAATGCAATGAAATATATGATTGATATAATAGAGAAGAAGGAAATTGTTCAAAAAAATATAGTGTTACCCGTGAAACTTATTAAAAGGGAAACAACATAACCAAAACGAGGTGAGTTTGAATGCAAATTGGAGTAGTTGGAAGTATAAATATGGATATGGTGCTTAGCACTGAACGTATTCCGTTAAAAGGAGAAACTTTAATAGGAACAGACTTAAATTATAATGCTGGAGGCAAAGGGGCAAATCAAGCAGTTTCTATAGCTAAACTTGGTGGAAATGTTAAAATGTTTGGTGCAGTTGGTAATGATGCAAATGGTGAAAAACTTATTTCATCGATGAAGCAAGATGGAGTTGACACATCATTTATAAGGAAAATTGATGATGAAAACACTGGTCTTGCTGTCATAACCGTTGGAGAACATGATAATACTATTGTAGTAATCCCTGGAGCTAACAATTTGGTTGATAGAAATTACATTGATAGTGTTAAAAATGAGCTTTTATGTTGTGAGATAATTATTATGCAGCATGAAATTCCTCAAGATACAAATGAATATGTAGTGAAGATATGTAAAGATAAAGATATTAAGCTAATTCTTAATCCTGCACCAGCCAAAAATGTTTCTGATACCATTTTATCAGGAATAGACTATATTACTCCAAATGAACATGAAGTTAAAATTTTATTTCCAGATTTAAGCATAGAAGAATGTCTAAAAAAATATAAAGAACAGTTAATTGTCACACAAGGTGAAAATGGTGTGTCCATTAGTATGAAAGATGACACTATTTTAAATGTGCCTTCAAGAAAATCTAAAGTGTTAGATACTACTGGAGCAGGAGATACCTTTAATGGAGCTTTTGCATATGCTTTAACTCAAAAATATCCGTTGGAAAAAGCTTTAAAATTTGCAAATATTACAGCTGGGATATCAACTGAAAAGCATGGGGCACAAAATGGAATGCCTTCAAAATATGTGGTTTTAACAGAAATGTCATAACAAATCAAGGAGATAAATCATGAAAAGAAATGGTATATTAAACAGTGAGATTGCCAGCGTTTTAGCATATATGGGGCACACTGATTATATTTGCATTGGGGATTGTGGATTGCCCATTCCTGATGGAGTGAAAAGAATAGATGTTTCCATAAAAAAAGGGGTTCCTTCTTTTGCAAGTGTGTTAAAAGAGGTTGCTTTAGATATGGTTATTGAAGAAATTATACTAGCACAAGAAATCAAGGAACAAAATCCTACTGTTTTAAATGAAATAAAAGAAATTGTAGGCAACGTTAAAATAACTTATGTATTGCATGAAGAATTTAAACAACAATTAAAAGCAGCAAAAGCAGTTATACGCACTGGTGAATGTACGCCATACGCTAATATTATATTAAAATCAAATGTGAATTTTGATTAAAAAGAGTATAAAGTAACTAGTATAATACATTGCCAATAATGACTAGTTACTTAAAATATAATTACAGGCTGTGCCTGTCAAGTTTAATATATATAGGGGAAAATTACCAATAATGACTAGTTGTTTTGTATTGAAATCTAAGTATAATTACTATATAATATATACAAGGGTAGTCCCCTATCTTTTCTCATTATTCATAAGTAGTTTTAATATATAGAAGGGGGAATTATATGCAAGTAAAGCTTCTGGATATTGATAAAAGTTTTGGAAGCAATCAAGTTCTAAAAAAAGCTTCATTTGAATTAAACAGTGGCGAAATTCATGCTCTAATGGGCGAGAATGGAGCTGGAAAGTCTACGTTAATGAAAATCCTAACTGGCTTATACACATGTGATAACGGAAAAATATACGTCGATGATCAAATTGTAAATTATTCTCACCCTAACGAAGCTGAAAAAGCAGGAATTGTTTTTATACATCAAGAACTAAACGTTATACCAGACTTAACGGTGGAAGAGAATATGTTCTTGTGTAAAGAAATCACTACTAAGTTTGGAATTGTACATAAAAATAAGATGAAAAAAGAAGCTCAAGAAATTTTAAATAAACTAGGAGTTGATATTAACCCTAGTGATAAACTGAGTGATCTATCCGTTGGAAAACAACAAATGGTTGAAATTGCAAAGGCTCTTATGGTGGATGCAAAAGTTTTAATTATGGATGAACCAACAGCAGCTCTTACAATTGCTGAAACAGAAATCCTTTTTAATGTTATTAGAGATTTAAAATCAAAAGGCGTATCCATAGTTTACATTTCGCACAGAATGGAAGAAATTTTTTCTTTATGTGATAGAATAACAATTCTTCGTGATGGCCAATATGTTGCAGTAAAAGAAATTGCCAATTCAACAATGCAGGACATAGTAAAATTGATGATTGGACGAGAAATAGGTGATAGGTTTCCAAAAGATAATAATATTACAAATGAAGTAGCTCTAGAGGTTAAAAGTTTAAATAAAGGAAAAATTATAAAAAATGTGTCATTTAAGGTTAACAAAGGTGAAATCCTAGGAGTATCAGGGCTAATGGGTGCAGGACGCACTGAGATAATGCAAGCTATTTTTGGAATGCAGGCCCTTGATAATGGAGAAATTTATATTGAAGGAGAAAGCGTTTCTATAAATAATCCATTGCAAGCTAAACAACTAGGGATTGGATTTATTACTGAAGATAGAAAAGTCGAAGGCCTTTTATTGGAATATTCTATCAGAGAAAATATTTCACTACCTAACCTTAAAAATATTTCAAATAAATATGGTGTTATTAATTTTAAGAAGGAAAAAGAATTATCTAATCAAGGATCTGATAATTTTAAAATTCGTAGCTCTGGCATTGAGCAATCAACTGGTGGTCTTTCTGGTGGAAATCAGCAAAAAGTAGTATTTGCCAAATGGGTTGCTAGTAATCCAAGGATTTTAATTCTTGATGAACCAACTAGAGGTGTGGATATTGGGGCAAAAAAGGAAATTTACAATATTATGAATGAGCTCACAAAAGCAGGAGTTGCTATAATAATGGTTTCATCGGAATTACCAGAAATTATAGGAATGAGCGATAGAGTAGCAGTTATTCATGAAGGAAAACTTGCAGGAATTATAAATAGAGAAAATATAACCGAGGAAAATATTATGACTTTAGCAACAGGGGGGAGTTTATGAAGAAATCAAATTGGGGTTCTTTAATTGCACTACTTTTATTAGTTGGAGTTTTAGCTTTTATCAGTCCAGATTTTAGAAGTTTTGATAATATAATTTCTGTGTTACGTCAATCTGCAAATAATGGATTAATTGCGTTTGGTATGACACTAGTAATACTAACTGGTGGAATAGACTTATCGGTTGGTTCAATACTGGCTCTCAGTGTTACAATTGCAGCACAACTTATGGTTAGTGGAGTTACTGCACCAATAGCAATAGTTCTAGCACTTTTAATGGGAACTTTGCTAGGAGCTGTAAATGGTCTTATGGTTACAAAAGGTAGATTGCAACCTTTTATTGCAACTTTAATTACATTGACAGCTTACAGTGGAATTACATTTATTATTTCAAATGGTAAACCCATTTCAAATCTTACTAAAGACGATATGTTTAGTACCCATGTATTAAGTAGTTTAGGTAGAGGATATGTGTTTGGAATACCTACACCGATTATTATTTTAGCAGTGTCATTTATTTGTTTATATTTCTTGCTACATAGAACTATATTTGGTCGCAGAGTGTATGCGGTTGGGAGCAATGCAAAAGCAGCTGCAATTGCTGGTGTTAATATTACTAAGACAAAATTAACAGTTTATGCAATATCAGGCTTCTTTTCATCTCTTTCAGGATTAATATTACTTTCAAGACTAGGGTCCGCTCAACCAACATTGGGAGCAGGCTATGAATTAGATGCAATTGCAGCAGTTGCACTAGGTGGAACAAGTTTAAGTGGTGGTAGAGGGAAGATATTTGGAACATTAATAGGAGTTTTAATTATTGCAGTATTAAATAATGGTTTAAATATTATCAATGTATCATCATATTATCAAGATGTAATTAAAGGATTAGTTATTTTAACAGCAGTATTGTCTGACAAACAAAGATAAAATTGAAAAGATAAAAAGGAGAAGATTTATGAGAAAATTATTTAGAGTATTTTTAACAACTTTAGCACTTAGTGCATGTATGACAGGATGTAGTTCTGGAGTTGAGGAACCAGCAACAACTAGTGAAGTAGAAACATCTGTAGATGATGAAATAAAAGTTGGATTTGCAGTTTCTACTCTTAACAATCCGTTTTTTGTATCTTTAGTGGAAGGTGCAGAATTAAAAGCAGAAGAACTAGGCGTGGAACTTGTAGTTGTGGATGCAGGAGATGATGTTGCAAAACAAGTAAGTAATATTGAAGACCTTATGTCTAAAAATATTGATGTGTTAGTTGTAAACCCAGTGGATTCAAGTGCGGTTTCTCCTATTGTGGGTGATGTTATCAACAAAGGGATAAAAACAATTTCTGTTGACCGTGGAGTTGATGGGCAAACTGTAGATGTTGCAATTGCATCAGACAATGTACAAGGAGCAGAACTGGCAACACAATATTTACTAGATAAACTTGGAGCAAATGCAAAAGTGGCAGAACTAGTAGGAATTGAAGGTTCTTCTGCTGCAATTAATAGAGGGCAAGGTTTTCATAATATAGCTGATGCAAATTTTGATGTTGTATCAAGCCAAACAGCTAACTTTAATCGTGCAGAAGGACTAACAGTTACAGAAAATATTTTACAAGCAAATTCTGATTTACAAGGAATTTTTGCTCATAATGATGAGATGGCTCTTGGTGCAATTGAAGCTACCTCTGGAAAAGATATATTGGTTGTTGGCTTTGATGCTACAGATGATGCACTTGCTGCAGTTGCAGAAGGAAGAATGGGAGCTACTGTTCAGCAACAACCTTCATTGATGGGTGCTGTATCAATTGAAACAGCTGTTAGACTAGTAAATGGTGAAACTGTAGACCCAGTAATTGGTGTTGAGGTGGAACTTGTAACTGCTGAATAATAAATAACAGATTTAGTCACGTTGTTCCTAAATCCGTTATCACGAATAACATAAGTTTAAAAAGCTCCTACAAACGGCATATTCACTTGTAGGAGCTTAATATTATTGTTTAGCTAACTCTGCTGCTTCTTTCACAGCTTTTACAATTCGGTTAGTAGTTAATGTTGCTCCTGTTACAGCTTCAACATCTATACTATTATTATCTACTATAGCTTGTGGCACAGTATCAAGTGCTGGTTTAGCTATTGTGATGGTTTCGTTGTGACTTACAATTTCGACACCCGTAATAGTTTCATCTTTAAAGCTAACCTTGATATCCATAGGTCCTTCTTGACCATCAACTGTTACAGTATAATCGCCGTCTTTTACACCAACCAAAGACAGTTCGGATACTGTAGCGGAATTTTCTTTTATAAATAACTCTTCGGCTAAAATATTTGATGCTGGCTTAACAGTGTAGTCCGTAGCAAGTTCAGTAGTCATAACATTTTCACCTGCTAAGTCACCAAATACTATTGGTCCCATTACACCAGTACCAGATGATACATATCTACCCCATACTCCACCGACAGTTTCACCAGCTGCATACAGTCCTGGGATGGCATTACCCGCTTCATCTACAACTTGCATATCAGTGTTTACCTGTATGCCACCCATAGTAATTATAGCTAGAGGTTTGATTGCAACAGCGTAAAATTTATCGCCCTCAATTTTATTAATAGCCACATTGAAAGGTGATGATATTTCAGCAAAATTTCTACCAAACTCATCAGTAGTTTTAGCATCAACATGAGAATTATAGTCCTCTACTGTTTTCAGGAAAGTATCTACTGGTATTTCTAGTTTTTGTGCTAACTCTTCTAAAGATGAAGCTGTGGTTACATGTCCTGCAAAAGAAGGAGATTGGAAATAATATGTTAAGAAACCTCCTTGCCCTGATGCTACTAGATCTTCACCTATTTTGTCAGTATATATTTCGTATTGTATTCCCTCGGGTTGATGTTCCAACGCCACCTCTCTAGCAACATTATCAGCATCTGTTTCATTTACAAAACGTTCGCCATTTGTATTTACTAGTATGCCCCCAGCATATTGAGTTTTGGTAGTAGCTATTTGTCCTGTACCAGCTACCTCTAGACTTTCTAGTCCCATTGGATATGTAGGTATCCATCCCATCGACTCAAGGTGTAAGCTTCCGCCTACTTCTTGCATAAGTCTTAGGCCGTTACCGTCTGCTGTGGCTAAACCACCTGTAATTACTACATCACCATATTCGCTAAATTCGCCCATTAGTTTTGGGTTGCCCGCATATCCACCTGTGGCCATTATAATACCATTGTTAGCAGTAAAAAGTGTAGTTTTATCACCAGATGTAGCTATAGCATTAAGTACTTGCCCGTTTTCATTTGCTTGTAATTCCACAACCTCTGTATTTAATAATACTGTTATCTTATCTTCTTCTGCTATAAGTTCATCCAATAGCTCATGGGCTGCAGATTTATATTCTTTAGGATTATGTGGTTTTGCCTTATAAGAACGTGGATAAGAATAAAGTGTATGTTCTGGTGCAAAAACAGATTTTCTACCTTCAGCATCAACTGTGTATTGATTGTCGTTTAGTCCAGCTTCCCATAGGTAATTAATCATATCATCTGCATTATTTACATAATAATCCACTAGTGGTTCGTTTGCATATCCACCTAGTTTTTCACCTTCTGTAATAATATCATTTTTATATGACTCTATACTGTCTTCAGTTAAACCGTCTATTTCTTGAATTATAGTCATAGCACCAGACATTGTTCCACTAGTAGTATTTAATGAGCCTCCTGTCATTGGCATTTTTTCTATGATTATAACACTTTCTGCTCCATTTTCCACTGCGGCTAATGCTGCGGACATACCACCCCCACCAGCACCTACTACTATAACATCTGCAGTTTGAACACTATCATATGTTTCTTGTGAACTTGAAGTAGCCTCTTTGTCACTTTGTAGTTGTTCTGGAGTATCTTTCTTTTGCTCTGAGGTGCTTGCTACTGGCTCAGATTCTGATGCACAACCTGTAAATATGCTTAATACCATTGTAGATATCAACATAATATTAATAAATTTCTTGCTTTTCATAATTTCCTCCTAAATTTTTGGATACAGTCAAAAAAATAATATTTTAATTTCTCTCTAATATAGAAACTTCCATAAAAGCTTACCATAAATATGTAATACTATCGTTCTAATTAAAAACAACCGATATAAAAAGTTATAAATATATAAATATTTATAGGTTACCATATATTAGAACTTAATAAGTATTATATACTAGAACTAAAAATTTTCAAAGATATTTTTTAACGGATTATATTATTATAGCTAGTATTTATAGGTAAGTAACAAGAAAGATAATTAAACTAGCACAACTTATGACATATATATATCATCATATTTAATTAAACTTCATCGTATATATAGTTAGTTAGTGTATACAATGATTTAATATTGTATAACTAGTATTTATAGATAAGGAGAGTATTAAATGAATAACAAAGACTTATTATATATTAAAATAATTGCCGAAGAAAAAAGCTTATCAAAAGCCGCAAAAAAATTATATCTTTCTCAGCCATCTTTGAGTCAAGTTGTAAAAAAATTAGAAGACAATTTAGCTACTGCATTATTTAAACGTACTTCTACGGGGTTAGTTTTAACTCCAGCAGGAGAAAAATACTACATATTTGCAGTACAAACTTTGAAAATGTATGATGAATTTTTAACAGAAATTAGCTATTTAGATGAATTAAAAAAAGGAAGTATAAATATAGGAATAACAAATCATCTGGCCACATCCATATTACCTAGTGTCATTCCTAAGTTTAAATCATTATATCCAGATATAGAGTTATTGATCAAAGAAAAAAATTCTATTGAACTAGAAAAATCTCTTTTGTCTGGTGAAATAGATTTTTCTATTATGCACGCACCTCAAGCAAAAAACAATCTTCAAATCCATTATGATCCACTGTCTAAAGATATTTTCTTATTAGCTATGGATAAAGATAATGAAGTATTAAATCAAGCTAAGATGTCGTCTGGACCTTATCCAGTCTTGGACATTAAATGTTGTAAAGATCAAAATTTTATTTTAATGGATAAAGATCAACGAATACGTCAAATATCTGATAATATATTTGCTAAGGCTTCTTTTGCACCTAATATAATTTTTACTCTCAAAAACTTTGAAACAGCTAAACGTTTGGCTGCACAAGGATTGGGTATTACATTTATACCTCAATTTTATGTATCTATTTATGATTCTACATTTTCACCTACATATGTTCAAATTGAAGAGCAATATGATCCTTACTGGATAACATGTATTGCTACCGTTAAAGATAGATTCGTATCTAAAGCAGATAAAATTTTTATAAGTATGGTTAAAGAACTGTTTTATTAGATATAGTGAAAAGCCTAGACACTAATTAAAAGTATCTAGGCTTTTTCTAGTATATTAAACAACTGATTTAAATAATTGAGTCCAATAGTTTCCGTCTTCAGAAAGACCAATTCCCATGTGTGTGAAATATTTGTTAAGGATATTACTTCTATGAAATTCACTGCTCATCCAGCCACCTACAACTGTTACAGGTAAAGATTGACCCATTGCAATATTTTCATTTGCCGTTAAATACTCAACTCCAAACTTATCTAACATTTCTAATGGTGTTCCAAAAACAGGACTTGTATGATTAAAGTAATTATTCTTTTTCATGTCTTCAGATTTAATTTGAGCAATTGAATTAAGTTCCGCATCAAGTTTTAAAGGGTTTGCTCCTACTTTAGCACGTTCAAAATTAACAAGCTCAATAATCTCATAAGCAAAATTATCTAAAAGAGGATTAGATTCATCAGTTATTTCAACTACAACAGAGTTATCCAAATAACGGTTTTTTTCAGGCTTATGATATTGAAATGATTTTAACAATTCTTCTTGTGTATGTACATCTGATATTTCTTTTGCATATATATTTTCTTTTGCAAAAACTGGTGTCGATAAAGAAATAAACGACAAAACTATTGGTATATATTTTTTGTTCACTAATAAATCCTCCCTAAATATGTATTAACTATTTCTTACATATATGTAATATAATAACATATTCAATATAAAAATAATAGTGGTAAATTTTGTTTTAGAGTATACGTAAGTCAAGATATTAGACTAGGATTAACCTCCTAGTGTAACATCTTGACTATTATACCAGTTCAGTGCAGAAACAAAGTTTTCTTCTTTGAAATCTGGCCACATAATATTCGATGAAAAGAAATCTGCATATACAGATTGAATAGGTAGAAGCCCAGATAATCTATTTCTTCCACCTAGTCTAACGACCAGATCAATTCTTGATATATCATGTGATTTAATTTGAGAATATATGTTTTTCCTATTATTACTTGATGTATGCATATGTCCTAAATCCCATTCCCAACCATAATTTACCAACATATTTACACGAATAAAATCTGTATCTTGGTTTGTACGTGTTGTATACGGAAGTAATTCTTTTGGAAATAATTCTGATTCGGTATTTCCAACAACAAGTAGTGAAACTCCTTCATTTTCTATAATTTTTACTGCTTGAACGCAGGCTTCAGAAAATGCATTTACTTGAACCTTTGGACGTTTACAATTGTCTGTTGTAAACCCATAATAAGTAAGCTCTTTAACTCCATATCGTTGACATAATTTAAGAAATAATAACCCTGGATCAAGCCCATGGGTATATCCTTGATGTTTTTTTAACCCAGTATTTTCAGCCCAACGTCTGTTACCGTCTGGAATAACAGCAATATGTTTAGGAATTCTCAAATTTTTCACCTCATTTTCATATAATGGAAGTATAAGCAAATTTGGCATAATTTATTCAAGATTATCTCAAAAACATTTGAAGATCTTCTTTGCATATACATTTAAATGAAAATAAAAATGTAATATAAAATATTCCTAATATAGCAATTGCTATAAGAGTTGCAATAGGTAGTGAAAAAACATTTACTAACATATTATTATGGATATAGTTCATAATAACTGCCCCACAACTTATGGCAAAAGCTGGTTTAATCATCCAATCTATAAAGTTAATTGGCAATTCAATAGAGTGTAGTGCATGGAATAAATGATACAATGTAGCAATTCCATAATGTAGCAGCAATGCAAGTGTAAATCCAACTAATCCTTGAGTTGGAACTAGCCACAATATACTTGCAATACATGCAACTGATGCAATTAAGTTTCCTTTAAACGTCATCTTTTGTAATCCAAGTCCATTTAAAACTCCTGTTAAAATAGATTGCAAATAGAAGAATGGACAAATTACACCTAATAATTTTAAAATATATCCTACATCTTCCATTTTATATGTTGCAACTGCAATTTCTTCTCCAAGACTTAAAAATAAACCTGCTGCTCCAATTCCTATAAGAGATGAAAATTGTATTGCCATGCTTACAGTTTGTTGCAATACTTTTGTATTATTTTTAGCCCGTGCTGACGAAATAGCTGGAATTAGTGCAACTGACAAAGAACCTGTTAGCATTGTTGGAAATTGCAAAAGAGGCATTGCCATTCCAGTAAACATACCAAAAACACTAACTGCCTGTCCTGCATCAAGCCCAAATTTTTGAAGTTGTAAAGGTATAAGTATGTGTTCAATAGATTGTAAAGCTGATGTTAAAAATCTATTTGCTGTAATTGGTAGTGATAAGAAAAATAAAGATGAAAATAATTCTGGATAAGGAATAGTCGCTTTTCCCAAAGTCATTCTACTTTTCTTAATATTATACATAATAACTGTAAACAAACAAGATGTAAGTTCACCAACACATAAACCAACTGTTGCCAAGGCACATGCAAATTCCAATCCATATGGAACAAAATACCCTGAAAGAACAGCAATAGCAATCATTCTTGCACATTGTTCAATAACTTGTGCAGTCGCAGGAATAGCCATCTCTTGTCTACCTTGAAAATACCCTCTTATGCAGCAAGCCGTTGCCATAAATGGAAGACAAAATCCTAAAAGTTTTAGTGATAAAGCAGTTGCAGGTGCATGTACAATATGTACGGCTATTGGACTTGAAAATGTAAATAATAAAAACGATATTGGAATAGACGTAGTCACTGCAATTGCAATTGCACATTTTAATGTACGAATGCTATCTTGATATAATTTATTTGTACTGTATTCTGCAACTTTTTTTGATACGGCGACTGAAACCCCAGCTGAACATGTAGCCCATGTAAGCATATAAATTGGAAAAATAAGTTGATATAAACCTATCCCCTCTGCACCCATAATATCAACCATATATACTCTAAATATAAATCCAAGAATTCTAGTGATAAAGTTTGCAAGCGTTAAAATAAGTGTTCCTGTAATTAAAGTTTTTTTACTCATTGTATAACTCCTTTCATTTTTTAAGCAAATATAATAATATATTTATTCATTGATATTTATAAAAAGCTTGTTTATATACATTATGAGACAAATATATAAAATATGAAAAATATCGTTTATAGTTGAGGTTATTAGCAAAATTAGATATAATAAATATGAAGGCAGGTGAAATAAGTGGAAATACAAAATTGGAAAAAAATGTTGATTCCGTATACGCAAGCTGTTGATGAATTAAAAATTAAATTTAAAGCGATAAGAAAAGAATGTAAAACTTTAGATGAATATTCTCCAATTGAATTTGTTACTGGGAGAGTTAAAAACATTTCAAGCATTTTAGAAAAAGCTAAGAAGAAAAACATTCCACTAAGTCAAATTGAAGATAAAATTGAAGATATTGCTGGTATAAGAATAATGTGTCAATTTGTTGAAGATATCTATAGAGTTATAAATATTGTTAGAGCAAGAGACAACAAAGATATGATAATTATTGAAGAAAGAAATTATATAGAAAATACAAAAGCAAGTGGCTATAGAAGTTATCATATTATCATAAAATATCCTGTTCAGACTGCTATGGGAGAAAGATTTATATTTGCAGAAATTCAAATAAGAACATTAGCTATGAATTTTTGGGCGACCATTGAGCATTCACTTAGATATAAATATAGACAAAATATGCCTCATGAACTTCAAGATCGCTTAATTAAAGCTGCTCAAGCAGCATACTTATTGGACCAAGAAATGTCTGCTATTAGAGATGAAGTTTTGAGGGCACAAACAAATCTACCTGAAGAATCTCACCTTGTTGGAGACATTCTTGCAAATATACAGACACTATTTAAACAACAAATAACTAGAGAATTGCAAGCAACTCAAGATAAATTTTGGCAATTATGGGAAACAAGCAATATGGAAGAATTAGAATTGTTTAACGAAGAACTAGCAGCTAAAATTATAAAGTAAAAGGACTATGTGAGCTAATAATTTCTGGCCAAGTACAGTATTATATTTAAAAATACTAAGCGAAATATCAGATTTAGTCACGTTGTTCTTAAATCCGTTGGCACGAATAACAATAAAAATTGGTATATTATGAGAGGAGCATTTTTTATGAAATTTATAATTGAATCAGAAAAGATGAAAGCAACTAAAAGCAATAAATTTGTATGGCCAGACGAAATTCCTATGATTGTTATTACAGATTATGACAGAGAACTATGTTTGACAAACCTTGGAATTATATCCATTGATGGAGATAAACTAGGGAAAAGAATAACAAGAAGAAGCAACTATAGTGAAGGAATAATTAGCAAACTGATTTTACTTGAAGACAACCACAGAATTGGTATTGGTGAAATCAGTTTTAAACTTGGCGAATGGGATTTTAGTTTTGAGGTTGGGATAAAAGAATACCATGAATTAATAATTATTTATAATATCTTAACTGAAATTCAAAGAGATCAAATTGAAGAAAGAACAATTTTAGAGTTAGTTGAAAAAGACTCTACTGCAATAGAAGCATATCATACGCTTATGGATAAAGAAGCAGATATAAATGAATTAATCAAAATGAAATTAGGAAAAGATTATAAATTTATATTTCAAAAACACTTAAATTCAAATATGACTAATAGAATTTTTTAAAATACTTAATTTTAGAAATTATAATTATATTACTTAATGCTAAAGAGTTGATGCATAAATAATTTTTAATAAACAAATACTATTCTTATTGTACACCACCTGCAGAGGTGGTAAACTTTTTTCTAAGAAATGTTGGAATGTTATGTATAAGGAGAGTATTTTATGGAAAAAAAGAAAAATAGTTTCACTTTTGAAGGATTTTTTAGAGATTTGAATAAGTCTTTGAAAGAGAATGATATTAAAACAACTGAACAATACATGAATTCGATAAATGATGAAGAACAAAACCAACAGCAAGAAGAAATAGATAATTTATTTTGACAAAACATATTATTTTGCCCTATGATAAGGAAAAATACAATATAATATTCTTCCTTATCGAGCAATAATTTAAGAAAACCTTAAAACTATCTTCAATTATTATTCGGTTAAACTTACTGTACGTGAAGGAACAATTGTAGATATAGCATGTTTATATAACATTTGCTGTTTATCTTCACTATCAACAATGATTACAAAATTATCAAAACCTTTTAAAATTCCTTTAATTTGAAATCCATTTGTTAAAAATATAGTTACTAATATTTTTTCTTTGCGTAATTTATTTAATACTAAATCTTGCATAATTTCACCTCTATAATATTTAATTTAATATCTAAGTATCGACTATATATAACGGGTTTATTCAATATATTTTAAAATTTCTTTTACTATAAGTGGCATTTCAAAATTGAATTTGTCTACCTCAACAAAAATAGGGTTTGCCTGATGTTTAAACCAAGTTAACTGTCGCTTAGCATAGTTTCTAGTGTTCTGCTTAACTTTTTCAATAGCAGTATCTAAGTCTATCTCTCCTTTGAAATAGGGAAAAAATTCTCTATAACCAATAGCTTTCATAGCTGTAAGATTTTCATCAAAATTTTGGTCAAATAACCACTTGGCTTCATTTAAAAGCCCTGCATTTATCATAATATCAACACGCTGATTTATTTTATTGTAAAGAATTTGCCTATCCATATTTAGTGTAAAAAATTTAAAGTTGTATGGGGAATTATTACTAGTGCGTTTATTTAATTCTGTGGTATTATGAGACGATATAGTGTGACCAGTTTCATAGAAATATTCTAATGCACGAGCAACTCTTTTTACATTGTTAGGGTGGATAGACTCTGCACTCACAGGATCAATTTCTTTTAATTTATCATGTAGTTTGTCTGTCCCATTTAAAAAAGCGTACTCTCTAAATTCATTTCTCATTTCATAATTTGAATTTTTTTCACTAAATTCAGTGTCATACAAGATAGCATTTATATAAAACCCTGTTCCACCCACCAAAATAGGTACTTTATTCTTTTGATGAATTTGATTTATATAATTTTTAACTGTATCTTTAAACCAAGCTACATCAGACATTTGTGAAGGATAAAGTTCATCTATCATATAGTGGGAAATTCCCTGCATTTCTTCTTGTGTAACTTTGGCTGTTCCAATATCCATATTTCTATAAATTTGCATTGAATCAATACATATTATTTCGCCGTTTAATTTTTTGGCAAGTTCAATACTTACACTAGTTTTTCCAGATGCTGTAGGACCTGAAATTAAAATTGTCTTTATTTTATCCAATTAGGTCACCTAAATTCTTTTAAATATTTTTTCTATATCTTTTTTTGTCAAGCTAATTAATGTAGGACGGCCATGTGGACAGGTGTATGGATTTTCTAACATTAATAATTGTTCAATTAGTTTTTGGCATTCTAAAGCAGTCAATTTATCCTTTCCACGAATAGCATTTTTGCAAGCTATTCTGATAATGTATTCTTCTTCTGTAGAATATAATTTTATATTTGGTTGACTTATAAAGGAATCTATAATATATTTTAACCTGTCAATAGGAATAGGTTTATTAAATATAATAGGTACTTCTCTAATGATAATGTCATTCTCTCCAAATTGTTCATATATAAACCCTAGTGAATGAAGTAATACCTTTTTTTCTTCTAAGATACATAATTCTTCTGATGAAAAATGTAAAGTTTGTGCCGTAATAAGTTGTTGCGAATGAATAGTTTGACTATTAAATTGGCTTAAATAACTTTCATACATAATGCGTTCATGAGCTGCATGCTGATCCATTAACAAAATCATTTCATAATGCTGGATAAGCCAGTAAGTATCAAATAATTGTCCAATTACTTTATAATCTATGCCATATACCATTTTATTTTTATTGGGATAAGACGGTTCATTAGTTATGGCGTTAGAACGTTTTTCAATATCTGGGCAATATATTTTAGCAGCTTCTTTTGCAACTTGTATACTACCGAAAGGCTTCACATATTTTTTATCTTCTTTTAAAGGTTCTAATGGTTGTATCTTTTTTTTATCTTCAATTTGAGGTACAACAGGAATATCAAACAGTTTATTTGGTGCAACTATTTTTTTTTGTAGCTCTGGAAGTTCCATTTGAACCGATTGTACAACTTGTTTTTTTGGCTTAGGTTCTTTTTTAACTTCTTGAATAGACGGAATAATATTTTGTTGATTAAAAGTAGAGGTAATAGATTCATAAACTAAGTTATAAATTACGTCTATATTTTTAAATCTAATTTCCAATTTTGCAGGATGCACATTTATATCTACTTCTGTTGGATCAATATTTAAATGTAACACTAGAAAAGGGTATTTTCCAGCCATAGTAAGAGTTTTATATGCCTGTTCTGTTGCTTCCTGCAAAAGTTTACTTTTTATATATCTTCCATTAATAAAAAAGTGTTCATGGTTTCTATTTCCACGACTAATAGCTGGTTTTCCTAAAAGTCCTGTTATAGAACCATTATTAAAAGAATACTCTAAATGTAGTGTTTGATTTGCAATGTTTTTACCATAAATTTGAAATAATGTTGTTTGCAAATTTGAACTACCACTAGTTTGAAAAATAGATTTGTTATTTAAAAAATATTTAAATGAAATATTTGGGTTTGCTAATGCCAACTTATACATATAATCAGTAATTTTTGCACCTTCTGTAGAATTACTTTTTAAAAAAGCTTTTCTTGCTGGCACATTATAAAATAGATTTTTCATAGTTATACTTGTACCATCTGAAGCGGATATTTCTTGAGCATTTTGAAATTCTCCACCTTCAACAACAACTTTTTTTCCTGTTATAGAAGATGATATTTTACTTATCATCTCCAAATAAGATACTGATGCGATAGAAGCCAGTGCTTCACCTCTAAACCCTAGTGAAAGTATAGTTTGCAAATCTTCAGCAGAAGTAATTTTACTTGTTGCATGGCGTAAAAATGCAGTTTCCATCTCATCTTTTTTTATTCCGCTTCCATTGTCTGTAATACGAATTAAATCAAGCCCACCATTTTTTACATCAACAGTAATAGAGGTGGCTTTTGCATCAATACTATTTTCAATCAGCTCTTTTACAACTGAAGCAGGGCGTTCAATCACTTCACCAGCTGCAATTTTATTTATTGTATGAGTATCTAAAATTCTAATCATAACATGTCCTTTAAATAACAATAAGTTTTTGTAAGTTATCCAATATTTGCATAGCTTCCAATGGATTTATACTATTTATATTAATTTTTTTAAGTTGCTCTATAACAGGAAAATTCAAATCTATATCAGGCACATCAACTGGTGTATTATTAATGTTTATTTCATTTGTAGTTGTACTTATATTTAACATAATCTGCTTTGCACGTTTTAAAACATGAATAGGCACACCAGCAAGTTTTGCGACTTGAATACCATAACTATGGTCAACTTTGCCTTGTTTTATTTTGTGTAAAAATATAATGTCTTCGCCGTGTTCTTTAACATCAACACAATAGTTTTGTATATTATTGTACCGCTCTTTTAGTGTGGTTAGCTCATGATAATGAGTAGCAAACAAAGTTTTAGCACCTAATGTTTCAGCGATATACTCTATTATAGAAGTAGCAATACTAAGCCCATCTAGGGTACTTGTACCACGACCAATTTCATCCAAAATTAATAAACTATTTTTAGTTGCACTATTTAAAATATTAGCAACTTCTGTCATCTCAACCATAAATGTACTTTTTCCAGCACTTAAATCATCTGATGCTCCAATACGTGTAAATATTCTATCAACAATGCCAATATTAGCCGAATCAGCAGGAACAAAAGAGCCAATTTGAGCCATTAATACAATAAGAGCAACTTGTCGCATATAAGTTGATTTGCCAGCCATGTTGGGGCCTGTAATTAATGAGATTTGGTTTATATCTTCATCAAGCATAGTCGAGTTTGGTATGAAATTATTAAAATTCATCATTTTTTCAACAACAGGATGTCTTCCATTATTTATTTCAATATTAGAAGCATTGTTAATAATAGGCTTAACATAATTATTTTTAAGTGCGATAGTAGCAAATGAACAAAACATATCTAGTTGAGCAATGTTATTTGAAATAGAAGATATCCGTTCCAAATTAGATTTAATAGTATCTTTAATTTGTGTAAAAAGATCATATTCTAGTTGAATAAGTTTTTCGTCCGCACTTAAAATCTCTTCTTCAATTTCTTTTAATTTAGGAGTAATGAATCTTTCACAATTAGACAATGTTTGTTTACGAATAAAATAATCGGGAACTAATTTTGAGTAAGAATGAGTGACTTCCAAAAAATATCCAAAAACTTTATTATACTTAATCTTCAAATTTTTAATTCCAGTTTTTCCTTTTTCGTCATTTTCAATATCTCGCAACCATGAAGTTCCATTTGCTTTAATAGACTTATAATGATCAACTTCTTCATTATACCCTTCTTTTATAAGCCCACCTTCAGTAACCGAAATAGGACAGTCTTCTGAAATAGAATTCTCAATTAAATTAAAAATATCTTCTAAATTATCCCAATTGCTGTACATACTGGATAATATAGTTGAACTTGTATTTTTTAGAAGATTTTGGATTTGAGGTAAATGTTCAATAGAACTCTTTAATGAAAGCAATTCTTTACCATTACAACTCCCAAATGCAATTTTACTAATTAGTCGTTCTATATCATAAACTTGCTTAATATAATCAATCAAATCGCCATGTAAAAATAGATTTTCAACTAGTTCTTGTGTTGTATTCAGCCTATCATTAATAGCATTTATATTTATTAAAGGTTGTTCCACACATTTTCTTAAATATCTTGCTCCCATAGCGGTATGTGTGTTATTGAGCACCCACAATAAAGAACCTTTACTTTTTTGACTTCGTAAAGTTTCACAAATTTCTAAATTTTTGCGTGTGTCGCTGTCTAATAACATATAATCTTCTGTATTGTAAATTTGGATTTTATTTAAATGAACCAAATTATCTTTTTGGGTTTCTTTCAAATAATTTAATAAAGCTCCTGCAGATAAAATTGAAATGTTTGTTGTTATTCCAATTCCATTAAGATCTAATATATTAAAATGATCTTCTAAAATGTTGCGACTATAAGTTGTATCTAATACATATGATGATATATAATCTATTAAACAATTACACGAATTCTTTAAAAATATTTCAATCGAACTACCTTTTAAATTTTCACTAATTAAACATTCTACAGGTATAAACTTAGCTAATTCATCGATAACTTTTTTTGGCGTAGCATTTTTTTCAAATGTAGTAAGTTGCCAACTGCCAGTACTTATATCACAGAAATTAAGTCCATACTCATTTTTATAAAAGACTACACTAGCTATATAGTTGTTTTTCTCGGCTTGCAAAATGTTTCCTTCTAAAACTGTCCCAGGCGTAATAATCCTTATAATATCTCTTTTTACTAGTCCTTTTGCATCACTAGCATTTTCAACTTGATCACAAATAGCAACTTTATATCCTTTTTCAGTTAATTTAGAAATATAATTTTGTACAGCATGAGCTGGAACTCCACACATAGGAGCTTTTTCTCTCATACCACATTCACGTCCAGTCAGAACAATTTCCAGTTCACGGCTTGCAGTTATTGCATCCTCAAAGAAAATTTCAAAAAAATCTCCAAGGCGAAAGAGCACTATACAATCTTTGTGCTTTTCTTTTATATTAAAATATTGTTGCATCATTGGAGTCATTGCAATTCCTCCTTAATTATTTCTCCAGATAAATAATGTGTTTTTGCATTTGTAATTTTTACATAAGCAAAATTGCCAATTAAATCTTCACTAGCAGGAGCATGAACTAAAATTCCAGTGTCTGTTCTTCCTGTTATTGTTTCAGCATTACTTTTACTTTTTTCCTCAAACAAAACCTGAACACTGGTACCCACTTGTGATTTCATATAATCTAAAGAAATTTCATTTAGTACATTAACCAATTTGTTAAATCTCTTCTTGACTATTTCTTCAGGCACTTGATTTTCCATGACACTAGCAGGGGTCCCTGTACGTTTTGAATATATAAATGTAAAAGCACTTAAATATTTAACTTCTTTTACTACCTTAAGAGTTTCTTCAAAATCTTCCTCTGTTTCTCCAGGGAACCCAACAATTATATCTGTCGTCAGAGTAATATCGGGTATAATAGATTTAATTTTCTTCACTAAATTTAGATAATTCTCTTGAGTATATATACGGTTCATTGCTTTTAAAATTTTATCACTACCAGATTGAATTGGTAGATGTAAACTTTTGCATATATTTTTATTTCTGGACATCACATCTATTAATTCATCACTCAAATCTTTTGGGTGAGAAGTCATAAACCTAATTCTCTTAAGCCCTTCTATTGTACTTACTTTTTCCAACAGCTCAGCAAAACTTACTGGTGGATCTAGTGTCTTACCATAGGAATTTACATTTTGTCCAAGCAACATAATTTCTTTTGTACCTTCACTAACAAGGTTTGTAACTTCATTTATAATAGCTTCAGAATTTTTACTACGTTCTCTTCCTCTAACATAAGGTACAATGCAATAAGTACAAAAATTATTACAACCATATGTGACATTAACACAAGCCTTAAAATGATATTTACGCAATGATGATAAATTTTCATCAATTTCTTTATGAGTATCCCAAATATCAATAACTGGATCGCCAGTTTCTAGTCTAGTTTTTAATATTTCTGGAAATTTATAAAGATTGTATGTTCCAAATATCATATCTACAAATTTATATTTTTCCTTTAAAGTATTTAAAACAATATCTTGTTGCATCATGCAACCACATAATCCAATTATAAGAGACGGATTTTTTTTCTTCAATGTTTTTAGATACCCTAGTTTACCATAAATTTTTAATTCGGCATTTTCTCTAACACAACAAGTGTTATAAATAATAATATTAGCATCAGCTTCTTTTTGAGCTTTAATATATCCAATTTGTTCAAGCATGCTTTCGATTTTTTCAGAATCATGAGCATTCATTTGGCAACCAAAAGATTGAAGCCAATACTTTAAGTTTTTATCAGCAATATGCTGATGTAATTCTTCAATAATCATACGACCTCCTAAAAAGTAAAATTTATTCATTTTAGAGGATTACCAAAAACTTATAAAAAATACACATACTTATTAATAAAAATTACTCGAAAAAATCATTTATAATTTTTGGGACAAAACTATATCTTATTCAATATACTTATAGTATACAAATCTGTTTGTGAGATAACTTTTAGATGGAGGAATTATTATGAGATTAGTATCAGTAAATAAATTGAGACTGGATAGCAAAATAGCAGTTGATATTTATGATAACTACGGACAAATAATTTTGTATAAAAATACAAATGTAACCCAACCCATTATACACAAGTTAGACTATATGAATATTGAATATATATACATAACAGACGAATATTGTTTAAGTAATCCTGAAAGTTTATTTATGGCTCAGCTAGATAACATGGGAGAAGTAATATCAAAATTAGAAGAACTAGGGAAAGCATCTTTTGAAGGCACTGCTACAGAAGAGATTGTTATGGAAGCATATTTTACTGTAGAAGATATTGTAGAGGAATTATTTAAAAAAAAAGAATATCTTAAAATTAGATATATCCCAGATAAGATGACTGGAAATACGACTGCTGGTACAATAATATATATGTCAATTATGACTGCTATTTTTGGAATAAAAGCAGGTCTAGCTAAAGAAGAAGTAGAAAATCTTTTTATGGCATCACTTCTTAAAGATGTTGGAATAATATCACCTTATCTTAAAAATCTTCAAAATGCTTATCAATTACATCCTGCTTTAGCGTATAATTATTTAAGCAAAAAATATTTTTTACACTCAGATGTACTTGTAGGAATTTTGCATCATCATGAAATGATCGATGGAACAGGCTTTCCACAAAAGTTGCAAGGACATAGTATTCATAAATTTGCAAAAATTATACAACTTATGGAGATGTTTTTTGAGCTAAAACTTTCCCATAAAATATTAGGGAATATGAACACACAATTAAAGCCTAAGTTGAGTGAACTTTTTAAAAAATATGACGTACATTTTTTGGAGATATTATTGGATAATACAGAGTTTTTTTCACTAGATACTATGGTAGAATTATCCAATGGAGATATAGGTGTTGTTGTTAAAAATAGAGAGTGCGATGTATTCTTTCCTGCTATCCAAATAATTAAAACAAAAAGTGAAAAATTTTTATTAAATGAGGTTATTGATTTAGAAAAATTTTCCGATATAGAAATTGAAAGGATAATTTATTACCTTGATAATGAAAGTAGTCTTTAAGGATTAAATTATATAGTATATGCAAAAAAATTTTATTAAAAAGGTTAGGTGGACATTTACCGTTGACGATATAAATATTGCTAATAAAATAAGTAATTTTTTCTACCTAAATTTTCCTTATAAATTTGACATATTTTACCCCTACTTTTGTAAACAATAAATTTATTAGAGTTTATAACAAGGAGAGATAAAATTGAAAAAATTAGCCATAGCAATAATAATAATTTGTTTATTACCTATATCTATATTAGCTACTGCAGACATAGTAATTGAAATAGAAATTCCATTATTAGAGGAACCAACTGATGACATAAAAAAACAAGAAGAAGTAGATTTTGAAAAGGAACAATCCTCTACAGATGAAAATGCTCTTAAAGAAGAATTTAAACTTGTATTAGAACAAATTCTCTCTGATAGAAATAATTATATTTTACAAAAAGACGCAACAAATTTAAAAGCTTTATATGACCTAGACATCAAATCAAGTTTGTATGCTTATGAACATGAAGCTATAAAAATAAAATATTTAAAAGAATGGGCAAGTAAGCAAGGCATACAATTTGAAGCAATTGATTCAAATGTGAAATTACGTAAAGTAAGAAACAGAGGAAATGATTTATTTGGAATGACAACAAATGTGTGTACTACGTTTACTTATAGTTATATTAATGAACCTGAAGTTAAAACCGTTTTTAAGTTAGGAACTTCTCATTATTTGCATCTAAAAAAAAGTGAAGACAAGTATATTATTATAAAAGAATGGTATACTGATCCATTTGCAGATTCATTAAAATTAAAAAAACAGCCTGAGGATCTTACTAAATATATTATATCTCAATCTAAACCAGATTACACTCCAAACGAACGTACTAAAAAAGCGATTGAATATGCTCATAAACATTGTGGTATTGGTGAAGGCGAAAATATGTTTAAATATAATTTAAAGAAATATATGGATTGCAACCCTATTGGGGGAGACTGTGCAAATTTTGCCTCTCAAATTATGTTTGAAGGTGGTGGGTTTGAGAAAAATAAAACTTGGAACTATAGTAATGAAGGAACAAAAGCTTGGGTTAATGCTCAAGGATTTACTAATTATATTATAGAGAGTGGTAGAGGACGTTGTATTGATAAAGGAAGTTATGAAAAAATTTATAAATCATCATTTAAATTACGACCAGGAGATTTTGTTGCTTATGAAAAGAATGATCGCATAACTCATGTGTCAACCGTTACAGGTATTGACAATAAAGGATACCCACTTGTTACATGTCATAATACGGATAGATTATTAGTACCATATGATTTGGGTTGGAGTAATTCTAATATAACTTTTCATTTAATTGATGTATATTATTAATTTTATACAAAAAAATTATGCAATATATGATAATTCTTTATATAATAACAATGAACAAGATATTTTGGTATCTTATTCATTAGCAAAAAACTTTTTAAAATATTATTGGTGAATTTTTGAGAAACATATATAAATGTTTCAATTAACTTGACAATACAATATAAATATTGTATTTATATATATAGCTAATTAATAAAAGGTATTTGGTATTTTGTTAATTAGCTAAGATATTTCTAAAATATTATTGGTAAATTATTGAGGAACATGTACAAAAATGTTTTCAAAATATAAATATAGAAAAGGGGTAAATATATGAGATTAATTCCATTAGATAGTTTAAAAGTAGGAAGTGTTTTAGCGACAGACATTTATAATTCCGCTGGCACAACTATGTTTACAAAAGGAGAAAAAGTAACATCAAAAATGTTATATCAATTAAAACATAACCATATACATAACGTATATATAACAGATAAATACTGTTCTGGAGATAGAGAATTATTTTTTATTTCTGAATTATACAATTTAAGTATAGTTTTTCCAGAGATTGAAAAGTTTGCCAAACTATCTATTGAAGGTACAGTACGACCTAGTAATTTACATGATCTAATGGCAGTATCTGAACAATTAATTTGGGAACTATTTAAATATCAAAACAAATTGAAAATTAGATATTTACCTGAAAAAATACTATCAGATACTTTAGTTGAAACAACTATGAATATCGCAATAAATAGTGCTATTTTAGCAATTAAAGTAGGAATGACTAGAGATGAGACTTTAAATGTATTTATAACAGCTTTAATAAAAGATATCGCATTAATGTCTCCTCATTTGAAGGGAAGAGGACATTATAATGCACATCCTGTAGTTGCATATGAATATCTAAAAAATAATTATGAATTACCTGTATCTGTTCTTTTAGCAGTATTACATCACCATGAAACTTGTGATGGATTAGGATTTCCACAAGGTCTCTTGGGCAATAGTATATCACCATATTCAAAAATAGTACAAATTGTAGAGATGTTTTATGAATTAAAAGTTTATTATAGTAAAAATGCAGTTTTGAAATTTGACGTTAAAGAGAAATTGGCAAGTAAACACGTTAAATATCATCCAATATATATGGAAGTATTTTTGGCAAATTTAGAGTTCTTTTCTACAAATGTAATGTTTGAACTAAATACTGGCGATATAGTTACCGTTGTAAAAAAAGATACGAAATCTGCTTTATTTCCAAGAGTAAAGATATTACAAAATAAGAGTAATATATATAAAGAGGGTGCATTAATTGATTTAGACAGTGCTTATGGAATTGAAGTTGTTTCTGAGGTATATTACGCAGAATAAAATTAGGATAATCCAGTTTTATTTCTAGAGTTTGGGGGGAGAAAATGAGAAAAATTTTACCAATATTAGTTTTTTCATTGGCAAGTGCTTCTGTATTAGGATTAGGATATGGATACGGACAAATAACTGCTGAATATAAAGTACAACAATTAAATGTTAATGGAAACGCTTTGACGCAAGACGTTATCATTCATGACGGATTGGCCTATATGCCAATTGCAACTTTAAGCAATCTTTTAGGTGCTACTGCCACAAATAGTTATGGTGTAATTGTTATAAAAGACATATATCCATCGCAAGATGACAATTTGTATCTTCCAGTTACTCCTTCGTTATTGCCTGAAGAATCAGAACCTGTTCAAGAAGTTCAAACGGGTGTACTTCTAACAAGAGACGAAGTAAAAAGTATTGCTTTAGAGAATACTGGCAATTTAGGAGCAGCTCCATATGTAAAATCAAAACTAAACACTTATGAAGGATTAATATGTTATAAAGTAGAATTTACGGCTTGGAACAAAACATATACATATCAAATTGATGCATACAGTGGTAAAATCATTTTTTATGAAATAGAATAACACAAAAAAAGTAGGTATATGTATAACCTACTTTTTTTGTATTTATATTTAATCTACATAGTATGCAATTGAAATAATATTTACATCTGGTATATCTTGTATATTTAAAATTTCTCCTTCTTTATAGTATATACCTTCCGATTTTACTATTTTTAAAAATGGAAATATATAACTTATTCCATTTTCGCTAACTACACAAGCTGTTTCCCCAGTACTTAATTTTAGCAAAGTATTTGGTGAAAAATATTCAATGTTTTCAATAAATACTTCAATCATATCAAGCTCAAATTTGCTCGCCCAAGTTGTCACTATATTGGATAAATCATAATAATTTCTAACAGGCATTCCTATTGTACCTTTTAATGTGTAAAATGCGTTAATCATTTGAATTATTTTTGCATATTCTGAAATTTGATTACCTTTTAATTTTTGAGGATAACCTGATCCATCCAACAGTTCATGGTGATGAAGAACTCCTAGCAGTACATCTGAAGACAACATATAGTTTTGACTTAGATATTCATATGCTGTTATAGGATGCACAAGATTTTTAGCGTTAGGTTTAGTTATATCTTGTATGTATGCTGCTATAAACAATTCTACTGTCTCATCTAATTTGTACCCTAATTTTAAGCCTAAGATAGCGCTCATAACAGCTACATGAATTGCATCCGTTGAAATAGTATTTCCGATAATATTACTTGGTATATAAGTTATTTTCAGTTTATCTTTATGAATTATCAATTCTTCAACTAAATCATATACTGCAAAATACGCTTCACTAAAAATTTCTGTATCTACTTTTCGATTCAAACTTATTTCATAAAATTTCTCCAATTTTATAATTGCTGCAGCGAATGATGGAAGATTCATTTCTAAAAAATTCCCATCTGAACTATCACAGTATTTATCTGTAATAAAAACATTTTTAATATTATAATATTTTAATTTTGCTATTGCATCTTTTTTTAAAACATAACCTTTGTAAAACATTACCTCTCCAGTAATATTATAAATATGTGTTGATAGTTTTATATTTTCTCTTAAGAAATTTATAGGCACAGCTCGCATATAAAATCACACCCCTTTTGATCTTATTTAAATATATTAACAAATTTATTTTATTTAAAAAAATTAAATAAATGTATATTATTTATTGTACCATATCTAATAATGAATTGCAATTTATTTTGACAAATTTTTACTTGACATATAAATAAATTTAGTCAATCTTGAACTTCTGCATAAAACATGATATTATTCCTAGTAGTATGGGATGGATATACATCTTGCATTATAATAAAAAGCTTATTAACAGAAAGGAGGTTGCAAAGATATTAAGAAACTAATGCCTTTGCTTAAAAAAAATGAATTTTAACCCGAGACTTTACCTTGTAACAGATAGCACATACAATAGTGAGGAAGCATTTTTAAAAATCATAGATGAAGCCTGTAAAGCAGGCGTAACTTTGGTTCAACTTAGAGAAAAAAATAAAACAACAAGAGAATATATTGAAATAGGCTTAAAAGTTAAAGCTATTACAGATTCGCATAAAATACCTCTAATTATAGATGATAGAGTGGATGTAGTGATGGCTATAGATGCTTCTGGAGTGCATGTTGGAGCTGAGGATATGCCTGTTCATATAGCAAGAAAAATTTTAGGAAATGATAAAATTGTTGGAGCGACTGCCAAAACAGTTGAAGTTGCAATAAAAGCAGTGAATGATGGTGCAGATTATTTAGGTGTTGGAGCAATTTATCCAACCACTACAAAGGTCATAACCAAGATTACAGAAGTTTCAACTCTAAATGATATAGCAACTGCTGTAGATGTTCCTATTGTGGCAATTGGTGGTTTAAATGAAACCAATCTTGATATATTAAATAAAAGTGAAATAGATGGAATAGCTGTAGTTTCAGCAATTATGAAATCTAAACAAGTTGATAAAGACACTAAAAAGTTGAGACAATTGGTTGACAATATAGTCCAATAAGAGGACATGATATAGTAGTTATTAAAAAAATACTAGATGTTTTATTTATAAAAGTATTGTATAATGTCTAAAAGTATAGTATCATATATTTATAATTGAAAGCTGGGGGTGCCGATGTAGGCTGAGAATTACCCTTATTAGTTGAACTGGATAATGCCAGCGTAACGAAGCTATAAATAGATATGTCTATGTCTAAAAGCTAGTTGCGTTTGCAAATGGCTTTTTTTTGCATGGTAAAATTTGAGGAGGCAATGATGAAAAAAATATTAACAATTGCAGGTTCAGACTGTAGTGGAGGAGCAGGAATTCAAGCAGACATTAAAACTATTACAGCACATAAACTATATGCTATGAGTGCTATAACAGCCCTAACAGCACAAAATACAACAGGAGTGTATGGGATTTTAGATGTACCTATTGATATGGTAGAAAATCAACTGGACTGTATATTTAGCGATATTAGACCAGATGCAATTAAAGTTGGAATGGTGTCTAGAGTTGATATTATACAGGCAATTGTAAGAAAACTTAATCAATATAACGCTCAAAATATCGTAGTAGACCCTGTCATGGTTTCAACTAGTGGAAGTAAACTTCTTTCAGATGAAGCAATTACCGCTTTGATTAAGGAGCTAATCCCACTTGGCACAGTAATTACACCAAATATTTTTGAAGCTCAAGTTTTATGTGGATTTGGCATAAATGATGAAGAGTCTATGATACGATCAGCTCAAGTAATTTCTCAAATGGGAGTTAAATCTGTTTTAATAAAGGGTGGACATTTTGGAAATCAAGCTAACGACCTGTTATATAAACATGGTGACGTAACTTGGTTTAATTCTGAACGTATTGACAATCCAAATACCCATGGAACAGGATGTACACTGTCATCAGCTATTGCATGCAATCTAGGAATGGGATATTCTTTAAAAGATAGCATTCAAAATGCAAAAGATTATATTACTTGTGCAATTAAAGCCAATTTAGATTTGGGGAAAGGTAGAGGTCCATTAAATCATATGTGCAATTTATAAAACTAGGAAAGGAACTGTTTATGATATATAACGGAAAACAAGTTAGTATTGAAGAAAATACAACACTAGATCAATTTATTCAGATTAATAACTATGATATAAAAAAAATAGCTGTAGAATTGAATTTGGATATCATACCAAAATTAGAATATAAAAATATAATACTAAAGGATAGTGACAAATTAGAAGTAGTAAGTTTTGTCGGAGGAGGTTGAAATGAAAGAAAAGCTACTACAATCTAAAGTGGCAATAGCAGGAGCTGGAGGTTTAGGGTCAAATATAGCGGTAATGCTTGCACGAAGTAATGTTGGAGAAATATTTATAGTGGATTTTGACAAAGTGGACAAAAGTAATTTAAACAGACAACACTATTCAGAAGAACATTTAGGAAGATATAAAACAGAAGCCTTGGCAGAACAAATAAACAAAATAAATCCTGCTGTAAATTTTATCTATAAAACAGTAAAAGTTACAGCAGATAATATAGTTGAACTGTTTAAGGATTATAAAATAGTATGCGAGGCATTTGACAACCCTGTATATAAAGCAATGTTAGTGGAAAATTTGCTTATACACACAAAAGCAACCATTATATCAGGGTCTGGAATGGCGGGTTATTCTAGTGGAAACAATATAAAGACGCATAAAAAATTATCCCGATTATATGTTTGTGGAGATTTGGAAAGTGATATTGCATCAAACTGTATTATGTCACCAAGAGTGCAGATTTGTGCAGGACATCAAGCAAACATGATTATACGATTAATACTTGGTGAAAATACCCCATAGGAATTTATATTAAGGAGATTAATAAATGGATGATAAATTAGTAATAGGTGGCCATAGTTTCAACTCAAGATTTATTTTAGGCTCAGGTAAGTTTTCACTAGATATAACTCCAGTCGTTATAAAAGAAGCAAATGTAGAAATTGCAACTCTTGCACTAAGAAGAGCAAATGTTGGTGGAGAGGAAAATATACTAGATTTTATTCCAGAAGGAGTAACTCTTTTACCAAATACATCTGGTGCAAGAAATGCACAAGAAGCAGTGAGAATTGCAAGACTATCACGTGAAATAGGATGTGGTGATTTTGTTAAAGTTGAAGTAATTCGAGATACAAAGTATCTTTTGCCTGACAACATGGAAACTATAAAAGCCACTGAAATACTTGCAAAAGAGGGATTTATTGTAATGCCTTATATGTATCCTGACTTAAATGTAGCACGTGATTTGCAAAATGCAGGAGCTTCTGCTATTATGCCACTAGCCTCACCAATTGGAAGCAATAAAGGGCTTAGAACAAAAGATTTCATTAAAATTTTAGTTGACGAAATAACTTTGCCTATTATAGTGGATGCTGGAATTGGTAGACCATCACAAGCTTTGGAAGCTATGGAGATGGGTGTTGATGCAATTATGGCAAATACTGCAATTGCTTCGTCAAATGATGTTGCTAAAATGGCACGTGCATTTAAATTAGCAATTGAAGCGGGAAGATTAGCCTACTTGGCAGGGCTTGGAAGAGTCTTAGATTTTGAAGGGGAAGCATCTAGTCCATTGACTGGATTTTTGGAGGATTAAAATGGACATAGAAAGCTTAGTGTTAGAGAAAACAAATTTATATAATTATAAGACGTATACAGAAGAAGATGTAAAATATGTTTTGTCTAAAACAGAATTTACTGAACAAGACTTTGGTATTTTACTTTCACCTCCAGCAGAAAAATACCTAGAAAAAATGGCTCAGATTTCACTTTCTATGACTAGAAGATACTTTGGAAATAATGTAACGATATTTACACCTTTATATTTAGCGAACTATTGTGAAAATCATTGTATATATTGTGGATTTAATTGCTACAACAAAATTACTAGAGCAAAACTTGATTTTGACGAAATAGAAAAAGAATACCAAGCTATAGCTACAACTGGCTTGAAAGATATTTTACTTTTAACTGGGGAGTCTAGGTCAAAATCAAATGTGGAATATATTGCACAATCAGTTAAGCTTGCAACAAAATATTTTTCTACAATCGGAGTGGAAATATATTCTTTAGATGAACATGAATATAAATACTTGCATGAATGTGGAGTGGATTTTGTTAGTGTATATCAAGAAACATATAATAAGGAAAGATATGCGGAAGTTCATAAAAGTGGACCTAAAAGTGATTTTAGTTATAGGTTTAATTCACAAGAAAGAGCATTAAAAGGAGGAATAAGAGGAGTTGCCTTTGGAGCACTTCTTGGAATTAATGACTTTAGAAAAGATATATTTGCAGCGGCACTTCATGCATCATATATTCAAAATAAATATCCTACAGCAGAAATTAGTTTTTCTGTGCCAAGACTTCGACCATATTTGAATGCTCCTAAAAATGTAGCAAAAGATGTTTATGAAACACAGCTATTACAAGTTATGTTAGCACTAAAATTATTTCTTCCTTTTGCAGGAATAACTATATCCAGTAGAGAGAGAGCAAAATTTAGAGATAATGTTGTGGGACTTGTTGCAACAAGAATATCTGCTGGAGTAAGTGTTGGAGTTGGTGGACATGATGAAGAGCAAAAAGGCGATGAACAATTTGAAATTTCAGATGATAGAAGTGTTAAAGAAATACATGAAATGCTAAGAAAAAAAGGATTACAAGCGGTATATAGAGACTATATTTTAGTATAAATCAATAGGGGGAATAGCGATGGATACTATTATTATTGGTATTTTAACAATTTTAAATTTAATTGGATTACTTTATTTTATTAAAAAAGGTAGTATGAACTTAAAGCTTATGTGTATGATAGGTTTATTTGCAGGCATATCCGTTATCTTAAAATCAATATATATTCCACTGCCAACAGGTGGAGCAATAGCACTATTAAGTGTTACTCCAGCTATGATATTAGCTGTTTTATATGGTCCACATGCAGGAATATGGGTTGGTATGCTGAGTGGTTGTTTGGTTATGATACTAGTTCCTGGATGGGTTCCTATTCATCCACTACAAATATTTGTAGAACAATTAGGTGCATTAGGAGCTCTAGGATATGCAGGTGTCCTAGGAAACAATAAAAAAATAAAGATTATCTCTGCTTGTTTACTAGCTGTTATAATAAATGTTTCTTTTCATATCTTTTCAGGTGTATTATTTTTTAGTATGAACGTGCCTGAAGGAATGGGAAGTTGGGCATACTCCATAACTTATAATATAGGTAGTATGGGTGTTGAAGGGTTATTAAGTGTTGGATTAATAAGTTTATTACCTTTAGATCAATTAAAAAAAATATTGAAAATAGAAAGAGGTATAGTATGACTTTTGTAGAAGTGTTGATTAAAAATTCAAGTGATATATGGGAACAATATTTAGAACATCCATTTACAAACGGTGTTGTGGACGGAACAATGGATGCTGAAAAATTTAAAAATTATATTATTGAAGATAGTATTTATCTTAATGCATATGCAAGAGCTTTTGCTGGAGGTATGTACAATTCAACACGAAGAGAAGATTTACAGTTCTTTTATAAGTCTTTAAACTTTATAGAAGAAGGCGAAGGCTCTACCAGAGTATATTATCTAAAAAAATACAATCTTACAGACGAATGGATTGACCAGCAAGAGCCAAAACCAGAGAATAAAGAATATATTGATTTTATGTTAGGTGTGGCAAAAGATGGTACAGCTTTAGAAACGTGGATGGCCATTCTTCCATGCATATTTTCGTATGCTTATATTTTTAGGGAGCTAACAAAATCTGCTCAAGTTGACGAAAGTAATCCATATAAAAGGTTTTTGGATGACTATATATCTGAAAACTATCACAACTACTGTGTAGAATGTGGAAAGTATGTTAATAAACTAACTTCTCAAATAAATATGACTCCTGAATATAAGGATAAATTAAGTAATATATTTAGAAAATCCAGTCTGTGTGAGCTAGAGTTTTGGAATATGGCAAACAGAAAATAAATACTAAAATCTTCCATATGGGATAATAACTCTATCCCATATGGGAATACATAGAATATTCGTCTACCCAAATAAATTAAATAATATATTTAGAAATCTAGTATGTGTGAGCTAGAGTTTTTGAGTGGGGCGAATAAAAAATAAATTTTATTTGTCACCTAATTCCAAAATTTCCATATGATGATAATATATAATTTAAATAAACAAATTTAACAATGACCTTAAACAAAATTAAGCTGACATTTATTAAAAGAAGTTAACAGAAGAATGCCCTATAGTGTATTGCTATAGAAGTTATGAATAAATAACTAAGTTGAATCAAAAAAATATATTAGCTTAATTTTGTATTATAATATATATAGAATATGTTTTAGTGTTATTTTAGGAAAATTTCATACTCAGTGTTAGTCAATATAAATACTGATAAATTTTAATATAACATGCAGGAGTCAAATAATCGGACTCCTGCTTATTATTCGTGATAACAGATCTAAATTATATCTTGACGATAGATAATTTTTATAGTACAATCAAAGTAATATAAATAATAAAAATTAATTTATATTACTAACGGAGGGATAAAGTGAATTTTAAAGCTATAATTTTAATTATGCCTATAGTATTTATTTTAAATAAAAGCGAACTACAAGCAAACAATTTATTTTATGATAGCAAAATAGAGAATAGCTTTATTGCTGAAGAAACACTTATAATTACTCATGCTAGTGCTACAGTAGAACAGTGTAAAACTTGGGCAACTAATAAAAATGCTACTCAAGATTTTATTAATAATGCAGACATTTATTTTAAAGAATGTATAAAGGTAAATATCGATCCAGTCATGGCTTATGCTCAATATGCATTAGAGTCTGGGTATGGACATTATAAAGGAACTATTGATTCGACATATTTTAATCCCTGTGGTTTAAAAGTTCCACAAGGTGGAGATTGTAAAGATCCTGAAGCTCATGAAAGTTTTAATAGTTGGGACGAAGGAATAAAAGCTCATATCGATCATATTGCACTATATGTAGGTGTTGAAGGATATCCAAGAAAGGACACTTATGATCCACGTCATTTTGAATATTTATTTGGTACATATACAACAGTTGAGACTATAGGGAATGGATGGTGTCCATCTAATCCAAACTATGGTGCACATTTGCTGAAACTTATGAAACAAATTCAGAATATAAATTAACTTAGTAATGGCGAACATATAGTTCGCCATTATATTTATAAAATCTATTAATTAACCCAAATAGTAGTGCCCAATTTAATTGTGTGATAAAACCAATCTGCATCCTCTGGGGAAAGACGAACACAACCATCCGATGCTCGTTGGCCTAGTATTCCTCTACCTTCCAATAAATATTCTCCTGTATCATTATAAAGGATAGAGTGAATTAAATATTCTCCCGAAAATTGAACTGCATCATAACAAACATAACCTTTACCCCATCCAAAAGAAGGCATATAGGCTGTTGCCTGGAACGTTCCTCTAATAGTAGGCGTAATATTCTTTCCTGAAGATACTAGCATATTTCTAAATAATTCCCATCTTCCATTAATATTTTCAAATACATACATTCTTTGTCTATATAAATCTATCCATACTAGATGATTACTATTGCTTTTTAATCCTTTTAAATTTATATATGTTTCAATTTGTTCTGTAGTTGCTTGTTTATACTGTGTATATGGATCAGGTGGAATATAAACACTGTTCCAAGGTACTTCTGTAGCATTTGGGCCTACATAATAGAACTTTCCACGTTCATCAAACTTAACTTCAACTTGTTGGCCTGCCTTAAATCCTCCAACATTATATAACATAGTGCCTGTAACAATTGAAGGTGGAAATAAGCTCTCAAGAGTAGTTTGAGACATTTGCAAATTTTTTAATTCTTGCTCTAGTTGAATACGTTTTTGTTCTTCTGCAGCCAACCGTTCTTGTTCAAGTCTTATGCTTTCTTGCTCTTGTACCCAACGTTGTTTTTCATCTAGAGTTTGTTCTTCTTTTATTTGCTCTTCGTACTGAATTTTTGAGTCCAATAAAATCTGTTGATCATTTATGTAGTTTTTATCAATAGTAAATATTGAATATCCCTTCTGTGAAATATTTGTTATAACCATTTCCCAGAAGTTTTCACTTTTAGAAGGCAAAAAATAATTTTGATTTAAATCAGTCATGTCTAGTTCATGATGATTTTCAGTAAAAATGTTGTTATCTAGTGTTATATCAACATAGTCGATATTTATAGGTATATCTGTTTTATTTACTATAACAGTGTTTTCTAATATGTGTATCATATCATCAACAATATTTGATTTAAAAGTACTTTTATATTGTGTTTCTGAAATCAAATTTATTTCTAAAAATCCGCTCAAAGAACTTAAAGGTACAAAAATTCCTTCTTGCCCAGTTAAAATAAAACTTTTTAATTGTTCTATTTCCATACATTCTAAAGTCATATTAAAATTTAAAGTAGTTGGTAGAGTATTAAACCTAGATTTTTGAACTAACCATGATATAGGTTCATATTCTAAAACCTTATTTGGCAAATATAAAAATTCTATTCCATTATATTTATATAATTCAAATGTTCCGAATTGTGTATCTAAAGTTTTTTCGCTCAATTCCAAAGTTCCTTGTAAAGGTATATCTTGATTTTGGATTTCAAGAAGTTTCTGTTTATGAAGTGTAAGCGCAATATTTTCTTGACTACTATCTTCTAGCGGAATAATATTTTCTGATATAGATTGTTCGATGTATTCTGGTGGAAGAATAGTCTCCATTGCAAAAATTGGTGTAGTAAATAATAACCCCATTATAAACATAAACTTTTTCATAAATCGCTCCTTCATTAAGCAATGACTTAAAATTATTTTAAAAATTTCTTCTGTTATTTTGGATTATTTATTTGTGATGTTTTACACATAAATAAAATTATATGATAATCTTTTATTGAAGTGCATGTGTTAAAGAAATTGTTATATAAAAGTTACTAGATTGATATATTGCTTAATTAAGTTTAAAATTTTAAAAATAAGGAAAAAATATAATATAACAAATGATAGTGAAAGAGAGGCAAGTAACAGCAAAAATTTGCTTTACTTAATTTTTATGGAACAATTAGAAAGATTAAATTATTTAATAACTTATTTAGCAGAAGAATATGAAGATTTTAAATTACCTAAAGAATATGATGAAAAAAGATATGTTTTACGTGGATTTATGAATGTCAGAGAGCCAAAAGAAATTGATAAAACTTGGCTAAAAATTCAAGATGCATTTTTGCAGGAAGAATTAAATGCAAAAGGGATAATAAATGTAGATTTATTAGAACCAATTCCATCTGATCCAAATATTATTTTATGGCAAGGGGATATCACTAGGTTAAAAGTTGATGCTATAGTAAATGCAGCCAATAGTAAAATGCTTGGATGTTTTATATCAAATCATAGGTGTATTGATAATGCTATACATTCCGCAGCAGGATTTCAACTTAGGTTAGCGTGCAAAGAAATTATGCAGAAACAAAGCCATGACGAAAAAACAGGGACTGCAAAAATTACAGAAGGATTTAATTTGCCTTCAAAATATGTTATCCATACAGTTGGACCCATTGTGGATGGTCAATTAACCGAACTTCATAAAGAACAATTAAAAAGTTGCTACTTATCTTGTTTAAAATTAGCTCAAGAAAATGATTGTAAAAGTATAGCATTTTGTTGCATATCAACTGGGGAATTTATGTTTCCACAAGAAGATGCTGCAAAAATTGCAATAGATGTTGTGAAAGAATATTTAAAAAGCTCTAAAATAAAAGTTGTTTTTAACGTCTTTAAGGATAGCGATTATGATATATACAAAAATTTGCTGGAACAATAAAAATGTATAATACAATTGTAATTGGTGGCGGAGCTGCAGGACTTTTTTTAGCTCAACATATAGGAAAAAATGTTTTAGTTTTAGAAAAAAACAATTCATTAGGTCGGAAATTACTTGCTTCTGGAAGTAGACAATGTAATTTTACTCATAATGGAGATATCAAAGAATTTTTTAATAAATATGGAGACAAACAAAATTTTGTAAAGAAATGTTTAAATACATTTTCTAATAAAGATAGTATCAAATTTTTTAGTGCTACTGGAATGAATAGTATCACAAATGATAACGGAAAAGTATTTCCAAAAAGTTTGAAAAGTGAAGATATTTTAAATATATTAATCAAACTAAACAAATTTAATACGTTAAAAACGAAGATAGACATTAAAGAAGTAAATTTTTTAGATAATACATTTCGTATTTTGGATAGTAACAACAACCAATATTTTTCCGAAAATTTAGTAGTTGCAACTGGAGGAATTACGTACCCAAAATTGGGTGCCTCTAGTTTTGGATATGAGCTTGCTAGGCAATTTGGTCATACTATTATAGAACCAGCTCCTGCTTTAACAAACGTTATCGTAAGGCAACGATCTATAACAAAATTAACAGGGCTTTCATTTAAGCAACTAAAAATCATAAGTTATAGAAACAATAAAAAGGTATTGGATTGTACAGGCGATTTAATAATTACTCATAAAGGATTGTCTGGGCCTATAATATTAGATAATAGTCGCAACATAAAACCAAATGACATTTTAAATATAAATTTTTTGCCACAATATAATTATGAAAACTTAAATCAGCAATTTATAAAGGATTTTAATAAATTTGGAACTGTAACACTTTCAAGCTATTTAAAAATCTTTAATTTGCCCAAAAGCTTACTAGAGTATTTGTGTGAACAACTTAATATATCTAAGAGTCTTTGTTGTGCTCAGTTAATTAAATCTCAGCGAAAAGAATTATGCAGACTATTAACTATGTTTCCTATAGAAATTGAACAATTAGGTGGAATAAATATTGCCATGGTTACAGCTGGAGGAGTTTGTACAAAAGAAATATATTCGTCTACTTTTGAAAGCAAACTTCAAAAAAATTTATACTTTATAGGTGAAGTTTTAGACGTGGATGGAAATACAGGTGGCTATAATATACAATTTGCATTTTCCAGTGCATATTCTTGTGGAAAAAAAATATTGAAAATAGTATGATTTAATGATATATTTAAATTGTACTATTTTTTTGTACTTATTTATAATAATAATAGAAAAGGGGTTTAAAATGGCAGCAAAAAATTATTTAACACCACCTGAAATTACAGATTACACTATTGATGCAGGTGTAAGTAAAGTCAATCGTAATTTTATGACAATTTTATTTATGGCAATTCTAGCTGGAATTTATATTGCTTTAGGAGGTATAGCATCATCCACTGCAGCCCACTCGGTTGATGATTATGGTTTAGCAAAACTTATAACGGGTGCAGTGTTCCCTGTGGGTCTTATGTTAGTAGTAATTAATGGAGCAGATTTATTCACTGGAAATTGTTTAATTATTATGTCAACGTGTGATAAAAAGACTAATATATTTCAATTTTTTGGAAATATTGCAATTGTATTTTTTGGAAACTTTATTGGTGCAGTTTTTATGGCTTGGTTGCAAGCAAACTCGGGCTTGTTTAGAATGAGTGATGGTGGTTTTGCATATTATGTTTTTAAAACAGCTTATAATAAAGTAACCTTACCATTTGATGAAGCATTGATTTTGGGGATAATTTGTAATATATTTGTTTGTGCAGGTATACTAATGACTTATGCTGCAAAAGATATAGCTGGAAAAGCTTTAGCTGAATTTTTCTCAATATTTGCTTTTGCTATAAGTGGCTCAGAACATATTGTGGCAAACATGTATTATGTTCCAGCAGCAATATTTGCAAAATCAAATCCTGATTTAATAGAGCTTTCAGGATATGCATCAGAAAAATTAAGTGAAATTACATGGGGAAACTTTTTCATACATAATGCCATTCCAGTAACTATTGGGAATATTCTAGGTGGAGTTTTAATAGGAACAATGTATTATCTAATTTACAAAAAATTTACAAGATAAGATACAAAAACGAGGCAAAACTATGTGTTTGCCTCGTTTTTTATTCGTAAGATTTTAAATGGTACAAGAAATTAAATTAATAACGTTGTTAAAATATCTATATTTAAATTCTGTACACTTGCATTAGAAAATATATTGCCTAGAGGTATTACTTTACGTGTATCAAAATTGGTCAAGTTTAAATCTTTTATTGCTTTGCATTCTGCAAACATACTTTGCATATTTGTAACATTACTTGTATTAAATCCATTTAAGTTCACTTGTTTTAGATTAATACATTCTGCAAACATTCCAGACATATCTGTCACTTTAGCAGTATTAAAATTGCTTAAATCTAATTCTGATATTGCATTACACCCTGCAAACATATAGCTCATATCTACTACTTCATGTGTATCAAAGTTGCTGACATCTAAACTTGTTAAGCTCTTACAATTTTGGAACATAAACATCATATCTAAAACATTTTTTGTATCAAAATGATTTAGATCTAGTACTTTTAATGCATAGCAATTACTAAATATACCTGTCATACATGTCACTTTAGAAGTATCAAATAATTTACTTGTATATAATTCTTTCATTTTATTACATCCTGAAAACATTTGATACATATCTGTTACTTTACCAGTATTAAAATAGCTTAAATCTAACTTTTCTATTGCACTACAATTATTAAACATGTTAGACATATTTACGACATTACTTGTATTGAAATTATTTAAATTTAATGATTGTAGTGAAATACAATCTCTAAACATCCCAGCGAAATTTGTTATATTACTAGTATCAAAGTTGCTTAGGTCTAGTGTTTTTACCTCTTCGCATAGTTCAAATAGGTTATCCATACTAGTTATAACTTTATCATTATGTTTAATTAAAGGTTGAGGTAGTGGTTTTGTCCAATTATTATCATTTAATATTAATCTAAAACTTGTTTCCAGCTGTACTCCGTTCAAACTTGTATATTCATAGTGTCGTTGTTGGTTATTTTTTATGTTTTCATAAGGCAAGTCTTCGCTAATTTTTATGTTGTTATATGAATCTACAGTCGCATTTTCACACTGTGCTTCACTTAAAAATCTCTTTGTTTGTTCAACAGTAAGGAAATTTTCTTTAACCATTTTACCTGCATTATCATATGCACTTATAGCATATCCTGCAATATAATCGTTATTTACACTGATTATAGATGTTAATTTGAATTTTTGAGCTATTTTGTCCAATTCTTCTTTAACAGCAGTTATAATGATATCTTTTGGATTAGAAACAAATTCCATCATTATAAATGCCCTTTGTTTTTTCTCTAGTTCTTTTATCTTATTTTTCAATTCTCTTTGTTTATTTTCTAGACTTTCTTTTTCAGTATTTAATTTTTTGATATCCTCATTGTACATTTAATTTTAACCTCCGATTTTTTTAAAATTACGCTTAATAATTATAGTAAACTTGTACGCTTCTTATGTGTAAAGAGGGTTTCCCCTCTTTGCTTATGCTATAAAGCAGTTATATTTACTAGCTTGTTTAGGATTAATTTGATTATCTTGACCTACTAAATCAGAAATATCGTCAATAAGCTTTTTAACATCTGCTCCAGATTGAACTGTACTACATCCATAGAATAATTTAGTTATTTTTTCTAAACTTGAAATGTTAAAATTATTTTTCACTTCTTTTATTTTTGAACATTCAGCAAACATGTAACTCATATTTGATACTTCGTCTGTTTCAAATCTACTTAAGTCTAGTTTTTCTAATGCACTACATTTTTCAAACATATAGCTCATGTCTGTTACTTGAGATGTATCAATGCCACTAACATTTAATGTATCTAATGCACTACATTCTTTAAACATCTTGCTCATATTAGTTACTTGAGATGTATCAAATTTTCTTAAATCTAATTTTTTTAGTGAACTACATCTTCTAAACATGCTGTTCATATTAGTCACTTCATTTGTTTTGAACTTGCTTACGTCTAAGTCTTCCAATGACATACATTCAGCAAACATGTTATTCATATCTGTCACTTGGCTTGTATCAAATTTACTTACATCTAGTTTTTCTATCTTAATACAGCCTGAGAACATACCGCTCATATTAGTTGTTTGTGATGCTTCAAAATTACTTATATCTAGTTGTTTTACTGTCTTACAGTTGCTAAACATTTTACTCATGTTCGTTACTTTACTAGTGTCAAAGTTGCTTACGTCAAGTTGTTTTACCACCCAGCAATTAAAGAACATTTTATTCATGTTTACTACTTCACGAGTATCAAAGCTACTTACATCCAACTCTTCCACTTTAATACAGCCTGAGAACATACCACTTAAATTAGTTGCCCTGCTTGTATTAAACTTGCTGATATTCAATTGTTCAACTTTACTAACTCCATTAAACATATTACTCATATTTTTAACTTTGCTTGTATTGAATTTATGTACATCTAATTTTTTAACTGAAGAACAACCACTAAATATATTTTCAATAGAGGTTACTTTGCTTGTATCAAATTCACTTACGTCTAATTCTTCTACGTTGCAACATTCAGCAAACATATCTGACATATTGGTCACTTGAGCTGTATTAAAGTTGCTAATATCAAGTTTTTTAAGTGAACTACATCCATAAAACATACCTTTCATATCTTTTACTTTAGAAGTATCAAAGTTACTTACATCTAATTTTTTAAGAGAGTTACATTCCATAAACATATCCATCATATCTGTTACTTGAGCTGTATCAAAATTGCTTATATTTAAAATCTTCAATTCACAACATTGACTAAACATATATGACATAGATCTAACTTTACTTGTGTTAAAGCTACTTAAATCAAGTTCCATCAACATATTACATTCACTGAACATAGCGGTCATATTATTTACTTCAGATGTGCTAAAGTTGCTTAAGTTTAATTCTCCAACTTTATTACATCCCGCAAACATATATTCCATATTAATTACTTGTGAAGTATTAAAGTTAATAATGTCTAAAGTTTTTATTTTATTACATTCAGCAAACATACTTGTCATATCTGTTACTTTAGCAGTGTCAAATTTACTAACATCTAATTTTACTAATTTAATACAGTTATTAAACATACTGCTCATATCTGTTACTTTAGAAGTATCAAATTTAACAATGTTTAATTCTATCAAGTTACTACATTCATTAAATAAGCTTCTCATATCTGTTACTTCAGATGTATTAAAGTTATTTAAGTCTAGTATTTCTAGCGTACTACATTTATCAAACATATTACTTAGATCCGTTACATTTGAAGTATTAAATTTACTTAGATTCAGGTTTTCTAGTAACTCACAACTATAAAACATAGCTGACATATCAGTTACATTTGAAGTATCAAAATTATTTAAATTCAATTGTTTTAAAGCGGAGCAAAACTCAAACATACTTGACATTGATGTTACTTTACTAGTATTAAATTTACCCATATTCAGTTGTTCTAGCATAGTACATCTATTAAACATATGATTCATTGATGTTACATTTGAAGTGTCAAAGTCACTTAAGTCTAGTGTTTCTAGAGTCATACATCTGTCAAACATGTGGTTCATTGATATTATGTTTGAAGTGTCAAAATGACTTAAATCTAAAATACTTACTTTGCTACATTGATCAAACAAATTATCCATATTTGCTACAATGTCACCATGATATTTAGATAAAGGTTGTGGTAGAGGACGTTTCCAGCTGTCATTGTTTAATACTTCATAGAAATCAGTTGATAATTTCACTTGGACTTTTCCGTTATCATCTGTAATATATTCATAATAAATTTGTTCATTATTTTGAATATCGTCATAAGGTAAGTCTTCCTCAACTTTTATGTTATTATATTCATCTACATATGCGTTTGCACAGCTGAATATATTTAAAAACTCTTTTATTTGAGGAATATTAAGGAATGTTTCTTTAGACTTAATGATAGTTTCTTCCTTATTATATATAGTTATAGAATATCCACCCGTATAATTGTTGTTTATGCTTATTATTGATGATAATTTATAATTCCACTGTGCTTCTTTCAACACAGTCGTAACTTTTGCCACATCAATATCTTTTGGATTAGAAATTAAATCCGTTAATTCATCAAATAAGCTTTGATTTTTATGTAGTTTCCTTAAAGTGCAATCCATTCTCTCGATATCACGTTTTATGGACTTTTTATTTTGTTCTGTTTCTTTTTGAGTGTTCCTTAAATCTTTAAGGTTGTCCTTAGCTAAAAGTTGTTTTTGCTTTAAATCTTTAATACTATTCTCTAGTTGAGCTTTTTTTAACTCTACTTCTCTCAACTCATTTGTTGTAATATTTTCATTTTTTTCTAGGTCTTTAATTTCAGAGCCTATTAAGGTTTGATTATCCCATAGTTCTTTTAATTTATCTTCTAATTCACTTTTTTTCGTTTCTAAATTTTCCATATCATAAGTTGCTTTTTTTATGTCTGCATTGTACATTTTTGTATCCCCTCCAATAATTATATTATATATTGTCGATCGCTGTGTTGTCAATATATTATCAATTTTTGTGATATACCAATATAATTTTATTGATATATCTACAATAAATATCAGCAGGAAAAATGAAGTTGCAGTTGTATATGACTTTTTTATTATGTTAGTATCATGAAACATTTATTCCCATGTATTCGAATATGATTTATCCGTAATAATTGGTTCAACCATTTCATCTAAATGTGCTTGCACTAACTGATATACTATTAAATCAACTAGCCATAAAGGTGCTAAATTAGATGGATGAATATAATGATATTGAGCCAGAAAAGATGCTCCACAAAATATGATTATTTGAGTAAAATTAAAAATATTTTTTGTAAATAAATATGTATTTTTATCAAAATTATCTTTTACTCGCATTTGCGTATGTGTGAAGTGATGTTTAACTTCTTCTTTAGTATCAATTGAATAAAGTAAAAGTGACAGGCCTATAGCCATATAAATCGAGCTCATAAGTTCTTGCATAACTCTCCTCCTATAAAATAGTTTCACCTCTATAACAACAACTAAATTCATATAATTTGTAAAATTTTAACTAAAACAACAGATTAATCTATCATATTAATATATCCTATATGATATTATACCATATTATTTTATTTTTAGACAAGCATACCCTTGAAAAAATTTTTTAACTCGGATACTATTGTGTAGTGGAGCACAGTTTATACAAAATAAATTTAGTATTATCAAATATTGATATATGGAGGGTATTATGAAAAAATTATTTGCATTGCTCATGTCTGCAATATTGTCATTAACATTATTGAGTGGATGTGGTAGAGAGAATGTTAATCCCACAAAAGAGCTTAATGTGCAATCACCAGAGACTGAATTACAGGGTTCAGATGCAGCACAAAAAGAAGTATTACAACAAATTAATACACTTACAGTAGCATTTGTTCCTTCAAAAGAACCTGCTAAAATTGTAACAGCGACAGAACCTTTAAAACAAATGCTAAAAGCAGAGTTATTAAAGGAAGGATTTGAAGTTGGCAACATAGATATTACTGTCGGAACAAGTTATGAAGCAGTTGGAGAAGCCTTGAGTGCTGGAACAGCTGACGTTGGTTTAATTCCAGGGAGCACATATGTACTTTTTGACGATGACGCAGAAGTTATTCTAACTGCAACTCGTGCAGGATTAAACAAAGATTTTGACAATCCAAAAGATTGGAATGATGGTTTACCTACATTGACAAATGATGATGTTGCAGTTTCATATCGTTCTTTAATAATAGCTGGTCCATCTGCAAAAGGTCAAGAATTAGCGGCAAAAATTAATGCTGGTCAAGAATTAACTTGGGAAGATTTAAACTCAGCAAATTGGACCGTAATGTCAACCACCTCACCTGCAGGATACATTTATCCTTCACTATGGTTACAAGACAAGTTTAATAAGGGTATTACAGATTTAGAAAGTGCTGTTCAATCTGATTCATATGCAAGTGCAATGGCAAGACTTGCTTCAGGGCAAATTGATATTGCGTTAGTGTATGCTGATGCCAGAATGGACTATGCAGAAGAATGGATAAAAGATTTTGCAAGACACAAACCGATTTGGGAAGAAACAAATGTAATTGGTGTAACTGCTCCAATTTACAATGATACTGTTAGTGTAAGTAATTTTTCTGACAATATGCAAATACCAGGGTTTAAACAGGCTGTAGAAAATGCATTTATAAACATAGGAAATCTTCCAGCTGGTAAAGAAGTAATTGCAATTTATAGTCATGACGGATATCAGGTAGCAGATCCTGAAGACTATGACGAAGAACGTAAAGCACAAGAATTAATTAGAAATCTTTCAAAATAATTAAGTTAAGTGGGAGCTGGTTATGTTCCCACAAAATTACGTATCACAAATAAGAGGCCCGTACAAATATAATCAAATATCATCAATATAAAAATGGGGAATGGTAAAAATGATAAAGTTTGAAAACGTCACAAAGGTATATCCAAACGGTTTTACAGGCTTAAAAAATGTTTCACTAGAAATTGAACAAGGAGAATTTGTAGCTATAATTGGTCTTTCAGGTGCTGGAAAATCTACCTTAATTAGAACAATAAATAAAATTCATGATATTACAGAAGGAACGCTTACTGTAAATAAAATAAATGTAAGCACTTTAAAAGGAAAGTCTCTAAGAAAATTTCGACGGGGAATTGGAATGATCTTTCAATCTTATAATTTGGTTACCCGTACAAGTGTTATTAATAATGTATTAACTTCAAATGTTCCAGACCTGCCTTTTTGGAGAATTTTATTTGGAGCATATCCTGAAAAGCAAAAAATAGCGGCTCTTGAAGCACTAGACAAAGTGGGGATTTTAGACAAAGCATTTGTACGTGTTGATCAACTTTCAGGAGGACAGCAACAACGTGTATCTTTGGCAAGAACACTTGCTCAAAATCCGCAAATAATCCTAGCAGATGAGCCAGTAGCAGCTTTAGACCCTGTAACAGCTAAGCAAGTTATGAACGATTTTAGACGTATTAATAAAGAAATGAACATTTCAGTTTTAATCAACATTCATCATGTTGACTTGGCTTTGGAATATGCTGATAGGGTAATCGGTATAAAAGCAGGTGAAGTTGTTTATGATGGACCATCTAAGGAAGTTAGCCCCGACGTTTTAGATAAAATCTATAGTGGTCAAGAATTTGGGAAAATGGGGGAATAACATATGGCAAAAATAATAACTCTTTCAAACGGAAAGAAAGTTACACAAAAAAGCTCTAGATTTTTTATAGTATTAATTATACTTATAGTCATGTCATATGTTTCAGTGAAGATCACTGGTTTTAATTTTTCTACCTTATATAAAAGAGGAATTCGATTTTTTGATATATTAATCGATATGTTTCCTCCAGACATAGAATATCTGGGTTCTATATGGAAACCTTTGTTTGATACGATAAAAATGTCACTTTTAGGTTCAGCAATTGGTTCGTTTTGTGCCATTCCATTTGCAATTTTAGCCTCAAGTAATGTTGTCCACAATAAAACTGTAATTTTAATAATAAGATTGTTTTTAAGTCTAGTTCGTACTTTGCCCACTCTTATAATCGCTCTTATCGCAACTTATATGTTTGGCCTTGGAACAATGGCTGGAACAACAGCTATTGCAGTTTTTACTTTTGCTTATATAGGAAAGCTTTTATATGAACAAATTGAAACAGTTAATATGGGTGCTTTTGAGGCAATGGAATCTTTTGGGGCAACAAAATTGCAATCATTTATGGCAGCAATTGTTCCTCAAGTTTTACCAAGCTATATAGCAAACTGCTTGTTTTGTTTTGAAGGAAACGTAAGATACGCTGCAATCTTGGGATACGTTGGTGCTGGTGGATTAGGTTTAATATTAAACGAAAAAATTGGCTGGAGAGAATACCCAAGCGTAGGAATGATTTTAATTGTTTTGTTTATTGCGGTAGTGATTATTGAAACGATAAGCCATTACTTCCGTAAGAAATTAACCTAGAGGTGGTATTATGACTGATAAAATTAGAGCTAAATTAAACGAGCAACCGCATAGATGGATTTTCCAATTTGGATCAATACTTTTACTATTTGTACTGATGTTGTGGTCAACAACTACATTGCAATACAAAGGTTCCTCTGACCAAATGACTATTGTAAAAAGCATTATAACAGGTATTTTTACTCCAGATTTAGAATTTTTGTTTAATCTTACAACTCAAGGTGTGCCCTATTTATTACTTGAAACAATATGTATAGCATTTTTGGGAACAGTTGTGGGAGCAGTGCTTGCTATTCCAATATCTTTTCTTAGTGCAACAAATTTAGTACCTTATCCAATTGCTATTGTAGGCCGAATATTTATTATGGCTGTGAGAACTGTACCTGTTTTTGTATATGGATTAATGTTTATTCGTGTGACAGGACCAGGGGCATTTGCAGGGCTTATGACTATGTCTGTTTGCTCAATTGGTATGGTATCAAAAATGTATATTGAATCAATTGAAGATCTAGACATCAAAATATTAGAATCATTTGATGCATGCGGATGTACTATGTTTCAAAAAATTCGCTATGGAATTTTGCCACAGCTTCTGCCAGATTTTACTTCAACAATAATCTATAGGTTTGACATGAACTTGAGAGATGCCACTGTTTTGGGACTTGTTGGGGCTGGAGGTATAGGTGCTCCTCTTATCTTTGCTATGAATGCATACAGATGGCATGAAGTTGGAGCAATATTAGCTGGACTAATAGTCTTAATTTTAATAGTAGAATATATTTCAGGGAAAATACGTACTAAGTTAGCTAGAGGATAACACTTTAAATCTTAAACTTAAAAGAGGAGAAATCTATTATGAAAATAATTGAAGGAAAACAATGTATTTTATCAAAAGAAAATAAGCCAGTTGCAACTATGGCTGTAGGTGAAATAGCACAATTTAATACGATAGATTGTTTTGGTGAGCAAATAAATAGTGAAGATCAAGTAGTCACTAGCATAGATTTTAACTTTGTTAATCCAACCGCAGGCCCTGTTTATATAGAAGGAGCCCAACCAGGGGATGTTCTTGTCGTAGATATATTAGATATTGAAGTTAATGATAAAGGAGTCGCTTGCACTTTACCAAATATGGGGCCTTTACGAGATAAATGTAGTTTACGCACTAAAATATTTAATATCAAAGATGGATACACAGACTTTAATGGCATTCCTATAAAAATCGACCCTATGGTTGGAGTCATAGGAGTTGCACCAAAAGATGAAGGCATTCCTTGTGGTTTTGCTCATAGACATGGAGGAAATATAGATAGCAAATTAATAAAAAAAGGTGCTAGAGTATATTTACCAGTGTTTGTTGAGGGTGCGTTACTTCAAATGGAAGATTTACATGCTGTAATGGGTGATGGAGAGTTGTGTGGAACAGGACTTGAAATTGGAGGCAAAATAATATTTAAAGTAGACCTTATTAAAAATTTTGAACTAAATTGGCCAATAACTGAAACCACGGATAGATGGTATGTAAATTCAAGAGGAGAAGACTATGATAAATCCTTAATTCAGGGTGTAGGTGAAATGGCAAGGCTTATGAAGCCAGTTTACAATTGGGAGATTGAAGATATTTCAATTTATATAAGTTTACAAGGTGCTGTGGAAGTTAACCAAGGTACAAGGCCAGACGCTAATGAAACAGCAGGAGGTATGGTCAATCTTAGAATAAGTATTCCAAAAATCCCAAATAAAAATTTAATATAGTATGGTTGCTTAGGAGGTTCTAACTAGTCCTAAATAACCATATAATATTAGGGAAGAATATTCTTCCCTACATAAAAGAAAGGTGATTTAATTTATATGGAAAAACCCTTAATTGCATCAAAAGACATTAGTATTAAAATAAATATTAATTCAATGGCAGCACTTATTGCTTGTGTCGGAGTCTTAATTTATGGAGGTGACCAATTAACACCACTAGTGGGAGAGGTTATAACAGACTATGTAATGAAAATGACTTATTGCATAGGTGCTATAAATGTTATAAGATTAACTTTATGGTAAAACATAAAGTTATTTAGCGGGCGAATATTATTCGCCCGTTTTTGATGCAATTAACTACATCCGTTTCACTCGTAAAAAGCAAATTTATAAACTTTTTTCTTTATGTAAACACTTCTTTGAGTTAATATTTATAGTGTGACTTATTCTTCTTATAGTAGTAAATAGATACGATAATAGCTAAAAATTCTGCTAAAGGTACAGCAAGCCATACTCCGTTTAGTTTAAATATCTGTGGTAATACAATAAGTGCAATTAATATAAATACTAAACTCCTCAAAACCGAAATTATCGCTGACACTTTTCCGTTTGATAATGATGTAAACATTGCCGAAAAGAAAATGTTAAATCCCATAAACAAATAAGCTGGAAGAAAAAGTAGAAGTCCGTTTTTTGTCATTTCAAATGTTGCACTTTCTTTCTTAATAAAAATACCAACTGCTTCATTTGAAAACATAAGAGTTAATGCAATTACAAGAACAGACGCTACTGAAATAATTTTAAAGCTTTGCATTATAACTTTATGTAATCCATTATGATTTTCTTCGCCATATTTAAACGCAATAATCGGGGACACACCTAAAGTATAACCCATATAAATAGCACTTTGGAACATTTGTATATATAAAATTACACTAATTGCAGCAACTCCCGCATCGCCTACCATACTCATTAAGATGAAATTAAACATAAGCGTTGTAATTGATGTAGCAAGCGAACCGACAAATTCAGATGAGCCATTAAACATACTTTGTCCGAGCGTTTTTATTCTAAACTTTGGCTTAACAAAATGAAGTGCACATTTTCTGTTAAAAATGAAATAGAAAAATCCGATTAACCCAGAAAGTGCATACCCAATACCAGTTGCAATTCCAGCACCTGCAATTCCCATGTTTAACATGTCAGGTGAAATCAACATGTAATCAAGAACAATGTTTGTAATGCCACCAGCAATACCAAGCATCAGTCCAAACATAGGGTTCCCAGCTGTCACCATAAACGACTGAATAAATACCATAAAAAATAGTGGAACTAAAAATCCTGTAAAACTAAGCATATAATCTTTTGCAAGAGTATATAGATTGTCACTCACTTTCAACAAACTAAGGATTTCATCAGGGAAAATCAGCACCAAGGCCGTGAGTATCCCACCCAATATACCGCCGATAATATAAATTACAGTTAAAAACTCCCTTGCTTCTCTCTGTTTTCCTTGCCCTAACAATTTTGCAATTACAGCATTACCACCTGTCGCAAACATAAGACCAACAGCCATTACTATACCGATTGGTGGAATTACTAAATTAACTGCCGCTAAGGCATCTTCTCCTAAAAAGCTCGATACAAAAACGCCATCTATAATCGTGTAGGTAGACATAAAAACCATCATAATCATACTTGGTAATGTGTATTTTAAAAGCTCTGTCATACTAAAATTTTTCGCTAATGGACTATTCATTTTCATTCTCCTCTCTAAAATCTTCAAACATAAGATCTGACAAAAACTCAATCATTTCACAAAATATATCTACTTTTTCTTCGCCAAACTTTGCTAAAACTTCACGTTCCATTTCTTCTTCATAACGTGCTGTGGTTTCGTAATCTTTAGGGCTATCAGGATTTATAGAAAGATAAAATACACGTTTATCTGTTTCGCTTTGCGTCCTTAAAATATATCCTTTTTTGCATAATTGATTAATTTTCTCTGTCACAGACGGACGAGTTATTTTTAATAAATCTGCAATTTGTGAGGAAGTATACTTGTTAGGGTGTGCCTCAATTATATTAAGATAAAGTGTATCGTGATAAGAAAGAACACTTTTTTTATCATAAGAATAAAGCCGTTTAAGTTCATACAATGCTGTGTCATGTGTTAGTTTGTGTAGTGCTTTTGATAATTTTCCGCTCATTTTTTCGCTCCTTTGATTGTTATATAGATATTTATAACTAACTACTTTATACTAACTATATTAAACTAATTATTTATTTTTGTCAAGAGGATTTCAAATATTTTTTTCTATTAAAATATACCCCTTGTACTAATATAACAAATTGATTATATTAATAATAGTACTATAAAATATGAAGGAGCCAAAAATGAAATTAAAAAATAATGTTGAATTAAATATAAAACAGGCTGTTAAAAGTGATGCCAAAGATATCATAGAATATATGAAAATAGTTGTGGAAGAAAGTGACAACCTTGTTACAACCACTGAGGAGCTTATAACTCCCGAAGAAGAGGAAAGATTTATTGAAATGTATTCTGCTTCAAGTACTTCAGGTTTTTTTGTTGGAAGAATAGAAAATGAAATAGTAGGTGTAGGGGTGTTATCAGCACTTTCAAAAAAAAGAATAGCTCATCAAGCTAGTATTTCCATTTCAGTAAAAAAAGAATATTGGGGGTTAGGTATAGGGACACACTTAACACAAGTAATGATTGATTTTGCAAGACAAAACGGCCAAACTGAAATTATCAACCTAGGGGTAAAAGCCGATAACATATCTGCAATAAAATTGTATAAAAAATTTGGTTTTGTAGAAGTTGGAAGATTTAAAGATTACTTTAAAATTAATGGTAGATACTACGATGAAATAACAATGAATTTATATCTTGATAAATTTTAAGAAAATCTAATGTTATTTAAAAAAATGATGAAAAATCCTTGGTTCTTCATCATTTTTTTAAGTAGAAAACTATAAGGCTAAAATTGTTTATCGAAAGCAATCTTTTCGCTGTTATCAAACCAAATAGTCCCACGATATATAAACCCATTCTTCTTTAAGATATGTTGCATTTTAACATTATCGGCATCTGTATCTACCCTAAAGTTGGTAATTCCTTTATCTGCACTCATTTTTTCAACAAGCTTAAATATTTGTGAAGACACATTTTTGCCACGTGCATTTTCAGATATTGCCATACGGTGAACCACAACATAATCTTTATCACTAGACCATGTGCCATTTAAATTGTTGTAAGCTGGTTCTCCATCAAAATCTATACATAAATATCCTAAGATATTTCCATTGTCAACTGCAAAAAAACCTTTATTAGTCATTGAATCATTTTTTATGCATTCATAGTCTGGATAACCTGTTTGCCACTGGTCAATTCCTTGTTCTTTTAAATGCTTTTTTGCACTATCAATTATGTTCATAGCTATATCAACTTCTGATGGTTTCATTAATATTAATTCCAATTTTACATATCTCACTTTCATTGTTATATTTGCAAAACCTATTATACTATAAATCTTTACTAGTTATCCTTCGTTAACTCTACTGCTGCTTCTTTAAGTAAATCTACTATAGGCAAATGCTGTGGACATATTTTTTCACATTTTTTACACTCAATACATGCACTCGCATTATTATCTTGAGGGATTTGTGAGTAAAATACTTTAACTAGTCTATCTCCTGGTGTTCTTCTTATAGAATTTGTCAGGCTGAAAATTTTTGGAATATCAATTTGTTTTGGACATCCCTCTATACAGTATCTGCAACTAGTGCAAAGAATTGGTTTTGAGCCATACATAATTTCAATTACTTTGCTAATAGTTTCTTGTCCATCTTTTGATAATGGTTGGAAATTATCAAAGGTACTCAAATTATCATTCATTTGTTCCATATTAGACATTCCACTAAGAATAGTCATTACCCCATCAAGTGAAGCAACATAGCGAAATGCCCATGAAGCTATAGACTTATTAGGCTCTGCTTTTTTTAATATTTCTTCAATCCGAGAAGAAACATTTGCAAGTATTCCACCTTTTACTGGTTCCATAACGATAATAGGAATGTTTCTTTCCATTGATATTTTATAAAGCTCTTTTGAGTAAATAACAGTGCTATCCCAATCAGCGTAATTAATTTGAATTTGTACAAATTCTGTTTGAGGTTGCTCATCTAATATTAGATTTAAAAGTTTTGGATCACCATGAAAAGAAAATCCATTATGACGAATTTTTCCATCAGCTTTCTTTTGTGCTACAAACTCAAAAAAACCAGAATCACAAAATGTTCTATAAGCTTTTTCACTTGCTACACCATGCATTAGATAAAAGTCAAAATATTCTGCTCCTGTTTTCTCTAGTTGTTCATTAAAGTAAACTTCCATTTCATCTTTTGTCTTTGGCTTTCCTTGTGGTATATACATTTTAGTTGCAAGTTTAAAGCTTTCTCTTGGGTAACGAGAAATAAGCACCTCTTTTGAGACGGCTTCTGAACCTTGATATATATATGCAGTATCAAAATAGTTGCCTCCTGCTTTAATATAAGAGTCAACCATCATTTTAATTTGTTCAACGTCAAATTCTGCTCCAATTTTTGGTAGTCTCATTAATCCAAAACCAAGCTTTGATATTTCATTTGTATTAATCATAGTACTATCCAACTCCTTAAATCATTTATATTAAATTCATGAAATTCTAACTAACCTTGATAGTTTATGTTGTTTCTGATAAAATATACCCAAAACTATTACGGGAAGGTCAATTAACTATGATAAAAATCTACTATACAACAGATACACATGGACACATATTTCCTATTAATTATGCAACCAATAAACCTGCACCAGTCGGAGTGTTAGCATGTGGAAAAGAATTTGAGAAAGATGGAAATACTATTATTATAGACGCAGGAGATACAATACAAGGCTCCCCATTTACAAAGTATATGTGGGGACACACCGACAAGGGATGTATTGTTTCAGAAGTGCTTAACAAAGTGGGATATGATTTTGTTACACTGGGTAACCATGACTTTAACTATGGATACGATGGATTAAAAAGATATATTAATAATCTTGATGCAACTTGTCTTGTGGCAAATATGAAAGATATGTCTAGAGAAATATACAATCCAGATTGTGCAGTAATACATTTAAAAAATGGAACGAAAGTAGGTATAGTTGGAGTAGTTACAGATTATGTACCTATTTGGGAAAAGCCAGCGAATTTAAAAAATCTTAAGATCCAAGATGCATTCTTGAGGGCACAAAAAGCTTTAGACTATATAAGAGATAAATGTGACATTAAGATATGTATTTATCACGGTGGCTTTGAGTGTGATGTTCCAACAGGAAAAGTACTCAGCAATACAAATGAAAATGTAGGGTATAAAATTTGCAAAGAACTAGACTTTGATATTCTTCTAACAGGACACCAGCATATGCCACTTGAAGGAATAAATCTATTTGGAACTTTCACAATGCAACTTAGACACAATGCTACTGAATATGGATATATTGAAATTGATGGGGAAAATATAAAAAGTGAAACTAGAAAGCCCAAAATTATGGATGTTGAAATCGAACCGCATTGGCAAGTTCTTCAAGATGAAGTAGATATATGGCTTGATCAAACTATTGGCACATTTAATAAAAAAATTGAAGCCAAAAATAAATTGACTTTAGCTTTAGAAGGCTCAACTTTAGCTAACTTTTGCAATCAAGTTCAAAAAGACTTTTCAAATGCTGATTTTTCCTGCACAGCACTAGGCAATGATTCGATAGGATTTAATAAAAAAGTAACTATACGTGATATCGTTTCAGCTTATCAATTTCCAAATACTTTAAAAGTAATAGAGGTAACAAAAGACATATTAAAAGAAGCACTTGAACGTGCAGCAGAATATTATGATGTAATGGATGGGAAAATTCAAATTTCAGATAGATTTTTAATTCCTAAAGTTGAACATTATAACTTTGATTTCTTTTTAGGCTTTGAGTATGTAATTGATGTATCAAAACCGCTGGGAGAAAGAGTCGTAGAAATTAATCAAGATGGAAAACCGTTGGAAGATAAAGTGTATACTTTAGTATTAAGTGATTATCGTGCCACTGGTGCTGGTGGATATCCATTTTATGCAAATTGTAAAGTAGTAAAAGAATATAGCGTTGATGTACAAGAATTAATTATTGAGTATATAAAAGAACATAAAAACATCAAAGTTGACAAAAGAAAATATTTCACTATATTACAGGATTAAATAACCGCACAAAACATATATCATTTAGCCATGAACAAATTTTTATCTGTTAAAATGTTAAGAAATTATAGATAAAACTTAGGAATACATCAGTAAGCTATTGATGTACTCCTAAAATACGTTCTCCTATAATGACCGTTGCAAGCACTCAAAATTTTTCGTATCAACTATATATTTTGCAAAATTTTAATTTCATTTTCTAATTTGTAAGAATTAATGTCAAAGTAAGTGTTATGAACAATATATTCAAATAGTGCTTTTAATGATAAATATCCTTGCTGAAAAGGTTGCTGACATATACTAGCAGAAATAATTTTTTCCTTAATTAGTTTTTTAACTATAGGGATATCATCACAACATATTATTGTTACAGGATTGTTAGCATATTGTGTAATTGCTGTGCAGGCACCTTCAACTCCTCCTGCAGATAAATATATTCCATTAAGTTCAGGAAATTTATTGATTAGATTAAGCGTATTATTAAAAGATTCTTTGTCATCATCATTATTTTCGATAATATCAAGTATCTTAATGTGGGAAAATTGATTTTTTATAGTGGATTTAAAGCCTTCTATTCTTAGGTTATGTCCTAAAGAATTAAAAGAACCAGTTATAATTCCAACATGACAATATGTTTTATGAAAAAGCCTCATTAATCCACCAGCAATTTCCCCACTTTTAAAATAATCAATTCCAACATATCCAACATGAGGCACATCCTGTATGTCTGAATTTAAAGCAATTATAGGTATGTTAAGCTCTTCTAAACTTAATAATTTTTGTCTAATATCAGAAGTATTAATAGGTGTTAGAATAAGACCATTTATATTTTTTGAAATAAGTTCATCAATAGCAGCAAGCTGATCCATTGGATTGTAGCCTTTTAGTTTTATTGTAATAATTTTAATCTCATATACTGAAAATTCTTTTTCTGCTTTTTTTATCCCATTTAATACCTCATCAAAAAAAATATTGCCTATAGAATTTATTATAATTCCAAATACTAAATTCTTCTTATGAATTGCCAAAGCAGAAGCTGCTTTGTTTGGCATATATCCTAGTTCTTCAGCAAGTTCTCTAATCTTTTTTTCCGTAGATGGATTTACCTTTCCTCTATTATTAAGGACCCTATCAACTGTTCCACGAGATACTCCACTAAGTTCTGCAATTTGTTTAATTGTAATCGCCATTATTGCCCCCTATCTAATAATTATATATTAAAAATATTATACACTAATACCATTAATATATAATTATTATCTCAATCTGTTCATATGAAAAATTACTATAAATAAATCTCTAAAATTATAATTAATAGATATATATAACCGTATAAAAAGAAATAATTTAAAATAAACTTAAAAAAATATATAATAAAATATATGAAAAATAAACTAATTAACAAAAAACAATCCAAAATTATTGACGACTATTTTAAATTATAGTATTATATAAAATATGCTCGAGCACACTTAATAAGGGGGAAGTATATATGCTAGAAAAAATTTCAGTAGTTAAATTTGAGGAAAAAGAAAGCAAAAATCCATTTAGTTTTAAATTTTATAACGCAGACGAAGTAATTTTAGGAAAACCAATGAAAGACCATTTAAAATTTAGTATGAGTTATTGGCATACACTTTGTGGAGAAGGTACAGATCCATTTGGAAAAGGCACTATTGATAGAACGTTTAAAGGAGAAGATGAACTATCAAAGGCCAAATCAAAAGCAGATGTAGCATTTGAGCTTATGAGTAAACTAGGGATTGAATATTTTTGTTTCCACGATGTTGACATTGCTCCAGAGGGAAATAATTTAGCTGAGCTTAAAGCTAATGTAGAAATAATGACAGACTACATAAAAGAATTAATGAATAAAACAGGAATTAAACTTCTTTGGGGAACTGCAAACTGCTTTTCACATCAAAGATATATGCATGGTGCAGGAAGTTCATGCAATGCCGATGTATTTGCTTTTGCGGCAGCTCAAATAAAAAATGCAATTGATGCAACTATTAAACTTGGTGGAACTGGATATGTTTTCTGGGGTGGACGTGAAGGATATGAGACTCTTTTAAATACAGATATGGGAATTGAACAAGATAATATTGCAAGACTTATGCACATGGCGGTTGATTACGCAAGAGCACAAGGGTTTAAAGGAGATTTCTATATTGAGCCAAAGCCAAAAGAACCTACCAAACACCAATATGATTTTGATGTTGCAACAACTCTTTCGTTTTTAAGAAAATATGGATTAGATAAAGACTTTAAAATGAATATTGAGGCAAATCATGCAACACTTGCAGGGCATAGTTTTCAACATGAATTACATTTAGCAAGAGTAAATGGTGTGTTTGGATCAGTGGATGCTAACCAAGGAGATTTATTGTTAGGATGGGATACAGACCAATTTCCAAGCAATGTATATGAAGCCACTATGTGTATGTATGAAATAATTCAAGCCGGTGGATTTACAAATGGCGGATTAAACTTTGATGCTAAAGTAAGGCGTGCTTCATTTGAATATGAAGATATTATTTATGGATACATCTTGGGAATGGATACTTTCGCACTAGGGTTAAGAATTGCAGCTAAATTAATTGAAGATGGTCGTATAAAAGAATTCACGGAAAATAGATATAGCAGTTATAAAACAGGTATTGGTGAAAAAATTGTAAAAGGTAAAACAACTCTTGAAGAACTTGAAAAATACGCACTGGAACTTGGTGAAGTGAAAGTAGAAAGTGGCAGACAAGAGTATTTAGAATCTATCATAAACAGCATAATGTTTAGCGTATAGTAGTTGATTTTGTTTATATGCCAAAAATGATTCTAAGGAATAGGTGGGGGGATAAACAAATGAAATATAAATATGAATGGTGGGGCAAAGGAGATTTTGATGCAACATTAGGATTGTTATTTGATGGATTTTCAAAGGTAATTTCGGCTATTGGTATTATGATATTTTCGTTTGGAATGCCTGCTGATTTGGTGCTGGGAAAGATAACTCCTGCTATTGGTATAACAGTGTTTTTAGGAAATATGTGGTATTTTTATGAGGCTAAAAAATTAGCTGAGAAAGAATGCAGAAGTGATGTTACGGCTCAACCTTTTGGGCTAGGAGCAGCCACGGTATCAACATGGCTATTTCTTATAATGGGTCCTATATTTTGGCAATCAGGTGATGCAATGTTAGCTTTTAGGGTAGGGCTTATTAGTTGTTTTGTTGGCGGATTAATTGAAATTTTTGGAGCATTCATTGCAAAATATATAGTTAAATGGATACCAAAATCAGCATTATTAGGAAATTTAGCAGCGGGAGCATTTATTTGGATTACAATTTCTTCTGTTATTTTAGTTTTTGACAAACCTTTAATCTCCGTTCCAGCACTATTAATTATGTTCATGGGATATTTTTCAAATAGAAAAATTATTTCTACTAAAATACCTGTAGGCTTTATAAGTGTTGCTCTGGGAACAGTTACGGCTTGGACTCTAGGCTACATGTCATTTGATACGTTGCTGGAATCTACTAAACAAATTGGATTTTATATGCCTACTGTATTTATACAAGATTTATTTTTAAGCTTTGATGATGTGATACCATATCTACCTGTTATTTTGCCCCTTCAAGTATGCAATTTTTTAACAACTTTACAAGGCTTAGAAAGTGCAAAAGAAGCAGGTGACGAATATAATCAAATGGAATCAATGATTATGGATGGGATATTTACTGTAATTGGAGCGACTTTAGGAAATCCTTTTCCTACAACTGTATATTATGGTCACCCTGGATATAAGCAATTGGGAGCAAGGGGAGGATATTCGTTAATAACAGGAATGCTTTATATTTTGTTAACAATTACAGGATTAACAGGAATGGTTATGGCTTTAATTCCATATGAAGTTGTATTAATTATTTTAGTTTTTATAGGTATTTCTGTTTCTACAACTACCTATAAAGATACGGATCCAAAATATTTTCCTGTTATTATATTATCGCTTATTCCTTTAATCATACAATATATTCAAATAACTATAAATTCTGTGTTACAAGCAGTAGGAACATCAATTGCTGAAATTGATCCTACAATTTTTGCTAGTGTTAATATACCAATAAATGGTATACAAATTTTAGCAAATGGAGCAATAATTACAAGCTTGTTATTATCAGGCTGGCTCGCTTATATAATTGATGGTGAAAATAAACGTGCATCTTATATGATGATAATATTAGCCTTATTTTCTTTTATTGGTTTAATTCATAATGACATTATTTCTCTTTTCACTACCCAAGGTACAATTTTAGGCATTATATATATTTTTATTGGTATTATAACGTGGAAAGAAAATTTTTTAAGGAAAAATTTTGAAAATAAATAAATGGAGGATTGAAATATGAATGAAGATAAAAAAATAATTCCATTTTTTAAAAGAACAGATATTGATGCGGCAGCGGGACAATTTTTTGATGGATTTTCAAAAGTTATTGTAACTATTTCTATCTTATTAGGAACATTTGGATTGTCCTCAGATTTAGTTTTTGGCAATGTATTGCCTGGAATAGTGGCAGGTATAGTGTTATTAAATGGAGGATTATGGTTATATTATAGAGGTGTAGCTAAAAAACGAAATGATCCAGATTTAGTTGCAATACCTGGGGGATTGCAAGCAGGCAGAATTTTTATATGGCTTTTTAGTATTGCATTGCCTATTTTTAGTGCAACAGGAGACGGAATGCTTGCATTAGAAGTAGGGATTTTTGGTAACTTTTTAGGAGGTATAATATTTATAATAGGTGCTTATACTGTTCCCATGTTATTAAAAATTGTACCATCAGCAGCATTGTTTGGAACAGTTGCAGGGGCGGCAATGTGTTTCTTAATTTTAGAGTCATTAAATGGAATTTTTACTTTGCCAATTGTTGGTTGGGCAGCATTAATTTTATTATTAATTTTATATCTTGCAAAAATTGAAACAAAATTACCTGCTGCTTTTATTGCTATTGCTTTTGGTTCAGTTATTGCTTGGATAACTGGAGCAATGGAGTTTGGAAATGTTACAGCTGCTTTTTCTAGTCTTGGGTTTAACATCCCATTACCGACATTTGGATTTTTTTCTTCAGAAGTTATTAATGCAACAATACCATATTTACCTATAATTATTGTATTTTCAATTGGTGAAGTTATTAGCTCTATGCAAGCAGTAGGGCAAGCACATGAATGTGGAGATACACATTTTGAGTCAGTAAAACCTATTGTTATTGCAGGTGTTGCAAGCATTTTGAGTTCATTTTTAGGAAATCCTTTAGCACTTGGACTATACTGGGGATATCCAGCTTGGAAAGAAATTAAAGCAGGAACAGGATATCATTTAGGAACAGTTGCATTGTACGCTGCAGTAGGGTTAACTGGACTTACAGCTATTATTAATGCTTTTATTCCAGAAGCAGCAACTTTGCCAGTTTTAGTTTTTATTGGGATTTGTAGTTTTGCACAAGTATTTGAGTCATCTGATAAAAAATATTATCCCGCAGCTATTATTGCAATGACACCATTACTTATGGAATGGGCTGCAGGTAAGGCAAGCCCAGGAGTTGCTTTAGGATTTGATAATTTTAGAGTTGGTTCAACATTTATAGGTATGATTTTTGGAGCAATTGTTGTTGCTATTATTGACAGAAAATGGATTAATGCAACTTATGCATCTATTGCGGGACTAATTTTAATTGCGGTAGGTATGGCACATTCTCCAGGAGTAATTTTTACAGAAGCTTATGCACCAAGCATGGATTTTGTAGCGTTGTATGGACTTACAGCAGTAGGATTTGCGATTTTACATTTTATGAAATTTAAACAAGATGATATTAATTAAAAGAAAGAAGGTATAATAATGAAATTAACAAGATTTGAAAATCCAGATGCCGTTGAACATTTAGTATTTAAAGTAAAGCCAGAACTTGTAGAAAAATTTATTGAATTAGATCATGAAATTTGGACTAAAGAATTAGAAAAATGTCCTGCTCTAGTATCTAAAGAAGTTTGGGTAGCGAAAGATGGGGAGTTACATTCAATTATTTATTGGTCTAGTTATGAAGAGTGGAAAGCAATTGATCATGATGCTTTAAGCGAAACACAAAAACGATTTGATGATGCTTTCGGAGTAGAAAATTACGAATTTGTAGCAGCTCATCACGATGTTAATCAATGTTACAAAATTACAGAATTTATGGTGAGGAGAGAAAATTATGAACACATTAATAATTACGGGTTCTGCTAGAAAAAAAGGACATACTAACAACATGGTAGATATTTTAGTAAAAAAATTAGATGGAAATATTGAATTTGTTGATGCTTATGAATTACAGAAAGAGAAAAATATATCTCCTTGTTTAGATTGCAGGTTTTGTTGGAAAACTCCAAATTGTTGTATTAAAGATGATATGCAAGAAATTTATGAGAAAATTGAGTGGGCAGATAATATAGTTTTTGCAACCCCAATGTATTTTCATACGGTAACAGCACCTTTAAAAATAATTATTGATAGGTGTCAAGTTTATTGGGCCTCTTGGGTAAGAAAAGATAAAAAAGAAATTTTTTCTAAAAATGGTATAATATTAATGTCTGGTGGAGCCCCAAGCTTTGAAGAACAATTTTTGGCAGGTGAAATTGTGTTAAAAGGTGTTCTGGGAGATATTAATGCGAATTATTTAGGAAAAGTTGTTTTCCCTAACACTGATAGAGATAATATTTTAACAAATAAAGAAAAAATAAATGAAATTGAAGAGTTAGCTTTAATTCTTAATAAGAAATATGAAGAAGGGATTACATTAATATGAGATTAGAAAATAAAGTAGCTATTGTAACAGGAGCGGCTTCAGGAATTGGTGAAGCTATTGCAAAAAGATTTTTAAATGAAGGAGCAAAAGTTGTTTGTTGCGATATGAAAGAAACTTGTAGCATAACCCATGAAAACTCAATATATGTTAAAGCAGATTTAACAAAAGAAGATGAAACAGAAAATGTGGTAAAAAAATCTATTGAAAATTTTGGTAAATTAAATATAGTTGTAAATTGTGCAGGAGTTACGGGTGTAGGTTCGCTTGAAACAACAGCACTAAGTGATTTTAAATTCCAATTTGATGTTAATGTTAATGGTGTATTTAATATGTGTAAATCATCAATTAGTGAACTAAAAAAACAAAAAGGTGCATCCATTGTAAATATTGGTTCTGATTTAGGAGTTAGACCAATTCCTGAAAGAATAGCCTATTGTCCCAGCAAGGCAGCAGTATTAATGCTTACAAAATGTATTGCAATGGAATATGCACCATATGTTCGAGCTAATGCTGTTTTACCAGGGCTTGTTGAAACACCTATGTTGAAAGAAAGATTTGATACAGTTGAAGATGCTGATGCATTTAGAAATGAAATGGCAAATTTATATCCATTAAAAAGAATGGGAACCACTGATGATATGGCTAATGCTGTTGTGTACCTTGCAAGTGATGAAAGTAGCTTTATGACAGGAGAGAACTTGGGAGTTTGCGGTGGAAGCCTTATATGACAAATTTAAGTGTCATATAAAATTTTAAAATCTCAAAGTAAAGGAGAAAGTATGAATTATCCAAAAATAAATTATGACTATGAAAAAATAAAGCTAAAAAAAATATATGAAAATGAAAAGTTAAAAGATTTTACTGACTATGGTATAGAGACACCAGAGTCTAAGATGGTATATGGAGATTTAAAATTTCCTCCACTTTTAGAAGATAGAGCCTATACAATGGCATCATTTGTTACGTCTATTGATGGGAAACTTGCTTATATTGATAATCCAGCAGGCCCAGTAATTGCAAGTTCTAATGTACTTGACCCCGATGGAGGTATGGCAGATTTTTGGATACTTAATCTAATGAGAGCAACAGCTGATGCGGTTTTCGTAGGCACTGGAACAATGCATAAAGAGCCTAACAGTACAATTTCACTTTTTGATCAAAATTTAGAAAATGCAAGAGTTAAGTTAGGAAAAACTCCTACTCCTTGGGCGATTGTTTGCTCAGCAAAAGGTTCCTCAATTCCTTTTGAAGATGAGTTATTTAATGCTCAACCTGTTATGATTAATACATCTCATAAAGGATTTGAATTTATTAAAAATAATATTAAACAGGAATATTATTTAGTGGGAGAATTTAAAACAGAAAAGGATATTGATAAACAGAAGATTAAACAACAATTTCAAAAATTTAAATATAAGAAAATTCCTGTTATTGTAACTGGAGAAGGTGGAAATACAAATACGACATTGTTATTAAAAGTTCTTAAACTACTTGAGATTGATAGAGTAATGGTAGAGTCTCCACAATATTGTCATTCGATGCTACAAGATGGATTATTGGATGAAAGTGTTATTAATTATTCTTGTGTATATGTTGGTGGAACAGCTGTAGGATTTGGCCAAGGAATGGAAGCTTGCACTTCTATAAGGCATCCTCACAGTGAATTATTATCAATTCATATGCATTCACCAAGCTTTATGTATTTAAGACATAAATTTATATATAATTATTAAAATATTATAAAAGAGGGGTAACTTTATGTTAGAAACATTTCCAAAAATTAATTATGATTATGACAAAATTAAATTGCAAAAAATATTTGAGAACGAAAAAATGAAAGATTTTAAAGACATTGCTATTCAAACACCAGAATCAATAGAAGTGTTTGGAGAATTGAAATTAGCTCCTTTACATGAAGATAGAGCATACACAATGGCTTGTTTTGTAAGTTCTATTGATGGTAAAATTGCTTATGTTGATAATCCAGCAGGACCTATGGTAGCTCGTTCAAATGAATTGGATCCTGATGGAGCTAGTGCAGATTTTTGGGTTTTAAATTTGATGAGGACTTCAGTGGATGCAATTGGTATTGGTGGGATAACTATGAGAAAAGAACCAAATGGGTTAGTATGTTTATTTGACCAAAAGTTAGAAGATGCAAGGATTGCAAACGGAAAACCAAGAGCTCCTTGGGTTATTGTATGTTCTTTAACAGGAGAAGACATTCCTTTTGAAGATACAATGTTTTTAAATCAACCTATTATTATTAATACTTCTAGGAAGGGTTTAGAAGTTATAAAAGAAAACTGTCCACATGAATATTATGTGGTTGGATGTTTTGAAACTGATAAAGATATTGATGCAAAAAAAATAAAAGAAGACTTTGAAGCTAATAAAGGAAAAGTTCCAGTAATTGTTACTGGTAAAAAGGAAGACAGAACAGATTCCGAATTAGTTCTTAAAATTTTGAAACAATTAGGTATGGACAGAGTAATGGTAGAATCTCCATCTTATTGTCATTCAATGTTACAAGATGGACTACTTGACGAATGGACTGTAAATTATTCTTGTGTATATATTGGAGGGAATGCAGTCGGATTTGGCCAAGGAATGGAAGCTTGCACTTCTACAAGACATCCTCATAGTGAATTATTATCAATTCATATGCACTCACCAAGCTTTATGTATTTAAGACATAAATTCATATATAATTATTAGGAGAATTTGGGGACGGTTAATGACAATCCTATACTGCAAGAAAAAAATCAAGTTTTAAGGTGTTTAGCCGTACATTACTACAAATATTTATTAAGGAAGGTAAAATAAATGGATTATTTTATAGGTGTAGATCTAGGAACATCAGGAACAAAGACAGTCTTGTTTGATGAAATTGGAAAAAAGATATCAAGTCATACTATTGAATATGACTTAATTCAGCCACAAAATGGATGGGCAGAACAAAATCCAGCTGATTGGTGGAATGCAACTGTTGGTACTATTAAAGAAGTTATTAAGAAATCAGATGTAAATCCTAGTGATATTAAAGGCTTAGGAATATCTGGTCAAATGCATGGTCTAGTGATGGTGGATAAACATGGCGAAGTATTAAGAAATTCAATAATTTGGTGTGATGGACGTACAGGTGAAGAATGCAAAGAAATCACTGAAACGATTGGCAAAGAAAGATTAATTGAAATTACTGCTAATCCTGCTCTAACCGGTTTTACTGCTGGAAAAATATTGTGGGTGCGAAAACATGAGCCAGAGCTATATGAACAATGCCATCAAATTTTACTACCAAAAGACTATATTAGATATAAATTAACAGGTTTATACGGAGCAGAAGTTTCAGATGCATCAGGAACAAACTTGTTAGATATTGCAAAACTGGAATGGTCTAAAGAAATTTTAGATAAGTTAAATATCAGCCAAGATTTAATGCCAAAATTAGCTAACTCGGTTGATATAGCAGGAAATATTTCCGAAGAAGCAAGCAAGTCAACAGGACTTACAGTGGATACGATTGTATGTTATGGAGCAGGAGATAACGCAAGTGCAGGAATTGGAACAGGTGTTGTTTCAACTGGCAAAGCTTTTACGACTATTGGAACATCTGGAGTAGTTTTTGCTCATTCAGATGAACCGCAAATTGATAAGCAAGGTAGAGTACACACATTTTGTTCAGCTGTACCAAATAAATATACTATAATGAGTTGTACTTTATCAGCAGGGTTATCTTTAAAATGGTTTAGAGATAATTTTTGCACTAGTGAAATTGAAGTTGCAAAATATTTAGGAAAAGATAGCTATGATATAGTAAATGAAGGTGTAGAAAAACTTCCAATTGGGGCAGATAAATTGATTTTTCTTCCTTATTTGATGGGAGAACGTTCGCCTATTTTAGACGAAAATGCAAGAGGAGTATTTTTTGGACTTTCAGCAATCCATACAAAATATCATATGATTAGGGCAATTATGGAAGGCGTTATGTATTCTCAAAAACAATGCCTAGACGTTATAAACGGAATGGGAGTATTTCCAAAAGAAATGTATGCTTGTGGTGGTGGAGCTAAAAGTGAATTTTGGCGACAAATGATGGCCGATATATACAATACTGAAGTTTTAACAGTTCAAAATGAGGAAGGTCCTGCTCTAGGAGTAGCGATTTTGGCTACCGTTGCTTGTGGAAAATATAAAAATGTGGAATCAGCATGTGAAGTTATGATTAAAACAAAATCCGCTTTAGAATCAAACATAACTAATCATGAAGCTTATGATAAGTTCTATAAATTGTATATAAAACTATACCCTATGTTAAAAGATAGTTTTCAAGAGTTGAAAAAGATAAATTAAGTCCACTATAGAGTTTAATTTTGTTGTTGTAGAGTCAAATCTACCACTAGTTTGATCATATAGAGAAATTTTAATTAAGTCGGCAGAAATGTCGACTATTTCTATTATCATAGTAACTGACCTAAAAATAAATGTATAGAAATTTAGTCTAAAATTATGTATAATGAAAAACATGCTGATTATAAATACACACCTATAGATATATTTATAAATTAACCAAATATTTGTAGGTGAAATATCTTATACAGGTAATTTTTATCATAGAGGAGAAATAACATGTTATTAATTAAAAATGCTAAAATTATTCAGTCTAATAACTCTTTAATAGGTAATGTATTATGTAAAGACGGCAAAATAATAGAAATTAGTACAAATCCAATAAATACAGATTGTAACACTATAGACGCTAAGTATAATTATGTAACGCCTGGGTTTATAGATATTCACACTCATGGAGCAGTAGGAATAGATGTTAATAACGCTACAGAGGCAGACTATATTAAACTTTCCAAGTTTTTTTCCTCATGTGGGACTACATCTTATTTAGCAAGTGTTCTAACAGACACACCTGATCAAACCATGAAATGCTTGAATGCAATTAAAAATTATATTAATTCCAAACCGACAATTAATAATTTAAGAGGTGTTCATTTAGAAGGACCGTTTCTGAACCCAAAATTTAAAGGTGCTATGCCAGAACATTTACTAAAAGAAGGAGATATGAATTTACTACAACAATATTTAGACACCAAATTGGTAAAATATCTTACTATATCTCCAGAGATAGAAGGTGTTAATGATATTATAAAGAAATATAGCAAAATAGTTTCTATATCATTAGGACACTGTGCCCCTTCTTATGAGGTTGCAATGGAAGCAATCCAAAATGGAGCGAAATGTATTACACATATATTTAATGCAATGGAGCCACTTGATCATCACAACCCAGGTATATTAGGTAGTGCAATGGAATCAGATGCTTATTGCGAGATTATATGTGATGGTCGCCATCTAAATCCTGCTACAGTACGTATGTTAATAAAAGTTAAAGGGCTTGATAGGCTTGTAGCTATTACAGATAGCATAATGGCAACAGGACTTAGCGACGGTGAATATAAACTAGGTGTTAATGACATTGTAGTAAAAAACGGTGATGCTGTATTAGCTTCAAATGGGGTTCGTGCTGGAAGTACGTTGACCATGATTGATGCTTTACGAAACTTATTGGATTTTACTAAATATGATATTACGAAATTAATACCATTATTAACATATAATCCAGCATGTGTTTTAAATATAGAAGATACAAAAGGAACACTAGACATAGGTTATGATGCTGATTTAGTTATGCTATCAAAAAACTTTGATGTAGTTGATACTATTATAAATGGTGAAATTGTAAACTAATATATATTTTGCATCTATTTGATGTCACCAAAAGATATGTTAGTTTGTTCATGCTAAGGGAAAAGGCTAAAGGTCTTTTCCCTTTATCCGTTATATATGTTCTATTAATATAGTAAAGATATTTTTATAATAGCATATATATGTCTTATTTAACCGCTAGACAAAAGTACTATTAGTATTTTTTCAAACTAATAATCACCTATATATCATTGACAATTAAACAAAAATAAGTTATTATAAAATTATTACATATTATTTTTTTATACATATTGTTTATTAGGGGGAAAGTAATGAAAATAATTAAACGTTTACTTATTGCACTTATGGTTTCATCTATGTTTGTAGGATGTAGTGGAGAAAGTTCAACACAAGAGCCAGTTGAAGTGAAGGTGGCTGAAACAACAGCAGTTGAGCCTGAACCATCCGAAAAAGAGATAGAAGAACCAGTAGCAGAAGAGCCTATTGCAGAAGAGCCTATTGTAGAAACAGCTGAAGTAGCCACAGAAGCAACTCTTGAACCAATTAACATTGTTGTTAAAGGTTTTGGTGGAGATATGAATGTATTAACTACATTTACAGCTGATGGTAAAATTGAAGCAGTTACTATTGGAGATAACAATGAAACAGCTAGAATTGGAACACCTGCTATTGAAAAGTTACCAGCAAAAATCGTAGAAAGCCAAAGTATTAATGTAGACGGAATAACTGGAGCAACATTCACAAGCAAAGCTATTTTAGAAGGTGTTAGTAAAGCTATTGCAGAAGCAAGCTTTGATATAAACAATTACAATCAAGAAATTGCTTCAACAGCAGAAGTTTATATGAGTCCGTTAACACAAGACCCAACACCTTCAACATGGGATATGAGCTATGATGTAGTTGTAGTTGGTAGTGGATTTGCAGGTCTTGCAGCGGCAGATGCAGCAGATCTATCAGGTGCAACCACTGTTGTTTTAGAACAAATGGCATCAACAGGTGGTCAATCTAAGATTAATGGGGGTCAATATGCAGCTTACACTAGTTCAATTGCACAAGGATTGCAAGAAAAGTTAAACCTTACACCAGATACAGCTGAAGCACATGTTAACGATACTATTGTTGGTGGAGGAAATCTGCCTATAAAAGAACTTGTAGAAGTATTCGTAAAAGGTGCACCTGTTATGCTAGATTTATTTATAGAAAACGGTTTGAACCTGAAAGATACTCTAGCAATGCCTGGAGGTCACACTGGATATAGAACTTATGTTACTGAAAACATGACAGGATCTGACATTGTAAATGTACAAATAGATATGGCAGAAAACGATGGTATCGAAATTTTAACAGAACATAAGGTTGTGCAACTATTTACAGATGATAGCGAAAAAGTAGTTGGAGTGCAAGTGGCAACTAATGATGGGCTTAAAACCATTGAAGCTAAAAATGGTGTAGTTTTAGCAACAGGTGGATTCTCATCTAATGTAGATATGAGAACGCAATACAATGAAGCATTGACAAAAGATATGCCCACAACAAACAATCCAAGTTCTACTGGGGATGGACTTAAGATGGCTGTGGGACTTGGTGCAGGAACTGTAGACATGGAATGGATTCAACTTTATCCATTTGCAGAACCAGGAAGTGGTATTCTTGATACTGCTGCACTTATTTCATTTACTGGACCAAGTTATGGTGTAGTCTATGTAGACATTAATGGTAACCGTTATGTAAATGAAGGAGCAACACGTGATGAATGTTCACAAGCAGCACTAGATACGGGTGCAACAACTACTTTTGGGATTTTTAATAGAGATGTTACGTCTTGGCTGACTGATGAAGAAATTAATCAGATGATAGATGCAGGCCGTGTATTTGTAGCTGAAACTTGGGAAGAACTAGTTAAACAAATTAATGCACAAGAATATGATGGTGCAACTATTAATATGGATGCAGCAACTTTAGAAAAAACTATTATTGAACACAATGGATTTATTGATGCTGGTGAAGATACTCAATTTGGCAAAGACATAAAAGCTACACATGGCAAAATTGAAGCTGGTCCTTACTATGCTGTGCCACAATGGCCTGCTGTTCACCATACAATGGGTGGGGTTACTATCAATTCAAATGCACAAGTTTTAAATGCTGAGGGTAATATTATCGAAGGATTATATGCAGCTGGAGAAGTTACTGGTGGTATCCATGGTACTAACCGTCTAGGTTCTAATGCAGTTTCAGATGCAGTTTCATTTGGATATGTTGCGGGAACTCACGCTATAACAGGAACAAACCCTTTTGTAGAAGATGACATAGTAGATGCTGTAGCTAACACATTTTCTGGAATAGCACAAGGATATAAGGGGCCTGTAACTGTAGATGTAACTATAGATGGAACAACTATTACTAGTGTTGTTGTAGCTGATCACATGGAAACACTAGGAATTTCTGATAAGGCTATTGCTGATCTTCCAAAATCTATTGTAGCTGGGCAAACTATTAGTTTAGATACTATATCAGGAGCTAGTTTTACTTCTAAAGCTATTTTAGAAGCTACAGGTATTGCTCTTACAGAAGCTGGACTTGATCTAGCAAATTATCAAACAGCATTCAATATGGAATCTACATCAGAGCTTGCTGATGCTACATATGATGTTGTTATTGTTGGAGGTGGTGGTGCAGGCCTTACCGGTGCTATAGAAGCTGCATCACAAGGAGCAAGTGTTGTTGTAATTGAGAAAATGCCATTTTTAGGAGGCAATACTCTAATTTCTCATGGTGAAATGGCTATGGCTGATACTTGGTTGCAAGAAGAACTAGGAATTCAGGATAGCCCAGAATTATTTGCTACTGATATGTTTGTGGCTGGAAATGAACTTGCAAAATATGAAGTTACTTTAGCTTTGGCAGAAGCTAGTGGAGAAACAGCATTTTGGCTTAGAGACTTTGTAGGAGTTGAATTCAATCCAACTTATTTGGGGCAAGAAGGTGGCCATAGTGTAAAAAGACAACTTTTGCCAGAAGGAAATGGTGTAGGATTAGTGGAGTCACTAAAAGAAAAAGCTACAGACTTAGGTGTTACATTTATGTTGGAGACAACAGGGGAAACATTAATTCAAGATGAAACAGGAAAAGTTGTAGCTGTAGAAGTATCATCAGGTGACCAAAGTGCTACAATAACCGCAAATAATGGAGTTATCCTTGCAACAGGAGGATTTGGGGAAAATATTGAAATGCATGTACAATATAATACACTTTGGCCAGACTTAGGACCATCTATGTTGTCAAGTAATGCAAAAGGTATTACTGGTGATGGCATTTTGATGGCTTCAGAAATTGGAGCAAATCTTCAAAACATGGAGCAAATTCAACTTTATCCATTCACAGATCCAACGACTGGAGTATTTTTTCCAATTGAAGCTCCAAACTGGAATGCTGAAGGCCATGTGTATGTAAATCAAAGTGGAGAACGCTTTGTCAATGAATTTTTAACACGTTATCATAGAGCACAAGCAATTTTAGATCAAGATGGATTTGTTTATTGCATCTATAATCAAGAAGTTGCTGACCGATTAGATCTAGAAGAAGACTTTGCTGAAAACTATGAAGTTGCTAAAAATAAAGATATATTTTATAAAGCTGAAACACTAGGCGAAATTGCTGAACATTTTAACATCGACTCAGTAGCACTTACACAAACTCTAGAAGACTATAATGCAGGTGCTGAAAGTGGTAAAGATGAGTTTGGTAGAGAAATAGGGCTTGTGCCAATGTATGATGGACCTTGGTTTATACTAAAAGGAACTTCAGCAATTCATCACACAATGGGTGGAGTTGAAATTGATGAAGTTGCAAGAGTAATTAATACTGAAGGTGAAATTATTGAAGGACTATATGCAGCTGGAGAAGTAGTAGGATCTGTGCATGGAGCAGAACGTGTTGGTTCTTGTGCAGTAGCAGATGCTTTGGTATTTGGACGTATAGCTGGGGATAGTGCTACAAATCTAGAATAAATTCATTTCTTAAAATAAGAGAAAAAGTTCAAAACACTTTTATCTTATCACGAAAAACAAAAAACCTCTGATTTTGGATTATATCCTATTTCAGAGGTTTTAAAATATTTTTTTATATTTATTTGCAAGCTTCTAATTCTTTTGCTAAAAGTGGTAACACTTTTTTTACATCTCCAACGATACCTACGTTTGCATATTTAAAGATTTCTGCTCCTGGGTCTTTATTAATTGCAATAATATATTCAGAACCTTCCATCCCCGCTATATGTTGGATAGCTCCTGATATTCCACATGCAATATATAATTTAGGTCTTACAGTTGTTCCAGTTTGACCAACTTGTTGAGGTTTACTTACCCATCCTTCGTCAACTGCACCACGAGAACCTGCTACTACTCCGCCTAAAATGTTTGCAACATCTTCAAGAAGTTTAAATCCTTCTGTTGAACCTACTCCACGTCCGCCTGAAACAATAATTTCTGCAGCGCTAATATCAACTTTATCACGAACAGATTTAATTACTTCTAAGACTTCTACATTTAGGTCAGCTTCTGTTACACCTGTATCCATGTTAGTTATAACGCCTGTTCTTGCTGGGTCTTTATCAAGAGCTTGCATTACACCACCACGAACAGTTGCAATTTGTGGTCTATTATTTTCACAAATGATTGTTGCCATAATATTTCCACCAAACGCTGGGCGTGTCATAAGCAGAATTTTCTTTTCAGGATCAATCTCAAGTTGCGTACAGTCAGCAGTTAAGCCTGTATGAACACGTGCCGAAATTCTTGGTGCAAGGTCACGTCCTAAAGAAGATGCAGATACTAAAATAATATCAGGATGTCTTTCATTAATTACATATACCATGGCTTTTGTATAAGGTTCAGTTGTATAGTTTTCAAATACAGGTGCATCAATTACAATAACTTCATCTGCTCCATATTCAATAACTTCATTTGCAACTTTACTTACACCATTTCCAATAATAACCCCTACTACTTTATAATCTAGTTCTTTAGCAAGTTTTTTTGCTTCACCAATTAATTCGATAGAGCCTTTTTCGATTTGACAATCTCTTTGCTCAATATAAACATAAATATCTTTACTTATATCACTCATTTTATTATCCTTCCTATCTATATTTCTTAAATAATATGATTTTTGTGTAAATATTCTGTTATAATTGTTGCTGCTTCTGCAGGCTCAACTTCCATTTTTTCGCCTTTAGGAATAACACCTTTACTACCAGATTTTTTAACTTTAGTTGGAGAACCTTTTAATCCGATTTCGTCACGTTCTAAGCCTAGAGCATCAAAACCAATTACTTTGATTTCTTTTTCATAAGCATCAACGATTTTTCCAACATTCATATATCTTGGTTCAATGCATTCACTAAGTGCAGTAAGGGCACATGGAGTTTTCATTTTTATGATGTGGTGTCTATCTTCAAATTGTCTTTTTGCAATTATAGCACCATCTTCCATTTTAACTTCTTCACAATATGATACTTGTGGAATGCCTAGGTGTTCGCAAATTTGAGGTCCTACTTGTGCAGTATCTCCATCAATTGCTTGTCGGCCACAAATAATTAGATCATATTGAAGTGTTTTAAGGAAAGCTGCAATAGTTTTAGAAGTAGCCCAAGTGTCTGCTCCTGCAAAGGCTCTATCAGTCATAAGATAAGCTTCGTCAGCTCCCATTCCTAATGCTTCTCTTAATACTTTTTCTGCTTGTGGTGGTCCCATTGTTACAACAGTTACAGTTGCACCATTGTTATCTTTAAGTTGTAAAGCAAGCTCTAATGCTGCTTTATCATCTGGGTTCATAATTGTTGGGACACCTTCTCTTATAAGTGTTCCTGTTACAGGGTCTAATTTAACTTCTGTTGTATCTGGAACTTGTTTTACACATACAATTATATTCACGTTAATATGCTCCTTTACAAAATTTACTTATTTTAATCTTTAATCTTAATTATTTTAAAATAGTTGCTGAAATAACCATTCTTTGAACTTCTGAAGTTCCTTCATAAATTTCAGTTATTTTTGCATCTCTCATCATACGTTCAACTGGATATTCTCTTGTGTATCCATATCCACCATGAAGTTGAACTGCTTTAGTTGTTACTTCCATAGCAACTTCAGCTGCATAAAGTTTTGCCATAGCTGCTTCTTTAGAAAAAGGTTTTCCTAGGTCTTTAAAGAAAGCTGCTTTATATACTAAATTTCTAGCTGCTTCTATTTTAGTGCCCATATCTGCAAGTTGGAATTGAGTATTTTGGAAAGCTGCAATTGGTCTTCCAAATTGTTTTCTTTCTTTTACATATGCTACTGTTTCATCAAACGCACCTTGTGCAATACCTAAAGCTTGAGCAGCGATCCCAATTCTTCCGCCATCAAGAGTTTGCATTGCAACTCCAAAACCTTTTCCTACTTTGCCTAAAAGGTTTTCTTTTGGAATACGGCACTCTTCAAAAATAAGTTCGCAAGTAGATGATGCTTTAATACCTAGTTTTTTCTCTTTTCTACCAATTCTAAATCCTGGAGTTCCATTTTCTACGATAAATGCAGAAATTCCTCTAGTCCCTTGAGATTTATCAGTCATAGCCATTACAACATATACATGAGCATAGCCTGCATTAGTTATAAATATTTTTGAGCCATTTAATACATATTCATCACCATCTAATTTTGCTGTTGTTTGTTGACCAGCAGCATCTGTACCAGCGTTTGGCTCTGTTAAGCCAAATGCACCTAGCCATTCTCCACTACACATTTTAGGCATATATTTTTCTTTTTGCTCTTTAGTTCCAAAGTTATAAATTGGCCATGCTCCTAAAGATGTATGAGCGGATATAATAACTCCTGTTGTTCCACATACACGTGATGCTTCTTCAACTGCCATAACATAAGATAAGTTATCTGCACCCATTCCTCCAACTTCTTTTGGGAAAGGAATACCTAACATACCAGTTTTAGCTAGTTTTTCAACAGTTTCTGTTGGAAATCTTTCTTCTTCATCTATTTCTTCTGCTAATGGTTTTACTTCTTTTTCTGAAAATTCTCTGTACAATTGTTTTAACATTTCATGCTTATCTGATAACAAAAAATTCATAAAAATTCTCAATCCTTTCAATTTTTATTACTATTCCTATTTTAAAATAATCAACAAAACTAGATTACATATTAATTATATACTAAATTAACATGTAAGTCTAGCATTTTATTTAATTTATATATTATATTTTATCTAACTAACTATTACTTTAAAGATATAGCTAGTACTTTTGCTACAATAATTTTTATATTAAAAGGTTTTTAAATGCTGTTTTTAATATTTAAAAAATCCTTGTTTAGTTTTTCTTCCTAATTGACCACCACGTACCATTTTTCTTAGAAGTAAACTAGCACGATATTTACCGTCATGAGTTTCATTATATAACGTATCCATAATAGCTAAACAAACATCTAATCCGATAAGGTCTGCTAAAGCAAGAGGTCCAATTGGGTGATTAGCACCTAACTTCATAGATTTATCAATATCTTCAGCAGTAGCAACTTTTGTATATAATACATCAATTGCTTCATTAATCATAGGAATTAAAATTTTATTAACTACAAATCCTGGAGCTTCATTAACTTCAACTGGTTCTTTACCAATATCACAAGAAACATCATAAACTAATTTATAAGTTTCTTCGGAAGTTCCAATTCCACGAATAATTTCAACTAATTTCATAATTGTAGCTGGGTTAAAAAAGTGCATTCCGATAAATTTATCAGGTCTGCTAGTTGCTGCACCAATAGCAGTAATAGAGATTGAAGATGTATTAGATGCTAAGATAGTTTCTGGTTTACAAATCTTATCTAAATCACCAAATATTTTTTTCTTAATGTCTAAGTTTTCTACTGCTGCTTCAACAACAAGGTCTGTATCTGCTAGTAAATTTAAATCAGTAGTAAATGTTATATTATTTACAAGTGAAGTTTTATCTTCTCCAGTCATTTTACCTTTAGCAACAAGCTTATCTAAGCCTTTTTCTAAACGTTCTTTAGCTTTTTGAATGATTTCTTCACTAATGTCTCTAACGATTACACTGTATCCTTTTTTTGCAAAAACTTGAGCTATGTCTAATCCCATAGTTCCACTACCAATTACTGCAACTTTTTTAATACTCATATTATATTTCCTCCATTTTATAATGTTTTTAACTAGTTATTACTTTATCAATTATAGTTTGTTTATTATTAATAGTCAACTATATGCTTCAACTATTTTGTTGTTACATTGTTTAATAGCACTTTGCCTAAAAATTATCAATTATATCTGTTAAATTTGCATATAGGCATTTACCAAATATATACCACTACAAATCATTAGGATTACTATATTTAATTTGCCATTTCAATAACAAATTTACATTGTTATATTATTAACATTTTGAACTGCACGTCTATTTTCTCCGCACACCAATCATACGCAATGAAAAAATTTATTTCATTGGTTAAGGAGTATTTTTCTAAATACCACTAGAAGTAAGGGAGCAATATATACTCCCTCATTCATATTTTAATAGAATTAATTTTGTTCTTCTCTTTCTTTAATTAATTGTTTTAATTTTGTCATAGCTTGATGTAGCCCGCCAACTTCGTTTATTAATTTTTCACTTACTGCTTGTTGTCCTTGTAAAATTGTTCCCATATCTTTTGCAATTTTTCCGACAGCTAACATCAGCTCTCTAAATCTATCTGCAGATATTTCCGAATTACTAGCAACAAATTCTACTATTCTTTCTTGCATCTGATCAAAATATTCAAATGATTGCACTACTCCCAAAATTGTCCCATTCATACGCACTGGGTGTAAAGTCATTGTTGCACTCGGAGTAATAAATGAGTAGTCTCCAGAAACAGCAATTGGCACGGAAATTGAATGAGCTCCTCCAAGCACCAATGTTACAACAGGTTTGTCAAAGCTTGCTATTAACTCAGCAAGGGCCAACCCTGCTTCAACATCTCCTCCAATTGTATTCAAAACTAATAAGATTCCTTTTATAGCATTGTCTTCTGAAAACGCTACAAATTGAGGAATAAGATGTTCGTACTTAGTAGTTTTGTTTTGAGGAGACATTGTAACATGTCCCTCAATTTGTCCGATTATTGTAACACAGTGGATATTACTTTTTTCAAACTGTGGAGGCACTTGCCCCATTTCTTTTATTTGTTTAGTTGTTTGATCTATCTCTGCTGCCATTGATTCTATTGATTCATCTGCCATAAAAAAATACACTCCCTTTGCACAATTATACTGTTATTATGCAAAGAAAGTGTTATATTCATACGTTAAATAGTAAAAAATAACTAGCAAAACGGTGCTAATTATTTTAATTCTAACCCTAAATTATCTTTAAATGTTCCTGTAATAATTAAAAGCAAATCCATAATCCAGCCAAAACCAAAAAGTCCCATTGTAAATAAGTAGATAATGCCTGTACCTAATTTTCCAACATAAAATCTATGTCCACCAAAAAATCCTGTAAAAATACATAAAACTAAAGCTACTATTTTATTCCTTCTACTTATCATATAAGGATAAAAGTCATTATGGTGTTGTCCATTCACATTGTTAATTATTATTTGTGGTTGAGGTTGTGCTTGTTGAAGCTGAGGTTGTGCTTGTTGAAACTGAGGATCATCATAATTCACATTATAACTTACAGCTGATTCATTTGAAGTAGTTTTGTCAAAAAAATTTTTTGCACTAGAGTGTTCTTTCATTTAAATATACATCTCCTTGATAATTTATTTTAATTAGTTAGCTATTGATTTTGTAACTATTATTTACAATTATTTACAGCTATTGCACATTAAATTCACTTGTACAATAAAATTATATGCTCTGTAAATACATTATATTACTTTAATAACAAGGAAGTTGGGCTAAAAAATTGGTTGTTTAAGTTATATGTGTAACCTATGATATGTCTAAAATTTTAGATATACATAGGCTTTTTGTTCTGATTATGCAAAGATGTATTTTATGATACTTCAAATTTACTAGCATAGGCTCATAAATTCCTATTTGATTGTTATAAGAACTTGAAAAATTAGTTGGCATTCCTTTTTTATTCCCCATCAGTAAATTAAGAAATTCTTTTCCCTTGAAAATTTACATACCAAATTGAATTTTTATAAATATTATTTGATTATTTAAGAAATTCCTTTGTTGGACTTATATTAGTGTCAGCCCTTATTTCTTGTCATAAATTATTTTTCTTGTCATAAATTAATTTATAAGGAGGCTCATGAAATGACTGAATAAGATATAAAATGTCAATTATTCCTGACACAGGAATTGCAGGTTGGGTAAAAAATCAAATAGAGATTAAAAAAAATATATATATAAAGAGGTTACAATGAAAAAGATAAACAAAGCATTAGTAAACAAAAATTCCATATTATTATGGCAAGGAACAGCTGTTTCTGGATTTGGAGATATTATGTATGATGTAGCAATAGCTAAAACTATATATGATAATACAAATTCTACGTTGCTGGTATCTTTAGCAGTAGTTTTAAATTTGCTACCGACTATTATCCTTATGCCTATATGTGGAGTAATAATAGAAAATTTATCTAAAAAGTCAGTATTAATATATACTGATTTAATTAGAGGCATACTAACTATTTTCTTAGGATTATGTTTTATTGTTGAATTTAATTATCCGCTTATTTGCATAATAAGTTTTAGTTTAGGTGTGTGTGAAGCGTTCTTTAGACCCTCTATTATTTCTTTAGTACCTCAAATAATAGAAGAAAAATTATTGGCAAAAGCAACTTCCATTACCACAGTTATTTCAAATATAGTACATATTCTAGCCAACTTTTTTAGTGGAATAATATTATTGATATTTAATGTTCCTCTAATAATAATAATAAACGGTATAACATTTATTCTATCTGCTATTAGTGAATGTTTTATAAGCATTGTTGAAAATAAATCTGCCAGTGACAAGGCTGTGTATAATTTAAAACAAATAAAGTCTGACTTTGCCGAGAGCAAAACTTTTTTTGTTCAAAATAAAATTTACTCTGTATTACTTATAACATATTGCACAGTGGTATTTTTATTATCAAATTATGCGATATTAAGAATACCCTTCTTTGAAACTTATTTCAATATTGAGCTATATGGTATATCAATGGCATTTATGTCAGCAGCAGGGATAGTTGCTCCTATATTTCTGGGTATAATTAATCTGCAAAGAGATAACTATTCAATCCTAATAGGCTCTTTTGTGGGTATGAGTATCCCCATGTTTTTTATAGATACTCAACATAGCATAATAATTATTATAATTACACTATGTTATGGTTTTTGCAATAGTATTTTTCACACGGTTTTTAACGTATTACTATTCACAGGAATTTCACAAAATATTATAGCAAGAGTTACCTCAATAACCACTCCATTAATTTTACTAAGCTCTTTAGCTGGTCAATTAACAGGTGGGATTTTAGGAGATATTTTTAATATTAATAAGATTATTAAAGGCGTGTTTATGCTTGTATTAGTTATTTCAGTAATAAGTATAAAACGTTTAAATAAACTTAAGCTTACCTTTTGACATTATAACAAGACTTAGTGATTGTTGCATTGATTGTTAGAGCATTCCCCAATCCCCTTTTAAACACAATAAATAGGTGGGATTGGGAGAGAAGCTTACCCTTATATACGTCAAATGCAACTGGCTATCCTATAAATTTTTACCATTAGTTTCAATCACTGTTTTATACCAATATCCAGAGTCTTTTATAATTCTTTCTTGTGTTGTAAAGTCTACATACACAATACCAAATCTATCTGCATATCCGCTGTGCCACTCAAAATTATCCATAAATGACCACTCAAAATATCCTGCTATTTCAACCCCATCTTCACCAGCTTTTTTAAACTCTTTTAAATATCTATGAAGAAAGTCAATTCTATTTGGATCATGCACTTTTCCATCTAAAGAAACAACGTCATGACAAGATAAGCCGTTTTCGGTTATAAAGATAGGTTTTTTATAACGTTCATAAAGAAATTTTGGTCCCCAATATAATGATTTTGGAGTTATAGGCCAATTTAGAGCAGTTTTGCCATGTCCAATCTCCCTGTTAACTATTTCAACTTCACCATTTGGGCTAGTTGTTATTTCATAGCCATTATAAATATTTTGACCAAGGAAATCTAGAGGTTGAGAAATGATTTCCATATCACCATCTTTAATTTTAGGCATATATTTTTCTAAATATTTAAGTCCTTCTTCTGGATATTTTCCTAGAAATATAGGGTCACCCCACCAGCTAACACTCCACGGCCACGCATTTTCAGACTTAAATATCTCATCCATAACAGCTTTTCTTGCACTTTCAATATCTTCAGGTGTATTTGAAGTAGGATAGTGCATTAGTGCCGTGGTTGCAATTCCCACTTTAGCATAAGGTGCAAGTTCTCTAATAGTTTTTACACTTTCACCATGAGATAAAAGTATATGGTGGGTCATTTGTAATAAATCTTGAGTGGAGTGTTTAAGCCCAGGAGCATGAACTCCTCCAGAATAACCATGCCCAATAAAACATTGAGGTTCGTTAAATGTTATATAATTAGTTACTTTATCGCCAAAAGCTTCCACTATAACTTTTGTATATTCTTTAAACCACTTTGGACTGTCTGAATTTAGCCATCCACCTTTCTTATGGAGTTCATAAGGCAAATCCCAATGAAATAAAGTTACATATGGCTCAATTCCAGCTTCTAAAAGCTCATTTACTAGGTTTAGATAAAATTGCAACCCTTTTTGATTTACTTCACCAACTCCATTTGGCAATACTCTTGGCCATGAAATTGAAAATCTATATGCTTTGATTCCCATTTGTTTCATTAAACTTATGTCTTCCTTATAAAGATGATAATGATTGCAAGCGATATCTCCACTATGTCCTTCAAAAATTTTATCTGGCTGAGTGCAATATATATCCCAAATTGACAGTCCTTTGCCATCTTCATAAGCTGCACCTTCAATTTGATATGATGATGTTGCAACTCCCCATACAAATGATTTATTCATCTTAATTTTCCTTTCAATATAATTTTCTGCAAATATATAGAGGAGCAAAATATGCTCCTTACTGAATTATGAACAAGTTATATAAGCTTCTATGCTTTCAACTTCTCCTTTTCTTATGTCTTCAGCCTCTTTTAGTATTGTAGTATTATTCACAACAATAACAGCACCTGATTTATAAGTAATTACATATTTTTCAACCGTTGAGTTTAAAGGAGTTACATCTGTTTCTTTAGTTGGTCTATTAAAATGATACTTCACTTTAATATTACTAAGGAAAGTAGTACAAATTGTGTCATCTTCCTTTATTAAAGTAGTTGGTAAGCTGGGGGTAAATTTTAGTGATAATATATTATTTTTCATTCTAAATGGATTTTCACCAAACATCATGATTTGCCATATATGCAAAAACTCTGCTGTTGACCCGCTTAGTCTTGCTACAAAGCCTCTACCATGAATTTTTTCATTAGGATTTGCACTACTCGCAATAAATGAAGAGTTTTCCAAGATGCTTCTGCCATATACCTTTGGATCTAAAAATGGTATCATTGTATCTTGCATAGCTTTGAAATATTCATTATACAATCCAGAGCGTAAAAGCTCTAATAAATATTTATACTCCATGTGCAACCAAATAGATTCATTTTCCAACCACCCAGGTGTAAATGCCTTTGCACGACCCACTTCAAATGAAGTGTCTTTTAAAGAAGCATTCACTTTATACATTTTTAGCTTTTTATCATATAAGTCACTAGACTTAACTTTTGAGATAATTTCTTTAGCTTGCAATTTTCCAAGGTCAATTTTTAAATATCTTACCACTCCTTCAAGGAAAAATGGCATTTTAATAACTTCAAATTTTATTGGTGATATTTTATCATCTATTATATCAAACTCTTTCAAGTTGTAGGCAAAATATGTTGGGCACAATCCATCTCCATATTCAACTGCTCTTTCAATACCTTTTTTTAGTTTATTCAGCCATATTGTTATTATAAATTTAACTTTTTCATACTCTAAGATTGTATCTTTTAATACTATGCCTTTTTCCACTGTATCTCTATAGTGTTCTTTAGCGTCGTTAATTTGTTTCCAAAACTCCATCTCATCAATTGTATCTTTTTCTAAAAAGCTCATATTTTGCTGAATATTACCAATAAAAGATACAATATTTTGAGGCAATTTAATATCTTGCTTATATGTGTTAATCAGCCTATACATAAACTCCAGCATTCTATAAAGCTCGTATGTTTCGTTCATAGAAGAACCAAATATACCAGGAAGCCCATTTAATGCATCATACCACCCAGGTTTTCCGCCTTCCATCTCAATTCCCATTCCATATGCATCAAGTGCTGCAAACTTATTTGTTGCTAGTATCATCATCTTTTCAAATAAAGTAGAGGTATAAACATTATTTTCAGTATCAAGAATTTTTTTACTTTCTATTGTACTATGATTAATTGCATTATATTGACGTACTCCATTTTCGGTAAGCACATATCTGTCACATCTTGGGTTTATTTTCACTCCACTATAAAAGTAAGTATAGCTTCTGTCCTCAAATAATAGGTATTTTTCATTATCTGGATAAATCGCTAAATAGCTTTCTACCAAATCCAAATTATATGTCCAGTGATCTGTCCAATATCCTTCTCCAAAATCAGCTTTAATATGTGAAATGGCATAGCGTAGTATACCATCAATTAAATATTTTTCATTTATTCCAAGATTTAATATATCTCCAATAGTAAATTCTTCTTTTAGTTCTCCCAAATTTATATCCAAAGTAGTTTCTATTTTTTCTTTATTTTCTGCTGTTAGTGTAAATGTGCTTCCTTTAACGGCAAGAGGATTGTATCCATCAATTTGCAAAAGGTTATAAAATGTTTTTACATTATATTCTTTTACAAATGGGTCAAAATAAATATCACAACGTCTATTCTGATTTACATCTCTAAAATTACCATTTCCTTGTGAATAATATTCTGGTGTCATACTAAAGAAATTATAATCTCTTTCAACATCTCCATGTTTACGTGAAAATACATGATAAATTTGTTTGTCTCCAAGTAATAGAGGCTTCCCTCCTCTTAATACATTGTCAAGATAAGTTTGCTTGCAATATTCATCAAAGATAGGGTTTGCTGTTTGGGTATCCATTACCTTGCAAATATCTTCTGTTAAAGCTTGCGCTTCTTTATATTTTGCTTCAAAATATTGAGCATTAAACTTTACTTTTATTTTTTCAAGTTGGGTTTTATTTTCAACTTGCCCAATAATTTCATATACCGTATAGCTTTCAGAAGGATGTAAAGTAATTTTGTCACTAAAAAATCCGCATGGTAAAGCGTTTTGACAAACTTGCTTTTGACTTAACATTTCTTCTTGGGTAAAATTTATAAAGCCATTAGGAGTTATAAGAGATGTGTTGGTTCCAAATACAACTTCACTGTCTACAATAGGATTTAAAAGTTCTCCTTTTTTTGTTATACTAAAATAAAAATGTCCTCCTTGTACTTCTGTAACTTTAGCAGAGTCGTTCATACTAGTTCGTACTGCATATAAAGGAATTTTGTTTTTTACTCCTTTTACTTGCATCCAAGCCTTTACCGTTTGCCCCATCATTTTCATTGCATTCAGGTCTACACCGTATGGAACAACTTCGGGCATTCCATCTAGTAAATCGATTACACTAGGCGTATCATTATGATTAGTTATAGTAACTTTTCGTACCAGACCACCTATTTCTTCGTTTGGTAAGGTAAAGTATAAAACATTTGTTTGAATTCCAAGCTCTTCATTTATTTCTTCTATTTCAAATTCATTGGAACCTATAAACATTGTACGATTTAAATTTTCACTAAGAAAGGGTTCATAGTATTTGCTATCTATCTTTAAAAAAGTTCTAAATCCTTTTATAGGTGTATTTTTATACGCTTGTTGAGCTGCATCAAATTCCATTATACAATGATTTTTATCTTGCACTCCAAAACTAGAAATTCCTTGCCCTCTATTCACATAAAAACACCAAATGGGTATTCCATTTATTCCACTTATTCCTGGTAAAAAACTTGCAAAAGTTGGCTTATTTGTATAATCTTCAATTATAAATCTTTTTTTAGACATATTATTCCTCATTTCAATAATATTATATAAGGCTAACACGTAGGTTAGCCTTGACGGAGTTATCACTCTCTAACTGGTTCAAGAGCCATAAGTTGTAAAATCTTGGTGTCATGAGAACTACTTGCGGGGTTTATAAAAGCATTGTCTACACTTGACCATCCTGTAAATCTACTATCATTATATACAAACCAGTTTCCGTTAAATAGTACTGGTATATTAATTACATTTTCAGCAAAAAACATTTCAACTTGGTCTGTAATTGCTTTAACTTCTTCTTCGGAATTGGCTGTAGGTAACTGATCAATTAGTGCAGATATTTCATCATTTGCATAATTTGTTTGGGTAATAGTCCACCAAGAAGGAGTTTGTATGCGTGATTGGTCGCCAATTGTATCATAATAGAATTTATGAACATCTCCTGCTATTCCATTTGCAGTATAACGAACTTCCCAATTTGCATTAGTCCATCCATCAGGCAACATTGATACCTCTACAGTAATAGCACTAGCGTCAATTCCTGCTTCTCTCATTCCCTGTACACTAATAGCAGCTCCATCGTTCCAATCAGACCATCCTGCTGGTGACATTACATCAAATTTGATAGGGGTTCCGTCTGCATGTTCCACAAAACCATCTCCATCAATATCTTTATATCCTGCATCAGCCAAAAGTTGTTTTGCAGCATCAATATCATATTCAGAATATTTTTCAGTAATAGCATCAGCTTCAGGATTTCTATATGCATCCAATGCTGGTGGCAATCCAGTATTAGTTGGTACTATTTGTTCAATATATCCGAATACTGCGGAATCAATTATTCCTTTACGGTCTACAGACATAGACATCGCCTTTTTAAACTCTGGGTCTTCAAACGCACGTCGTGCTCCTTCGTTTTCTGTAGCATAGTTTGGTGCTAGACGTACACCATCGCCTGGTCCATACCAATATTTACGATGTTCATCCCCTTGAATATAAGTTTTTTCAATGTCAGGAATAAAGATATGTGCCCAATCAATTCCACCAGTCCTTAAAAGAGTAAGAGCCGCATCATTTGAATTGTATTGTGGCCACACCATTCGGTCAACTTGCAGATCATCTGCATTCCAATAAGTTGGATTTCTTAGTAAAGAAACCGCTTCAGGTTGAAAACTTTCCACAACGGAAAATGCTCCTGTTACAACTGGGTCTTCAAGTATAAATGTTGCTGGATCTTCTACAGAAGAAAAAATATGTTCTGGGAGCATCCATTTTTGATGAAATAGCGTATTTCTGTGGAAACGATTTTCTTCTCTCATCACAATTTGGACTGTATAATCATCAATTATATTAACACTTTCAATTTTGCCGTTTTCTCCCCAATCTCCATTACGGTCAATTGCAGGATGGTCTTTAGAATACGTAAAACTAAATGCAACGTCTTCTGCATTAAAGTCTTCTCCATCGCTCCATTTAACACCTTGGCGAACTTTAACTATAATAGTTTTATTGTCTGGCTCAGAAATAATGTCTTCTGCAAGCCACATTGTTTCACGATTATTATTGTATGTATCAAAAATCACTAGTGGTTCATACATTAAACCTAGTGCAAAATCATTTACTGTACTTGTTAAAATATTAAAATTTCGTATCCAACTATCTTTTGCTTGTGCCAAAATAGTTATAGTATCCATTACCCCATCGCCACCATCATTTTTAACTATGGTTTCTGATGTATTTTCAGTGTTAATAGTTGCACTACTGCAACCAACAATTGTTAAACTCATTGTTAAAAGCATAATCTTTGATATTAATTTTTTCATTAAATCTACACTCCTTTTTAATATTGATATAAGATGGACATACATTAAACTATACTAGAAAGATTTGCATGCTCATTTACTCCATGCAAATCTTTTCTCTTTATCCGTTATTTATTGTTCTTATGTTGCTAAAAATTTAATCTCTAACTGGTTCAAGAGCCATAAGTTGCAAAATCTTGCTGTCATGGATACAGTTTGCTGGATTTACAAAAACATCCTCTGCTGTTGCCCATCCTGTAAATCTAGCATCATTATATACAACCCAGTTTCCGTTATACAAAACAGGAATGTTAATCATATTTTCTGCCATAAATAGTTCAACTTGATCTGTAATCGCCTTAACTTCTTCATCTGATTGAGCAGTTGGTAGTTGGTCAATTAATGCAGACAGCTCATCATTTGCATAGTTTGTTTGAGTAATAGTCCACCAAGAAGGAGTTTGAATACGTGATTGGTCGCCAATTGTGTCATAATAGAATTTATGAACATCGCCAGCAACACCATTTGCAGTATAACGAGCCTCCCACTGGTTGTTGGTCCATCCATCAGGCAACATTGATACTTCCGAAGTGACTGCATTTGCATTAATGCCAGCTTCTCTCATTCCTTGAACGCTAATAGCACAACCATCATTCCAATCAGACCATCCTGCTGGTGACATTATGTCAAACTCAATTGGTGTTCCATCTGCATGTTCAACAAACCCGTCGCCATTAATGTCTTTATATCCAGCATCAGCTAAAAGTTGTTTTGCTGAGTCAATATTGTACTCTGAAAATTGTTTAGTAATAGCGTCTGCTTCTTCACTTCTATATCCAAATAACGCTGGTGGCAATCCAGTGTTTGTAGGAAGCACTGCTTCTATATATCCAAACACAGCTGAGTCAATTATACCTTGGCGGTCAACGGACATAGACATCGCTTTTTTAAATTCTGGGTCTTCAAAAGCACGTCTTGCTCCTTCATTTTCAGTAGTGTAGTTTGGTGCAATACGTACACCGTCTCCCATACCATACCAATATTTGCGGTGTTCGTCTCCTTGAATATAAGTTTTTTCAATATCAGGAATAAAGATATGTGCCCAATCCACATTTCCAGTTCTTAAAAGAGTAAGAGCTGCATCATTTGAATTGTATTGTGGCCAAACAGTTCTGTCAACTTCTAGGTCATCAGCTTTCCAATAAGTTGGGTTTCTCAAAAGTGCAACTGCTTCAGGTTGAAATGTTTCAACAACTGAAAATGCTCCAGTTACAACAGGATTTTCAAGTATAAATGTGGATGGATCTGTTACAGAAGAATAAACATGTTCAGGTATCATCCATTTGTTGTAAAATAAAGTATTTCTATGGAAACGATTTTCTTCTCTCATCACAATTTGTACGGTATAATCATCAATTATATTAACCGCTTCAATCTTGCCATTTTCTCCCCAATCTCCGCTACGGTCAATTGCAGGATGGTCTTTGGCATATGTAAAACTAAATGCAACGTCTTCCGCATTAAAGTCTTCTCCATCGCTCCATTTAACGCCTTGGCGAACTTTAATTGTAAGAGTTTTGTTGTCTGGTTCAGAAACAATGTCTTCTGCAAGCCACATGGTTTCACGGTTATTGTTAAACGTATCAAATATTACAAGTGGCTCATACATAAAGCCTTGCATAAATTGAGGTGGCGTACTTGTTAAAACATTGAAGTTACGTATCCATCCATCACTTTGTTCAGACATAATGGTTAGTGTATCGATAACACCATCTCCACCATCTTTTGAAGCGTCAGCTTCAGAATATTGACTTGTTGATGTACTTTCTGCTGGTTCAGAGTCTCCTCCACCACATCCAACAACAGATACACTCATTGCCAAAAGCATAGTTGTTGCTATTAATTTTTTTGTCATCTTCATTAATATTGTCCTCCCTAATTAATAATGAATAACTAAATTTAGTTATTTAAATTTTGTTATGTGTAATTTATTATATACTATATTTTTGCTTTATGTCAAGTTTAATAAATCTTTTAAATATATGATAGGGGTTCTAATTGAATATATTTAAAAATATATTTTATATAATTGTTATACCACGAATTATTTATTGCATATTTCTACTTGTAATGGTATAATCATTTAATAAACGGATATATATATATCATCTTTTGTATAATATATATATTTTCATATTTTTTACTAAAGTTTGGAGGTGTATATATAGTATATGTTTATCGGTAACAAGAAGAATAGAATTTAAGTTTTTATCACGAATAAAAGGAGGACTTAGTTATGAAGTATATTTTAAAACGATTAAGTTTTTACATAGTAGCTTTTGTAGCTGCAATAACTTTAAACTTTTTCTTGCCAAGATTTATGCCTGGAGACCCAGTGCAGATGTTTATTGGAGATTTATACCAAAGCGGAGGAAAAATAGACGAAGCAACTATTAGAGCCGTTGAAGAAATGTTTGGATATAATACGGATGAACCTTTAATTGTGACATATTTTAAATATGTGGGCGGAATTTTTACAGGTGATTGGGGACTTTCTTTCAAATATTATCCTCAAACTGTAACTGACGCAATTTCACGGGGGCTTGGATGGACACTATTTCTGATGGGAACATCCCTAGTCTTAGGATTTATCATCAATTCACTACTAGGTATTTTGGTTGCTTGGCGACGTGGGGGTAAAATGGATACAGGAGTTACCGTTACAAGCCAAATCTTGGCAAATATTCCTGCTGTTGTAACAGCTTTAATTCTAAGCTTGTCACTTGGTCACACTGGGCTTTTACCCACAGGGTATGCAGTCACACCACTTTATTTTCCAGCTACTCAATGGGACTATATAAAAGATGTAATTTATCACGCAATTCTGCCCGTAAGTTGTATTTTAATTACTGGCCTTGGTGGAGTTATGGGAATGCGTGCAAACATGATTAATCAACTTGGCGAAGATTATATTACAATGGGTATAGCAAAAGGCGTACCTCAACATAAAATTATGATTGGGTATAGTGCAAGAAATGCTTTGCTACCAGTTGTAACATCTTTGGCAATGCAAGTGGGTTTTTTGCTTGGTGGTTCATTGATTATCGAGCAAGTGTTTAACTACCCAGGACTTGGCACAGTAATGGTTAATGCTATTAATGGGCGTGATTATCCTCTTATGCAAGGGATTTTACTAATGTCTACCACTTTAATGTTAACTGCTAATTTTCTAGCAGATATTGCAATTTTATTTTTAGATCCACGTATTAGAAGACAAAAATAGAAATGGAGGCATTGTTCAATGAAAAAGATAATTAACTTTTTAAAAGGAAGTCCAAAAACAACTGTAGGACTAATAATGTTAATAGTAACACTAGTTATGACAATGGGTGCACCTTTATTTACAAACTATGACCCAATTGAACGTTTTGAAGGAAAATATCAGGAAGCACCTTCTGAAGAACATATTCTTGGAACCACTCAACTTGGTAGAGATGTATTTTCACAAACTTTACATGGAGGACGCAAGTCAATATCTGTAGGATTTTTTGCTGGAACAATTGCAGTTACACTAAGTTTAATACTTGGAATAAGTGCAGGTTATTTTGGTGGAGTGTATGACAGTATTGTTAGTAGTATAATAAACGTCGTAATGGTTATACCCAATATAGTTCTGTTACTGATAATTGCTTCACTTCTTGGAGGAATATCACCGTTTTTGATATGCATCATAATAGGGTTTACTTCTTGGCCGTGGAACGCAAGAGTTCTTAGAGCACAGACTATGAGTATAAGAAGTCGTGAATTTATTTACTCAGCGGAAACTTTAGGAGAATCAAAACTTAGAATTCTTCTTGTAGAAATTATGCCAAATATGCTTTCTATTATTAGCTCATCTTTTGTTTCAACAATAATATATGCTATTATGGCACATGCAACTCTTGAATTTATTGGTTTTGGAGACCCGCTTTCTGTAACTTGGGGCACAATGTTATACAACGCACAAACTAGTGGTGCTATGATTTCGGGTGCTTGGTGGGAAATAGCTGGCCCAATTGGAGGACTTTTATTAATAGGTATCAGCTTAACTTTAATAAACTTCTCAATTGACGAAATATCTAACCCTAAGTTAAGAGTTCAACGTTTTATGCGAATTTATTACAAACGTCAAAAAAAGCAACTTAAAGAAAACGGAAGGAGATCATAGTTATGAGTGATGCACTATTAAATGTAGAAAATTTAAAAGTTGAATATATTACAGGAGACTCCACCACTGTTGCAGCAGTTGATAATGTTAGCTTTTCTATAAAACCTGGGGAAAGCCTTGGTCTTGCTGGTGAATCTGGATGTGGAAAAAGTACTATAGCTTATTCTTTAATGAGACTACATAAACCTCCTGCTCTTATAACAAACGGCAAGATAGTAATGAACGGAAAAGATGTTCTTAATATGAATAAAAAAGAGCTTCAACAATTTAGGTGGCAAGAAACTAGTATGGTTTTTCAATCTGCAATGAATTGCCTAAACCCTGTTGTTACTATGGAAAAGCAATTCTTTGAAATCTATAAATATCATGGTGTAACTAAAAACAAAAAAGAAGCTATTAAACTTTCAGAGAAACTACTTTCTATTGTTGGAATTCCAGCTGAACGTCTAAAAGACTATCCACACCAGTTCTCTGGTGGTATGCGTCAAAGAGCTGTTATTGCAATGGCACTAGCGTTAAATCCAAAGTTGTTAATTCTTGATGAACCAACAACCGCATTGGATACCGTTGTTCAAAGAGATATTATTCAACGTATATTTAAGCTTCAAAAAGAATATGGGTTCGCTATCTTATTTATTACACATGATATAAGCTTGATGATGGAATTTTGTGACTCTGTAGCAGTAATGTATGCTGGCAGAATTATTGAACAAGGCAAATCTTTGATGATGCTTAAAGAACCAAAACACCCTTATACTTATGGGCTTAAAAATTCTTTTCCTTCATTACAAGGGCCTCTGTCACATATGGAAGGAATAAAAGGTAATCCGCTAAACTTAAAAAATATTCCACAAGGTTGCAGATTTCAAGATAGATGCTTTAGAGTTTGTGATAAATGCAGGCAAATAGAACCTCCTAAAGTTGAACATACAGACGGATTTTTCTATTGTCATGACCAGTTAGCTTATGATAAAGGAGGAAAATTGCATGAGTAGAGAAGTAGTTTTTAAAGTTGATGATGTGTGTGTAGATTTTGAAGTAGGCGGAAAAAGTTTTTTTAGCAAAAAGAAATCTCTTCGTGCTCTAAATCATATTAGCTTTGAACTTTATAAAGGAGAAACTTTGGCTATTGTTGGTGAGTCTGGATGTGGTAAATCTACAATCTGTCGTACAGCCATGAGATTTCATTCTCCAAGTTCAGGAAATATGTACTACGAAGATTTAAATATACACCAGTTAGATAAACAAAACCTTAAACGCTATAGACAAAAAATGCAAATGATTTTTCAAGACCCTTTTTCTTCTCTTAATCCTTTGCACAATATTTATTACCATTTAGACAGACCGCTTACTTTGTATCATAATCATTCTGCTAAAGAAAAGCAGGAACTTATGGATAAATATTTAACTATGGTTGGACTTGTGCCTCCTTCTGAACAAGGAAACAAACATCCACATGAACTTTCTGGTGGTCAAAGACAAAGAGCATATATTGCACGTGTTTTAGCAGTTGGAGCAGACGTAATATTTGCTGATGAACCAACATCTATGCTTGATGTATCAATACGTTTGGGTGTTCTTAATTTAATGAATGATCTTAAAAATGATCTAGGGAAATCTTTTATTTATATCACTCATGATATTGCTACAGCTAGGTATATTTCTGATCGTATTATAGTGCTATATGCTGGTCATATGGTTGAATGGGGAGATGTTGATAAAGTTATTATTAATCCACAACATCCATACACTCAACTTCTTGTAGCAGCAGCACCAGACCCAGAAAGAGAAGGTGAAGTTGACCTTCCTGTTGTAAAGAACGATGAGGAAACAGAAGTTAATCTTTGGACTCCTGAGAGCAAAGGCTGTCCTTTTGCAAAACGATGTCCAAAAGCAGTAGAAGCATGCAAAGTTGAACTTCCTCCTCCAGTTGAAGTTGATGAAGGACAGTTTGTTAGATGTACTCACGCAAAATCTATAAAATAGAAGCAATTGGAATAAAAGGGCGATATTATTTCGCTCTTTTATTTTTTCTAGCTTACAAAAGAGCGTTTTCTTTTACAAATCCTTCTCCAACAACTTCCCGCACATCTGCAATTGTTACAAAGGCTTTTGCATCTACAGTCTTTATAAGTTGTTTTAACTGAGGAACCTGTTTTTCCGAAATAACTGTAAAAATTACTTCTTTAATGTCTTTTGAAAACGTTCCTCTACCTTTAAATTGCGTGCTCCCTCTGTGAATATTCTTTCCTATAGCGTTCGCAATTTCTTCCCCTTTAGTTGTAATGATAAATACGGCTTTTGCTCTATATCCACCTTCTAATATCATGCTTATTGATTTGGTACTAATTAAAACTGATATAATTGCATACATAGCAGGACGTTGCCCAAATGTAAACATACCTATAATAATGATAATAGCATCTATTGAGAGCATTAGTTTTGGAATAGGAAATTTAGCCCTTCTAAATTTTATAATTGCCGCAAGCATATCCGTTCCACCAGTTGTAGCTCCGCTTCTTAAAACAAATCCTATCCCTATACCAATCAAGCTTCCTCCAAATAACGCAGTTATTAAAATATCATGTAATTCTAAAAATGGATTGTTAAAACAAGCAATTATTGCAAGCATTATTGAAGTTAAAAGCACTGCATATAAAGACTTTTTAACAAATTCAAAGCCTCTTTGTTTTATGCTTATTATAAACAAAGGAATATTACATACTAAGTTTGTTACAGCAATTGGAATTAAACCATTGGTAACTTTTTGTATAACAATACCAAGACCAGATATTCCTCCAGCTACTAGTCCAATTGGAGCCATAAACCATTGAATTCCTAGTGATATTAAAGTCGTCCCTAATAATATTAATAAAAAATCGTGCTTATGAATAAATAATTTTTTCATATGTTTCTCCTAAGTACTGTTTATGATAGTGAACGAGTAGCCATTGGTCTAGTGTTCTTGGTTAGTATATCTCAAAATCGAGAAAAATATTTATAGTATCCATCAATACCCAAAGTTAACGCATAATCATATACGACAAACACAACTTGACCTATAACAAGCTGGAATATAAATCCTTGTTCAAATACGTTGATGCTTAATATAACTTTAAAAAGAAACGCACCCAAAAATACGCAGGCATTAAACACTAGAAGTTTTAACACCCACTCTAGTATTATTCTATTTAATCCTTCTATTAATCCTTTTAATATTCCATAATGCCCAAAAAATAAAATGTACATTAAATATATTTGAGGTGGCAGAAACATTGAACATAAAATGCTTGAAGAAACATACACTAAAATTCCAACTTTCAAAGAGCCTCTTATATATGCTATTATAGTAATGATTGATGCAATGCCATACAAAGTAAGAGTACTTGTTGGCATAAAAGTGCTGACATATAGTATTATTACAGTCAGTGCTGTTAAAATTCCCCCCAGTGCTAAATCCTTCGTTCTCATTTTTTCCTCCTCGACTTCTTGCAAGAGCATTTTTTGCTAACTTGCATATATTTGTCCATCATTCCAAGTACAACAATATTATTTAGTAGATTTTTGTTTTTCTTTAATGGAAGTTCATTTAATATATTTTTACAGGTTGCCCCACAGTTTAATAAAGTAAATTCTGCCTTATCTTTCATGTACTCAAAATTTTCTTCTAGAGATAGCTGTGGATTATAATATAGCTTATAAAACGGATTAAAATTATTATTTTTCACGTCTTTAGGAAAATCATCCAAAGCGTCTATAATATAAATCCACTTTCCTAAGACATATCCAAATTGAAATAATTGCTCTCTTAAAATTGTACTATCCTTATATAACGCATAAGGATAGTCTTTCACAACATCGCCAACCAACATTGCAAAAGGATGAGCAATTTCATCAAGACTATTAAAGTTTTGATTATGCTCAAGCCTAGCAAGATTGTTTAAATGTTCTTTTATTTTTCTCTTAGTATATTTTAATGATAAGTCTAATTTTGATATAAAAGGTGCTAATCCTGCTGCTAAAGCTTTACTTTTAACACTATTATCATCCTTAACATCATCAAGGATTTTGTAGTATGCAAGTATTACGTTAATAGACGCTGTATAATCTAAAGCTTTGTTACTAGTTATCATTTTCTTTCGTTTTAAAGGATTAGCAATGCAACCTTGATTTATAGCTGATATTTTATGAGGATTTAAGCTGTCTAGTAAAATTCCCATACAAGTTAAATCATAGTTTAAAACAAGGCGTGGGGTGTGCCCAAAAGTTTGCTTGATATGTTGACACAGCCCACAATAATAACTTCTAAAAATCTCATATTCTCTAATTTTTAATTCCTCTTTAAGAGGCATAACATAACCAAACATTTTTTAAATTCTCCTAAATACAGTCAATTAAATCTCCGCCAAAACATTCACATATTTGGTCCATACAAATTAAATCACAACAGCTAATACTTGGACAGCAATCGCAATCACAACAATCACAGCCACGTCTTCTATATCTGGATGAGTGATGATAATCGTTACTGTATCCTCTTGATCTACTCATAAGCTTAACATAAAACTCTTCAAATGGCTCATAATTTGGTTTTAATTTACGTGCCATTTCAATATGCATTTTAGCGGTGTCAAACCAACATTTTTTTAACGCAATTACACTAGAAAAATAATGCCAATAAGCATTGTGAAGTTGAGTTCGACTTAAAATTTTATCCGCCTTACCTAATTGATTTGATTGTATTAATTTTGACATTTCTTGAAAAGTAACAGTCATAAGTTATCCACCTTTCTAATTTAACGTTCTTATTCGTCTATATTATTTAGAAGCGTGTTGTAGCTCTAACACCCAATATTAAAAGTGTTATAGACATTATACGTTATTTTCTGGCTTATTACTAGACTTATTTAACCATTTGTGCTACTTAAGTATTTTAGTACTTAAATATAAATAATAAATGGCAATGTAATATTGCAGGCAAATGTTAGAATTAATTATGCATATAAATTGCACACTTATGCATTTAAGAGTAATGCCAATTATATTGGACAGAATTGACTAGTGAGAAGGAATATACTAGGGTATTTTGTCAATTGAATTTTGTTCGATATAGGTATATACTTTAACAGTTAACCCATGTGAAAAAACAAGTAGCA
>LJDB01000061.1 GCA_001983455.1 Candidatus Epulonipiscium fishelsonii
CAGTAACAACGAAAGCTATTACTAGAATATTACCTGCTAACGCAGTTATAGATCATGGAGAAATCACATATAAAGGTCAAGATTTACTAAAATTATCAGAAAAAGAGTTCACAAATTTAAGAGGAAATAATATAAGCTTAATATTTCAAGATCCATTATCAGCTTTGGACCCCGTAATGAAAATTGGAAAACAAATAACAGAAACTCTAATAATAAAACAAAAAATGGATAAAGGAGCCGCGAAGAAAAAAGCAATAAGTTTGATGGGATCAGTAGGTATTCCAAATCCTGAAAAAAGGTTTAATGAGTATCCCTTTCAATTTTCGGGGGGAATGAGACAAAGGATAGTAATAGCAATAGCACTAGCGTGTAATCCAGAATTTTTAATATGTGATGAACCAACAACAGCACTAGACGTAACTATACAATCTCAAATTCTAGATTTAATAAAAGAAATGCAACAAAAAAATAATTTATCAGTAGTTTTTATAACTCATGATTTAGGAGTAGTAGCAAATGTTGCGGATAGAGTTTGTGTAATGTATGCTGGAAAAATAGTAGAAGAGGGGACTGTAGAAGATATATTCTACAATCCTCAACACCCATACACATGGAGCTTATTGTCTTCAATGCCAACACTAGATTCAACAAATAATGAAAAACTAATGGCAATCCCTGGGACTCCTCCAAATATGCTATATCCTCCAAAGGGAGATGCATTTGCAATAAGAAATCGTTATGCCATGAAAATTGACTTTGAACGTGAGGCTCCAATGTTTAAAGTTTCAGATACACATTATGCTGCAACATGGAGACTTCATCCGAATGCACCAAAAAGTGAAATGCCACAAGAATTAAAACACAGAATAGAAGCACAGCTTATGGAGGTAAAAAAGTATGCAAAATGACAGTCATATTTTAGAAGTGAAAAATCTTTGTAAACATTTTAGTACCAAAAATAAGGCTGTTATGAAAGCGGTTGATAATGTAAGCTTTTACATAAAAAAAGGTGAAACATTTGGCTTAGTTGGAGAGTCAGGTTGTGGAAAAACAACTATAGGAAGAACTATAATAAGATTGTATTCACCAACTTCAGGAGAAGTTATATTTAATGGAAAAAGAATAGATGGTAAATTAAATAAATCTGAAATAAAAGAAGTAACAAGCAAGATGCAAATGATATTTCAAGATCCAGTAGCAAGTTTGAATCCCAGAATGACTATAGAGGAAATAATTTCAGAAGGAGCAAAAATAAATAATATATTTAGTTCAAAAACAGAACTTAGAGAAAATATAAATTTAATGCTTGAAAAAGTGGGATTAACAAAAGAACATGCCACAAGATATCCTCACGAATTTTCAGGTGGTCAAAGACAACGAATTTGTATTGCACGAGCTTTAATTACAAAGCCTGAATTTATAATAGCAGATGAACCAATATCAGCACTTGATGTATCAATACAAGCACAAGTTTTAAATTTACTAAATGATTTACGAGAAGAATTTGGACTTACAATTTTATTTATTGCTCATGATTTATCGGTAGTAAAATATTTTTCTGACAGAGTAGCAGTAATGAATAAAGGTAGAATAGTTGAAATGGCAGATTCGGAAAACGTATATAAAGAACCTGCACATCCATATACCAAAAGTTTATTATCTGCAATACCAATACCAAATCCATTACTAGAAAAACAGAGAAAACGTATAGACTATAATTATAATACCCATAACTATAATGAAAATAATATGCCAAAATATTTTGAAGTGAGCGAAGGACATAGCGTATTGTTTTCACAAGAAGAATATGACACATATATGCAGGAAAAATAAATGAATAAAATAGAAACTTTAAAATCTTTAGCGAAAATTAGTTTTACATCATTTATATTAGTAATATATTTTTATATAATATATAAACAAATAATCATATCTGATGCCTTGTTTTTATCGGGAGTATTATACATGTGTGTAGCACTATTTAGTTTAGTGAGATATTGTGGAGGATTTGACATCAGTATATATTCTTTTAAGAAAATATTTGATAGAGAAATGGATAAAATGCAAGCTTTGCATGAATATACAAATCAAAATCCTTATAATAAGTCGTATAAGGAACTTTTAATAATAAGTATAATATTTATAGTTGTTGGACACATACTCTCTCTTAAGTAAAAGCAGTAAATTTAGATGAAATAGGTTCTGCATCATATATTATTTTGGAGGAATCTATCAATAGATAATAAAGAAAGGAATATATAGGTTTGCTTAAATAGATAAATAGGCGGTATATTTTACCGTCTTTCTTTGCGTGTATAAAAATATTCTTATAATGAAATATTAATAAGAAGAAAAGAATTAAAAATAAATTTTCTTACCTTGTTAAATATGTGATATAATATATTTTAATAGGTTGTTTAGAAACAACTATAAGATAAGGGGGAATCTTTATGAGAATTGATTTTTATGGACCAATTTATAGGGTGGGCACTGAACTTGCAGATTTAATGATGCTCTCAATATATTGGCTTATTGGGTGTATTCCAATTATTACTATTGCAAATTCAACTTCAGCATTATTTTATGTATATGGAAAAAAATTAAGAGGAGAAGATCCATATATAACACAAGAATTTATAAAAAGTTATAGGCAAAATTTTAAGCAGTCTATTTTAGTTATGATAATTTTATCCGTATTGTGGATTAGTGGAAGTTTTTATTTTATGATGTTATTTAGTAGCTCTTCAATAATATTTTCTGGAATAGCAATGTTTTTGATTATGGAGGTAAGCTTAATAACTATTTATAGTATAGCTATACTTTCAAGATATTATGTTAGTACAAAAAATATTTTTATATCAAGCTTTGTGTTAGCACACAAACACATATTAAGTAGTGGACTAATTTTAGGGTTATCTATTATAGTAAGCTATATAATGTTATATGTACCTATATTAATAATAGGATATCCTGCTATAATAGCAGCTATACACTCGTACTTTATACAAAAGATATTTGCAAAGAATGAAAAACTTATAGCACCTTAAATGAGAAAGGAAAAAGAAGTGAATATAGTTGGTCAAGTAATTTTTGTCATAATGCTTTTATTTTTAGTAAGTTGTTTAAGAGTTATACTTAAAATTAGAAAAACCATAAAGCTAAATAAGAACAATCCAAATTTTAAAGGAATAATGGTTGTTAATGGAGAAGTATCTATTATTGAAGACGATAAAAAGGATTCAATAAATGAAGTTCAATATGTAACAGACCTATGTTGTGAAAAGCAAATAGATATACAAGATGCATATCGAGTAGTAAAAGATGGTACCGAGTACTATTTTTGCTCGTGGGAATGCAGAGAAAAATTCTTAGAAGGAGAACAAGATGTTTAAATTAATTAATAGCGAAAAAATTAAAGAAATTGATAGCGTTGTAAAAATGTATGAGCATAAGAAAACGAAAGCACGAGTTATGTATATTGAAAGCGAGGATACGAATAAAACTTTTGGTATAGGCTTTAAAACACCCTCGTTTGATAGCACAGGGGTTCAGCATATATTAGAACATTCTGTTTTATGTGGCTCAAGAAAGTTTCCATTAAAAGACCCTTTTGTAGAACTTGCCAAAGGTTCATTAAATACTTTTTTAAATGCCATGACATATCCTGATAAGACTTTATACCCTATATCAAGTCAAAATGATACAGATTTTAGAAATTTAATGGATGTATATCTAGACGCAGTATTCTTTCCGAATATTTATAAAACACCATATTTGTTAATGCAAGAAGGTTGGAGATTTGATCTAGAAGATATAGATGCTCCTCTGGAGTATAAAGGAGTAGTCTATAATGAAATGAAAGGTGCGTTTTCTTCGCCTGAACAATTGCTATTTACAAGAATAGATGAAGGATTATTTCCAAATTCACCTTATCAATATGAATCAGGAGGGATGCCTGAAGATATTATAGACTTAACTTATGAAAATTATATTGCGTATCACAAAAAATACTATCATCCATCAAATTGTTATATTTGTTTATATGGAAATATAGACATTAAGGAAACATTACATTTTATAGATAAAGAATATTTATCACATTTTGATTATCAAGAAATCAACTCACAAATTCCTATGCAGCCTGCTTTTGATAAAGTAGTTGAAAAAGAGTATGCTTATTCTGTAAATGAAGAAAAAGGTAATCAACTATATTTATCATACAACTTTGTAATAGGTGAAAGTACAGACAGACAATTAATGATTAGCTTTGATATTTTGGATTATATATTATTAACTACACCAGCTTCTCCTCTCAAAAAAGCCCTTATTAAAGAAGGGATAGGAGAAGATGTATTTGGAGTATTCCAAACACACTTAAAACAACCTATTTTTAGCATAGTGGCAAAAAATGTTTCTGCAGATAAAGAACAACGGTTTTATGAGCTGGTAGAAGAAAATCTAAATACGTTATGCAAAAAAGGAATACCTAAAGATTTAATTGACGGAGCAATGCAAGTTAAAGAGTTTAACTTGCATGAAGGTGAATCTAAGGGATATTCAAAAGGATTAATATATTTTATAGGAGGGTTAAAAAGCTGGCTATATGGCAAAGATCCTACGGATCAATTTAAATATGAAAAAATATTTGAAAATCTTAAGCAAAGCAAAGATAATAAATATTTTGAAGGATTAATAAAAAAATATATTTTAGATAACAAGCATTGCACAAAGGTTAAATTATATCCTGAAAAAAATCTGGATGCTAAAATTGAAAAAGCTACCGAAGATAAGCTTGCAAAGATTAAAGCTAGTTTATCAAAAGAGCAGTTAGAAGGATATGTTAAGAGAACAAAAGATTTTAAAATATTCCAAGAAACACCTGATAGTGAAAAAGATAAAATGACTATTCCTATTTTGAAGAAGGAAGAGTTAGAAATTGAACCTATGTACCCAAATTATAAAGTTATAAAAAAAGATAAGGTGGATTATATAGTAACCCATACATTTACAAATCAAATTTGTTATTTAAATTGGTATATAAATCTGGATGATCTTGATGATGAACATTTAAGTTATATAGGAACACTAGTTGGAGTGCTAGGAAAATTAGATACTAAAAATTATAACTATGAAAATTTATCATCTTATATAGACCAACATCTTGGAGGCATTGACTTCTATATCAAAGGTATTGCAAATGTGAAACAAAAAGGTAAAAATGAGCGTAACTTATTAATCAAGACAAAGGCTTTAACTAAACATTTTAGTGAGCAACTAGCTATAACTAAAGAAATTTTAACTACTACCAAGTTCGATGATCTTGAACGGTTATTAGAGATTTTAAAAGAAATTCGTTCATTTATTAATATGGCATTAGCATCTGATGGACACAAAGTTGCTATAAGTAGACTGTTATCTCATTTTACTCCGCTACAAGAATTTGAAGAAAAAGTTAAAGGTTTGGACTTTTATCATTTTATTGAAGATATAATCGATAACTGGGAAACTAAAAAAGAAGAGTTTAGTTTAAAATTAACTGAAACATATAAACTTTTATGTAATGTTAAACGAATAACAATTGGAATAACAATTGATAAAGCCGAAGTAGATAGCACTATAGAAAAAATAGCTGCCGATATAAAACTATTGCCAAAGAATGCAATTAAGTCGCATCAAAAACCGTTTAAAGAAGTTCCAATTCAAGAAGGCCTAGTATTTAACGGGACAGTTAATTATGTTGCCCAAGGATATAATTTCAAGAAACTAGGGTTTGAATATACTGGTAGTATGCTTATGCTAAAAACAATTTTGAGCATGGATTATTTATGGAATAACGTGAGGGTTAAAAATGGAGCATATGGATGTTTCTCAGATTTTAGAAAAAGTGGAAATATGTTTTTTGTTTCTTATCGTGACCCTAACGTAGCTAAAACACTGGATATATACAAAAAAGTAGTGGATTATATCAAAGACATTAATTTAACTGAACGACAACTTGTAAAATATTTAATCGGAACAATTAGTACTCTAGATTTTCCATATACTCCAAGTACAGAAGGAGATATTGCACAACTATATTGCTTGTCAAACACTACAAAAGATGATTTGGCAAAAGTCCGTGGAGAATTGTTTGATACAACAAATGAAATTTTAAGAAGTTTTGCACCTATATTACAAGCAATTTTGGATCAGAACCAATATTGTGTTTTTGGAAATAAAACTAGTATTGAACAGAATAAAGATATATTTGAAAATATTATAAATATATAGCCTCCAGCAAAACCTCCCTTCCCAGGGAGGTATCACGTTAGTGACGGAGAGGTAAAGGAGAGATAACAATGCAATATAGAGACTTTACTAAAGATGGGAAAAAAGTTTCATTATTAGGTTTTGGTTGTATGCGATTTAAAAGCAAAAATGGGTCTGTTGATAAAGAACTGGCTTTTGAGCAAATGTATTATGCGTATGAAAATGGAGTAAATTATTACGATACTGCTTATATATATCATGGTGGAAAAAGTGAAGTACTTTTGGGTGAATTTATAAAAAAATATGATATAAGAGATAAAGTATTTATTGCTGACAAGTTGCCTGGCTACTTAATAAATAAAGCTGAGCAAATTGAGGAAATTTATAACACCCAACTTAAAAGATTGGACACTACGTATATAGATTACTATTTAATGCATATGTTGGATAGCTTGGAGGCTTGGGAAAAGTTAAAAAATCTTGGTATTTTAGAATTTATTGAAACAAAGAAAACACTTGGGGAAATTAAAAATATTGGGTTTTCTTTTCATGGTGTAGAGGAAGAATTTATTAAAATACTAGAAGATTATCCTTGGGATTTCTGTCAAATTCAATATAATTACTTGGATGAACATAATCAAGCAGGAACAGTGGGGCTTAAACGAGCTTATGAATTAGGGATAGGCGTAGTTATTATGGAACCACTACGTGGAGGAAGCCTTGCAGCAAAAGCTCCTGATAAAGTAAAAGAGATTTTTGAAAACTATAGGAAAAGACGTTCTCCAGCATTTTGGGGGCTTAGATGGGTTATGAACCATAAAGAAGTTAGTGTTGTTTTAAGTGGAATGAATGACTTAAATCATATTAAAGAAAATATTAAAGCAGCAACTTTAACAACACCCAATAATATGAAGCCACGTGAATTAGAAATAATCGAACAAGTAAAACAAGTTTATAAAAGTCTTATGAAAGTTCCATGTACGGGATGTAACTATTGTATGCCATGTCCGTTTGGAGTCGCAATACCATATGTTTTTAGTGACTATAATAATAAATACTTTTTCGGGAAATCTCTAGTAACACGCATTATGTATATGGCAAGAGCTGTTGGATTTGGTGTTGAAAAACCTTCTGGAGCAAATTTATGTAAATGGTGTGGCAAGTGTGTGCCTCATTGTCCACAACATATAGATATTCCTGTTAAGTTGGCTGAAGCACATAAAGAACTTAGTAATCCTGTTATTATGAAAGCTTTAAAAATAGGTAAGAAATTTTTTAAAAAATAATTTAAATACCTAGAAGTTGTGATACTCCCTCCTCTAAAAATTATCGCAGGAGGGAATATCACATTATGGTATTCTATCTATAGAAATCGTATTAGTATAATCTGGTATTCCATTTAACGGAAACACCTCAGTTTGATAAGGGATTTTACTTGCAGACATTGCATTATTCCCTTGGTTAGGAATTTCAGGGTTTACTACTGATTCATCTTGGTTAGGCATTTCAGGAGTTACCACTGCTTCATCTTGGTTAGGCATTTCAGGATTTACCACTGATTCATCTTGGTTAGGAATTTCAGGGTTTACCACTGAGTCGTCTTGGCTAGGAATTTCAGGGTTTACTACTGATTCATCTTGGTTAGGAATTTCAGGGTTTACTACTGATTCATCTTGATTAGGAATTTCAGGAGTTACCACTGATTCGTCTTGATTAGGAATTTCAGGGGTTACTACTGATTCATCTTGGTTAGGAATTTCAGGGGTTACTACTGATTCGTCTTGGTTAGGAATTTCAGGATTTACCACTGATTCATCTTGGTTAGGAATTTCAGGGGGGACCACTGATTCGTCTTGATTATGTACATCTGTATCAGTTTTAATTGCATCGCTATTTATTGGAGTGATATATTCTTTACTGAAATATAAGCCAAAAAATAGTATTGCGATGATTATACCTAGTACTACTCCTACTTTAGTAGACCTACGCATCTCAAACCTCCTTTATAAATACAACAACATATTTGTACTTATACGTATAATAATTATACTAGGAAAGTTATGGATATTCAATAGTTTTATTTGCTAATATTAATTTATTTTTTAATAGCTAGTGATTTTAATATCAAATACATACTAAAGTTAAACCACAAAAATTATTTGGAGCATAGTTTTTGTGGTTCTGTATGTTTATTTTAAGATGCGGTTATATTGATTTGATGATATACTTTTTTTCCTTTTTGGATCATTAAAGCATCATTACTAAACAAATCTAGTGTCACTTTAAAATCTGTATCAGGAACTACGCTACCCGCAACTCGGATACCTTTTTGAGATATAAGCCTTCTTGCTTCAGATTTAGAAGGAGCAAGTTTAAGCTTATCAATTAGTAAAGTTACAATATCAATTCCGTTTTCAAATTCTGCTTTGGACATATCAGTTGTAGGTAGAGAGCCAGCAGCACCTTTTCCAGAAAAAGCATTTCTTGTAGCTTCTTGTGCTTTTATTGCTTCTTCTTCACTATGAACAATTTTAGTTACTTCATATGCCAAAATTTCTTTAGCCTTATTTATTTCAGCTCCCTCTAGACTTGAAAGTTTATTAACTTCATCCATTGGAATAAAAGTAAGAAGACAAAGGCATTTTCTAACGTCAGCATCAGCAACATTTCTCCAATATTGATAAAATTCATAAGGCGACGTTTTTGTTGAATCTAACCAAATAGCTCCGCCTACTGTTTTGCCCATTTTGGTGCCTTCAGAGTTAGTCAAAAGAGAAAAAGTCATGCCAAATACACTATCAGATTCTATTCGTCGTACTAATTCGACACCCCCAATTATATTTGACCATTGGTCATTTCCACCAAGTTGCAAACGACAATTGTACTTGCGATATAGTTCCAAAAAGTCATATGATTGCATAATCATATAATTGAACTCTAAAAAAGATAATCCTCTTTCAAGACGTTGCTTATAGCAATCAAAAGTTAACATTCTGTTTACGGAAAAATGTGCTCCTACTTCACGCAACAAATTTACATAGTTTAACTTTAACAGCCAATTAGCGTTATCATCTATAATAGCTTTATTATCATCAAAATCGATAAACTTTGAAAGCTGTTTTTTAAAACACTCAACATTATGGTTTATTGTTTCAAGTGTCATCATTTTACGCATATCAGTTTTCCCACTGGGGTCTCCAATCATGCCGGTGCCTCCACCCATAAGTGCAATTGGCTTATGACCTGCAAGCTGCATATGACGCATTGCCATAATAGTCACAAAATGACCTACATGCAAACTATCCGCTGTAGGGTCAAAACCTATATAAAATGTCACGCTTTCTTTACTCAACAAATCTTTTAGTTCCATTTCATGAGTTGTTTGTTGGATAAATCCACGTTCTTTTAAAATATCAAAAACATTCATTAAAAAACCTCCATAAATTTACAATATTTTTTATGATATCATATAGTATTTATTTTTACAAGTCACATCATAGACAAATGTAATTATATAGGGTAATATTAAATAGAATAAAATATAGGAGTGATGAATTATGTTTGGAAATAAAGTAGAAAATGATGGCGTAACATTTACTATTTTTTCGACAGATTTAAATGAAATTGAACTTTGTATATATAGTGATATAAATAAGATTCCGCTTTCTAAGTATTATTTAAAACGGGGAATGAATTCTAATGGTAATGTATTTTTCAAAAAAGTTATTGAAGCAAAAGAAAATCAGTTTTACACTTGGGGCGTAAATTATGAAGGAGAATTTTATTATTTGATAGACCCATATGCACATGAAGTTGTTCAAAATGATAGAGGAAAATATTTTAATAAGATTACTAAACTTGAAGATGTTCTAGTAAAAAGACCAAATATCCCTTGGAACGAGACAATTATTTACGAAATGCATGTGGGAAATTTTTCTAAAAGTCCAACAGCAAAAGTAAATGCTCCTGCTACTTTTAGTAGCATTATAGAAAAAATACCATATTTTAAGCTTTTGGGAGTTACAACAATAGAGTTGCTGCCTGTATTTTTATGGTATAGAGACACAATAAAAAGGATAAATCCATTTACAGGATTCCCTCCTCAAGATATTTGGGGATATAACTCTATTAACTTTTTCTCACTAGACCCGATGTATATACAAGATAAAAAAAATCCTAGAGATGAATTTAAACAATTTGTTGATATAATGCATAGGAATGATTTGGAAGTTATACTTGATGTTGTTTACAATCATACTGGTGAAGGTGGTCATGGAGGGTCTGTATTTAATTTTAAACCACTAGCAAATGATGTATATTATAGAATGCTTGGCCCATACTATGCAAATTGTTCAGGAACGGGAAATACTTTAAACACTAGTCATGCCGTTGTTCAAGAAATGATTATTGATAGCTTGAGATATTGGGTTAAGGAAATGGGTGTTGATGGATTTAGATTTGATTTAGCATCAATTTTGGCACAAGATGAAAGTGGAAATTGGATTGAACATTCCCTTTTAAGAAGAATTAGCCAAGACCCAATTCTTTCTCATGTAAAATTAATTTCTGAAAGTTGGGACGCAAAAGGAGCATATAACGTTGGGTTTATGCCAAAGCCTTTCCATGAGTGGAGTGATATTTTTAGAAATAATATTAGAAGATTTATAAAAGGTGATAGTGGATTAATAAGTGCAGTTGCCACATGTATTGTAGGAAAAGAAATTGCTCATAACATGCCAAATGCATGTATGCCAATACACTATATAACAGCTCATGACGGGTTTACTCTATGGGATCTAGTTTCATACAACGAAAAGCATAATATGACCAACGGTGAAGACAATATGGATGGAAGTAATAATAACTGTAGTTGGAATAGTGGGATTGAAGGCGAAACCACTGATGCAAAAATAAATTCATTGCGATTATCCAGACTAAAATCAGGCATAGCACTATTAATATTTAGCCGTGGAGTACCAATGATAACAATGGGTGATGAAGGAGCAAGAACTCAAAAAGGAAACAATAATGCTTTTTGTCAAGACAATGAGTTGTCATGGCTAAATTGGGAAAGAACCGAAAAATTTAAAGATGTATTTGAATTTATGGCTAAGGCAATAAGCTTACGAAAATCTATGAAATGGTATGTTAAAGATGAAGGGCCAACATGGCATGGCACAAGATTGAACAGTCCAGATTGGAGTTTTGAATCAAGAAGCTTAGCATGGTCAATTCAAGAAGCTAATTTTAGTGTATATTTTGTTTCAAATAATTATAGTGAAGATTTGGCTTTTGAAGTTCCAATTCCAAGAAGTAGTTGGGAAATTTATATCACCAGTAATAAAGGAAGTTTCACCTATAATTCATATATAGCACAGCCATTTAGCTTTACTGTATTAATCGATAGATTTTAATTATAAAATGGGTCTAAAAATGATTTAGGCCTATTTTTAGTGCATATATTTATATAAGCGTGTTGTATTTAAATATTAAGGAGTTAAAATTTATGGAATTTATGACAAAACCGCAACAAAAAGCTTTAAATGAGATAGGAGGTATAAAAGCTAGTGATGATGCAAAGGAAAAAGGATATTTTCCAAAAAGACATTTTAAAAGTAAAGATATTTTAAGATTGATACAAAATAGGAAAAGAATTTCACCTACTATTAAATCACTACTTAAATCTGCAAATGTTATAAAAAGTCATGACATCTCTAAAGAGTATAAAAACAAAATCTCTAAATATGAATTTTATAAACTTGATAAGTATATTCGAGATGTATTAAAGATGGATTCTTGGGGTGTTGCCACTTTTAGTGAAAAAGAAATTTTTAAAGGGGATGCTATACCCTACAAAAATGTAATTGTTTTATCAAAACATATGAAAGATGATCATTTTGTTGTTAAAGAGCTTCCTAATATGGACTGTATGCTAGAAGTTATGGAAGTATATGGAGATACAGGGGTGGCTTGTTTAAAAGTGACAGGATTGCTAAGATATATGGGATTTGGGGCTTTGCCAAACCATAGCCTAGGTGGCAATATTAATTACTCTGAAGCAGGATATAAAGCTAACCTTGGATTTATAGGAAAACATGGAATGCTTATTACACCACATAGTGGACCATGCAATCGTTTGAGCGTTATCTACACAAGCATAGAAAACTTAACTGACTTTATACCTAGTGAAGATCATAGTTGGGGAAATAATTTTTGCAATAAATGTAAAAAATGTGTTGCCACATGTCCGTATGATGCAATTTATGAGGAAAATAAAATAGATAAGAATGGTCATATAGAATGTATTTCTAATGAAAGATGTAACAGTGGTTTTTCAAAATATGGCTGTGCTATTTGTATAGCAGCTTGCCCATTCACAAAAGTTGGATATGATAAAATAAAAGAAAAATTTGTGAAAGAATAATAGGAAAGACATTTAGCCCTTTCCTATTATCATAAGAAACTTAAGCTTCTTTTTTTACGTTCTTTCTCATTTCATACCAAACAGGGCTTGCAATAAATATTGAAGAATATGTTCCTGATAAAATACCTACAACAAGAGGAAAAGCAAATTCTTTTACTGCATCTGTACCTATAATATATAGTAGCAAAACAACAATTAAAGTAGTAAGAGAAGTATTTATTGAACGTGAAAGAGTTTGCTTTATACTTTTGTTTATAATAGTCGCATTGTCTTCTTTTTGCATCAATTTTCTATTTTCTCTAATTCTATCAAAAACAATAATAGTATCATTTATTGAATATCCAATAATAGTTAACATAGCAGCAATAAATGAGTTATTGATTGGAATTCTAAAAACTGCGTAAACCGTTAACATAACTAAAACGTCATGAATTAAGGCTATAACTGCACTTGTTCCAAATTTAAAATCTTGAAATCTTATCCAAATGTAAATCAACATTAAAACGGAGCTTAAAATAACAGCTTGAACAGCTTTTGCAGTTATTTCAGGGCTAATTGTTGGAGAAAAAGATTCTTCTTCCAAAATAGTCACATCAGGAAAAACTTGTTTTATAGCAGTCATAAATGATGTTCGGTCACTTAATAATGTAGATTGAGTAGTGATTATGATTTCAGTTGGTATATCTGTTGTTTGAATAACAGCACTAGTGTCAAATAGGTGTGTTTCTGCTAGTGGTCTAATATCAACTTCTATATCAAAGTCTGTTCCTAGGTCTAAATAAATAAGTGTTCCACCCTTAAATTCAATACCATAATTTAAAAGACCTCTACCTTCTGTAACATTAAAACACATAAATCCCAATCCAACTAAAATAATTAAAGAAGAAATTAAATAAAAGCGTTTTCTATGTTCAATGTACAATTATTTCACCGCCTTTTTTGCACCATATAAAACAGGTGATTGTATTCCAACTGCATAAAATAGCTTTAATAAATATTTTGTTATTACTAAGGCAGTAAACATTGATAAAATTATCCCAGTCCCTAATGTTAGTGCAAAACTTTTTATTAGTCCAGTTCCCAGCAAATATAAAACACCAGACGTAATTAAAGTTGTTACATTTCCATCAACAATTCCACTAACGGCTTTGTTAAATCCATCATTTATAGCAAATTTTAAAGCAGTATTTTGATTGAGTTCCTCTTTTATACGTGTAAAAATAATTACATTTGCATCAACTGCCATACCTATTGATAAAATTATACCTGCAATTCCTGGCAAAGTTAACGTTGAGTTTGTCCAGCTTAAAACCATTATTAACAACGAAATATATAGTGTTAAAGCCAAGTTTCCAGCCAATCCATTTATGCGATATACAATAAGCATAAATATAATGATAATTATAAAACCATAACATCCTGCTTCTACGCTTGAATTAAATGCGTCCATCCCTAATTTTGCTCCAACGCTTGTGGAAGAAACAGCTTCAAGAGCAAACGGTAGTGCACCTGCACTAATTAATTCTGCTAACTCTTTTGCAGAATCTGGTGTAAATGTTCCTGAAATCATACATGTTCCACCTCGTATTTCTTCATTTACTACTGGAGCAGATATAATTTCACCATCTAATTTTATAATTATAGCTTTACCGATATTATTTTTTGTTACATCCGCAAAGATATCTTTGCCTTCACCATCAAATTCTAAAGAAACAATTGCTTCTTGTCCAAATTGAGTGTCTGCCACTTGTGGAGATGCTTTTTTTATATTTTTTCCTTCTAAAACGATATTTCCTTCTTCATCTTCAAAAGTCAAAAGGGCAGTTGCTCCAATGTCTTCAATAGCCTTTAAGGGGTCATCAACTCCAGGGATATTTACCCTAATTCGATTTGTTCCTTCAATAGCAACTTCTGCTTCTGTATAGTTTTGATTGTCAAGCCTAGCTCGTATCATTTGCACCGCTGAGCTCATTTCCTCTGGTAGAGGTTCTTTAACTTGAGCTTCATAAACTATACTAACTCCTCCATTTAAGTCTAGTCCTAGCTTTATATGTGAAAACCCAAGTACATCATTTTCACCTAACCCATAATATGCAATAAATGGACTAGCAACAATTATTGCAATTAAACCAACTAAATATAAAATGTTTTTCAAAGTCTCACCTTCCTTTTATAATCTATTATACTTTAAAGTGGATAGCAAAGACAAGTTTATTAAATATACATAGAAATGTTTTTGCACCAAAATAAAAAGCAAAAAATAGAAGAATTAAAGGATACACCTATATTCAAAAAAATACAACTGGAAAAATACTCTAGTATATATGGAATTTATTTATAACTAGTTAGATTTTGGCATTGTATATTGACAACCTTAATACCCATAAGATATAATTCCTCATATATAAAGAAAGAATTGACTTATGTACCTACAACACTAGAGTATAAATAAGAAAGTTGGAAATTGATGTGTTAAATAATATGAACATTGCTGAGCTAGAGCAAATAATGTTAAGTCTTGGAGAAAGTAAATTTAGAGCTCAGCAACTTTTTGAATGGTTTCATCTAAAAAAAATTTGGGATTACAATCAAATGGATAATCTGTCTAAAAATCTAAAAGACAAATTGATAGCTCAATATCCTATAGATGATATTAAAATTGTTAAAAAATATATTTCTGCCATTGATGGCACTAGGAAATACTTGTTTGAGCTTTCGGATTGTCATTTAATAGAAAGTGTATTGATAAAATATAAACATGGAAACTCAGTTTGTATATCCTCACAAGTAGGGTGTAGGATGGGCTGCAAATTTTGTGCTTCCACTATTGGGGGCTTAAAACGAAATTTAACTCCTGCTGAAATGCTTGCACAAGTATATAAAATAAGCGAAGACATAAACGAAAAAATATCTAATGTTGTTATAATGGGAACAGGTGAACCACTAGAGAGACTTGATATTACCACCAAATTTATAGAACTCATAAATAGTCATAAAGGACAAAATATAGGTCCAAGACACATTACTATTTCAACTTGTGGGCTTGTTCCTCAAATACTAGAGCTCGCAGATACAGCAATTCAAGTTACCCTAGCTGTGTCACTTCATGCTACAACTGATGAAAGTCGAAAACAGATTATGCCTATTGCTAATAAATATAGTATTAATCAGCTTTTGGACGCTTGTAAAACATATATAAATAAAACAGGAAAAAGAATAAGCTTTGAATATTCTTTAATTGATGGGCAAAATGATACGCAAGACAATGCAATCCAACTATCAAATTTATTAAACGGAATGCTTTGTCACGTAAATCTTATTCCAGTAAATGCAATTGAAACACAGTCTTTTGAAAGTAGTAGCGAAAACAGAATAAAAGATTTTGCACATATATTAAAAGATAGAGGAATTAAAACTACCATAAGAAGAACTCTTGGCCAAGATATTAACGCTTCTTGCGGACAATTAAGATATGATTACCTCTCAGTATAACATAATTTTTATGGGATTAAAATTTTATTAAATGAAAGTGAAAAATTCTAAAACTTTTATTATTGATAAAATATTAGTTGTATAATATACTTAACTTACTTAATATTTCATTCCATGGAATTGGGTACATCTTATCAGCTTTAGCAGGAATGATTTAAATTTTATTTCCAGTAATTTTATATGTGATTGTGGGTATACCATTACAGACTGCAGTATGGTTAGTAGCTACAATATTAATAGCAATTACAGTAATTTTATACAGAAAAGTTTGTCGCAGCAAAATAATCTAACAGGATGTGAGTAGAAAAGGAAATACTGAGCTTTATAAGACTATGACACTAGATTATTTGAGATAGATTAGTGCTCTTGAATATTAATTTGATATATGGAATATTAATTTGATATATGGAATATTAATTTGATATATGGTATATTAATTAATATAGAAGAACGAAAGGAGGTTAACGTTATGAAAATAACTATAAGTATGCTTGTTTTATTAATATTAATTGTAGGATGTATATTTTTACAAATATTTTTATCTAAACAGCAAAATAAATGGTTAGGTATAATACTTCCCATCATCACTTTTTCATTTTCAGTTTTGATGACTATAATCTATTTGCTTTCTTTCATGGCTGGCACACCGATTTGGCAGGTATTAAGTGTACTTTTATTAGTTTTTGTTTTACATAATATTCCAACGGTAGTATTATGTGTTATCTATAAAGTTTGTAGGAAAAAGATGAGTGTAAATATTCAATTATAAGCCTAACAATATAGGCCCCCTTAAAGCAAATCTGTTTAAGGGGACTTTTTTATTGTTTTTGTTTTCGTATTTCTTCTACTTCTTCAATAGATACTCCAAACCGAGGTGCAATTTCTTCATTGCTTAATACATCCAATACAGCTTCTATTAATTTTCTTCTTTCTCTTTGTTGACCTTCTGTTATGCCTTTTTGAAGACCTTCTGTTATGCCTTCTTGAAGACCTTCTTGAAAGTTACAGGTATCCCATTCTTCTTGAGTTATTTGTGCCATAACCATAGTTTTTACACCTTCTTTCTCCTTTAATAATATATCTACTAATAAATTTTGATTTATTGTATAATCGATAGCTTTTTCTACGGACTCTTCTTTACTATATCCTTGTTTTCCATAATCTTTTACTGCCTTTGTAAAAGTAGCAAATCCTTTTAAGCTTGGTATTTGATTTAGAAATTCAATATTTGCTGGATTATTTAAATATATTGTTTCCACATATACTTCTATATAGTTTTGATACCTAACATTAATTTTTAGTTGTCCTTGTTTATTATTTGTATTGTTAGTTTTATAAAACATATCTGATAATGTTAGTGTTTCCTTTGGTATTTTTTTAGGATCACCATTTACAAAAGTTATTAATATAAGTCTAGGTATTTGTTGTTTTTTTGGCAAGTGAAATACTGCATTTCCAAACAACTCTGATAAAGTATTAAAGTAGTAACTAGCTTGTCTTACTGGCATATTAGGATTAGGATTTATTTGTTGTTCCACTAAAAATATATCTGTTCCAATTATAAATGATAAATTTATAAGCCTAACAATATAGGCCCCCTTAAACCAAAATGGTTATTCACCTATTCTGTTTAAGGGGACTTTTTATTGTTTTTGTTTTCGTATTTCTTCTACTTCTTCAATAGATAATCCAAACCGAGGTGCAATTTCTTCATTGCTTAATACATCCAATACAGCTTCTATTAATTTTCTTCTTTCTCTTTGTTGACCTTCTGTTATGCCTTTTTGAAGACCTTCTGTTATGCCTTCTTGAAGACCTTCTTGAAAGTTACAGGTATCCCATTCTTCTTGAGTTATTTGTGCCATAACCATAGTTTTTACACCTTCTTTCTCCTTTAATAATATATCTACTAATAAATTTTGATTTATTGTATAATCGATAGCTTTTTCTACGGACTCTTCTTTACTATATCCTTGTTTTCCATAATCTTTTACTGCCTTTGTAAAAGTAGCAAATCCTTTTAAGCTTGGTATTTGATTTAGAAATTCAATATTTGCTGGATTATTTAAATATATTGTTTCCACATATACTTCTATATAGTTTTGATACCTAACATTAATTTTTAGTTGTCCTTGTTTATTATTTGTATTGTTAGTTTTATAAAACATATCTGATAATGTTAGTGTTTCCTTTGGTATTTTTTTAGGATCACCATTTACAAAAGTTATTAATATAAGTCTAGGTATTTGTTGTTTTTTTGGCAAGTGAAATACTGCATTTCCAAACAACTCTGATAAAGTATTAAAGTAGTAACTAGCTTGTCTTACTGGCATATTAGGATTAGGATTTGTTTGTTGTTCCACTAAAAGTATATCTGTTCCAATTATAAATGATAAATCATTTCGTACTTGTACATAAATAGCATTATTTTCTTTTAAAGTAGTAATGTGTATGTCATCTTCTTTAATATTGCTTTGTCCAGTTAAACCTTTGCATAGTAGTACTAATTCTTTTTTGTCTCTAAATATTTTCTTAAACAAAGTATCATTTTGCCAAGGGTGCATTTTTGTTTTTTGAGACATTGTAAAGTTGCTGGATTGATTATTCACTATTTAATTCCTCCATAATGTTAAAGTATATCATCTATAAACTTAAGTATAACTCATTTTGATTAAATTATTCACCTAGTCGGTTTAAGGAGAATGAAAATGTATGTTATGTAGAAAAATCAAAAATATGTAAATACCTAGGGAATAGTATATAAACAAGATAAATATTTTTTACACTAGAAATAGGCCTAAAGCAATTTCTTTAGAGCCCAGTTATGATAATATAATGTTCTTCAGCGATGCTACTTATCGTGAACATACTTATGTTTTTCTAACTTCTACATAGCCTGTTAATAATCTTACATGTATGATTATTAATAAGGTAATACTATATTTAGGATAACGATATTATATGTTTATTATCTAAGGTTTAAGTTTTTTAAAAGGTTATATACAGGCCATATTTTTTTACTACTCACACTAAGGTTCCATGGTTTTCTCTTAATGTTAATTGATGTTTGAAGCATATCTTAAGCTTTAATTTCTAAAACATATTTTACGGTATATATGGTAACTAAATTTAATTATTATATAAGGAATGAAGATCCTGCTGAGGTTTCCAAATTCTTAACAGCTTAAGTGCTATAATTTCCAGGTATATCTGACTAACATTAAATTTATGCTACTATTTTAAAGTATTAAATGAATTATTTTTCTTGATTAATGAATATTAAATATTTATAATATAATTTTAGTTTATTTGTGTTTGTTAGCGGGTTGTTACTTGTTATTTCACATCTACTTTACTACTTATCTTTTCGCATCTGTTAGCTACTCATTTTTTCGTAATTACTCTGTTACTTATTTTTTCACATGGCTTAACTATTAGAGTATACACCTATATATAGCAAAATACAACTGGCAGACTATCCTAGGATGTTTATTCTTACTAGTAAATTATGCCCAATATAACTTGGCATTATTTCTTCTTTTACACTATGCAAAAATCAATTTTTGATGTAGTATTATAATAAAATTATTATGGTGAATGGAATTGTATATATGCAAGAAAACGTAGGAACTAAGTTTGATGTGGCAAAGTTCTAAAAGAGGCTGGAAAAACTAGTCCAGACACGAAAGTACTTACTATACTTAGCAAAATTTGGAATAAGGAGCATTTAAAATGAGCATAGAAAAAGTTTCGATCAAGAATTTTACAGTGTTTCAGGATATAGATATAAATTTTAGTTCAGGTATTAACCTAATAATTGGAGAAAATGGGACTGGGAAAACTCATATTCTGAAGTTGATGTATGCAAAGTTTAATCAAACTAAAATGGCAGATGTAAATAAATTAAATTTTAAAAATTTGGATAATAGAACTATATTTCCTGTATCAAACTTAACTAGTTATTTTCCAAGCTTAAGCAGTGTAGATAATCTGGATAAAAGTTCATGCGATATAAAAGATACATTCTCAAGTACGAAATATATTACTTTAATTCCAGTTAATGATATGTTAACACATTCAAAAGGATTTATGTCACTTTATAATCAATATAATATACCATTTGATAAAACTAGTTATGATATTATTAGCAAAGCCCTTTTACCTAATTTAAGAGAAGTGCCTAATATTGGAAAAAATATACTGCCAAAAATAGAACGTCTTATAGGCGGAAAAGTTATAGTTGAGAATGAGACTTTTTTTGTTGAAAAGATAAATGGTACTAAGATAGAATTTTCCTTAGAATCTGAGGGAATGAAAAAGTTAGCTACCTTGTGGCAACTTATAATGAATGGAAGTATAAGAGAAGGTAGCATTTTACTTTGGGATGAGCCAGAATCAAATATAAACCCTAATATGTTAAAAGAGGTAGCAGGAATATTACTAGAATTATCCCGAAATAATGTTCAGGTATTTGTGGCAACTCATAATTATATCTTTGCAAAATATATCGAAGTATTGATGCAAGAAGGCGATAAGGTGCAGTTTGAGGCTCTTTACAAAACTGAAAACGATGGGGTAAAATGTGAGATTGCATCAAAATTCACTCTTCTAACACATAATAGTGTATTACAAGAAAATATTGAATTATATGAAACGGAGTTAGAGAGGTCATTAAAATGATAAGCATTTCGGAATCTAATATGACTTTCGGTCCTTATAAGAAAGAAAATGTATGTTATGTGGAAAAATCGAAAATATACAAAAACTTGGGAGATGGCGTACAAATAGTAGAATTTATTCTATTGTTAGGAAGTAACCTTATTTTTATAGAGGCTAAATCAAGTTCGCCTCAACCAAGTAGTTTAGAGGATAACAAGAAAAAGAGATTTGAGGAATTTATCAAGAAAGAAATATCACCTAAATTTTTAAACTCTTTTAATTTATTTTTAAGTGCAAATTTATCGATTTTGGAAAGCAATGCAACTGACAATGTACAATTAATAGAACTTGATAAATTTAAAAATTATAGGATAAAATTTTATATTGTTATTAAAAATCATAAGGAAGAATGGCTATCCCCAATAAAAAACGCTTTAGAAGTAGAATTATTAGAATATAGAAAAATTTGGAATATAGATATAAATGTACTGAATGAAGAATTAGCTATAAAGTATAAATTGATACAGCCAAATTGTAAGAGAGCACCTAGTGCTCTCCGTCGTTAGTTAGAAAATTGTGGGCTTTGGTATACCCTGACATAGTCGATTAGCATCTTTTGAGGAAAGATTGTGTCATCAATACCTTTTAGCCCTCCCCAAAAACCGCCTACCGCAATGTTTAATATTAGGTGCATTCTCTTGTCAAAAGGCCATTCTTTGAAAGAAGGATTGCTTACGTAGTCATTTGGGTTATATTCAAAGTAAACCTCACCATCTAGGGATACTTTAACTTTATCAGGTAGCCACTCTACAGCATATACATGGAATTCGTCACTTACTCCTGCTTTTACGATAGTGGCGGTCTTTTGGGTATTAATACTATGGTAGTAAGATAGAGTGTGTACGGAGCCGTGTATACGGTTTTGGTCATACCCCACGTGCTCCATTATATCTATTTCACCAGAGTGAGGCCATCCGCCATATTCCCAATCAGTGGAAAGCATCCATATTGCAGGCCAAGTTCCAAGACCAGAGGGAAGTTTTGCTCTTACCTCTATTTTGCCATACAAAAAATCTTGCTTGTTTCGGCTTACTAGTCTTGTTGAGGTATATTCCATGCCTTCTTTCTGTTCTTTTCTTGCTTCTATCTCTAGGTAGCCATCTTTAACAACTACGTTATCCCTTGTATAATATTGAAGTTCGTTGTTGCCCCAGCCGTGCCCACCTATATCATAGTCCCAATTTTCAGGATTAGGAACACCATCCACGTCAAATTCATCAGCAAACACTAGTTCATACTCCAAGTTTTGCTCATCATATTCATAGCCTTTTGCCTTTACGTCAACTAGTAGAGGTGTTGGTGTATGTTCCAGCAATGGAGGCACCTTTGTTCCTACTCTATATTTATCTTCCATCTTTTCAACATCTCCCGTCTTGGTTTGGTTTGTGCAACCACTTAATATCAACATAATGCCCAATATACTAAAAAATTTCCTCATACTATTCACCTGTTATTCCTGTGTTTTCAATTCCTTGTATAAATTTACGCTGAACAAACGCATACAGTACAATCAGTGGTGTAATAGATATCAAAGTTGCAGACATTTTATAAGCTTCATTTAACTTGAATGCACTGCCTGCTGCCACAACAGCACCTTCAAATTCGCTATCAAACAGTGCAAGCTTGCTTGGTATAAGGTCGATGCCACCTCTTACTAGTGTTCCAGTTATGTAGGTCTCGTTCCAGTTCCACACTAGTGAGAATAGAAATACTACCAATATAGTGCTTAGAGATAGTCGGACTACTACGTAATAAAAAACTTGTAAAGAGCTGGCTCCGTCAATCATAGCAGCCTCGTCTAGTGATTTTGGTATTAAGTTAAAGAAGTTATAGAATATTAGAATTAGTACCGTCGAATAAATTCCTTGCCCCATTATGGCCATTGCTACTTGTGGGATTATAGTCCCAATCAAGACAAAGTCTATAGCTTCTTGAAACCATACTACCATCATCAGTCTTGGAACCATCAGCACGGGGATGGGAATAATAAATCCAACAATAATCAGTACAAACCACATTTTTTTGAACTTAAAAGAATATCTTGAGAGTGCAAACCCTGTAATAGCAGAAATCACCGTTTGACAGGTTGCAAGCCCTCCAGCAAATAAGACAGTGTTTTTAAACGTTTCGCCTAGGTTTAGCACGTCTGCTGCTATTTTCAAGTTATCAAACGAGAAATCTCTTGGTATCCATTCTACAGAGGGGTCAATTACGTCACTTGCACTCATAAAGGCTTTTGATATCATCATAAATATTGGTTGCAAATATACAAATCCTATACATATCAATATAAAGTAAATACAAAATTGAGTTATCACTTTTATGGCATTCTTCATAGGTTCCTCCTTTCGGGTACGCTTTCTTTAAATATCAAAAACGATGCCCCTATTAAAATTAATATGATGATGCTATAAACCCAAGCATACGTTGCAGCATACCCAAGCCCACTGCTCATATTGCCAGTAGCTTCTGTTATAACCAAATACACTGGGTTGCCCTCATATGTTCCAATTTGAGCGATTGTAAAAATTGTGGCCACAAGCATAATGGGTTTTATAATTGGAATGGTTATCTTCCATAGTATTTGCCAAGCGTTGGCCGAATCAATTTTGGCGGCCTCATATATAGCGGGGCTTATTTTTTGGAGCCCATTGATAAAGAGAACAATGGGAATGCCGGCAAACCACAATATTACTGTAAGTTCTTTAAACACTCCTGCTAGGAAATCTCCAATCGCTGGCGAGTAGCTACTTATCATTTGAAGTATAAATATGTCTGTGTATTCCTCTAGTGTCCTTACGCCCTCAATAGCAGACTCTGTATCAAGAATCTGGTACATAACGGGTCCTGACATAATTATGACTGGGAGAAAATAAATCATCCTAAATATTCCTCTACCAAAATAGATACTGTTAAGCATAATCGCTATTATAAACGAAACAATCACTACCACAAATGTATATGGCACAATCATCCCTATAAAATCAATTAGAGCTGGCAAAAATTCGGTATTCTTAAAAAATGCGGTGTAATAGTTTTCAAGTCCAACATAAGTTATCTCAAAGCCTTTAATTGTTGAGGTAACACTAGTGAAACTTAGGTAAATTGTTGTCACAAAAGGGACTAGAGTAAAAATGATAAAGCCTATAATCCATGGTGACATAAACATATATCCACGTCTATTTTCCTTCTTTTCCATACTACTCATCCTCCTCTACTTGTGCACTTAAAGGCGAAACGTTGTTAAATATTTCATCAGTATAATTAATAGTTATCTTTTTGTGATTGCCAAGCTCATTCACATACGTATTCTGGATAACGCCTTCTGATAGAACCTCTCTGTCTATCCACTGGTATCCTTTTACTTGTGATAGAACATCATTTATCTGATTATAAACAGTATCCACCATATCTTTGTATATATCAATCTCTGTTGAGTAGTAATCCGCAAGGTTTGTGTCTTGCAACAGATGAGCAGGCTCTTTTGAGAGTATAAACGTTGGATATAAGTTGTAATCTATCATCCTTAGTATATCTGATGATGAATAGAATGAAAAATTGATATAAGGCGAATATGCGTTGCCACCAAGAACCATTTGCAAAAACGGTACGGCATCTGTCTGGAAAATATGTCTTGAGTGCCCTATTGGAGTTTGCAAAAATCTTGAAGTTACGTTCCACAAATACATGTTGGGATTTTCAAAATTTAAGTCTATATCTTCACTTAAATTAAACAAAGTCTGATATTCATTTATAGCATCTGTTAAAGAGTATTCCACTAAGCCATCTTTATAAGAAGACACTAGCGTAGTTTTAAGAGTAAATGATGAGCCTGGGACTTCGGAAAATAGTGACTTAATCCACTCCGTGGAAACAAGAGGGTGGGCATAACTGAAGCTATTAACAGGAACATTATGTGGAAGTATATACGTATGGTCTACTTCTGGATAAAGTCCGTTTATATGACGCGTGGCAACGTTATAATAAGTAGTTGCTTCTTTATTAATGGTAGTGAAATCTCGTGACAAAGAGATGTCAATACTCTGATTGTTCCACTTAGATATTAAGTCTGCAAATTCCTGTTGCTTACCACCAGAAAATGAAACCTCGTCGGCTCTGCTTAAGCTTTCTCCTTTGTGTTGCCAGCCTATTATTCCACTATTAATATTTGTTATGCCGTCAGATGCAAAATCATTTAAAATATTGTCAACATCTTCTGCTGAGGTCACCAATACTTCGGTGTTTCCAATAATACTAGATTTGGCATCAGCCATAACAAAATCTAATCTTATAGGTATATCTTCGTTAGTATTATCACTAGTGTTATCGCTCAGCTTTCCAGTGTTGATTAAGTGGTCACGATACGTCAGTGCCATCCCGACGTAATCTGCTGGGTGAGTATCTCCGTTGCCATATAAAAATTTATAAGTCATGGAAACATCAAAGTCTTGGATTTGTTCAAGTTGAGTAAAAAATCCATCGCCTTTTTTGTTGTACACTTTAAAGTAGTTGACATTGTATTCAAACCTTGGATACGCCCAGTAATATTCGATATTCATATTAGCTTGTGGTCTGGCTATTATTTGCATATACTCAGCTCCACTGTCTGCATAAGCCACAAACGCTTTTTGGTTGTCTCCGTGGGCAATTCCAAACACAGGCATAGTTACGTTATGCGTAGGGACTGCCTGGTTTAATGTTTGCGTATGATAAGTTTGCGTGCTAGGGTCAGCCCCATATACATCGCCAACATACTCATAAAATTCAGTCTCATTTTGCTCAAATCTTATTAAAGCTCCGCTTCCGTCTGGCACAAATATATATCCTGGGGTCATATACTTGTAAACAGGGTCGTCATAATCTTCTTCAGTTTCATTATAGTGTTCTTCCATACCGCCAGCCGCTCCCAAAAATGGAGCAATCAAAATACTAGCTAATCTGTTTTTTCCATCTCCCGTAATGTTTTCAGCAGGAATATTAAATGTAAGTCCGTCTTCCAAAAACACAATTTCTACATCTATTTGAATTGCAAGTTTTTCAAATGTAATAGAATACAAAGCTTCGTTATTACTAGTCATTTTAAATGTAGCTGAAGCGTCTTTTGCTCCTGCTGAAGATATTCTCTTTATAGTTTCTTTGCCAAAGTATTCGATAGTAATAAGTGAATTTGCTATTCCTGTAAAAGTTTTGTTAAGTCCGGCCTCCAGAGTTTCTCCCTCAACTTCCTCATCAGCAAAAGGAATGTCAAGCCCTGTGGTGAAATATTCCCCCGTCTTGTTATTTAAAATCAATATAACGTCTCTACCATGTTTAAAATAAAAAGATAACAAGCCGCTTTTATATACCATTTCATAATTCGTTAAGTCTACTTCTTCAAACATAGCTTTTTCGGGAGCTATACGTGTGTCAAGGGTTGTGGAGGTGTATGCATGTGCAGGCACAGCTCCAAGTGCCAAGAATGTCGCCACAACAACCATACTCAATTTCTTAAACATCTCTAAACAGCTCCTTTCCTATACTTAGTATAAATTGATACAACTCTTCCCACATAATTGTCACAATGATGCCCATAACAGCTACTATAATCATCATAACAACTGTCATCACAAGGCTAAACACCGTTTCTTTAAAAGTGTAGTCATGTACGGTCTGAAACCCTATAAATATATTTAGCAAAGACCACGCTACTCCAATCCACATTATCATTGACAGTACAAACGCTTCGTTTTGTACCAAAACATAAGAAAGAGGTATCACAATCAACATTGACATTACAGCAGGAAACGCTCCGTATGCTGGTATCATATACACTTGTTTGAGATTGCCAAGCCCATCGTTTATGGAGGTCACAAGATAATTTCCTAGAATAAATAGTCCTAAAATTGCAAAGTATCCAATTACAATAGAGTTTATATCCATATCCTCAATTTTTGTAAGCTGATAGATATATCCTTTGTTCGTTCGGTATGTCATGTATATTATAAATCCTATCAAATATATAAGACTTGCTCCAAAGAAAGTGCCTTGCCTAAATTTTCTTAGTTCGTAGTATGCGTCAAAAGGGTTCTTGCATATCATTAGAGGTAGTGCTGAAAGTTGCCTTGTTGTGAGCTCTGAGGAACTTTTGTAAAAGCGACCACGCAGTTTCATCAAAATGATAAATAATAAGACTATGCCGACTATTATAATTAAATAATCTTGTAGCCAGTCATTTCTTACTTCCCAAAATGCCTCAGAATATAAATCTTTATCGCCAGATAGTTCAAAATGATGCATTGCACTTTCATATTCTTGGTTTCTAAGTTGAGCCTTGCCAACACCGTTATGTGCCAAGATGGACATTTGGTTTAGGTTAAGAACTTCTTGCCAATATTCTCTTGAGTCTTCGTATTCTCCTTTTTCATATTTCTCCATTGCAAGATATATGGTTGAAGCATATTCTGTTGGTGTAAAAGATTGCAAATATCCCTTTTCTCCATCTACAGCCCAAATTTCATAGTTTTTATCAACAGCAATAGCTGGTAACCTAGTAAATACTCCTGCTATATCTTCTTTTTGAGCTGGAGCACCAAAGCTATAAATAAATTCGCCATCTTTTGCGTACACAAATATATATCCGTCGTTAGATGCTGTGTAAATAATCCCCCTATCGTCAACATATACATCCGTTGTGTCATCCCTGGCTATTATTTTTTTGGAAAACATGTTGTTGCCGTTAGTACTGTGCTTTTTTACTCCAGTGCCTGAACTTTTACCCATAGTAGTTGTGTATACAATGCCTTGGTTATTATCCAAAAATACATTTGAAAAAGTGTTTGGTGTTATATCAATCATCTTTTCTTCTTGTTCTTTTGAAAATATAAGTTTTTGAAAAGCTTGCATTGGAGTCAGTATAGTCTTGTTGACTGTGAAATATCCCAAAAACTCATTGTTCGTTGATATCTGAATAATCCCACTATAAACTCCTTCTCCAACAATATACATGTTCCCTGTACTGTCTACAGCTATCTTACTTGGTTCAAAATTAGTCTCCTCAAAAATAGGTGTAGTAGGCTTTGTGTTATGCTGGGTAAGCTCAAATTTATCATTAAATACAAACACAGCTTTTGCCCCTGCGTCTGCTACGTAAATGTCACCTTGGTCAGTCACAAATATTCCCTTTGGGGTTTTAAATTCATCGTGCTTAATTTCGCCCAAAACTTGATTTGTATCGATACTATATTTCACTATACGCTTATTTCCCGTATCAGCAATGTATAAGTTGTTATCATCGTCCACAAACAAGTCTTCGGGGTTCTTGAGTTTCAAATCAGTGATAGTTTTATTTGGAATGTACGCATCTTGAGTTTTCACATACTGGCCATTTTCATCCATACTGTAAGTGTAACTAGTTTTTCCACTTGCAAATGTGGGAACAGAGTAGAAAATCTGGATACAAGCTAGACATAGAATAATTAATCTTCTCATTTTTCCCCCCTACTTTATTCCTGAATGACTCATAGTGTTCATTACTTGTGATTGCATACAAATGAATATAATTAAGTTTGGTAAAAACAGTATTACTGAGGCTGCTGCCACCATTCCTGCTGCAGCTACAGTGTTGTTTGTGGATATTGCTGATAGGTAGTAGCTTAGAGTTCTCATTGAGTCAATGGTGATAAAGTTGTTTGATGCCTCCACTGCCCCCCAAACTTGCTGGAATGTAAGCACTACTGATGTTGCAATGGCCGGTCTACTAAGTGGAATAATAACTTTTCTTACAATCATCCAATCATTTGCACCATCAATATAAGCAGCTTCAATTAAAGAGTCTGGTATTTGGTCCACAAATTGTTTAATCAAAAATAGTCCAACTGGCATTGCAATAAGTGGGAGTATGTGTGCAAACCAGGTGTTTATAAGTCCTGAATTTACAATTATTAAATATCTTGGCACGGCAACAGCTGTTGGTACAAACATAAGTGCCAGTTGATTAATCTCTAGTAAAAGTCTTTTGCTCTTAAATTTCTTTTTGGACAGTGCAAAGGCCGCACATATTGTGATGATAATGTTAAGCCCCACCGTAGCAAGAGTTATAAATATTGAATTTAGCAAATACCTCGACATAGGTATTCCTGTTGTTCCAGACAGAGAGAATAAATCTACAAAGTTCTTTGTCGTTGGATTTTTTGCTATTATTGTTGGAGGAAACGCATACAATTCCCCAAGAGGTTTAAATGCCTGGTTTAAAATAAATACGACTGGAATTATCATAAATATTGCAAGCGGAACTAGGTATGCATAAAACTTTAATTGACTAGTATGAAAATGTTTTGGGTCGATCATTGTGCCATAAAAATTAGCTTTTTTCTTTCTCATCTTGTTACCTCCTTCTTTACTAGTGCTATATGACTCTTTATAAATACTATATATAACTATTTATAAGTATGCTATACGAATCTTTGTTAATAATCTATATAATTTTTTACAAGTATGCTATACGATTATTTATTAGTACCCTAGAACAATTATAATAAATACACTAGATTATTATTTATAAATACACTAGATTATTATTTATAAATACACTATATCATCATTTATAAATACAGTAATGATTAATATGATTATTTATTAGTACTATATATGACTTTTATGAATATGATATATGATTATTTATTAGTACTGTAGATAAATAGCCATAAGTACACTAGATTATTATTAATAAATATATTATATGATTATTTATTAGTACTATATATGACTTTTATTAGTATTCATCAAGTATTTATTAGTATTAGATAAGTATTTACTAATATGATAAATGATTTTTTATGAGTATATAAAATGAATTTTTGTGAATACACTAGATAAATTTTTATAAATACACAGATATATGTTTATAAATACACAAATAAATTCTTATAGATAAAATAGATATTTATTTATTAGTACTTTAAATAGATATTTATAAATACACTAAATAAATATTTATAAGTACTCAGTATTATTATTTATGGATGCACTGTATGATTTTTTTATAAACACACTGGATAAGTTTTTGTTGGTATTATGCAAAGTGACTTAGATAAGTCCTGCTATTCACCAAACAGTTTATACGCTATTTGGTTGATACTATATACTACAACAAGTAGCACTACAGACATAGCTGCCGCATATCCCATTTCATATCTTAGGAACGCAAAATCATCAATGTGATTTGTAATTAATTGTCCTGCGTATGACGGTGTTGGGTTTGAGCCTGATAGAGTCACACCAATATAACCCATATTAAACGCCCCAGTAATGCTCATTACTGCTCCAAATAACATTTGAGGTTTCATATTTGGAATAGTTATATAGATTATTTCTTGAAACCTATTTCGCATTCCATCCACATAGGCCGCCTCATATTGTTCGCTTGATATATTCATAACTCCTGAAAGCATAGCTAAAAAACCAATTCCCATTGACGACCATAGTGCAACTATAATCATAATAGGCATTAAATAGTCTGGAGAAAGTAAAAATTGTATTGGAATGTTGATAAGTTGAAGCTCTAGTAATAAACTATTTAGTATCCCATTTTGGTCTCCAGAAAAAATGGTTTTCCATACCACCCCAATAAATACCTGCCCCAACATAGACGGCGTATATATTGCCAGTGCTAGAACTGTGCGGGGCACTCTTTGTATTTGGGAAAGTGACCACGCCAAAATGAATGACAAGACATATCCAAACACTCCAACGACTAGGCCAAAGAGTATTGTGTTAGGAATAACGTATTTCATAAAAGCTTCATCTTGAGTAAATATAGCTATATAGTTTGAAAACCCAACAAACTTTGGTGTGTTTATTACATCAAAATAAGTAAAAGAAAGAAACATAGCTACAATAACCGGTATCAATATAAACATAGAGAACAATACAATGTATGGTGCTAAAAATAAATATGCTTTAGAACCTTCTTTTTTCATCTTGTGCCCTCCTTCTCAATCTGATCTTTTATCCACTCATCATCTCTAATTACATATGATTTTAACAAGTTACCATCTTCGTCAATATATCCAAGCTCTCTCATTTTCTTTTCCATTTCACGATTGATTGCAATCACTTGTTCATCCATAGCAACCTGTGCGGACGTTCCCTTAAATACCATCTCGTTCCAAGCGTCCGAAATTCCACGCTCAACTAGGTATTGCCCTGGGGTTCTTGGCACATCTTTTATCCATTCTACTTGATCTAATATCACCTGCTTATCTTGCTGTGCAATGGGTGCATCTTTTAAGGCCTCGATGTTTGCACTAAGCCAAAAGAACTCTTCACCATAAGTGCTTCTTAGCGTATGGGCATAACTTACTTGAGTTTGTTCGTCAGTCCACCACTTCAAAAATTCAAAAGCTTCTTGTGGCATCTGAGTATCATCAAAAATAATTCCACCAGTCGTTCCAGCTACATATGACCTATCAAGCGTCCCATCTTCTTTTTCTGTTGCTGGATATGGTGCAATTGCCCACTGGCCTTCAAGCTCAGGTGCTCCGTTTTTAATCAATATATATTCAGTGCTATCAACAATACCTATTGGAAGTGTTGCGTATCTAAATGAACTTAAGAAGGAATTTACCTGTGTGTCCAGTGAATACTTGATAAACAAATCTCCCAGTGCTTGAAGCCCCTTGATAGAATTAGGTGTATCCAAAGCAGTCGTTAGTCCATCTTCAGCGTATATTTGGCCGTCATTTTGGAATATCAACGAACTAGTCTGATAAAACCATTTGTATCCAACTCCAGAAGATATATTGTGATAAAAGTTCATTCCATACCTTGAAAGTGTTGGCAACATTCCTATTACGTCATCCCAGGTGCTGGGTACGTCAAGGTCCAAGTTTTCAAGTATATCTTTTCTGTATGCCAAAACATGAAAGTCGATAGTTTCAGGTATAGCATATACGCCCTCATTAAATGTGTATGGCACAAATACACCTTCAACAAATCTGTCTGCTACACTCCAAAAATCTTCAAATTGGGTCATATCATATAAAGCTCCTCTAGAAGCAAGCTCAAACGGCAAATGTGAACCAAGTCCTAGTGCAACATCGGGAGTGTCATTTGCAGCAGCGGACATTACTAGTTTATTTGCGTCAGGCATAGCTGATATATTTACTTTTATGCCTGTTTGAGGAGTGAAGTTTGTATCCACCATCTTTTGCAACAAATCCACATGGGTGATTGCTCTGTTAACCCAAACAGTAAGCTCTCCTTCTGGCACTTCCTTAACGTCATATTTGTTTGTTGTAAATGAATTAAGTAGTAGCTCAAACCAGTTGCGTACATTTGCAAGAACTCCAACGCTCTCAGCGGGCAATTCGTGGTTGTTATAAACATATATCATGTCAAGAGAAAAATCCTCCACCATAAGAGCTGTAGTAAAATTGCTAAGAGAGGTAAGAACGGACGCATCTTTGCCCGTTAGCTCATTAATATATAGTGCAATTTCGTCTGGATACTCTTGCATGTTATCGATAAACATTTGTGCTTCATCTAGGTCTGCAAACAGTGCACTAGCTGACGCATATTCTCCATATTGCATAAGCATTGCACGCATCTCATTTATAATTACTTCATATGCCCAAAGATACTCAGGAATGTTATCAATATACTTTGTCATCTTCCAAGTACGGTTTTCATCAATGCTTCCACCAGATATTTTGGTAATATCCAATCCAAACTTAGTGATATGTTCGCACAACATTCGCCCATACTCATAAGCCTGCATTATAGGCTCTCTTTCTCCTCTTATAGATATAGTGTGAGTTCCTTTTGTTAAATAAAATTTATAGGGAACATTTTCTTGGTCGGATAAAGTTATATTTTTGTAGCTATTTCCCGTAGGGGCAAATTCATATGATATACATTCTTCAAATGGTATGTTGTTGTCTATATAAATTGTGGCAAAGCTTGAAAACTCTTCTTTTTTATTTCTATAGTGAAACGCCAAAGAATAATATCCATCCTGCTCAATCTCAACTGGATACTCAATATTTATACCTGCTTGCTTGTAAGTTATAGTGTTAAGCTTCTTGTATTCGACTTCATAGGGGCTTAGGGAGGGGTTGTTTTCTGTGTTATAAATAGCTCCAATTGAACTTTTGCTTATGTAATCTATAGCGTTTATGCTGTGTAACACTCCAACGGTCTCTTCATACGAAGCTCCAATGGATTCAATATATTCTTCGTACGTAGGCAGATTGCTCTCAGCAGGAGTTATTCTTAAATCTCCAACTTCCAGACCATCCGAAGCCATATTTGTTATAGAAATAATATTTTCGCCTTCCTCAAGATAAAAGTTTAGAGGCAACGCTGTTTTAAAACTAGAGTCATATAAGTAGGTGCTTATTAAATCTGATGACTTAATTTGCATTGGGGCGGTTTCGTCACCATAACCGTCTATCTTGTAATCCTTAGTCTCATCCACCCACTTTAGTGGTAGTGTTATGGTTTTCATTTCTTCAAAAGGTTGTTTGTCATTCACTGATACTTCTACTGTAAATTCGGATAATACGTCTTCAGCTGATTTGTATTCTAGCTCTAAATAATAATTACCAGACTTTTTGATGTCAAAAGTATAATCCACCTGAGTATCCCGTGTGATGCCCGAGGCTTTATATTCTCCTTCGCCTATATCCGTATTTTTAAGCTTATAATCCATATAGAGCATATTGTCACTACTAAGCAATTGCTTTGCTTGCTCTACTTCTTCAACGCCTGGTCTTTGCGTATATATTTCAGTTCTATTTGTTAAATGATATGTACCTATACACACAACAACTAGCAAAACCCATAATATAGCTTTCTTCATACCATTCCTCCTTGCTGTTATATTGTTATAATGGTAGTGGACGGACATCATCCACTACCGTTTGTATTTAGAAATCAGTTATACCATAATAGTCGGTCAACCCTTGTTTTAAAGAGTCATGTGCTATATCAAATCTTTCGTTTATAGTCTCCGTCCAATCAGAAAGTTTGGCTTTTGTATTGTCAAGCCATCCTGGGTCTGTCTTTTTAAATCCAACAATAGCAGGATTTACGGCTCCATTCCATTCGTTCATACAAGGTATTTGCTGACCGTCTTGCTCTATAAACGAAATGTGTGTTTTGTCAGATATCTCCCAAAACTGGCCGTCTTCCCAAATTTTAAGCACTTCTTGGAACCCAGGCATAGCTTCAGCATCTTGATATCTTTGATGATTTTCTATACTAAGCCATATATCCATTTGTTTATCAAACTCCTCACCAACCACTAGTGGGAATGAATCATTTAGTGCACTTTTTAACACTCCGTTTTCAACAAACATTTGGTCAGCTCTAGCTTGCATAGCAGACGTATCCCCAGCCCAATACCTAGCAAACGCATATGCTACGTCTAGTTGAGTTTTTTCACTAGTACTCCAAGCAGGGTCACCATCATCCATTGCATAGTTGTGTATAGCAATTGGGTCAATCACTATACCAACGGTGTTTGGCTGATATGGTGTGCTTGGTCTTGGATAAATATCCCAATCATTTGACTGAACCCCTCCAACTGAACCTGCTGGTTGACCTGCTGCACCTATCATCCAAGGGTCTCCGTCATAACTTAAAAGTACATTGTTCGCAAAGAAATTATATCCCCACCATCCAAGCTCTATCATCTTTTCCTCTGGAAACTCCCCATCATCCCATGCTGCCCATACTGCTGATTTGCTCCATTCTGGTATATATTCAATCATTTCAGAGATTGCTTCTGTAGTTAAGTCAATTCTTCTTTCTTCTTCAGTTGTGCCCGTTGCCAACCTATATGTAGTGTCTTTCGTTCCTGAATTTATAAAGCTCATAGGGGCATCCATTGCTCCATAAAACTCATCATTATCACCTTGTGTCACAAAGTCCGTATACTCATCAATAGTCCAATTGATTGGTGGTATGTCTATATTGTTTTGGTCTGCCAATTCTTTATTTACATATACTCCTTGTGGCAACAGATATTGTGGAAGCCCTCCTTGAAAACCATAGTAATTCATCATATTCATAACAGCAGGATTAAAAGTCTGATACAGTGGGTCATCTTCATACACAGAAAGATCCGCCACCAAACCTTTGCTTACATCCCCAGCCAAATCTGTTGAAGCATAAAGGTCTGGATATTTGCCCTGTGCTGCCTTAAAATTCTCCATTTCTTGTTGCCATGTTATGCCGTTTCCGTTTGGATCTCCCACTTTTGCATATAGGTTAACTTTAACATTTGGATACATTTTGTTAAACTCTTTAGCCATTGCATACACAGCTGCAACGTTATATGTTGATATATCCTCTGGAGCCCAATCTTTATTTCCCAAATCTTCATGATAAAGTCCGTCCCCCGACCATGCCATAATGTCAATCTCACCCTCTATATCAGATGGTATAAAACTTGTAGCTCCATCTTCTACAGCAGTTTCTTGTGTTACAGCAACTTCTTTTTTTGGTTCCTCCGCTGTGTCATTCCCACATCCGATCAATGATGTAGATACCACACCCATTGTTAATAAATACGCTATAGCTTTTTTGGTTTTTCCCATAAACAACCTCCTGAATTCGATTTCTATATTAGTCATAAATATAGATAATAAAATAACGTGTGTATAATATAAATTATATACATATATTATACATACGTCAAATGTTTTTTATGCTACCTAGTAAAAATTTTACACTAAAAAAATTTTTTTATCACTAGTTTTTCAGTATTCATTTAAAGACATCATGATATTCTTTTAAATTTACATAGCTTAATCTATCCTCCATATAGTCGTGTCTGAACGATAACAATTCATACAAAAAAGACCTTTTGACATATCGTTATCAAAAGATCTTTTCTTTAAATTTTTAATTATCTAGAGTTAAAGCAGCTTGTTGTCCTGCTACCTTACCAAATACTACTGATTGTGAATATGCACCTGTTTGAGCAGTAACTTCTCCAGCAGCATATAGTCCATCCACTACTGTTCCGTCTGCTTTTAATACTTGTGAATTTTCATTTGTTAACACTCCACCTTTTGTCATGTGTAGTGCACTCATTACAGGAGCTCCATATAAAGTATCATTAGCGTTGAACAAACGGCTATCTTCAAAGCCTTCTGCACCACTTGTTACATTGTTGTTATACTCCTCAACAGTAGCAAGTAGGCCAGTAGAGTCTATTCCTAATTTCTCAGCTAATTCTTCCACTGAGTTTGCTATTTCATAATATCCAAGAGCAGAGTGTTTTTGCATTCTATAGAAAGAGTCATGGCCTTCTTGGTCAGTAATAAGATATAACTGGCCGACTTTTCCTGTAGGAGTTGAAACACCAGCGTCATTAACTACAAATCTAAGGTCTGCTCCTCCAGTTAAATTATAATTTTTTGATAATATAGTTGAGAAAATACTTGTAACATCCATATTTTCCAATGCATATCCTAGTTCTTCAAATTGTGGTATATAATCCCCTGTTGCACCCATAGGGTTGGATGTTGGCAATCCTACAGCATGAGGAGTATATTTTGCAACTAGTTCAGTATTATAGCTAAACCCACCAGTGGCAATTATAACATTTTGTGCTAATATATCGTAATTTTCCCCTTGATTATTATTAACTTTAACTCCTACTACTTTGTCGTTTTCTATAATAAGGTCCCCGCCAGTAGTGCCTGTACGTATATCTACACCAATTTCATATGCAGTTTTTTCAAGTCCAGCTTGGATTACTTCACCAGCAAATTGGTCATCTTCCGCTAAATGACTAGTACTAGTTTCTCCACCAAAGTTTCCATTTAATTCTATACCTATATCACGTAACCAAGCATCTAATGTTTCAGTAGTATCTGCCCATACTTGTAAACGCTCAGGACTTTCGGATGATTTAGACTTGGATTCTAAGAACATTTCTTTTGTATAATTTATTCCATCATCTAATTGAGCTTTTGAATTGTATAAGTCAAAGAAATTCATATCAAATTTACCATTACCTGATAATATATCTAATTTTTCTACTAGTATAACTTGTGCATCAGGGTTAGTTTGTTTTGCAGCTATAGCAGCTGATAATCCTGATGGTCCTCCGCCTATTACTACTATGTCAGTATTAACGTTTTCAATATGTACTTGTTCTTTTTCAGCATTTGCAAATGTAATAGTTGGTTTTTCAAGTCCAGCCTGAACCATTGCGTCACTTACTGCTGTTTTTATTGCAAAAGATGTCATTGTCGCACCTGTTACGCTATCAACTTCTGGAGAGTTAGCTTCTAAAATTCTATCGACTATAATAGGAATTGCACGTTCAGCTACAACTAGTGTTTCTGCCTCTTCCACTACTTCTATTGCTTTAATAGTACCATCTTCAATAGTTACATCTACTTTTACTTCACCTATGTATCCATTACCTACACCTGTATAAACATTACCAGCTTTACTAGTTTCTTCAGCTACATCAGTACTTGCAGTTTCTTCAGCTACATCAGTACTTGTAGTTTCTTCAGCTACATCAGTATTTGCAGTTTCTTCAGTTACATCAGTACTTGCAGTTTCTTCAGCTACATCAGTACTTGCAGTTTCTTCAGTTGCATCAGTACTTGCAGTTTCTTCAGCTACATCAACACTTGCAGTTTCTTCAGCTACATCAGTACTTGCAGTTTCTTCGGCTACATCAATATTTGCAGTTTCTTCTACTTTATCTGTACTTACTTCTTGAGCAGTTGGTGCTTGTGTACTTTGGCTTGGTTCATTACTACAACCAGCTAGTGAAAAAAGTGTAATACATGATAAAATTAATGTTAGTTTTTTATTCATAATTCCCCCTATTTTTAATAAATATTTTTTTTGATAACGTGATTAATTATAATAATTTTTTTAATAATTGTCAATATATTTAAGCAATTTCCATTTAATGTTAGATATGAGCTCAATAAATAGGACATTTAAGATTTTAATAGTGACTGAATATGAAAAAGGACACTCCTTTTTATACAATACTATAAAAGGAATGTCTAGTGTTAAAGTTTTTAATTTTCAGAAGCTAAAGTTAAAGCAGCTTGTTGGCCTGCTACTTTACCAAATACTACTGATTGAGAATATCCACCCGATTGAACAGTAACTTCTCCAGCAGCATATAGTCCATCCACTACTGTTCCATCTGCTTTTAATACCTGCGAATTTTCATTTGTTAATACTCCGCCTTTTGTCATATGAAGTGCACTCATAACAGGAGCTCCATAAAGAGTATCATCAACATTGAATAAACGTTTATTTTCAAAACCTTCTACGCCATTTGTTACATTGTTGTTATGTTCTTCAACGGTAGCAACTAGGCCCGCAACGTCTATTCCTAATTTCTCAGCTAATTCTTCCACTGAACTTGCTATTTCATAATATCCAAGAGCAGAGTGTTTTTGCATTCTATAGAAAGAGTCATGACCTTTTTGGTCAGTGATATAATATAATTGGCCAATTTTACCTGTAGGGGTTGTAACACCTGTATCATTAACTATAAACGCAAAATCTGCCCCACCAGTCAGATTATAATTTTTTGATAATATAGTTGGAAAAATTCTTGTATTGTCCATATTTCCTAAAGCATATTCTAGTTCTTCAAATTGTTTGATGTAGTCCCCTGTAGCACCCTTTGCATTAGATGTGGGTAAGCCTACAGCATGAGGAGCGTATTTTTCAACTAATTCAGGATTGTAGCTAAATCCACCAGTAGCAATTATAACATTTTGTGCTAGTATATTATAGTTTTCTCCTTGGTTATTATTAACTTTAACTCCTACTACTCTGTCATCTTCTATAATAAGGTCACCGCCAGTAGTACCTGTGCGTATGTCTACTCCAATTTCATATGCATTTTTTTCAAGCCCCGCTTGAACTACTTCACCAGCAAATTGATTGTCTTCTGCTAAATGATTAGTACTAGTTTCTCCACCATAGTTTCCATTCAATTGTATACCCATATTGCGTAACCAGGCATCCAAAGTTTCAGTAGTATCTGCCCATACTTGTAAACGTTCAGGAGTTTCACCTGCTGTAGCTTTATATTCTAAGAACATTTCTTTTGTATAATTTATTCCATCATCCAATTGAGCTTTTGAATTGTATAAATCATAGAAGTTCATATCAAATTTACCATTGCCTGATAATATATCTAGCTTTTCTACTAGTATAACTTGTGCATCAGGGCTAGTTTGTTTTGCAGTGATAGCAGCTGATAATCCTGATGGGCCTCCGCCTATTACCACTATATCAGTATTAACATCTTCAATATGTACTTGCTCTTTTTCAGCGTTTGCAAATGTAATAGTTGGTTTTTCAAGTCCAGCCTGAACCATTGCGTCACTTACTGCTGTTTTTATTGCAAAAGATGTCATTGTCGCACCTGTTACACTATCAACTTCTGGAGAGTTAGCTTCTAAAATTCTATTGACTATAATAGGAATTGCTCTTTCAGCTATAACTAGTGTTTCTGCCTCTTCTACTACCTCTATTGCCTTAATAGTACCATTCTCAATAGTTACATCTACTTTTACTTCACCTATATATCCATTGCCTGTGCCTGTATAAACGGTATTCTCTTCAGCTACATCAGTGCTTGCAGTTTCCTCAGCTACATCAGCAATTGCAATTTCTTCCACTACATCAGTACTTGCAGTTTCTTCAGTAGTTATAGTGTCTTCTACTTTATCTGTACTTACTTCTTGAGTAGTTGGAGCACTTGCACTTTGGCTTGGTTCATTACTACAACCCGCTAGTGAAAAAAGTGTAATGCATGATAATATTAATGTTAATTTTTTGTTCATAATTTCCCCCATTTACAATGAATAATATTTTTACTACTATGATAATTATAATGAATTTTTCAACACTCGTCAATGTTTTTGGTGACTTCAGCATTTTTAGTTAATGCCGCCGCAATGCAACGTCACATCTATATAATATGCCAAAAGTATTTATGTATTAAAAAAAAGCTAGGCTTTTAACCTAACTTTTTTTCTGTCATTTAATTTTAATGATTTTTTCATCACAACAGCAATAGACTTTTTTTCGCCCCATTCTAGTTCTATTTCTTCACACCAGTGAAATCCACGGCTACTCCAATATTTTACCAAATTTGGAGTATAGTCATTTATTACATCCACTCTCATTACACTATTTTTACTTAAAGTATTGTAATTTAAATTAATCAACTTTCGTATTTTTCTTTCAAAAACATTGTAAGTTAAAGCTCCTAACCCTTTGTTTTGCAATCTTGAATGTATCATAATAAGTGAAAGATATATTTCATCATATTCAATTTTATAATCAATTACACCAATTATACTATTGTTGCTATCTAAAATAACATAAGATGAAAAGTTAAATTCACTCATTTTATCCAATTCATTTAATATGAATTTGTCATCTACTTGCTTTACACCAAGGTGATTTATAAGAAACTTCGAGTTTGAGTTATAAATGTCAACTATTTGAGGTATATCGGCTATTTCCACAGTTCTGAAATTTATCATATTAAACCTCTGTAAATGGGAAAAACATTGAATACGCCAAAACTAAAAATGCAAATACTATCCTATAATATGCAAAGTATTTCATTGGCTTTTGTTTTAAGAATGATAAAAATGAATTTATAACAAGTAGTGCCACTATAAATGAAACAAAAAATCCAACAGCTAAAGCCGCCCATTCTTGAGAGCTCAAATTAGCTTGCACTTTCAATACATTTAGCAGTGATTGTCCAAACATAACAGGAATTGCTAGGAAAAATGAATATTCCGCAGCAGCAATAGTAGAAAATCCTCCTACCCAACCACCTATAATTGTTGAAGCCGAACGTGACACCCCTGGGATTATTGATAAAACTTGAAAAAGCCCCACTATAATAGCTTCTTTTGGAGTGATATCTGTATCCGCTAGTGCTGTAGTCTGTTTTCCTCGAAGCTTGCTTTCAGCATATAACATTGCTATCCCACCAATAAATAGTGCACATGAAACAGTTATAGGATTAAAAAACCTCTCTTTAACTATATCGTCAAACAAAATACCAATTACGGCTGCTGGAATACAAGATATCACTATCATACTCCAAAAATATAAACCGCTCTTTTTAACTGGAACATCGGGCGATGGAAAAAGATTGATGATGCTCCCCCAAATTGTTGGCCAATACAATACAACCACCGCTAAAGTTGCTCCAAGTTGAATAACCATGTTAAACATGTCCACAAACTCTTTGCTTGCATGATTATAAAAATGAATTAAATTTGAAAAGATTACTAAATGTCCTGTTGATGAAACTGGTAAGAACTCAGTAAGCCCTTCGACTATACCTAAAATTCCTGCTTTTAGCATAAAACTAATATCCACAGTAAAACCTCCTTATAAAATAAATTAATATTATAACAGTAAAGAACTTCATAAAATATTCTCTACTATATAAGATACATAATAATAAAATACATTTTGCCATTTATTATTACAAATTAAAAAGTGTATAGCTTATCCATAATACAGGTAAAAAATTCTGCAGCAATTTTTCCGTATAAGATAAAGGTATACTTTATATAAAACATATGCTTGGACTTAAACTAATATGAGTCAAGTATATTTGTATTACCTAGTGAACACAATTCATTTACTGAAAAAACTATCATTTGTTTTGATGGTATATAAAATTATAATAAACAATATTGTAGCCAAACGCAGTACGCCTATATTAAATTATAATCTATTTCAAAAAATAAGCAATAGAATTGAAAATAAAGATTCAATATGATAAAATTTAATGTAGAAGGAGGAGTAACAATATTAATAAGCTTTAATATAGAAGATTTGAGGAGGGATAATGCATGGGAGATATATTTAAAGAACAACTAGTTAAAGTGGCTATTAAACCTAAAGATAAAGCATTAAAAGTACTACTTATAAGTGCTATAGTTGCAGAAGGAGTATTAATTTTAGCTTCTTCCATATTTATAGTAATAGGGTTAGCAGCACTGATAGTGGGGGAAATATACTTATTAAGCTGTATAAATAAAGAATATGAATATATATTAACAAATAATGAACTAGATATTGACGTAATTTATAATAGACAAAGAAGAAAAAAGGTTACAACAATTGATTTAAAAAATATATCTATTATGGCGGGCATAAATAATGCAACTTATAGTGGAGAACTTAGTAATTTTCAAAAGATTTTAGACTTAAGTGACGGAAATAACACTAGTCATACGTATGCAATAATTTATCCTATAAATGGAGAGATAACAAAGGTGTTAATTACACCAAATGAAGAGATGGTACAATTAATTTACAGACAGGCACCAAATAAAGTTCGCAAAAATATCGGATAATGTAGCAAAATAACCTAGGAAGTTTTTTATACTAGGTTATTTTGTCAATAGCATTTTATACGTAATTGGTATATAATTTTAACGAATACATGTACAAGTTAATTTAAACAACCTCAATCCACCCGTATGCCACTATACCAAATGAAACCGTATACACCCATACTTAAAGGAACGACATATACAAATGATACTTGCATACATTCAACCTTACATAGATAATAATATTATAAATTTAATTTACCAGTGAATACCGTTCACTACCTCAAATAAATAATAAGTTGATTTACCAGTAGACATCGTTCACTAACCCAATACTTATAAGTTGATTTACCAGTGGACACCGTTCGTTAACCGATATATAAATAATAAGTTGATTTACCAGTGGACATTGTTCGCTAACCAATATATAAGTTGATTTACCAGTGAACATCGTTCGCTAACCGATATATAAATAATAAGTTGATTTACCAGTGAACACCGTTCGCTAACCGATATATAAATAATAAGTTGATTTACCAGTGGACACCGTTCGCTAACCGATATATAAATAATAAGTTGATTTACTAGTGGACATCGTTCGCTACCTCAATACATAAAGCATAACGCTTTACAATCAATGCTTCACAAAATATGCTTCACAGAATAATACCTAGAGTTTCTTTTATTTAACGTATATCTTTAAAATGAAACTTTAGATTTTCACAACATTAACGATAAAAAAAAGACCAATGGCCGTGGACTTATATATCATAAATGAAATCTGTTTATAATCTCTATAAAAAAATAACCTTACATAACAAGAATAAAAAATCTTTTTAATAATCACAATGATTGTAAACAGATTTCTATATTTGATTGAATATTATTGTTTCAGATACTATTAAAGTTCTCTATACAACTAGTAACTGGTTAGTATTTGTAATAATAGAAAGCCAAATAGTTCTCAGCATTATTCGTTATTTGCTGTGCACAAAAATAGGTCAAAAGTTTCTCTAGTTGTTACGTAGTAGCAATTAAAGTGCTTTTGGCCTATTCCTAGTGTAAATAAAGAAAACTATAAATACAGTAATATGTCTAGTTTAGATTGTTTTACTATAGGGTTATAAAAATTATTTAAATTATCAAGCTCAATAACTTTTAATAGTGATAAACTTAAATATCATCAATTACTTCACAAATTAATAAAGTTTCACCCACTATACTTCCATCAACAGGTTTTGACACTTTAAATGTATAGCCTAAGTTCCAACTTTCTATCATAGGTTTTATTTTAAAGTAATCATGATAATTATGGTAAATGCTAATTAATAATATAGGCTTTTGAGTAAATATCGTTTCCTTTGCACCTTCTAAAAATAAAGGTTCTGCACCTTCTATGTCAGTTTTAATTAATCCTACTTCTATATTATTCTTTTTCACATAACTATCTAATGTTATAACAGGCACTTTAATTATCTTAAAATTATTATTGTTTAAATACATTACACTTGATGAAGCATTAGCAGCAACTTGCATATTACAATAGCCTTCTTTATTTCCTAAAGCTACATTAATAGCTGTTACATTTTTAATATTATTTAATTTAATTGTTTTTATTAAAAATTTAAAATTTTCTGGCATTGCTTCAAATGTATAAATATTTTTAGGATTTAATTCATTAAAGACTAAAACACTATCTCCTATAAATCCTCCAACATCAATAATAGATTTATCCTTTATTTTATTTAAGTTAGATACTTCATGTAACTGATGTTTGTAATAAAACACACTTGCTTCAAAATGTCTTTTTGGCAACTGGTAATTTTTATACTGATATATATCATTTGATAATTTTATAATATGGGATATGTCTTCTTTCATTTGATTTAAAGATTTTTCTTCCTGTTTATCAAATAAAATTAAAAAAGGAAATTTATTTTCTTTTATTTTTTTCATTCTATTAAGAGATTTTATTATAGTTATAATACTATTATCATCTAAATTTTTTGTCAAAGCTCTAAAATCCTTGAGAAAAAGTTGTCCTTCTAGATTTTTATTTCTCTTAAAAACCTCTATAAACATATGACACGGATTTGATCTAAATCTTTTTCTATTTATAGATATAACCCTATTTAGTAAGCTATTTAATAAAATTTTATTTGTTTCTTTTATAGCATCTTTTACATAATTATATAAACGCATTCCTAGTAATTTTTTTATCGTATTAAAAAATAATGCTCTTTTATCCATAATCTACTCCTTAATTAAAGTAATAGCGTTTAATGCTTCTTCAATAACTTTATCCATATCATAATATTGATAATTTCCTAATCTACCTCCAAAAATAATATTATTATCCTTATTTGATAAATTTTTATATTTTAAATATTTATTATTATTATTTTCATCATTAATAGGATAATAAGGTTCTTTATCTTCTGTCCATTGTACAGGGTATTCTTCCGTAATAATTGTAGACTCACTTTTTACTTTTTCAAAATGTTTATGTTCAATAATCCTAGTATAAGGTATTTCATATTCTGTAAAATTAACTACTGCATTACCTTGGTAATTTTCTATATTTAAAGTTTTTTGCTCAAATCTTAATCCTCTATACTCTAGTTTTCCAAATTTATAATCATAAAATTTATCTATCATTCCAGTAAATACAATTTTATTTGCTATATTTTCTAAATTAACTCTATCTTTAAAAAAGTCTACATTTAATTGTACTTCTATTCCTTGCAAAAGTTTTTCTATTAATACATTATAACCACCTATTGGAATTCCTTGATAAATGTCATTAAAATAGTTGTTATCAAAAGTAAATCGTACTGGCAACCTTCTTATTATAAATGCAGGTAATTCCTTAGCCGATTTTCCCCACTGTTTTTCTGTATATCCTTTAATTAATTTCTTATAAATATCTTCTCCTACTAAACTTATAGCTTGTTCTTCTAAATTTGTGGGATTTTTTATATTTGATTGGAGTACTTGTTCTTTAATTTTCAGTTTAGCTTCTTCAGGAGTTTTAATCTTCCATAATTGATAAAAAGTATTCATATTAAATGGTAAATTGTATAATTCATCTTTATATATTGCTATAGGTGCATTAATATAATTATTAAATTCAACAAATTGATTAACATAATCCCATACTTGTTTATTACTAGTATGAAATATATGAGCACCATATTTATGAACATTAATGCCATCTATATTTTCACAATAAATATTTCCACCCATATGACTTCTTTTATCTATTACTAAACATTTTTTACCTATTTTATTAGCTTCATAAGCAAATATAGCTCCAAACAATCCCGCTCCTACTACAAGATAATCATATTTTTTCATTATTATTTTCCTTTAATTTATTAATTTTTAGTTCTTCATCAAGTAAAATATTTTCTATTAGCTTAAAATAATTTTTAGCAAATCGTTTTTCGTTAAAATATTTAGCATATATTTCTTTATTTTTAAATCCTAAATTGTTTAATTGTTTATTAGATAATTTGCTAAGTTTTATTAGCTTTCTAATAGCTTCATTTTCAGTTTTATAAGTTAATATTCCATTGTTTTTTTCTAATTTTTGAAATAATTTATTTCCGCCAGTATCACTAGGGGCTTTCTTAAAAGTCTCTAGTATTGTATTATTTAACCAAAACAAATATAGAAGCAAGATGTA
>LJDB01000062.1 GCA_001983455.1 Candidatus Epulonipiscium fishelsonii
GGTAAATATAAATTTTAATAAGCTATGTAAAATAATTTAATTTATCTTCGCCATCCGAGGGCGAACTATCTATGAATACCAAATGTTCGCCCAGAAACTACGTCATTTAATTTGTTTCAAAATATTGCTTATACCAAACTAAAAACATAAATACTGTCCATATCTTACGGCTATTATCAACTTTTCCAATTCTATGTTCTTCTAACAAAATAATTAAATTTTTAGTATTAAAATACCTTTTAGCAGAATTGCTAATAAAGTAGTCTTTAACTAAGTTATAATAATGATCCTCTTTTAACCAAACTCTAATTGGTACAGGAAATCCAAGTTTTTTCTTGTTAGCAGTAGCCTCGGGCATATTTCGATTTGCTGCTGCACGCATTGCAACCTTAGTATTTTCTTCATTTACTCTATATTCTAGTGGCAAAGTTGTTGCTAATTTGCAAACTTCCTTGTCCAAAAATGGCACACGCAACTCTAATGAATGAGCCATACTCATCCTGTCTGCTTTTAAAAGAATATCACCTACAAGCCACATGTTAATATCAAGGTATTGCATTTTGGTTACATCATCTTTTTGTCTTACCTTGTTATAAAACTGCTTTGTAAGCACTTGAGGCAAGCAGGCTAAAGTTGGATTTTTTAGTATTGCTTTTCGTTCTTCAGGTGAAAATATATTAGCATTTCCAATAAATCTTTCTTCAATAGATTTGGAACCACGAATTAAGAAATTTTTTCCTCTAAACCTAAATGGTATAGCTTTTGCAACCTTCGCAAATGATACTCGTAACCATCTTGGTAACTGCCTATATTTGGCAGTATCAATAGGTTCTTTATAAATGTTATATCCTCCAAAAAGTTCGTCTGCTCCTTCTCCTGAGAGTACAACTTTAACATGCTTGCTTGCAAGTTGACTAACAAAGTATAAAGCTACACTAGATGGGTCTGCTAATGGTTCATCCATAAAATATTGCACTGTGGGTAAAATATCCCAATACTCTTCGGGTGTTATAATTTTGCTAAAATGTTCCACACCCAATTCTCTTGATAAATCTTGGGCATAGCTAATTTCGTTATATTGTTCATTGTCAAATCCAACTGTAAAAGTTTTGTCTCCATTAAAACAACTAGCAACATAACTTGAATCCACCCCGCTAGACAAGAAACATCCAACTTCAACATCACTAATTTTGTGTGCCTCAATAGAATTTTTTATAGTTTCATCAATCTTATCAACGTAATTTTCAAATTTATCAGGTACTACATTAAATTCTGGCTCCCAATATCGGGTAATTTCCATTTTGTTATTTTTAAATATAAAATAGTGAGCTGGTGGAAGCTTAAAAATTCTATTAAAAAACGTTTCTTTTCCTGGTGAATATTGAAACGTCAAATATTGTTCTAACATTTCTTCGTTTAATTCTTTTATTATATTTGGATGTTCCAAAATTGCTTTAATTTCAGAACCATATACAAATTTACTGCCTTCATGATAATAATAAAAAGGTTTAATTCCAAAATAATCACGTGCTCCAAAAAGAATTTTCTTTTCTCTATCCCAAATAACAAAAGAAAACATTCCCCTTAAATGAGATAACAAATTTGTTCCAAATTCTTCGTACCCATGCAAAAGAACTTCTGAATCTGTTTGGGTCTTAAAAACATGTCCTTTATCTATTAAAAATTTTCTTATTCCTTGATAATTATAAATTTCTCCATTAAAAGTTAAAACTAGACTTTCATCTTCATTGTATAGTGGTTGTGCACCATCCGCCAAATCAATAATACTTAAACGTCTAAATCCTAACCCTACATTTTCGTCTATAAATTCTCCACTACTGTCTGGTCCACGATGAATAATCTTGTCCATCATTTGAGCCAACACTGTTTCTTTATTCTCCAAATTAATATCTATAAAGCCACAAAAACCACACATATGTAAAGGCCCCTTTCTTTTGTTGTATATAAAACTTTAACATAAATTAAATGTAAAATCAATTCCTGATACAATATTAGTATTCCCATAAATAAAAGTATTCCCATAAATAAAAACTCTAAAACGTGTTTTTAAAAAAATATTTAAAATTTTACGTTTATTAAAACTAATACTAAGTATATAAATTATTACTTTAACGTTTATAAATATAGCATTTTCAATAATTAACGAAAAAATTTTCCTATTTCATGAATATATTTTCCAGCAGTTGTCAATAATTTTCATTATGATATATAAGTGAACTGGATACGTTTTTAGAACAGTGAAAAAAGACTAGGTATTTGGTATCCCTTCAATACCATGCACAAGAATAGTTTAGTCTTATAAATATAATGTGTCAATAACTTTCCTCAATTTTAGGAAATACAGTAAAATAAGTTATATTAATGGAAAAGGAGTAGTAAAACATGGGAAAAAAGTATGCATCAACAATAATAACGTTGTTATTTATAAGCATTTGTGTTGTACTAGTGCAAGAAGTTAATTTAGCATTAGAAGTTAATAAAGAAGAATCACTAAAGATTAACAACGAATTATCCGAAGAAAACTTAGAGCTTATTACAAACGAAGAAATAAATGAAGAAATAACTGAAGAAACATCAAGACCTAGGGACCGAATATATGAAGATTTTGCATTGAATGCTTTTGATTCAACAAATTATGACGTAAAGTTAGATAGTCTTTTTGGAGAAGACCATACAAATTTAATAATTGAGTTTATTTTAGAGGAAGGCGAAAAGTATTCCTTAATATTGATAGATTTAGATGCCATAGATAATTTTTCTATAGTCAAAATCTTTGAAACATGGACAGATAATTTATTAACATTGCAGGAAAATTTAAATCCAGAACATGACTATATACTAAGAGTACGTAACGAATCGGGACTTCCCTTAGAATATGATTTAAAAATAAAAAGTTACTAAAATATTCTTTTCCAATTGGAGCTGAATATCTTTTAATATTATACATTATAATGTGAAACTTTATTTATTTATAGTTATAAATGAGTAAAGTTTTATATTTCTTATTAGATGGATACTAAATTCTATATTGTAGAATATAATATAAATAAATATTGTTACATATAGTAGTAAATTATTTGAGGAGGCTTTTAGTTGTCATGAAAATTGTACTTACTGGTGGAGGAACAGCAGGGCATGTTACTCCAAACATTGCACTTTTACCTTTATTGCAAAAGGAAGAATGGGAAATAAATTATATTGGAAGTAAAGCTGGAATAGAAAAAGAGCTTATTGAAGCAGAAGATATTCCTTATTACGGAATATCTTCTGGAAAGTTAAGAAGATATTTATCGATTGAAAATTTAAAAGACCCATTTAAAGTAGTTAAAGGACTTGGAGATGCTTATAAAATTTTAAAAGAGTTAGACCCAAACATAGTTTTTTCAAAAGGCGGATATGTTTCTGTGCCCGTTGTTATGGCAGCAAAACTATTAAAAATTCCGGTTATTATACATGAGTCAGATATAACCCCTGGGCTTGCAAACAAAATTGCCTCAAAGGGAGCAAAGAAAATATGTGTAAACTTTCCTGAAACATTGAAATATGTGGGCAATAAAGGTATTCTTACAGGAACACCAATAAGAGCAGAGCTGTTTCAAGGAAGTAAAGCAAAGGGAAAAACCATTTGTAAATTTACCATGGGAAAACCAACTCTTCTAGTTATGGGTGGAAGTCTCGGCTCAGTAAAAGTAAACACTATCGTAAGAGAATCTTTGGATCAATTACTTATAACATACAATGTGGTTCATATTTGTGGAAAAAATAACTTGGATGAAATATTAAAAGAAACAAGAGGATATATTCAATTTGAATATGTTGGAACAGAACTTCCTCATATATTTGCCTTGACAGATATAATGCTTTCACGAGCAGGGGCAAACTCTCTGGCTGAAATTGTGGCACTAAAAATACCTAACGTTTTAATTCCATTGTCAAAGCAAGCAAGTAGAGGTGACCAAATTTTAAATGCCGAATCTATGCAAAAGCAAGGCTATTCTGAAGTTATACAAGAAGAAACACTAGATGTAGATATTCTAATAAATACTATAAATAAAGTTTATAATAATAAAGATTTTTATAAAAATGCTATGCTTTCCGCAAATAAACTTAGTGGTAGTGAAAAAGTTTTAAAAGAAATAAAAGAGCATTGTAAAAATTAACATAAAAAGAACCAGTATGTGTGAAAATATACTGGTTTTTTTTGTATAATAAAATGTAGTACCCACTACTAGGGAATTGAACAATAATTGACAATACAATTATTTCAGTAGTATAATTTATTTTATATTTTTTAATTTCTAGTCCAATTTAATTTTTTAAAAAGGAGGTCTTTATGCATAAATTTATACTAAAAAGAATTTTTTCTATGATTGTCGCAATGTTTATGATTGCATTATTAACATTTAGCATGATGCATTCTGTTCCTGGTGGCCCTTTTACCAGAGATAGAAAACTTCCTCCAGAAGTAGAGATTGCTTTAAATGAAAAATATAATCTTGATGCTCCGTTACATGAACAATTTTTTTCGTATATAGCTGATGCCATAAAAGGCGATTTAGGCCCTTCTTTTCGATATACCGGAAAAACTGTTAATGATTTTATAGAAAGCGGATTTCCTACGTCGGCAAAATTAGGAGTAATTACTATTATATTTGTTTTAATTACAGCTATCCCAATGGGTATCTTGGCAGCTGTAAAGTCTGGGAAATGGCAAGATATGTTTATTATGGCAGTTGCAACAATTGGAGTAACCATTCCTTCTTTTATAATTGCCTCTATGCTTATTTATGTTTTTTCGTTCCAATTAAATTGGTTGCCTACATATGGAGTTGATAAATGGAGTGGATATATATTGCCAACAATAGCACTGGGGGGATATTCTGTAAGTTATATAGCAAGACTTATGAGATCTTCTTTACTTGAAGTTATGGGGCAAGACTATATCAGAACTGCTAGGTCAAAAGGCCTTTCAGATATAAAAGTAATTACAAAACATGCCCTGCGAAATGCACTTGTTCCAATAGTAACTGTTCTGGGCCCAACTGTAGCAGGACTGCTTACAGGCAGCTTTGTAATAGAAAAAATATTTGCACTTCCAGGCCTTGGCATGCACTTTGTAAACGGGGTTGCTGAACGTGATTATACTACAATTATGGGAGTAACCTTATTTTATGCAGCTTTTTTATTGGCTATGGTTTTAGTAGTAGATATTTTTTACGTTTTAATTGACCCACGCATTAAATTTGATAATTAGTAGGGGGTAAATTTATGGATAATAAATGGGATTTACTAGAAACAACTGATGCAGACCGAGAACGCATTTATGCAAAAAGTAGAACGTTTACACAAGATGTTTGGTTTCGATTTAGAAAAAAACCAACCGCTATTGCAGGATTTATAATAATACTAATACTTTTAATTTTCGCAGGAATAGGTCCTACATTTACAAACTATAATTACGTTGACCAAAATTTGGCCATGTCAAATATACCACCACTTCTTAAGGTGTTTGTATCTCCAGACCAAAAAAGTTATTTATATATAACTCAATCCTTAAAAATAATTAATATAAATTCAGATGGAACTCTAAATACTCAGCTTAGCAAAGTTCGAGAAGAAACTGAAAAAAAGATGACCATATTTGATTATAACGGAACAGAAGTTGCCCTATATTATGGTGTAAATCCATACTTAATAGTAGACGAGCCAACAGGGGATATTTATGAGAAAAAAACTATATGGAATAAATCCTACATATTAGGCACAGATTCTTTGGGAAGGGATATTCTTACTAGACTTATGTATGGAACAAGAGTATCTATGACAGTGGCTTTTATTGCAGCCTTTGTTAACATGATAGTAGGTATAATATATGGTGGTATTTCTGGATATATGGGAAGCAAAGTTGACATGGTAATGATGCGTATAGTTGATATAATAAGCACAATTCCTCTTACATTATACGTTATCTTGGTTATGGTGATTTTGGGTAGTGGCTTACAAAGTATAGTCATTGCTTTAGGAAGTGTATATTGGGTAAATATGGCACGTGTTGTAAGAGGCCAAGTATTAAGCCTTAAAGAACAAGAATTTGTAATAGTGGCAAAAACACTAGGCTCTTCAACTTCAACAATTTTATTTAAACATTTAATACCAAATGCAATGGGTTCAATACTAGTAACTGTTACAATGCTTATACCTTCTGCTATATTTATGGAAGCATTTTTGGGATATATTGGAATAGGATTACAACCACCACTTGCAAGCCTTGGCACAATGTGCAACGAAGCAACTGCTGCTTTACGAACAAGTCCACATACGCTTTTAGCCCCAGCTTTAGTAATATGTATTATTATGTTTGCATTCAATTTTGTTGGAGATGGTTTAAGAGATGCACTGGATCCTAAACTAAAAAAATAGGGGGTGAAAAAAATGGTATTAGAAATAGATAATTTAAAGGTTTCCTTTTTCAATTCTAATGGCGAAGTTCAAGCAGTTAGAGGCGTTACATTTGGAGTAAATGAAGGAGAGATACTAGGCATTGTTGGGGAAAGTGGTAGTGGAAAAAGTGTAACGAGTATGTCTATATTAAGACTACTAGCAGAAAGTGCCAAACTTAAAGAAGGCAGTATTAAATTTGAAGGCAAAGAACTTACTACTTTAACAAAAAAAGAAATGCAATCAATAAGAGGAAAAGATATATCAATGATTTTTCAAGATCCCATGTCTTCACTTAATCCTCTTCATACAATAGGTAATCAAGTTGCTGAAATGATAGCAGTTCATAACACTAATTTATCCAAAAAAGAAGTTAAGCAAAGAGTATTGCAATTGTTTGAAAAAATTCGTATACCTGAACCTGAAAAAAGATATAATATGTATCCACATCAGTTTTCTGGAGGTATGCGACAACGTATTATGATAGCAATTGCACTAGCGAATGCTCCAAGACTTTTAATAGCAGATGAGCCAACAACAGCTCTGGATGTTACTATTCAAGACCAAATTTTAAAATTACTTAGAGATTTGCAAAAAGACTCAAACACTAGCATTGTATTTATAACTCACGACTTAGGAGTTGTGGCCGAGCTATGTCATAGAGTAGTGGTGTTATATGGTGGGCTTGTAATGGAAGAGGGTTTGGTTGATGATATATTTGAAAATCCAAAACACCCATACACTTTAGGGTTAATGGCATCAATGCCAGAAGTCAATCAAGATAAATCAATAAGGCTACAATCTATTAAAGGCTCGCCTCCTGATATGACAAATCCTCCTTTGGGCTGTCCTTTTGCCCCAAGATGTAACTATGCCAGAAAAATGTGTGCAGCTGAATTGCCTCCTTATGTTGAAGTGGGCAACAAGCACCGTTCAATGTGTTGGCTGTTAACACAAGGGGCTCCTTCTGAGCATAATCCATTCAAATAGAAAGGAGTATTTTATGGATGATACTGTTTTAGAAGTAAAAAATCTAACCAAACATTTTAAAGTAGGAAAAAATGCACTAGTTCATGCCGTTGATGATGTAAGCTTTATTATAAAAAAAGGCAAAACATTAGGACTAGTAGGGGAAAGTGGTTGCGGAAAAAGTAGTTGTGCCAGAACCATCATTAGAATTTATGAACCTGATAGAGGAACCATTATTTTGAATGGCAAAGATATTACAAATACTTCGCAAAAAGAACTTAAACCTATAAGAAAACAAATGCAAATGATCTTTCAAGACCCCTATGCATCTTTAAATGCTCGGATGACTGTTCGGGATATAATAGCAGAACCACTAGTTGCACACAATATAGCAACATCTAAAAGTCAAATAGATGAGTTAGTATTTCCTGTTTTAGAACTAGTAGGCCTATCCAAAGAACATGCAAACCGTTATGCTCATGAATTTTCTGGGGGGCAAAGGCAACGTATAGGTATTGCAAGGGCACTTATTTTAAGGCCACAATTTGTAATTTGTGATGAACCAATTTCAGCACTAGATGTATCTATTCAAGCACAAGTTGTTAATTTATTAAGAGAATATCAAGAAAAAGAAGGCCTATGTTATTTATTCATTGCCCATGACCTTTCAATGGTAAGATATGTTTCAGATGATGTTGGCGTAATGTATTTAGGAAAACTAGTAGAAATGTGTGAGTCAAACGAAATATACAAAAATCCTTTGCATCCCTATACAAAAGGGCTATTGTCTAGTGTCCCAATAGCAAATCCAAAACTTGCAAGGGAAAAAGAAACCATCGCTATTGGAGGGGACATCCCAAGCCCCATTAATCCACCGTTGGGTTGTAGATTTCACACAAGGTGTTCGCATGCTACAAAAAAATGTAGCGAAGCACAGCCTGAAATGAAAGAAGTTTCAAGTGGACATTACGTTTCCTGTCATTTATATTGATTTTTAATATGTAGCACCTTAGCACAAAGGATAGTATTCAATTGTATTTAATGTCTTTAATTCCATGAATTTATAAAAAATAATAAAATAGAAAGAGGGAATTAAAATGAATAAGAAGTTGTTATATGCACTACTTTCATTATGTACACTAGGAACCATTACTGGCTGTTCTTCAAATGAACCACAAAATATAAGCGAGGTAAAAACCGAAGCTTCGGAAATTGAAAAACAAGCAGAACCTGCTGAAGATGTTGCACAAGAAATGACATTCGTATTATCTAATTTACCAGACGGCTTAGACCCAGGAGCAACTAACAATTCATTTAGCAAATATGTATTATATAATACATTTGAAGGGCTTGTTACATATGATCAAACTGGTAATCTAGTTCCTGGATTGGCTAAAGATTGGTCAATTAGTGAAGACGGTAAAATATATACATTTAATTTACGCCCAGACTTAAAATGGAGCGATGGTACCCCTCTTACTGCTAGTGACTTTGTATATTCAATACTTAGAGTAGCAACTCCAGAAACAGCTTCTCGAAATTTAAATAAGATTACAGATTATATTGTTAATGCACAAGAATATTATGAAGGAAAAATTGGGGCTGAAGAAGTTGGAGTTAAAGCAATTGATGAAAGTACACTTGAAATTACACTAAAAGAGCCAATCTCATATTATATTGATATTTTATCAATGTGGGTATATAGTCCTGTTCAGCAAGCAACTGTTGAAGCAAACGGAGACGCTTGGAGTGCAAACGCTGAAACATATGTATCGAATGGTCCATTTAAAGTTAGCGAAATGAGTATAAGTGAAAATGTAGTGCTTGAAAAAAATGAAAATTATTGGAATGCTGACAACGTAAAACTAGAGAAAATTAATTTCCGATATATACTAGACACTTCTACTGCATTAACAGCTTATGAAGCAGGCGAAGTTGATGGTATAGCAAGTATTCCTCCAACAGATTATGCACGATTACGTGCGGAAGATAAAGGAGTTAAAACATTTCCAACCTATGGGACTGTGTATTACTTAATTAACAATGGAAAAGCACCCTATGATAATCTAAAAGTACGTGAAGCACTTAACTTAGCATTAGACCGCCAACTAATTGTTGATAACATAGTTCAACTAAATACACAGCCTGCTTATAGTTTGCTTCCTCCAGGCTATGAAATAGATGGAATAGAGATAACAGAGGGTAGAGGAACATTTGGAATGTCACCATCCGCAGAAGTTGAAAAAGCTCAACAGGCCTTAGCAGATGCTGGCTATCCAAACGGTGAAAACTTCCCTGTTTTAGAACTATCATATTATTCAGATGATGTAGTTAAAAAAGTAGTGGAAGCTATGGCACAAATGTGGGAAACTAATTTAAATATTGATGTAGAAGTTAGTTCTAATGAATGGGTATTATTCTATGAAGATGTTATAGAAGAAGATTACTCTGTAGCTGCTATGGGTTTAACAGCATATTATTTTCACCCAACAGGATTTTTAACTAGTGCAAAAACAGGCGATATTGCAAATCTTAGTGGATATTCTAACCCTGAATATGATGCTTTATTTGAACAAATTAAAGCAGAAACTGACCCAAATAAATCAATAGAACTAATTAGACAAGCGGATGCACTGGCTTCAGATGATTATTTTCTTATTCCTTTGTATTATAAAACAAGTGATATTTTATTGCATGACAATATCCAAGGAGCTTATATGAATGCACAAGCAACCCTATTCTTTAAAGATACCTATGTAGTAGGGAAAGAATAAGTCATCACACTGTATAAAGGATAGTATTCAATTATATTTAATGTCTTTAACTCCAATTGAATTATATGAAAAATAACAAAATAGAAAGAGGAAATTGAAATGAATAAGAAGTTGTTATATGCACTACTTTCATTATGTACACTAGGAACAATTACTGGCTGTTCTTCAAATGAACCACAAAATATAAGCGAGGTAAAAACCGTAACTTCGGCAATTGAAGAACAAGCAGAACCTGCTGAAGATGTTGCACAAGAGATGACATTCGTATTATCCAATTTACCAGACGGCTTAGACCCAGGAGTAACTGACAATTCATTTAGCAAATATGTATTATATAATACATTTGAAGGGCTTGTTACATATGACCAAACTGGTAGTCTAGTTCCTGGGTTGGCTAAAGATTGGTCAATTAGTGAAGATGGAAGAACTTATACATTTAATTTACGTCCAGACTTAAAGTGGAGCGATGGTACTCCTCTTACTGCTAGTGACTTTGTATATTCAATACTTAGAGTAGCGACTCCAGAAACGGCTTCTCGAAATTTAAATATGGTTACAGACTATATTGTTAATGCACAAGAATATCTTGAGGGAAAAATTGGTGCGGAGGAAGTTGGAGTTAAAGCAATTGATGATAGTACACTAGAGATTACACTGAAAGAGCCAATATCATATTATATTGATATTTTATCAATGTGGGTATATAGTCCTGTTCAACAAGCAACTGTTGAAGCAAACGGAGATGCTTGGAGCACAAAAGCTGAAACATATGTATCGAATGGTCCATTTAAAGTTAGCGAAATGAGCATAAGTGAAAATGTAGTGCTTGAAAAAAATGAAAATTATTGGAATGCTGACAACGTAAAACTAGAGAAAATTAATTTCCGATATATATTAGATACTTCTACTGCATTAACAGCATATGAAGCAGGCGAAGTAGATGGTATAGCAAGTATTCCTCCAACAGATTATGCAAGATTACGTGCGGAAGATAAAGGAGTTAAAACATATCCAACCTATGGAACTATATATTACTTAATTAACAATGGAAAAGCACCATATGATAATCTAAAAGTACGTGAAGCACTTAATTTAGCATTAGACCGTCAACTAATTGTTGATAATATAGTTCAATTAGATACACAACCTGCTTATAGTTTGCTTCCTCCAGGGTATGAAATAGATGGAATAGAGATAACAGAGGGTAGAGGAACATTTGGGATGTCACCATCCGCAGAAGTTGAAAAAGCTCAACAGGCCTTAGCAGATGCTGGTTATCCAAACGGTGAAAACTTCCCTGTTTTAGAGCTATCATATTATTCAGATGATGTAGTTAAAAAAGTGGTTGAAGCTATGGCACAAATGTGGGAAACTAATTTGAATATTGATGTAGAAGTTAGTTCTAATGAATGGGTATTATTCTATGAAGATGTTATGGAAGAAGATTATTCTGTAGCTGCTATGGGTTTAACAGCATATTATTTTCATCCAATGGGCTTTTTAACTAGTGCAAAAACAGGTGATATTGCAAACCTTAGTGTATATTCTAACCCTGAATATGATGCTTTAGTTGAACAAATTAAAACAGAAACTGACCCAAATAAATCAATAGAGCTAATTAGACAAGCGGATGCACTAGTTTCAGATGATTATTTTCTTATTCCTTTGTATTATAAAACAAGTGATATTTTATTGCATGACAATATACAAGGAGCTTATATGAATGCACAAGCAACCCTATTCTTTAAAGATACACATGTAACAGGAAAACAATAAATCTATGAAAAATAACAAAATAGAAAGAGGAAATCAAGATGAATAAAAAACTATTATATGCATTGCTTTCATTATGTACACTAGGAACAATTACTGGTTGTTCTTCAAATGAACCACAAAATATAAGCGAGGTAAAAACCGTAGCAACAGAAACTGAAAAAACAGCAGCTCCTGCTGAAGATGTTGCACAAGAGATGACATTTGTATTGTCTAATTTACCAGACGGCTTGGACCCAGGAATAACTAATAATTCATTTAGTAAATATGTATTATTTAATGCTTTTGAAGGGCTTGTTACATATGACCAAAATGGTAGCCTAGTTCCTGGATTGGCTAATGATTGGTCAATTAGTGAAGACGGAAGAACTTATACGTTTAATTTACGCCCAGACTTAAAATGGAGCGATGGCACCCCTCTTACTGCTAGTGATTTTGTATATTCAATACTTAGAGTGGCAACTCCAGAAACAACTGCTCAGTATGTAAATATGGTTACAGATTATATTGTTAATGCACAAGAATATTATGAAGGAAAAATTGATGCGGAAGAAGTTGGAGTTAAAGCAGTTGATGATAGTACACTAGAGATTACAATAAAAGAACCACTATCATACTATATTGACATTTTATCAATGTGGGTATATAGCCCTGTTCAGCAAGCAACTGTTGAAGCAAACGGAGAAGCTTGGAGCACAAAAGCTGAAACATACGTATCAAATGGTCCGTTTAAAGTTACGGAAATGAGTATGAGCGAAAATGTAGTGCTTGAAAAAAATGAAAACTACTGGAATGCTGAGAACGTACAATTAGAAAAAATTAATTTCCGATATATACTAGACACGTCTACTGCATTAACAGCCTATGAAACAGGAGAAGTAGATGGTATAGTGAGCATTCCTTCAACAGATTATGCAAGGCTACGTGCAGAAGATAAAGGAGTTAAATCATATCCAAGTTATGGAACTGTATTTCACTTAATTAACAATGCAAAAGCACCATATGATAATCCAAAAGTACGTGAGGCACTTAATTTAGCCCTAGACCGCCAACTGATTATTGACAATGTAATTCAAGTTGATGCACAACCTGCTTATAGTTTCCTTTCACCAGGCTATAAAGTTGATGGAGTAGACATAACAGATGATAGAGGAACATTTGGAATGTCACCATCCGCAGAAATTGAAAAAGCTCAACAAGCCTTAGCAGATGCTGGCTATCCAAACGGCGAAGACTTTCCTGCTTTAGAACTATCATATTATTCAGATGACACAGTTAAAAAAGTGGTTGAAGCTATGGCACAAATGTGGGAAACTAATTTAAATATTGATGTAGAAATTACTTCTAATGAATGGGTATTATTCTATGAAAGTGTTCAAGCAGGAGACTATGATGTAGCCGCTATGGGTTGGAGTGCGGATTATTTTCACCCAATGTCATTTATGCCTCTATTAAAAACAGGTGATTCCACAAATACAAGTTGGTATTCTAATCCTGAATATGATGCTTTGGTTGATCAAATTAGAGCAGAAAGTGATCCAAATAAAGTAGCAGAACTAGTTAAACAAGCAGATATAATGGTTTCAAGCGATTACCCTATGGTTCCTTTATATTATAAATCAAATAATATTTTATTGCATGACCATATCCAAGGAGTTCATATGAACGCATCTGCAGCACTATTTTTTAAAGATGCATATGTAGTAGGGGAATAATAAGTTAACACATCAAAGTAGTCCATTTAAAGCTGTTGTTTGAAAATGGACTATTTACCATTTGCGTTATTTAAATATTTTAGTGCTTAAATATAAATGGCAATGTAATGTTGCAGGCAAATATTAGAATTAATGTTGTATATAAATTGCACGTTTATGCATAATTATACATTTCGGAGTAGTACTACTTATATTGGAGACAATTCACTAGTACGAAGAAATATGTTAGGGTATTTTGCCAATTGCATTTTGGTTTGTATAGGTATATACTTTAACAGTTAACCCATGCAAAAAAACAAGTAGCAGAGGACTCACGAAAAGTAAGTAGCCAAGAGGCGAAAAAATAAGTAGTAGAGCAGACGTGAAAGAATAAGTGGCAACTGGTTAACAACCATAATACAACAATCACGTTGTTCTAAACTCCGTTATCACGCACGAATAAAAAAAGCTAAACCTACGGCCATAAGCCTTAGTTTAAATCAGTATGCTACTGTTTATAGTCTCTATAAGAAATTTAAATCTTTGATATTTATCCTAAACATAGTGTTATCTTATTAATAATCGTACATTTGAGATTATAAACAGATTATATAAAAAAATTTTAAATTGTTCACGATGAGTGACGTATCAGTAAGAATAATAAACCTAAAGAAATTTTAAGCCTATTTATAATAATAAACATATCCGTTGTTCTTAAATCCATTATCATAAATCGAAATTCATATCCTATAAAATCACGTTGTCCCTAAATTTTTTGTCACGAATAACAAGAAAATACCTCTAGCCATTTCTATTTCTCACGAATAACATTAATCATGCTGTTCCTAAATCTTTTATCACGAATAACATTACTCATGTTGTCCCTAAATCTTTTATCACGAATAACATTACTCATGTTGTCCCTAAATCTTTTATCACAAATAAGAAATTTATTATTTGCATAAATATTCATAACACTAATGAATATTTTAAAAAAAGTCATGCATTTGTACATGTCTGGAATTGTAGGGGATTCACTAGTGAAGGGTGTATATTTATTCTTCAAATTTACCAGCTGTACTAGTCAGATATTTTATTCCTAAAACTAAAAATCTCACTTAGACCATCGCCCATGAATATTATTCATTTTAATAGTAATATAAAAAATGCCATTACCTAGCACAAGATGTACTATTTTTTGCTAACCAGTATATGCTTAGCTAAACTTGATATATTTTTTTATACTATGTTAAATAAAATAATCCTCTTAAAAAAATTTTTCAATTAGAGGACTTTAATCAAAAAAGATTTAAAAACTTCCAGAAATTAGTGGAAAAAATACAGGACATGGGTTAAAATATTATATGGAGGTGTATAATATTGGAAATATTAAAACTGGTAGAAGAATTATCAAACGCTAATGGAATATCGGGGTTTGAGGATGACGTGTTAAAAGTTATCCGTAAGCATGCCCCACAGCATTGTGAAATTAGTGAAGACAGCATGAGAAACTTATACTTAACGCCAAACACTAACACGGGAGATAAACCTGTTGTTATGCTTGATGCACATAGTGATGAAGTAGGATTTATGGTACGAGCAATAAGGCCAAATGGATTAATTCAATTTGTAAAAGTAGGAGGTTGGGTTGAAAGCAATGTTCCTGCTCACCTAGTACGAATTATTAATTCTGACGGAGAAGTTATTATTGGGGTTGTTGCTTCAAAACCTCCACACTATGTACAAAGTAATGATAAACTATCCATTGAAACTATGAATATTGACATTGGAGCACGCAGTCGTGCCGAAGTAATCGAAAAGTATAAGATTAATCTTGGAGCACCAATTATTCCAGATGTATCATTTTATTTTAATGATAAAAATGACGCTATGCTTGGAAAGGCATTTGACTGTCGTTTAGGTTGTGCTGCCCTAGTTGAAACTTTGAAAATACTACAAAACGATAAATTAGATGTGGATCTTGTAGGGATGATTTCTTCTCAAGAAGAAGTTGGAACACGTGGAGCTATAGTTGGAACAAATAGAGTAAAACCTGATATTGCTATTATTTTCGAAGGAAGTCCAGCTGATGACACATTTGAAAGTGAATATTTAATACAAACTGCGTTACACAAAGGACCAATGCTTAGACATATAGATCTTAGGATGATTACAAACCCACGTTTTCAGAGATTTGCCTTGGACATTGCAAAAGAATATGCAGTGCCAGTGCAACAAGGCGTGAGAACTGGTGGAGCGACAAATGGAGCTTCCATCCATATTTCCAATATGGGAATTCCATCTATCGTTATTGGAATGCCAGTACGTTATGCACATACCCACTATGGGGTTTCTTCTATTAGTGACCTTCATAATAGTATAACCCTTGCAGAAAAAATTATTAAGCGATTAAATGCCGATATTATTTCTGGGTTTTAGAAACAAGTAAACCACTCCCTCCTAGGCAAATGCTTAGATTAGGGAGTTTCTTATTAATTCGTGATAAATGAACAAGCGTTTTGAGCTTTTTCTCTTATTTATTTATTTTAAAGTATTGCATCAGTTCAGACAAATTTTTCGCTTCTTTTGCAAGTTCTTCGCTTATGGCAGCGGCTTCTTGAGAAGTAGAACTGTTTGTTTGAATAAGAATAGAAATATGTTCCGTACCTGCAATTAAGTTGTCTAGAGTATGCTTTTGACTAGTACTAGTTTTCAACAATTCTTCTGATATTGTAGTTGTTCTTTCTATAGTATTTACAATTTGCTGCAAACTTAAAGCTACGTTGCTGGCTACATCTTGACCCCTAGAAATATCCTCCATACTCATATTTATTATTTTATCTATTTCTTTTACTGTTTCACTACTACGAAAAGCAAGTTTTCTTACTTCCTCAGCCACAACAGCAAAGCCTTTTCCGTTCTCACCTGCTCTTGTTGCTTCAATTGAAGCATTTAATGCTAATAAATTTGTTTGGCTTGCAATATCTTCTACAGTTTTTAAAACAACGGAAATTGTTTGACTAGACTGATTGATTGCATTCATAGATAATAACATTTTTTCCATTTCGATATTGCCTTGTGTTGCTTGTTGTTTTGCTTCAATTGAAATCTTGCTTGTTTCTTCTGCTTGTAATGTGGTTTTAATGATACTTTCTTCAATTTCGTTTGTTATACTATGAAATTCTTGAACAATTGTACTTTGCTCAATTGTTCCATTTGCAAGTTCCACAGCTCCTTTTGCAATGTTTTCTGCTCCACTACTCACTGTTTCAGTTGCTCTAGTAATAGAAGCTAAAGTATGACTCAATTTTTCACCAATTTGTATTAAAGATGTTTTTATTGGAAAAAATGCTCCTTTATACTGTGCATTAATAGTTGAAGTAAAATCTCCTTGTGCCATGTTGCCAAGAACCTGTTTGATATCTAGTATAATTTCTTTTAATGAATTAGACATATCGTCAAATTCTTGCCCCAACATTCCAATTTCATCTTGGCGTGATATATTCAAATGGATGTCTAAATCTCCCTGTGACATTTGGCTTGCAGCTGAAACAACTTGATCAAGAGGCTTTAATGCTTTGGCTAGTATATTTTTGGTTACTAAAATTAGTATTAACAATGAAATTATTGAAACAGCAGATATTATTCCAATTAATACCCATATTTCAGAATAAAACTCTTGACTTTCTATTGATATATGAGCCCACCATGTTTTGTCTAAGGCTTTTATTGGATATAAATATCGCTCATATTTTTCACCACCAATTACTTCTGATTTCATATGAAAAGGATCTTTTTGTTCGCCTAGTTGTGTTAACTCTTGCATTTCCCTAGAGGAAATCATCTCAGACATATTTACATTAATTAATTCAGGATACATATAATCATAAATTATGTCCCAATCTTGGTTGAAAACTGATGAGAATGAAGTTTCGTATGTACTTTTTTCAAATATAATTTCATCAAAACTGGTGGATAAAACATTTATAACAATAACTCCTTTAAATTCATCTTTATATATAATTGGATAAGATACATAATAAACCATATTTCCATTATCATCTAACATTGGGTCACTTATATGTGGTTTAAGCGTTTGCTTTGTAACTGAATAAAATTCTTTGTTTGCAAAACTCTCATATGAAAATATAGGGGTTAGAGTTTTTGCTTTAAGATTTTCTTGATGGGTTTCTAATCCATAAGTAGATAGGGCTTTGTCAAATACGTAAGGTTCAAAATATACTGCTAATACACTAATATCACTGTTGGTCGAGAGTGCCGACCAAGCTGTATTTACAATATATCTTTCCATAATCACTTTATTTTCGTCCATTAAAGTTCCATATACCATGCTAAATTTTACATTTGTATTTAAACCATTTTTACAGTCTAGCTTTGCATTTAAGCTTCCAAAATTGCTTTGAATGTAGGATTGTAAATTTTTTGCAATTCCGTCAACTGTATTAATTACTTCTTGAACCTTATTTGCATTAAGTTCAGCTTTAGTTTCAAACGTCAAATGTGTGTCTTTTACACTAGAAGAATAGACTTGTATAACAACTATAATTATTAAAGATAGTAATATTAATGTAACAACTCCTCCAATTGCAACAGTTAACCGCTTTACCAAATTAACATCACTTTTCATATATTATCAGCCCCTTATATATTTTCAATTCAACTTATACTTGTTCTACAGATTAATTATACACGGTCGGATAACTGTTCGCAACGATTAGTTTAAAACATTTTTTTCTTAATCATAATCACAAATCCAATTATAACAAAGATAATGGATATTATTAAAATATATATAATTGCATTTGGTTGATTTATGAAAGGAAGGGGTACATTCATTCCAAAAAGGCTAAAAATCATGGTAGGTAGAGCTAATATAATAGTTATTGAAGTAAGTCTTTGCATTATAGTATTAAGATTGTTTGAAATTACAGAGGCAAATGCATCTCGTGTTTCTCCAAGGATGCTGCTATATACACTGGCCATCTCCATTGCTTGCTTATTTTCTACAATTACGTCCTCAAGCAATTCTTTGTCTTCCTGATATTGTTTAATTTTATCCATTCTCAACATTTTTTCTAATACAATCTCATTTGCACGTAAAGCAGTTGAAAAATAAACCAAACTTTTCTCTAGCTCTAATAGATAAAGCAAATCTTTGTTTTTCATATTTGTTTCGAGTTCACGTTCAACTTTATTGCTCACTCTATCAATATATCTTAGATAATGCAAAAAATAAGATGAATTTTTATAGAGAAGTTGTAATATAAATCGGGTTCTTTTATAGGTATAAAAACTTTTGACTCTTCCTTCAATAAAATCTTGCAATAAATCAATTGGATAGATACAAACTGTCATGATAAAAGTATCTGTCAATATAATTTCCAAAGGAATGGTTATAAATTCATGCAAACCTTCACTATCCTTTATAGGAACATCCACTACAATTATAGTATAGTTATCCTCAACTGCAATATGAGCTTTTTCCTCTTCGTCAATCCCAAGCATAATATCAGCTTCTTCAATTTGACACATTTTTGAAATTGCTTCAATTTCACTTTTGTTTGGGGAACACAAGTTAATCCAGCAACCCTCTTCAATTTTATGTATTTTATGTTGTTTTCCATCTTCCCTTGTTATATATATCTTCATGTTACCACTCCTTTCAAATATGAGATTAATTAAACATTTATTTCAAAGTAATATATTCCATGTTGCATATGTTTATCACCTCTTCTTCTTATATATAATAAGGAAACAGGGACATCTGCCCCTGTTGAAGCTTCGCTCCTAACCCCACCTATTTTATAAATATTTGGTTATAATAACAATGTATATAAGCTATATATACCAAACGTAGTTTAATCCTAAATATAAATGGTTAAGATTAACTAAAATATAGAATATAATTGATATACTAATGACTACGTTGCAAAAAATTAATTTATCTATATCGCATTGCTTTATTAAATATAAAATATAAAATACAATTCCTGCTGGAAGAATAATTTTTACAAAAATTGATAGAATATTACTTGTTACGATTGATTGCATAAATACATTTGCTTCTTGAAAATATGAAGTTTCTAACAGAATTAAAGTGAAAATTATATCAAAAACGTTAAGTAAATACAAAAAAACTACTTTTGTTTTTAATGTTTTTGCACTAAACATATTTTATCACCTCTATATTGAACTATTAACATATTTTGCCTAAAATATACGCATTATATGTTGACAGTAAAATTAGAGCAATGTATACTTTATCTAACACCCTATTTAATAGGGGAGGTCAAAATTTTAGGGGATAAGAAAATGCGAGGAGTAAAAATAGTAGGCACAGGAATGTGCATGCCAAAATATATATTAACAAACGAAGAACTGTCTAGCTTTATAGATACATCCGATGAATGGATTGCTCAAAGAACAGGAATTAGACAGAGAAGAATTGTTACAGATGAAAATACTATTGACTTATCCGTAAAAGCAGCTAAAGAAGCAACGGAAGGGATTGACCCTTTAGAAATAGATCTTATTATAGTCGGAACAGTTTCTCCACATCAAGTAATACCAAGTGTAGCTTGTAGTGTTCAAGCCCAACTTGGAGCAACAAATGCAATGGCATTTGACATAAGTGCAGCTTGTAGCGGCTTTATATATGGATCGAAAATAGCAGTGGAAGCAATTCGTTGTGGTAGTGCTAAAAAAGCTTTAGTTATTGGTGCAGAGGTATTAAGTAAAGTAGTTGATTGGAGTGACAGAGGCACTTGCATACTTTTTGGTGATGGAGCAGGAGCTGTCTTATATGAACAAACAGATGTGAATAAAATTTTAGCTTTTGATGTTGGAAGCAATGGAATGTTAGGACAAACACTAAGCCTAGAAAATCAGGCCCAAAACAATCCTTTAATAAAAAATGAATATTCACCGTCTTTTATTAAAATGGATGGAAGAGCTGTTTATAGATTTGCGGTTAATGTTGTTCCTATAAGTATAAAAAAAGCACTGGAAAAAGCACAGGTTAATATAGATGAAATAAAATTATTTGTTTTACATCAAGCAAATGAACGCATAATAAGTAGCGTAGCAAAAAATCTAAATGTAGATTTGAATTTATTCTTTAAAAATCTTGATAAGTATGGAAATACTTCTGGAGCAAGTATACCCATAGCTTTACATGAAGCAAAATCTAACCTTAAAAATGGAGACAAAATTGTTTTGACAGGTTTTGGTGGAGGACTTACTTGGGGGAGTATAGTTGTTCAATGGTAGCTCTTAATGGGATTTTCCCTTAAGATAAATTAAAATAAAATATTGGAGGTAACAAAAAAATGGTATTTAAAAAATTGCAAGAAATTATTGCAGATAAACTAAGTTTGGACGAAAGTGAAATCACTATGAAATCAAATTTCAAAGATGATTTAGAGGCGGATTCTCTAGACCTTTATGAAATTATTATGAGTCTTGAAGATGAATTTGGTGTAACAATTCAAAATGAAGACTTAGAAGATATCAAAACTGTAAGTGATGCTGTTAAATACATCGAAGACAGACAATAATATTTTAAAGGAGCAAGGATTATGAACCGAGTATGTAACATGCTGGGCATTCAATATCCTATTTTCCAAGGGGCAATGGCATGGGTAGCAAACCATTCTATTGCCGCTGCTGTTTCACAAGCAGGAGGATTGGGTATAATTGCAGCTGGGAATGCACCAGCAGAATGGCTTAGAGAAGAAATAAGACAGTGTAAATATAAAACAGATAAACCATTTGGTGTTAATATTATGTTACTAAGCCCACATGCTGAAGAAGTGGCTAAAGTTGTTGTTGAAGAAGGAGTAAAAATCCTTACTACAGGAGCTGGTAGTCCAGGGAAATATCTTGAGATGTGGCAATCGAACGGAATAAAAGTAATTCCTGTTGTGCCTTCTATAGCAATTGCAAAACGCATGGAAAAGTCTGGTGTTGACGCTGTTATTGTTGAAGGTTGTGAAGCGGGTGGACATATAGGTGAGCTCACTACAATGGTTATTGTTCCTCAAGTTGTTGATGCACTAACAATCCCTGTTATTGCAGCTGGAGGTATTGGTGATGGAAGAGGATTTGCAGCATCCCTTATGCTTGGAGCAGAAGGAATACAAGTTGGAACAAGATTTTTATTGGCCAAAGAGTGTGATATTCACCAAAACTATAAAGATAGAGTTATAAAAGCAAATGATATTGATACCGTTGTAACTGGAAGAAGTACAGGGCATCCTATTCGTAGTATACGAAATCATTTGACAAGAGAGTACTTAAAGCTAGAAAAAAATGGGGCTACACCTGATGAATTGGAAAAATTAGGAGCTGACAGTCTTAGAAGAGCAGTTGTCGAAGGTGATATTACCCATGGATCGGTTATGGCTGGCCAAATTGCTGGTATGTTTAATAAGGAACAAACTGCACAAGAAATCATTAATGAGCTTGTAAATGAAGCAAAAGATTTATTAAATAATGGTAAAGATAAATTGAATTTTTAGGTAGAGATATAGTATGAGAGCGATTAACAATCGCTCTTAATACTAGTCTTATTACAAAGCAAAAGAGGTGTGACATTGAAAATAGCATTCTTGTTTTCTGGCCAAGGCGTACAATACGCTGGAATGGGAAAAGATATGTTTGAAAATTACGAGGAAAGTAGAAATTTATTTGACAAAGCAAATAAATTATTTAAACCTTGGGATATTGAAGAAGTTTGTTTTGAGGACCCAAACGGAGTTCTAAATCAAACTGAGTATACGCAAGTGGCTTTGTTTACAACAAATTTGGCAGTATATGAAGCTGTGAGAAAAGCAGGAATCAAGCCTGATGCTATGATAGGATATAGTTTAGGAGAATATAGTGCATTGGTAGCCAGTGGAATTTTAGATTTTGAAGATGGATTGCACTTGGTGGAGGAACGCTCAAAATATATGGCAACATCAGCAAAAGCAGAAGCAGGAACTATGAGTGCAGTGTTGGGCTTGGATAAAGAAATTATACAAGCCATTTGTTCAACTTTAAGCGTTGGCATGGATGAGAACTTTGTAAGTATATCAAATGATAACTGTCCTGGACAAGTGGTTATTTCTGGAACAGTATCGGGAGTTAAGGCTGCTACTGAAGATTTACTGAAAGCTGGTGCTAAAAGAGTAATGCCTTTAAATGTAAGTGGAGCATTTCATTCTGAATTAATGCATGCTGCTAGTGTAAAATTGGAAATGTATGCGTCAGCATTAACATTCCATGACCCTAAAATTCCAATTGTAAGCAATGCTACTGCTGATTATATGAATGGCGAAGAAGCAAGAAAGAACATGCCTATTCAGACTATGAAAGGAGTACGCTTTAGAGAAAGCATTGAAAGGCTTATAAATGATGGTTTTGATGTATTTATAGAAATTGGAGTAAAGAAAACATTAAGTAGTTTTGTTAAAAAAATTTCAAAAGATGTTACCGTACTTAACGTTGAGGACAAAAAATCTTTAGAAAAAACCCTAGCTACCCTAGCTACATTGGGTTATTAATAGCTTTATTAACGATAGGAGGAAAAGATGCTTACAGAAAAAGTAGCTGTTGTGACTGGTGGCAATAGAGGAATTGGAAAAGCTATTGCACTGGCATTTGCAAAGCAAGGTGCAAAGGTAGTAATAAATTGTTCTGCTGAAAAGTCTTTAGAAACCGCAAACAAAGTAGTAGACGAAATAGCTTCTTTTGGTGGAGAAGCATTTGCGGTTGTTGCAGATGTATCTAGTTTTTCGGAAGCTAAAAACTTAATTGATGCTTCTATAAAAAAGTTTGGCAAAATAGACATTCTAGTAAATAACGCAGGCATTACAAAGGACGGGCTTTTGCTTAGAATGAGTGAAGAAGATTTTGATGATGTAATCAATGTAAATTTAAAAGGGGCTTTTAATTGTATTAGGCATGCTGTTAGACCTATGATGAAATTTGGTGGAAGTATTATAAATATGACCTCTGTATCAGGGCTTTCTGGAAATGCTGGTCAAGTGAACTATTCTTCTGCTAAGGCTGGATTAGTTGGAATGACAAAAGCAACTGCTAGAGAATTTGCAAAGAAAAAAATTCGTGTAAATGCTATCGCCCCTGGTTTTATAGAGACAGATATGACTCATGGATTAAATGATGAGGTTAAAAATGAGATAGCGAAAACTATTCCTCTAAAAAGAATGGGTAGTGTAGAAGAAGTTGCAAATGTAGCACTATTTTTGGCAAGTGATTTATCAAGTTATATAACTGGTGAAACAATACGTGTAGATGGTGGAATGATTATGTAACTGTCATTATAACAAATAAGGGAGATGAATATATGAGAGTTGTTGTTACGGGATTGGGAGTAGTATCTCCTTTAGGAAATTCGATTGATTTGTTTTGGGATAATATAAAAAACGGTGTAAATGGAATTGGACCAATTACACGATTTGAATTGAACGATGGCTATAAGGTTAGTTTGGCTGCAGAAGTTAAAGAATTTAATAGCGAAAAATATATCCCTAAAAAAGATGCAAGAAGACTGGATAGATTTGCTCAATTTGCAGTTTATGCCGCAAAAGAAGCCATGGAAAATGCACATATTGATATGGAAAAAGAAGATGCCACTAGAGTGGGTGTTATTATTGGTTCTGGTATTGGTGGAATTGACACTGTTGAAAAATCTGTATTAACATTACATGAAAAGGGAGCAAAAAGAGTATCTCCATTTTGTATTCCTATGACTATTTCAAATATGGGAGCAGGAAATGTTTCTATATATCTTGGGGCAAAAGGAATTTGCACTTCGATTACAACTGCATGTGCCTCTGGAACACATAGTATAGGGGATGCGTTCAAACTTCTTCAACAAGGCAATCATGACATTATTTTTGCTGGTGGAGCAGAAGCCACAATCACTCCAATTTGCGTAGCTGGGTTTCAATCATTAACTGCACTATCCGATTCAAGTGACCCAAATCGTGCTTCCATTCCTTTTGATAAAGAAAGAAATGGTTTTGTTATGGGCGAAGGTGCTGGAATTATTGTTTTAGAAACGCTTGAACATGCTAAAAAAAGAGGAGCAACTATATTAGCAGAAATAGTTGGATATGGTGCAACAGGAGATGCATACCACATCACTACACCTCCACCAGAAGGCGAAGGTGGTGCAAGAGCAATGCAACAAGCACTAAATGATGCACATATTAATCCATCAGAAATCGACTATATAAACGCACATGGAACCAGTACAGATTATAATGACAGACTTGAAACTCAAGCTATAAAAACTGTTTTTGGAAATGAAACCAAAGTTCCTATAAGCTCTACTAAATCTATGACTGGACATTTGCTTGGTGCAGCTGGAGCAATTGAGGCCATTGTTTGTATAAAAGCTTTGGAAGAAGGATTTATACCTCCAACAATTGGTTATATGGAGCCTGATCCAGAGTGTGATTTAGATTACGTACCAAATAAAGGTAGAAAACAAGATTTGGAATACGCTTTAAGCAATTCACTAGGGTTTGGTGGACATAATGCAACCCTTATTTTTAAAAAATGGAAAGAGGAATGAGAATGAGTGTAACGGGTAATGTTAAAGAACTAATCAAAGAATTTAACTCAACAAATTTAACTAAATTAAGATTTACTTCCTCCGAGTTTAATTTAATTTTAGAGAGAGGGTATGGAGACATTTCTCAGCAAGTAGAGTTTATACCAAATTTTAATGCTATAAACAATCAGAGTGTGAATAAAGAACAGGTTACTATTGACTCACCAATGGTAGGCACATTTTATGTAGCTAATTCTCCAAAATCTAAACCATTTGTAAATATTGGTAGTAGGGTAGCCAAAGGCGATATAGTGTGTATTATTGAAGCTATGAAGTTGATGAATGAAGTGGAATCAGATCAAGATGGAGTAATAAAAGAAATTTTGGTTGAAGACGGTGAGTTGGTTGAGTTTGGTACACCTTTATTTGTAATTGAATAGAAAGGACAAACAAATGTTAAATACGTTAAATATAGAAGAAATAATGAAAATATTACCACACAGATATCCTTTTTTATTGGTTGATAAAGCAGAAATAGACAAAGATGGAAAGGGGGCAGTTGGATATAAAAATGTTACTATAAATGAACCATTCTTTCAAGGACATTTTCCAATTATGCCCGTTATGCCTGGTGTATTGATTGTTGAAGCTATGGCACAAGTTGGAGCAATTGCTTTACTTAATCAAGAAGAATATAAAGGTAAAATTGGATTTTTGGCTGGCATAGATAAAGCAAAATTTAAACAAAAAGTTGTTCCTGGAGATGTATTAAAGTTGGAATGCAGAATGGTTAAACAAAAAGGCCCAATTGGAGTAGCAGAGGCAGTTGCCTCAGTGAATGGAAAAAAAGTTGCTACTGCGGAATTAAAATTTGCGGTAGGTGATGCTAATGTTTAATAAAATTCTTGTTGCAAATAGAGGAGAAATTGCTCTAAGGATTATAAGAGCATGTAAAGAAATGGATATACACACTGTTGCAGTATATTCTCAGATTGATAGAGATTCTTTACATGTAAATTTGGCGGATGAAGCAATTTGCATTGGCAAAGCTTCTCCACAAGATAGTTATTTAAATATTGAAAACATTATAAGTGCAGCTATTGGCACAAAAGCTGATGCAATCCACCCAGGTTTTGGCTTTCTCTCTGAAAGTGCAAAGTTTGCTAAAATTTGTGAAGAATGCCAAATTAAGTTCATTGGACCCACTTCAAGTATGATTAGAAAAATGGGAGATAAAGCAAAAGCAAGAGAAATGATGATTAAAGCTGGGGTTCCTGTAGTGCCAGGTTCTGATGGAATAGTTAGAGATGTAAGGTCTGCCAAGCAACTAGTTAAGAAAATAGGCTATCCTATTATTATTAAAGCAGTGGCCGGAGGTGGCGGTCGTGGAATGAGACTGGTTTGGTCTGAAACTGAGCTTAAGAATGCTTTTTTAACTGCAAGTCAAGAAGCATTGACTGCTTTTGGAGATGGAAGTATGTATATAGAAAAATACATACAAAACCCAAAACATATAGAATTTCAAATTTTGGGAGATACCTTCGGTAATATTGTTCATATTGGTGAACGTGATTGCACTATGCAAAGAAGACATCAAAAATTAATTGAAGAATCACCATCCCCAAATATGAGTGAAGACATGCGTAAAGTGATGGGAGAGCATGCCATAATGGCGGCAAAAGCAGTTAACTATGAAAACGCTGGTACGATAGAATTTATTTTGGATAAAGACAATAACCATTATTTTATAGAGATGAACACTAGAATTCAAGTTGAGCATCCTGTTACAGAGATGGTATCAAATATTGACCTTATAAAAGAACAAATAAAAATTGCATCTGGAGAAAAATTAAAATTTACTCAAGATGATATAAAATTGAGAGGGCATGCAATTGAGTGTAGAATTAACGCTGAAAATCCGCTTTTAAATTTTAGGCCGTCTGCTGGAAAAATAACAGAACTTTATCTTCCTGGTGGACGTGGCGTTAGGATTGAGTCGAGCATTTATGCGGGATATGTAATTCCTCCAACATATGACTCAATGATTGCAAAAATTATCACTTGGGGAGAAGATAGACAAGAAGCTATTGCAATTATGAAGCGTGCTTTAAGTGAAACTGTGGTTGAAGGTGTTAGCAATAATATCGAATTTCAACTAGATTTACTTTATACTACTGCTTTTGAAACAGGCGAATTTAATACAACCTATATTGAAAACAATCTTGATCAACTATTAGGTCTTGGAGGCGATGAATAATGTTTCAAAGTTTAATGAATAGAAAAAAATATGGTAAAGTTGATAATACACAAGCTCAATCTGAAGACGAGCACAAGAAAGTTGAAATTCCTGCTGGGATGTATGCTAAGTGTCCCCACTGTAAAAAAAGCATCTATATAAAAGATTTGGCAGACACATTTGGTGTCTGTACAAATTGTGAAGGATATTTTCCTATTGCTGCAAGAATAAGAATAAATAGTATTGTTGATAAAGATAGTTTTATTGAGTTTGACAAAGATCTAGAAAGCAGAAATCCCTTAAATTTTAAAGACTATGGTCTTAAACTTGAAAGCTATATGGTCAGAACTAATGAAAAAGAAGCAGTTTTGACTGGTAGAGCAAAAATAAGCAATTTTGATTGCATGATTGCTGTTATGGACTCAAGGTTTATGATGGGTAGTATGGGAGAAGTAGTTGGTGAAAAAATTACTCGTGCAATTGAATATGCAACCGAAAACAAACTACCTATTATAATTTTTTGTGCTTCTGGTGGAGCCAGAATGCAAGAAGGTATATTTTCCCTTATGCAAATGGCAAAAACTAGTGCCGCTTTAGCTAAACATGATGACGAAGGACTATTATATATTAGTGTTTTGACTAATCCAACAACAGGAGGGGTTACTGCAAGCTTTGCCATGCTTGGTGATATAATTTTATCAGAACCACAAGCTTTAATTGGCTTTGCTGGTCCACGTGTTATTGAACAAACAATTAAACAAAAACTTCCAAACGGGTTTCAAAAAGCAGAATTTTTGTTAGAACATGGAATGATTGATAAACTTGTTGAAAGAAAAGATTTAGCTAAAACTTTAGGTACTTTATTAAAATGGCATTTGGAACCCCGTGCTCAGTCACATCAAATTAATGAAAAGAATTATCTTAGTGAACAAGAAAAAGAAAGTTCCCCTTGGGAAAAAATTGCTATTGCAAGACAAATAGATAGACCAAGAAGTAGATTTTATATTGAGCATATGTTTGAAGAATTTATAGAGCTACATGGCGATAGAGCTTTTGCGGATGATAAGGCTATTATTGGCGGAATTGGAACAATTGGCGATAATGTTGTAACAATAATTGCTCAAAATAAAGGAAAAACTTCAAAAGAAAATATTGAATATAACTTTGGTATGCCACATCCAGAAGGATACAGAAAATCTTTTAGATTAATGAAACAAGCAGAAAAATTTCATAGACCAATTATTTGCCTAATTGATACTCCTGGAGCATATTGTGGGCTTGGAGCTGAAGAGCGTGGCCAAGGTGAAGCAATCGCAAGAAATCTTATGGAAATGTCACGATTAAAAACACCAATTATAGCAGGTGTCATTGGAGAAGGTGGAAGCGGAGGAGCTTTAGCTTTGGGTGTAGCTGACTTTGTGTTCATGCAACAAAACACTACTTACTCTATTTTGTCACCAGAAGGATTTGCCAGTATTTTATGGAAAGACAGCAAGTTGGCTGAAAAAGCCTCTACTCTTATGAAGATAACGCCAACAGATCTTCTAAAATTTGGCATTATCGATGATATTATAAAAGAGCCTTCAGGTGGAGCACATAAAGACCCAGATCTTGCTGCTATGATTTTAAAAAATTATTTATTAGAAAAAATTCAAGAACTAGATACTTTGTCAGAAGATGAACTCGTTAAAAAGAGATATGAAAGATTTAGAAAATATGGAAATATAAACCAGTAGAAACCTACTGGTTTTTTTTTACTTATTGAACTGAACCATTGGCAAACTAGTTTTGATATAGTTTCGCCTACCATATTTATCTTTGTGTGTTGCTAGGATTTGATCCATAATTTCAGGGTTATCTTTCATCTTTTCAATTAGTGTCGGATCTACTCCTTGAGAAAATGGACAACTAGACATACAAATGCCACAATCTGTTCCAACTTTCATCCACATTTCCATACATGTTACTTCATTGTGTGGCCAAACAATCTCGCCCTCCAAAATTTGAGGCTCATTATTTGAACATATAGATTTTGAAGGACAGTTACGACTACAAATTCTACATCTTTTGCAAAATTCTGTCAATCCAAAGTCAATTCTTCCATCAGGTATAAGTTCCAAGTTAGTCAAAACCACACCCATTTTAAGTCTGTTCCCAAACTCCTTAGTAACAACCATGTTAGAACGTCCCATTTGACCAATTCCAGCATCCACTGCAATAGGCATTGTTGGAGTAATGTATCCAAAAAAATCATCCGTTTGAGCTTCATATCCTAGTGATTTAATATGTATTACAAGTTTTGATCCTATATCCATGCTTTCAGCATATCCTTTCATAGTAGCCAAAACCTGTTCTCCATGAGGTGCTCTATTGATACAATCTTTGTCTAGTTCTTGAGCAATTACAATTCCATACTTATATTTTGGTATTACTACTTCCCCATCTTTTTTATCTCCAAATGATGAACTATGAGAATAGTAATGTTTTTTTTCTAGTTTTGCAACACCCACTAGGTCTGCCCCATAATATTTTGCTAAGTCTTTAATTTGTTGAGTGATTATATTTATATGTATATTTTGTTTGACTGGAGCAATATCCAACTTTATAGACTTTTTACGCATATCTCCTGCTTGTTTTATTAAGGTCTGACTAATTTGATTTCTAATTTTGTCTATCTCCTTATTACCTGTCTTAAAAGCAGGAACTCCTCCAGATTGCATATTTTTAACATAAGGTATTTTTCTTAGAATTTTTTCTAATTTTTGTAGTTTTTTAAGTTTTCTCAAGATCTTTTCAGGTATATTCATTTTCTTAGATATAATTCTGTATGCATTGGCTCTAAAGTTATCATCGATTTCCTTTAAGTCTGGTCTCCTTTCATAAAATTCCTTATAAGTCTTGCTGTCTTCAACCAACCCCATTCTATTAAATATTGTGTCTCTTTCGTCAAACTGCATCATAAAAAACCTCCTATAGTATAGACAAATTATAAATATATTATATTGTAAGTTTTCGAACAATATTCTAAAAATTAAATATAAAAAGAATAACACAGAGACATCCAACGTCTCTGTGTTATTCTTTTAGATAAATTATAGTAGTGCTCCTATTTTTGTAACAGCAACATAAATATTTGAAATTTTATACCAAGTAGCTTTGCCAATTTTTCCATCAGGTGTTAGATGAAATACCTCTTGAAAAACTTTGACTGCCTCTACTGTTTTTTCACCAAAAACGCCATCAGAAGGAACTTTTGGTATTAGCGGATAATTTCGAGAAATACGGTTTAATTGTTCTTGAATAGTTCTAACTGCTGGGCCTGATGAGCCAAGTTTTAACATTGATCCTGAAAAAGACTCAGGAATTCCTTGAACTTCAGGTGACTCAATTAGTTGAATATCATATCCATAGAAATATTTTAATATTTCTTCTGCACTAAGCCCGTCCTTACCAAGCTTCTGACTTCCCCATTGTGTCATCCAATTTGGACATGATACTTTAACTCCGTCACAATATTGAGTCAGTAAAGGTTGTTTTACTCCAGGACGTTTTACATATATGTTAAAAACTTCATCTACAACTTGTGAAACACTATTAAAAATGTCTCGACCATAGAAAAAGGCATGGTCATATGCAGTTGAGTTTGTAATAGTAAAGTTCTTGCCTTGATTACGGTACCATTCAGTGTAAACCCTATTTAAGGTAAATGAAACAATTGCAATAACATTAGCTTTTATAGTCTCTGTCGGCCAAGTTGGATAAATTTCAGAAGATGCCACATTCTTTATGTAATCTTTAAATTGTACGGTATAATTTGGTGCATCATTATTATTTGGAGAACCTTCATGCACTATAACAAATTCAGGTACTACAACTTTGTCTAGTACAATAAATCCAGAAGAAGCAGTGTCTTTTATTTCACTTTCGGGTATTTTAGGTGGATAATTTCCATATAACTTTGCTGGACCAATAGAAATGTCTACGGTTTCATGGTGCAATTTAGGGACAGAAAAGCGAGATATCGCCATAGGTACAAGTGTAATTGGCTGAATTGATTGTGTGTCAGCAAAGATTTGGACGCCCTCAACTATAACAGGTATATAGTTTGGAGCATATGCTTCAACTTGATAGACTGAATAAGGACGATTTGCAACATTTGGATGTTGTGTAAATTCTTTTGCTGGACATTCTAAAGTTATAATAGGTGTTTGCCCAACTTCATTTGTATTAAATTCTCCAACAATAACTTTCTCTCCATCAGTTGTAATAGAACTTATTGTAATTTTAACATCTTCCAAAGGAGTGGACGGACTAAAAAGTGGGTCAGCTGTAACTTCAACAATTATTGTGCCAAAACTTTGTCTGCTAAACTTATTTATAATATATGGATTCATAAAGAGCCTCCTAATGTTTTACGTACTTAAATATATGTTATTTATAAATTGTCTTATGAATAAATCTAGGGATGGATAATATGATTTCTATCCCTAGGTTTATCTATTTTGGATTTCCATGTCTACAATTATTTTATTAATTATCAATTTTAAAATAATTTATCATATTTTGTAGCGTTTCTGCTTGTGCTGCCAACTCTTGGCTTACAGCAGCACTTTCTTGTGAAGTTGCAGCTGTTGCTTCAATAAGATTTGATATTTTTTGAGTTCCATTAGTTAGGTCTTTTACACTTTCTTTTTGTAATTCTGTTGTTTTCAAAAGATCACTAGAAATTTCAGCATTTTTTTCTATTGTATCAACAATTTCATTTAGACTTTGAGCAGTCTTATTAGCCATATCTTGCCCTTGTTTCACATTTTCGATGCTTTTTTTAATTATCTGCTCTATTTCTTTTACTGTTTCACTACTACGATTTGCTAAATCTCTGATTTCATTTGCAACAACAGCAAATCCTTTTCCACTTTCCCCTGCTCTAGCTGCTTCAATTGCGGCATTTAAAGCCAGTAGATTTGTTTGATCAGCAATGTTTTCAACAGTTTTAAGCACTGTAGAAATAGTGTGGCTTGAAGTACTAATTGCTTCCATAGATACTAGCATTTCACTCATTGCTTCTGTACCTTGATTAGCTTTAGATTTTGCGTCAGAAGAAATTTTGTTTGTTTGTTCCATTTGAGAAATAGTACTATTAATATTTTGAGCAATTGTATCGGCTATAGTAGAAAACTCTTGGATTATATCAGTCTGCTCACCAGTCCCTACTGCAAGATCATTTGCTCCTTTTGCAATATCTTCTGCACTAATATTTACTTCTTGTGAAGCTTGAGATATATTTGATAAAGTTTCATTCAATTTATTTCCAATCTCAACTAATGAGGTTTTAATTGGAGCATATGCCCCTGTAAAGTATTCTTGATTTTTAATATTCTTACTTGTAGTAAAATCTCCACTTGCCATACTAGATAAAATTCGTTCTATTTCAGATATAATAACTTTCAAACAACTAGACATTTTTATAAATACATCAGCTAAAGTTCCAATTTCGTTATTACTATTAATATTTAGAGATATATTTAAGTCCCCTTCTGATAAACTAGTTGCTGCTAATAATATTTGATCCATTGGTTTTAGTGCATTTGAAAGAACTTTTACTGTAACAAAAATTACAATCATTAATGCAATAATTGAAACGATTATAATTGCTGAAATTAATTGTGTTAATGGGAAATATAGTTCTTTTTCTGTCACTTCAATATGTGCCCACCATGTTTTGTCAGCTGCTACTATTGGATGTAAGTATCTTTCATGTTTTGTATTTTTAGGATCTATTGAATCATTGTTTTTTGTTGTAATAATAAAGGGATCGCCTTTTTCTGTTGCTTCTATCCATTCCTCAATGTATTCTTCTTGAATAAAATCGGCAACAGTTGAACCAATATTATTCATATCTTCAGAATCATAAATAATTCTCATATCATCACTTAGGATTGCTGAAAATAGTGTCTCATATTTAGACTCTGTAAAACGTGTTTTTTCAAAGCTTTCCAAAAGTACATCCATAACTATTACACCTTTTACTTCATTTTGATATATTATTGGGTAAGATATGTAAATTACTAGTTCATCTCGTAAACTAATCATTGGATCAGTTATGTGTGGTTTTTTTGTATTTAATGTAACACTGTAATATTCTTGACTTGCATAGTCATCATAATTGTTGATTTTAAGAAACGTATTGTTTTCAGCATTTTCAGAATAAACCTCTATCCCATAAACTTTTCTCAAAGGATCAAATGCATATGGCTCAAAATATATTCCCAATGAAGCAACATCTGGATTACTTCCAACTGCCGACCAGGCTGTGTTTAACATATAATTCTCCATCTCTACATTTCCATTCGACATAAGAGAATCATATACAACACTTGGTCTTGCTGTTGGATCAATTGAGCCGTCCTCTAAACGTACACTTGTTAATTGACTATATTGATTTTCAGAATATGATTGTAAATCTGACACTACCGACAACGTTTTGTCAATAATATTTTGTACTTTAGTGGCGTTAAATTCAGCTTTAGTAGTAAAAATAGTAGAAATATTGTTTTTAGTACTACTTGAAACTTGTAATGCAACTAGTAAAGTTACAACTGTTAAAATGATTGTGACTACTCCTCCAATAATAGTTGCTAATTTTGTTACCAAATTAGCATTTTTAAATTTGTCCATACTTATACTTCCTTTCTCGTGAAATTTTAAACCATAATGTAATTGTAATATATATGTATTACTTTTTCAATACTTTCAACTAATTATAATTATTTTTAGCACTTTATCATATTCAATCTGTCAATAAATAAGCTTTATTTAATTTTCATTTATATAAATTTAGATGTATTTTTATGCAGAAGCACAGTGTATATAAAGTTGTACGTAAAGACACTCATATGCTCCTGATCAAATGTAAATATCATTGTATTTTCAATATTGCTTGGTATTCTTCTGGAGTATTTATATTTATTAAATTCTTTAAATTTAATGGTGTGGTTTCAATATTAATAATATTAGCGTTTTCCATCAATGTATAAAGTCGATAGTTTTGGCTTAAAATTTGGGCTTCTATTTTAGGAATTAAACTAGTAGAATATATTCCAGCAGTTGGGAAAAGTCTACCTTTGTTATCAGACAAGATAGTGCAGTCTGTCTCAGCATCTATGTGGTTATATAAATACTGCACAATATCAGCTGAGATAAATGGCATATCGCATCCAACAACAAATACATACTTATAAGGAATTCTATTTAAACTACTATATATTCCTCCAATAGGTCCAATATTGTTATAAACGTCTTCTAATACGGGATAAGAAATGTCTTTGACAATGGAGGCATCATTTACAGAAATATATATTGGGGCAAGTTGACCTATGTTTGATATAATCGTTTGAAGAAAAGAAGTATTGTTAATGTTTAAAAAAGCTTTATGCTGTCCTTTCATACGTTTGTTTTGCCCTCCCATTAAAATGAGTATAGCTAAATCTTTTAATTTATCCATTTTGGTAGCTCCTTTAAGTTTTCTAATAGTATAGTCCACTAAAATTGAATTAATACATATTTTTTATAGTAAAAAAAGAAAAAATACCATTAATTTCTTCCTGTTTAGTTATGAATATTAAACTAAAACATAGAATACAATACTTTATAATAGTGTTAAACAACTATTCAAATACATTTAAAGGAGAAGTATTAATATGAGATTAGCATTTGTGGGATGCTCTATATTTTCAAGAGAAATTGGATATTCTATTAGTAAAAGTAAAAATCTAGTACATTCATTTTTTTTGGAGCAAGGTTTACACAACACTCCAGATATTTTACGTCAAACTATTCAAGATACTATAAACAAAATTGAAGAAATTGATAAAAAAGAGAAATCCAGTCATGGTGAAAAAAGAAGAGGATATGATGCCATAATAATTGGATATGGATTATGTTCCAATGGAGTGGTTGGACTTACATCAAGCAGATTGCCTATTGTTATTCCTCGTTGTGATGACTGTATGGCTTTATTTCTGGGCTCACAAGAAAAATATTTAGATTTATTTCAAAATTCATCAGGAATATATTGGTATTCTAAACCGTGGATGGAAAATGGAGTAATGCCATGCAAAGAATATTTTCAGAAGCTATATGAGCATTATTTGCAAGAATACGAAGATGAAGATACTGCACAATATTTAGTGGAACAAGAGTCAGGGTATATAACTCAATATAGTAATTTATATTTTATAAAGTCTAGTATTTACGAAGATGAACAAGAGGCGGAGACAGCAAAACAAATAGCCAAAGAATTTGAATGGGAATATAATGAAGCACCATCTTCTATGGCGTTTATAAGTAGTTTAGTAGAAGGAGATTGGGACGATAGATTTTTAGTATGTAATCCAGGTCAAAAAGTAGCACCTGAATATACTGGACTAAAAATAAAAGCAGAAAATGTTTAATATTGTTAAGGGGTGCATTGGCATCTACCTCTGTACTCCCTATTATAAATATAGATAGGTTTTTAAATAAATACCTATCCTTGAAATATTGCACTTATACAACATTTTATCGTAATCAAATATAATATTAGCCATTATTTTTCAATTTCACGAATCAAATTCACCATTTCTATCGCACCACAAGCAACATCATATCCTTTATTACCAGCTTTTGTACCTGCACGCTCGATAGCTTGTTCAATGTTTTCAGTAGTTAATACGCCGAACATTACAGGGATTTCACTATTCATAGATACAGTTGCAATGCCTTTCGCCACTTCGTTACACACATAATCATAATGTGTAGTACTACCACGAATTACTGCACCTAAACAAATAACTGTATCATATTTTTTGCTGTTTGCCATTTTCTGTGCAATAAGTGGGATTTCGTAAGCACCTGGAACCCATGCAATTTCAATATCATTCTCATTTACTTCGTGTCTTTTCAGTGCATCTACTGCACCTCCAAGTAGCTTTGAAGTTATAAATTCATTAAATCTCGCAACTACAATTCCTACTTTGATGTCTTTTGATACTAAATTTCCTTCGTAAGTTTTCATTTTAAAATTCTCCTCTTATTTAATATTTAGGTAATGACCCATTTTATCTTGTTTTGTTTTTTGATAATTTTTGTTGTGAATGCCATATTCAATCTCTATAGGCACTCGTTTCGTGATTTCTAAACCAAAATCTTCAAGTTGATAGACTTTATCTGGATTATTTGTTAAAAGCTGGATTGATTTTACACCTAAGTCCTTTAAAATTTGACAGCCGATGAAATATTCTCTATCATCTTCGCCAAATCCTAAAGCAAGATTTGCCTCAATGGTATCCATTCCTTGTTCTTGCAATTCGTATGCTTTTAACTTGTTAAGCAGCCCAATTCCACGACCTTCTTGACGCATATAAAGTAAAATGCCACGACCTTGTTTTTCAATTTCTGCCATAGCATTAGCAAGTTGGTCTCCACAATCACATTTTTCAGAGTGGAATACATCACCAGTTAAACACTCTGAATGTACACGTATCAAAACATCTTTGCCATCAGAAATATCACCTTTAACAAGTGCCACATGGTGTTCACCATTTAACGTATTTTCATATCCATACGCCGTAAACTCGCCAAATTTTGTGGGAAGTTTTGGTTTTGCTACAAGTTTTACTACTTTATCAAATCGTTTGCGATATTCTTGTAACGCTTTGATTGTTATGAATTTCATATCATGTTTGATAGCAAATTCCATAAGCTGTGGAGTTTTCATCATAGTTCCATCATCTGCCATTATTTCGCAACAAAGACCACTTTCGTGAAGTCCTGCAAGTTTCATTAAGTCAACAGTTGCTTCTGTATGACCATTTCTTTCAAGTACACCATTTTTCTTAGCTACCAATGGGAACATATGACCTGGTCGTCTAAAGTCCTCAGCCTTTGCGTTGGCATCTAAAACTTTTAATGCAGTCAAACTTCTTTCAGCAGCAGAAATACCTGTGGTTGTATCTATATGGTCTATTGATACTGTGAACGCAGTTTCATGGTTATCTGTATTTTGGCTTACCATTTGTGGAAATTTAAGTTTACTTGCAAGTTCTATACTCATTGGCATACAAATTAAACCTTTACCATGTATAGCCATAAAGTTGATATTTTCTGTTGTTGCAAATTCAGTCGCACAAACAAAATCCCCCTCGTTTTCTCTATCCTCATCATCTGTAACTAAGATAATTTTGCCTTGTCTTAAATCTTCTAAGGCTTCTTCTACTGTATTGTATTTAAACATTTTTACCTCCTAAAATCCGTTTTGTGTTAGAAAATCTTTTGTGATACCTTTTTGCACAGTCATAAATTTTTCAATATATTTTCCTACAATATCATTTTCCAAATTTACGATACTTCCGATTTTTTTATCTTTTAATATGGTTTGACTCAGTGTATGTGGAATGATAGACACTGAGAAATTATCTCGCTCTGTTTTTGCAACCGTAAGGCTTATTCCGTCAATAGTGATTGAGCCTTTTTCGATTATATATCTCATAATTTCACTACTTGCTGAAATTTTGTACCAAAAAGCAATATCATCTTTTGAGATAGAAATAATCTTTCCAACACCATCAATATGACCTGATACAATATGTCCACCAAATCTGCCGTTTGAGGGCATAGCACGCTCTAAATTTACAGAGCTACCTTGCCTTAAATCACCTAATCTTGACCTTTTTATCGTTTCATTCATCACATCTGCTGAAAATAGGTTGCCATTGATTTTAGTAACAGTAAGACAAACGCCATTTGTCGCAACACTATCTCCCAATTTTAAATCTGAAAAGATTTTTTTTGCTTCAATTAAAAGTTCAGCTGATTTTACTCCTTTTTTTATCTGTTTTACAGTTCCTATTTCTTCAATTATCCCTGTGAACATAGCTGACCTCACTTTCAATTAGAATATCTTCATCAAAGGTTAAAAACGTGTTTGTTTTTAACTGAATTTTATTATTAACTTTGTTAAATCCATCTCCCATAATTGGTGATTTTGCATTTTCACCACCAAAAATTTTAAGAGATATATAGCAGTGTATTTTATTTACAATTTCACTATCAAGTGCTGAAAAATTAAGACTTCCACCACCTTCAAGCAGTATGCTGTCAATCCCTTTTTCACCAAGTATTTGCATTAGTTCGTTTAGATCTACTCGACCATCTTTGTTTTTAGTTACGATGATTTCTACTCCCTTTACCAAATATTGTTTATATGTTTCTTCATTGGTAACTGTTGTTGCAATAATGGTTTTTGTACTTTTTGCAGTAGATACCACTTTACTATGAATAGGAGTTCTAAGTTTACTGTCACAAATGATGCGAATAGGGTTTCTACCATTATTAAGCCTACAAGTAAGCTCTGGGTTGTCCTCTAAAACAGTGCCTACACCGACCATGATCGCCATATACCTATTTCTTGTCTTATGCACATTCTCTCGTGATTTCTTATTTGTAATCCACTTGCTTTCACCACTTATAGTTGTAATTTTTCCATCAAGGGTCATCGCATATTTCATTAGCACATATGGTGTTTTGTTTTTGATGTAATGAAAAAATATCTCATTTATATCACCACATTCTTTTTCTAATATACCAACTACAACTTCTATCCCTGCTTCTTGTAGAATTTTTACACTACGACCTGCCATTTTCTCATTCGGGTCAAGTATTCCTATTACTACTTTTTTAATTCCACTTTCGATGATTGCGTCGATACAAGGTGGTGTTTTGCCATAGTGACAGCAAGGTTCTAAAGTGACATACATAGTACCACCAGAGGGTGAAACTTTGCAGTTTTTCAAAGCGTTTCGCTCGGCGTGAAGTTCTCCGTATCGCTCGTGATACCCACTACCAATAATCTCATCATTTCTTACAATGACTGCACCGACTAAGGGATTTGGATTTACCTTTCCTATGCCTTTTAACGCTAATTCTAACGCAATTTGCATATATTCTTCTTCATTCATGTTTACCTCCTAAAATAAAAAACTCTGAAATGATAAAAATCATTTCAGAGCATAAAACATTAGAATACACCTATGGCGTAATTTCTTATCTTCTCTCATCCAGACTATACTGTCGGCTTTGGAATTTCACCAAATCATGCATTGCTTTCGCTCGGCTCGTGGGCTGTACCACCGGTAGGGAATTGCACCCTGCCCTGAAGATGTTATTCAATTATTTGTAATTATGTGAACTACTCCCACTTCATAATTTAGTGGAGCAAAAATCAATTTTTTAAGATGCCATATTGCTTTATATTCAAGTTGTCTTTTGAATTTATGCCAACTACATTCCAAAATATCTTTTGTGAATGATTTATTTTTTATCATTTTTAAATCTTCTATGCATATGACTGGGTTTTCATCAATTATGCGTTTAGTATTAATCTGGCATAATATTATTATTGAGTATATCATATTAGATTAGTATATGCAAGAGATTATAAGCAATTCATCTCACCGCCAGGAGAGAGTACTCTTGCTATTGTTAGATATATAATTATCTTCGCTTAAATTAATCCCATCATATTTTGAACAATAAGGGATACAACAGAAACAACAAACCAACAACAGCTACCTAGTAGTAGTGGTTTCCTGCTATTTGTTAGTAGGTGTTTTAAATTTGTCCCAAGACCAATAGCCGCCATTGCAACTGCAATAAAGAACTTTCCTCCGTCTCCCATAAATGTGGCAACATTTGATGGCAATATACCGATGGTATTAACAATGCATGCCAATATAAATCCTATTACAAACCATGGAAATACCTTTTTTATAGAGAAATTGTTGCTTGAAGCTCCCTTTTGCTTTGCAACAATAAGGGCCAAAATAAACGTAATTGGAATAATTAGTAGTGTTCTTGTCAATTTTACTATTGTTGCAAGTACTCCTGCTTCTTCACTAAAGCTATATGCAGCAGCAACAACAGAAGATGTGTCATTAATTGCTGTTCCAGCCCAAATTCCAAAGCCCGTATCTGTCATTTGAAGTAAATGCCCTAGAGGTGGAAATATAAAAACTGCTAAGATATTAAATAAAAATATTGTTGAAATTGAAACTGCAATTTCAGAGTCGTCTGCTTCGATAACTGGAGCTGTCGCTGCAATTGCACTACCACCACAAATGCAAGTACCAACCGTTACTAAAGTTGCAATCTTATTTTCGATTTTCAATGCTTTACTTATCAAATATCCTGTTACAAAACAAGACACTAGTGTGAATACCATTATAAGCAGTGATTGGTTCCCCACAGCAAGCACAATTTCTAAATTCATTTCAAAACCTAACAAAACAATGGCTGCTTGCAAAAGCTTTTTGCCTGTAACTTTAATGCCTGAATCAAAATGTGTTGGACGCTTCCAAAAAGCTAGAACAATCCCTATAACAATTGCAAATACTGGTGCTCCAATAATTGGAAATTGTTTTCCAAGGAAATATGCCACTATACCAATTAGAAATGACAACAAAATACCACTGACATTATTTTTGTTATAAAATCCTTTTCCTAAGACTGGATACGTACAAATAAGGATTAATATAACGCCTAAAACCATGTACATAAGATATCATACCTTTCCATATGTTAAAATTTATATTACAGAATTATTATATACCTAAACAATTAATAGTACAATAGAGATTTTAATAATTATATAATTATCATTTCGAGTATATTGTTCAATGTTGCTATAATCTTAAAGCAAGTACTATCGTCTTAAGCTCCAATGTTTGGGTAAATTTTATGGTTATATTTTTTAAATTTTAGTATCAATTTATTATCGCAATAATATACTTATATTATGATTCGATTAAAAAGGAGTGTTCAAAAAATGAAATTAAGAAAATTTTTAGGATTAGCATCATTATTAACAATAGGAGTAGCACTGCCAGTAAATGCCACAGCTTGGCAACCAGTTACAAATACCTCACAGGTTCAAAATATCACTGCACAATATGGCCAAAAGCAACTTGATATAAATGGAGTTCCATTCACCTCAAATATAATTCGCTATAATAATACAACTTACGTATCATTAAATGAAATCTTAGCATTATTTAATACGCCTGTGAACATTCCAGTAACTCTACCAAGTACTCCAGTTGTAAATTTTGATGACGACTGGGACGATATGTATGATGACGATTGGGACGATAATGACGACTGGGACGATATGTACGATGACGATTGGGATGATAATGATGATTGGGACGATATGTATGATGATGACTGGGACGATGATGACGACTGGGACGATGATGACGACTGGGACGATGATTGGGACGACTAAATTGTATTAATAAAAAAATACTCCTACCTATTAAGGATGGGAGTATTTTTTTTAGTATATTATGACAATATAACCTTCATTTTATTCTTGTTGTTCTTTCATATCACGAATAATAACGTCAGCTGCAACATATCCATATGCCAAAGCCTGGTCAAATCCATTTCCGTAACGCTTACCATCTTTTTCTTCAACAGAGCCAACAACATCTCCTATACCATAAAGTCCTTTAATAATGTTTCCTTCTGTATCAATAACATGAGTTTCTGTATCAGCTACTAATCCTCCAGTAGTTAAATATAAAGTTGGCATAACACGTGTAATCCAAATTCCATCTCTAGTTTCAATATATGGAAGATTGCCACGTCCAAATTCATTTTTTTCACCAGCCAAAGCAGCCACATTATTTTTATCAATTGCTTCCTGTAATCCTGGAATATCAAGAGCTTCACTAGCTTCAGCTACTGTAGTATAATGATTGGTACTTGGGCGGTCAAATAGTGCTTTATAGGAAAATCCATATGCATCATAGTCTTTCGTAGATTGTGCAGCTTGCTCATCATAAACATAATAGAATTCTCCACCATGTTCAGGGTTTACTAGAGCGTGTGACAATACATGATGATTTGAAGACATTATATTACCAAATTCATAACCTGTAGTGTCTACTAAAATACCTGGGGTTGATTGGTGCATAAACGCCAAACTATAAGTAGTGCCATATTCTGACATAAACGCTCCAAGTTCACGTCCCATAGTTTCAATACCAGCACCAATTTCTTGAGCCATAAGAATACCTTCTCCAGTAGAACCAGGGTTAGCATTAAAGTCGATGCCCGCATATTGAGGATAATGCTCTGCTACCATTTCAGGATTTTCTGCAAATCCACCTGTTGCAAGAACTACCGCATCAGCATAAACAGTCCATTCTTTTCCATTTTTAGAAATTGCTTTAACCCCAATCACTTCGTTTTGTTCATTTGTAATTAGCTCAGTCACTTCTGTGTTATATTCAATAGGGGCATCCAACTTAGTTAATCTATCTGCTAAATACATTGCACCATAGCCCGCTCCACCGTTATAAGTCCCTGGAGCTAAGTATGGAGTCAATCCATATTGAGTTCCACCTTCAAAATATCCCATAGAGCTGAAGCCCATTCCCATATCTCTAAACCAGTCAACAACTTCTCCAGCTGCTTCAAGCATAACTCTTTGGTAAGGTTGTTCTCCGTCATATCTATCATACTCTGGTGTTATATAATTTTTAAATATTGGTAGTAAAATTTCCATATTCCAGCTTGGGGAATTTTGCTCTGCCCCTAGTGCGTGGTTTGAGGTTATTTGTGAATATGAATTCATTATGCCGCTATATGTAGTACCCATTGAACCACCAGGAATTTCCATCTTTTCAAATAATAATACGTCAACACCTTCTTCAGCAAGCTTTGTACCTACCACTAATCCTGCTGTTCCTGCTCCAACTACCACAACTTCTGTGTGCAATTCTTCTTTTTCTTCAGTGGTTTCTCTAATAACTTCTTTTTCAAAGTCAGAAACTGTTCCACCTGCTTCTTCAATTGCCAATCTTACTGCTTGCTTAACAGCGTTACTTGATACCGTTGCTCCTGAAACAGTGTCAACATTTAAGCTTTGAGCATCTGCAATTCTTTTAGGCATTCTTGAAGCTCCATAGTTACCTATACCCATAGTTTCATCATGAGAAGTAAGTACACAGGACGCAATTTTTCCATCTCTAAATGTTGTTGTTATGTAAATCCAATCTTTATATCCCATTGCTCTAGTAAGATATTCTCCATCTTGCACCATTGTAGATGTTATTTCTTCTCCTCTTGCTAGTGTTAAGGCAATATCCAAGGCTGAACTTACTGCTTGGGAAGTTATTGTAGCTCCACTTATAACATCAACTGTAGTATTTCCCTCAAGTATAGTGGCCTTGATTTTATCTATAGCAGTGCCACCAATTGCAGGTGTTTCCTCTGCTCCATTAATAACAACATCTGTTATTGCTGTTTCGTCTACAGTTACTGTTACTTCAACTTGACCTCCATATCCTTGAGCTGTTGCAGAATATTCCCCAGGAATATATATAGGTTCAACTTCTTCCACTACTTCCTTTGGTTCAATTTCTGTTACTTCGGCTTCTGTTGGTTCAATTTCTTTTACTTCAGTTTCCTTCGTTTCGGTTTGCGTTTCTGTAGCACTAGACACTTCCTCTGCTTGTGATGCAGATGTGCATCCGCTTAACAAAAGTGTAAGACTTAAAAGTACACTTGCAAATTTTTTCATTATTTCTTCTTTCCTTTCGAATAAAATATTTATAATACAATACTAGAATATATAGCATGTATTCTATATTATGCAATATCATTAAACTTTAGTCGATTTTGATATGTTTATATACTTATATTACTAAGGAAAAAATTCTAATTGTACGCAACTTATATTTTATAAGACATAAGGTTTAATTTTTCTAACTACATCTAATATAGCTTCTACAATAGCGGTGTTCATTCTTATAATGAATTAAGGAAGAAATAGGCAAATGAGATTACTATCCTGCTTGCCTATTTTTATATATATTTTTATGCTAAAATAAATTATTCTTAATATATCTAGGGAGGAAAATGATAATGAACCATATTTTAAAAACAGTTGATCATACATTGTTAAAACCCACTGCAACTTGGGAAGAAATTAAAGTAATTTGTGACGAAGCAAAAGAAATGAAGGTTGCATCAATTTGTATTCCGCCAAGTTTTGTAAAACAAGCTAGTGATTATCTTAAAGGAGAAGTAGCTGTTTGTACAGTGATAGGTTTTCCTTTAGGATATAACACTACCGCTATAAAAGTTGCCGAAGTTAAAGATGCACTAGCAAACGGTGCGGATGAAGTTGATATGGTTATCAATATAGGCGATGCAAAAGCTGGTAAGTTTGATAAAATTGAGCAAGAAATAAAAGCTCTAAAAGAAGCAGCTGGTGATAAGATTTTAAAAGTCATTATAGAAACTTGTTATCTAACTGAAGATGAAAAAATAGCACTATGTAAAGCTGTCACAAATGCTAAAGCTGACTTTATTAAAACTTCTACTGGATTTGGTACAAATGGTGCTACACTAGAAGATATTAAACTTATGAAACAAAATGTTGGCCAAGATGTCGCTATAAAAGCAGCTGGTGGTGTTAGATCTATTGAGGATGCAAATAATTTTATTAACGCTGGTGCCTCTAGACTTGGTACAAGTTCAATTTGTCAAATAATTAAAAATCAACAAGTCACAGGCTACTAATTGGTGCTATTAGGTTAAAACATTTGCTTTATTAAAGATTGTAGAGAAATTAATTTAACAAGACCTACTAATTATACAGGAGGATTTGGAATGGAAAAAATAAATATTATGACTTCTTGTAATGAAAATTTGGTTACTTATATTTTTGTACAGTTAAAATCCATTAACGTTCATTTAAATGATAAACAAGTAGATTTTTATTTGTTTTATCATGATATCTCCGAAGATTCTCTTAATACACTAGAAAAATATTCATCATATCTAGGTAATATTAATTTTATTAGAATTTACATTGAAAATATTGAACCGTATAAAGAAATAATAAACTTATCAGTTGGCTCTTGGCCTGTAGAAACATATTTTTCTTTAGAATGTCAAAAATATTTACCTGAAACAATAGACAGAATATTATATATTGATGCTGGTGATGTTATATTTTGTAAATCTATAGATGAATATTATAATCATGATTTTTTTGATAAATATTTAATTGGCACCCCTATAGTTTATAATACCAATAAAGAAGATTTATTATTTTATCCTGAAGATTTAATGGATTATGACCAGGTGCAAAAGATATTATTTAGAGGAATTTTCAATTCTGGATCCTACCTTATAAATTTAAAAAAGTTTAGGCAAAAAAATATTTCTTTAACTGATTATTTAGAAGTATTTTATAATCTAAGAAAAAGGTTTCCTGATAAAAAAATAATATTTTTTGGAGACCAGGGAATACTCTCATTACTTTTCATTGGAGAAATAACTTACATTAAAATTTCTCCAAGTGAAAATATACATCTATTTTATATGCCTTATAATTGTATGATTGGTTTAGATCCAAAAATTTCAGAATTGACAGGTACTCCAAAAATACTTCATTTTATTAAAAAACCTTGGAAATACCCTGTAGGGATATTTGAATCTGAAGAAATTTTTTATAATTACTGGCATGTACTCAATCGAATAGTATGCTTAGAGCTTTCCCTCATGTGCAACTCTAATCAAAAACCCCCGTCTTACGGGTGATTTATTATACATGATAAGGATGGGAGATTAAAGATTTTTCATCCTTATCACAGATGGCTTTATCTAGGGATCATTGTGTAAATTATTTATTTTTTCATTAAAGAGCGTAAATCTCACATCACTGTTTTGACTGATCAAATAGCCAGGTCCTCATCTCTTCATCATTATAAGCTGGTGACCAAGAAAAATGTGATGATGGATAAAACACTTTATCTTCATCATAAATTGTTAAGCAATATACTCCACCAACTTCTTCAATAGAATTAATAGTGGGGTACAAATATTCATCTATATTAACAGATGGATCATTTTTTGCATGGAAAATCCACTTTGGAATGTCTTTAATATGCTTTGCACTTTCAGGGTCAAGTCCACCACAAATAGGTACAATAGCTGCAAATGTATTTGGATAAACACTAGCTATAGCATATGTTCCAAAGCCTCCAGATGAAAGTCCTGTCATATAAAATTTGTCTTTGTTCACAGAATACTGCTTAGTAACTTCCATTAACATATTATAGGCTGCAATTGAATATTCATCAATCTCAAAAGCATCTTCTGCAAGACCTTCTCTATAGGCTTGCAGCGAAGTCCAATTTACAATTGGATCAGTTGAATTTAAATGAGGAGCAATTACAATACATTCATTTACACCTTCTTCTGAGTCTTTAGCCCAAACTGTTGCCATTTTATATCTTTTTAAAATCATATCAGTACTTTGTGTTCTTTGACCAGAACCGTGCAATGCAAATACTACTGGGTATTGTTTAGTCTTATCATAATTTGTTGGAACATATATTAAATACGGAAGTTCCAAGCCAGTCTCATTATCTGTATATGTTTTAGTTTCAAACAAATCATATATATCTGTCAAATCTTCTCTTACTATATTTAACGTATATATTTTTTCTATATCACTTTTTAACTTAATCTCAACTTCTTTAGAATAATTGGCATAGTCATCATATTCTTGTGAAAGTTCTACTAAACATTTAGCCTCATCATACTTTATTCCGTCAATAAAAACATCAGTTCCTTCTATTTTTTCTATACTAACATTTACTCCGTATATGTCGCTATCAACAGTTACTGAATATTCATCTTGGTCTGGCAATAGTGTAATGTTTGTAGTCTCATTGATAGATGTAACTGATAGGGATATTAAATCAGCTTCTGCTTCTATATCAGAATTAGTTACAAATGTTTTACCACATATAAATAAAATTACTATGAGCGTTAAAACAAAAATTAATACAAAAAATTTTTTCATATAATCTTCCCCCAATTCCTAGATTATTCTTTTATTTAAATTATTTATGAAAAAAAGGAAGCAAAATATGCTCCCTCATTTTTAAAGAATTGCACTAAGGATAAATACTTCAACTACACCAATAGCCCATGCAATAGTCGAAGTTATTGACCAAATTGTAAGTTGTTCTTTTACGTCATTTACCCCTAGAGTACGGTTTACTACCCAGAAGTAACTGTCGTTAAAGTATCCAAAGAATATTGACCCAACACAACATGCTACAGCTCCTACTAGTGGATTTACGCCAGCAGCAATAACAATTGGTGCTGATATACTTGCAGCCGTAGTCATGGCAACAGTTCCTGAACCTTGAATAAATCTCATTGCAGTTGAGATAATTAGTGGTAAGATTACTATAGGAATAGCAGCGTTAGTCAAAGCTTCTGCCATAAATACTCCCATTCCAGAGTCTTTAATAATTTGACCAAGAGCACCACCGCCCCCAGTAACTAACATTATTATACCTGCAGACATCATTCCTTTTTCAACTTCTGAAATTACTGTTTTCTTATCAAGATTTTTTGCTAATGTAAGAATAGCAACCATAAGTCCCAAGCCAACAGCTACAATTGGTTGACCAATAAAAATAAGAATTTCCATTACTCCATTTGTTAATCCAAAAGCTGTTGCTACAGTATTAATTAAAATTAACACGATAGGTAAAACTAAAGGCATAAATGCATCTCTTGCACTAGGAATATTATCCATATCCATATCAAAAACAGCATCGTAATTTGGTTCACAATATTCTGCCTCTACAATTTCTCCATCCTCATTTGGTATTCTATAAAATTTCTTTGATAAAAATAATCTTGAATAAGCTATGCACCCTATTGTCATAGGAATTGCCAATACGATTGACAACAATATGAATTGACCGACATCAACACCAAATATTCCAACAACTCCCAAAGGCCCTGGTGTAGGAGGCACGATTGAGTGTGTAATTACTAGTCCAGCTGCCAAAGCAACTCCTAGTCCGATTACAGATTTTTTTGTTGCTTTTGATATTGCTTTTGCAATTGGGGCTAAAACCACAAATCCTGAATCACAAAATATAGGAATTGATACTAAAAAACCTGTGAAAGCTAGTGCTTCTTCTTCACGTTTTTTTCCAAACAGTTTTATGAACGTAAACGCCATTCGCTTAGCTGCACCGCTTACTTCAAATATTTGACCCATCATAACACCAAAACCAATAATGATCCCGATGCTTCCAAGTGTGCCACCAAAACCTGTTGTTATTGAATTTAAAATCCCAAATTTAGTTCCATTTTCTAAAGTAATTGTATTTAGTGGCATTCCGCCAATTACACCAACCAATATTGTACATAAAATTAAAGCTAAGAAAGCATGAATTTTAGTTTTCAATACCAGGTATACTAGAACTACAATCCCTATGCCTAGGCCTAAAAGCATTTGATTTCCATTAAGTCCATTTACCATATTTAATTTTCCCCCTTGTGTTACTAATAGCAGGCGAACAATGTTCGCCCATGCAATTAATGATATTTAAATACTACTTGTGTTTAAAATTTGGAGCATATTTAACTCCTAGTTGTATAGCCTCAATTAAACTAACTGGGCTTGCAATGTTCTTTCCTGCAATATCTAGTGCTGTACCATGATCAACTGATGTTCTTAAAATAGGCATTCCGCATGTTATCGAAATAGTTCTATGAAAGTCTAGTGTTTTGGTAGCTATATGCCCTTGGTCATGATAAAGTGATAATACACTATTAAATCGACCTTCTAAAGCTTGATGGAAAACAGAATCTGCACCAATTGGTCCAGCTACCTTGTATCCATTTTGATTTAGCCATTCAATAGCAGGCATAATTTCCTCTACTTCTTCATCCCCAAACAGTCCATGTTCACCACAATGTGGATTAAGTCCAGCAATAGCCATTGTTCCATCTTCAACCCCAAGTTGTTTTATTGCGTCCATGCAACGAACAACATAGTCAATTATTCTATCTTTTTTTACCATATCGCAGGATTTACGAAGAGATACATGACGTGAAAGGAAAAACACACGCATATTTTGTACTTCAAATAAAGTTAAAGGATCTTTAGTATCTGTTAAATGTGCAAACATTTCTGTATGACCAATAAAATTAACCCCACCAGCTTTTAGGGATTCTTTATTAATTGGAGTAGTTACAACAACATCAACATCTCCTGCGTTTGCAAGCTCAATGCTTTTCTCTATATATTCGTATGCTGCTTTGCCACACATTCCACTGACTTCGCCAATCTTTAGCTCATTCATATCAACATTTTTTAGATCTATAACATTTAATGTTTGTTCGTCATACTTTCCTTCTTTAACATTTTCAATACAATTTATTGTAAGTGGTGCATTTGTTATCTTTAGAGCATTTTCTAGTACATTTTTGTCTCCAATTATAACACAATTTGCTAAACCCTTAATTTCACTACTTGATAATGCTTTAACTATAATTTCTGGTCCTATACCTGCTGGGTCACCCATTGGTATTCCGACATAAACTTTATCCATTTCTTACTCCTCATTTATAGTAATATCCTACATTAAATATTTTATAGCGTTTACTAGAGTGAATTTGTCACCCACCATTCCGCCTTTAGTAATAATTCTTATTCCATCAAAGTTACCACCTCTAGCTATTCCATAGGCTGTTAATGGTGCAACTTGATCTATAAGTTCAATACCTATAATACCCAAACTCTGAGCAACTTCCACTGTTATGTCGCCTCCACTAGTGTAAACCGACTTGAAAGTAGTGTCCTTCTTTAAAATCCTGCTTACAATTTGGGCAATACCTTGATTAATATTTTTAAATCCTATTTCCATTTCTTCATTAGAATAATTTTTTAAATCAATCCTACTAATCAGTCCATCTCCTAAAACACTACAGATCTTATGTTTTTTTCCTTCAGTTAAAATAATATCTACAACACGATTTACTTCAGCCTGAAAAAAAGTTTCACCTTTCCATAGTTCATGTGTTTTAATCCAAACATGACATCCTTCTTGAGTTTGAATAAAATGTTCTACCTGTTCTTTTGTAACAGGATTAACACTGCCAATACCTATAATAACACGATTTACTTTACAAATTTCATCAAACAATGTAGCCGAGAAAACTCCTGGGTCTACCGCAACAAATTTTGAAGACAACTGAGATGCTGTTTGTGCAATAAGTTCAATATGTTCATTTGTAGAAGCGTCACATAAAATTATTCTAGTATTATCTTTTATTAAAATCTCTAGTTTATCTTTTAATTTACTTCCGTCTTGTTCAATATAATCTTCCCTATAGATTGATCCAACTTTATATTTTGTTCCTATAAAGAAATTATCTACTCGAGATGTATTGATAGGATTTTTAGGGTCTTTAGCTACTTCCGTATGTTCCAAGGCAATACCATTAACGAATAGACTGCCTTTTTCTACCGTACGCCCAGCTGATGGGAAGGCTGGGACAACAAGAGCAATGTATTCATCACCCAAGCTGTCCAGTGTTGCTTCCACTTCAACTGCCAAATTTCCTCTTAGTGTACTATCAATTCTCTTTGCATAAAATCTAATATCATTGTGTTTAAAGTGTGTAACTGTATCATAAACACGTTGATATGCTTCTTTTTCAGAAATACTCCTACTATCAGTGCTATAAATTGCACAATCACATTCTAAATCTTCAAGTTGAACTTCCTCTTTTTCACAAAGCAATGTATATACGTTATATCCATTCTTCTTGATTAAAACTCCAGTGGCATTAGCTCCAGTGACATCGTCTGCAATAACTAGTCCTTTAACCATTACATTAATACTTCTACAGCTTCTTTAAGAGTTGATACTTCACCAACATTGCCAGGGGAAATAACATATGGAGTCAGTGGATATTTACTTTCTTCTCCAGTTTGCCACACTGGAATACCAGGTTTAATTTGCCCTAGTACATTTGCTTTTTTTACTTTTAATGCTTTAGTACCAATATCACTAGAAGTAATTCCACCTTTTGCAATTACAAAACTTGGAGTTACTTTTAAACGTCCAACCAAAGATTGAACCGCATCTGAAATTTTTACTGAGCGAACCAAAGCATCTTCTTTCGTATCATTTTCAACGACTAGAAGTTTACGGTTTGTATATACTACAACCGTTTTTCCTTTTGAAATAAGCTCTTCTTCCTCTTTCAACACACGCTCAATTTCTTTTTCAAACTTATCTTCATCTAATACTAGATCGGAGTTAAATTCAATGAAATGTAATCCTTTAATATCTCGTAGAGCTTCCAGTTGAGCTGTTGTTTTTTGTGTATGAGAACCAACAACAATAATTCCACCGTTTGAAGTTTCCTTTACTATCATTTGCTCACGTGTTAATAGTGGTTGGTCGGTAATTCCTCCAATAACTTTTACAATTCCTGCTGCCGTTCTAAACATAAAGTTTTTACCTTTTGCCATTGCACGGTAAATTGCAATACATGCAACTTTAATGTCAATATAATCAACTGCATTGATAATAATTTTATTAAAGTTCTCTACTTTCATTAATTGGTCAACGATTTTATCAAAATTAAGATTTCTAAGGTCTTCCAGTGAAATTGCTGTAACATCACTTGCCTTATATTTTCCTTGAGTTTTCTCTTCAACATAGTCTTTAATATTTGATGCTGTGTAACCAAATGTTTTATCTTTTGCAAATTCTGTTTCACCTGCTGGCACAAGGTCATCACCATATTTTACATAGTGTACATCATCAATAGTAAAGCGTCCACCCTCTTTAAAGAATGGGCAAATTATTTCACCATCTATTTTAGGTCCGCCTTCTTCTTCAGATACTTCTTTTAAAATAGCGGGTTCAGTTGGGTAGTGTCCTCTTAAAGTTGAGTCACTTCTACTCATCACAAAATACTCTTTGCCTTCTTCTTTTGCCACTTCAGCAATATTTTTAGCCATTTCATAGTGAGCTTTTTGCGTTTGTTCCAAAGTAAAGCCTCGTGAATTTGTTAAAACATAAAATAATTTATTTTTTTCCTGAAATCCCTTGCGAAGATTTTCTTTGGACCAATCAGTATAAACAGAAACATCATGCACAGTTTGCACACCTGTTGGGTCGTCGTCCAAAACAACAATTTTTTTGTTACTTTTTTCTATTTCTTCCTTAAGCAACTTATCTACATATTCCTCATCAACTTTTTTGTAGCTATTTAAAATATCTGCATGCATTCAAAACACTCTCCTATATTTTATCGTACGAACATTGTTCGCTACTACTTTACTTCCACGTTTGCTAGTCTTTCAAAATAGTTGACAATTGCACAATGGTCGTCATTCATTTGATTATTAATTTTTAGTGTTTGCATAATTTCAAAAAGTTGAGCAGTAAAAGGCACTGGTGCATCAACTTCATGTGCTGTAGCCAAAACATTTTTTATGTCTTTATGATTAATTGAAATTTTGCCACCTGGTTTAAAGTTACGTTCGACAATCATAGGAATTTTAGCATCAAGAACAGCACTGCCTGCAAGCCCACCTCTAATTGCTTGATAAACTTTCTCTGGGTCTGCTCCTGCTTTTGTTGCCATAACAAATGCTTCTGAAACTATTGCAATAGTATTGTTAACAATAATTTGGTTTGCAAGTTTTGTTATGTTTCCACTGCCAATTTCACCAACCAATAACGCAGAACCACCCATAATATCAAAATAAGGTAGCAATTTATCAAAAATTTCTTGATCTCCACCAGCCATAAAAGAAAGAGTTCCGTCTATAGCTTTTGGCTCTCCACCTGATACAGGTGAATCTACAAATCCAACACCTATTTCCTTACATTTTGAATAACATGTTTTGGCATCTCCTGGTGTTACAGAACTTAAATCACAGATAACACTGCCTTTTTTTATATTTGTTGTTACTCCATCTTTACCAAACAATACATCTTGAACAATGGCTCCAGTTGGAAGGATTGTAAATATAACATCACAATTTTCTCCGATTTCTTTCAGTGACCCAGTCTTTCCGCCACATTCGCAAATTTCTTTTACTGCTTCTTGATTAAGGTCATATCCCATAACTTCAACATTTGCTTTTAATAAATTTTTAGCCATAGGCTTGCCCATAATTCCCAATCCAATAAATCCAACCATCATAAATTCCTCCATTTTAATATATAATTTTAATATATAATCTTTAGTGCTAAATTGAAATTTTGTTAAATATATTATACGGTATACTGGTACGTTCGTCAATATGTTTTAATAAATTTATTTTTTAACAAATTTTTTGAAAGTTTTTTTGTTAAAGTTTTATAGTGCATTATATTTGTTATGTATGTTTTTCAACAAAAAATAGCTATTTTTTGTTGTTATGTTACAGTCTATCTCTTGTAAATTTATATATTGTATACTAAACTAGTAATATGGATGTATTTAGTTTAATGCTAAATTTATAACGAACATATGGAAAGGAGCTTTATTTATTGAAACCAACTACTTCTATTCAATATAAAGCCTATGAATATATTAAAAATCTGATATTAAATGGTAAATTTGATTATGACTGTATATATTCCGAAACTAAAATTGCAAAAGAAATAGGAGTCTCAAGAACTCCAATAAGAGATGCATTGCATAGATTATCTCAAGAAAAGTATGTTGAAATAATTCCAAGTAAAGGATTTTGCTTGCATCAAATTACAAATGAAGACTTAATTCAAACATTTGAAGTTAGGGCTGCATTGGAAACCTATTGTACATTACAGATAACAAAACGATATGACTCTATCGCAGCGAAAAAATTATTTACAAATTTATCTAATTTATTGGATGTTCAACAAGAAATTTTATCAAAAAGTAACTCTATCGCAGAATTTCTAAATTCAGACAAGAAATTTCACATTGAAATTGTCCAATTTCTTAACAATACTTATTTTAATGATTTATTTGAGTCAAACTTATTTCAAATAAATCACATTGCAACTAAATCTTTGGAATGTGAGGGAAGAATGCAAGCAACATTTATAGAGCACCAAAATATTTTTGATGCAATGGTTGAAGGAAACATATCACAGATACAAAATATTACACTACACCATATAGAAGCACCTAAAGATTTTATATAAATACAGTTGCTAACACGTCTTGTGATAGTTAATTGCATTTTTTATATTACTATTAAAGGCGATTTTCTTATTTTTATTATGAATAATATGCATTGGCGAGGGGCCAAGTGAGATTTTTAGTTTTAGTAATACAAATATTTGACTAGTTTAACTGGTAAATTTAAAAAATAACTGTACATCTCTTGCTAGTGTATCTCTCATAATTTCAGATACGTACAAACGCTTAACTTTTTTTGATAATATTCATTAGTGTAATGAATATTTATGCAAATAACGGATAAAAGAAAAAACTCAAAATGCTTTTTCCGTTATCATAAGTAATAAGTGATAACGAGAAATGATCACAAGTCTTTTCTTCTTATTCGTGATAATAATGGAAAGTCAAAGATTTTATACGTGATAAAAGAGGTAGGAACAATGTGACTGTTATACATGATAAAAGAGGTAGAAACAACATGACTGTTATACATGATAAAAGAGGTAGGAACAATGTGACTGTTATACGTGATAAAAAAGAAAAGGCTACAGGTCTTTTCTTTTTTATATGCGGGATATGAATTCTGAAGGGGAGTTCTATATACTAGCTTAAAATTTCTTTAGGTTTACTAGTCTTACTAATACACGACTTATCGTGAACAATTTACTTACAATTCGTGATAAGAAGAAAAAGCTAAAGGTCTTTTCTTTTTATTTAAAATTTTTTTACATAATTTGTTTATAATCTCAAATGTACGATTATTAATAAGATAACACTATGTTTAGGATAAATATCAAAGATTTAAATTTCTTGTAGAGCTGAGATTATAAACAGTGTTGAATTAAATTAAGACCGTGGTTTTTGCTTTAGTTTAAAATATAGCTTGCTTTTTTTCTTCATGATAATGGCTTTTAGGTTTTTTGTTATGGGTTGTTAACCAGGTGCTACTTATTCTTTAACGTCTGCTCTACTACTTATTTTTTCACCTCTTGGCTACTTACTTTTCGTGACTACTTAGCTATTTGTTTTTTTCACATGGGTTAACTCTTAAAGTATATACCTACGTGTTACAAAATGCAATTGGCAAAATACCCTAATATATTTCTTCTCACTAGTGAATTCTATCCAATATAATTGGCACTACTCTAAAATGCATAATTATGCATAAATGTGCAATTTTAACTAGCACAAGTGATATTTTTCATAAATATCTTAAAAATATTTGATAAACGGCTTGACCTTATAGGTCATACAGGTTAGAATGTATATATATTAGCATCTGTAGCTCAGAGGATAGAGCGTCGGTTTCCTAAACCGTGCGTCGTAGGTTCGATTCCTATCAGGTGCATTTTAACCCTATAACTTTAAAGTTATAGGGTTTTTTGCTAATATTATATAATGTGTTACAATTTATTTAGATAATATATTTTAAAAAAATCTTAGATAAAAGCTATATTGTATTTAATTCATTATGTTAAAATTGTATAAATGTATATTTTATACTTGAAATATTACTTGCAATATGCTATATTAATAATCAGAGCAATTGGCTCAAATAAATTTAATCAGCTAAAAATTTAGCTACAAGAGAATTGATATGTCCAAAATGTAATAAAAAGCATGATAAAGATATAAATGCAACAAAAAACTTAGCTAAGTTAGCATATTTTATGAATTAAAATTTAGATAATATTTAGGGATGGAACAGCCCAAAGAGCTTGCTCAAATACCTAGAAGTCGTAGGAAGTAAGTAAGAAACTATCTCCTCTTAGTCTTAACTTAGAAGGGAGTAGTTCATTCTTTTAAATCACATTTAGGAGGCAAACTATGTCAAAATACGTTATGGCGTTAGATTCAGGAACAACAAGTAACAGAGCTATTTTATTTAATGAGAAAGGGGAAATTTGCAGTATTGCTCAAAAAGAATTTACTCAAATTTTTCCAAAACCAGGATGGGTTGAACATAATGCAAATGAAATTTGGTCAACTCAATTAGGAGTGGCTGTTGAAGCAATGTCTAAAATTGGTGTAACACCTGACCAAATTGCCTCAATTGGTATTACTAACCAACGTGAAACAGCAATAGTTTGGGATAAAGAAACTGGCGAACCTATTTATAATGCAATTGTATGGCAGTGTCGTAGAACTTCAGAATATTGTGATTCACTTAAAGAAAAAGGGCTTGTTGATATGTTTAGAATGAAAACAGGCTTGGTAATTGACGCATATTTCTCTGCTACAAAAGTTAAATGGATTTTAGACAACGTTAAAGGTGCAAGAGAAAGAGCTGAAAAAGGAGAACTGCTATTTGGTACAGTTGAAACTTGGCTAATTTGGAAAATGACAAAAGGCAAAGTACATGTTACAGATTATTCAAATGCATCTCGTACAATGATGTTTAATATTATAAACCTTGATTGGGACGATGAAATTTTAGCTGAACTAAACATTCCAAAAAGTATGTTGCCTACAGCAAAACCATCCAGTTGTATCTATGGAGAAAGTGCAGCACAATTTTTTGGTGCAGCTATTCCTATTGGTGGAGCAGCAGGAGATCAACAATCCGCATTGTTTGGTCAAACTTGTTTTAATGCTGGAGAAGCTAAAAACACATATGGTACAGGATGTTTCTTGTTAATGAACACCGGAAATAAGCCAGTATTTTCTAAAAACGGATTGCTTACCACTATTGCTTGGGGACTTGATGGTGAAGTAACTTATGCATTAGAAGGTTCCATCTTTGTTGCAGGTGCATCTATTCAATGGTTACGTGATGAAATGAGACTAATTGACTCTGCTGTTGATTCAGAATATATGGCAACAAAAGTTAAAGATACAAATGGATGTTATGTTGTGCCAGCATTTACTGGACTTGGAGCTCCTCATTGGGACCAATATGCACGTGGAACAATAGTGGGACTTACTCGTGGAGTAAATAAATATCATGTTATTCGTGCAACACTAGATTCAATTTGCTATCAAGTAAATGACGTTATTGATGCTATGAAAGCTGATTCAAATATAGACTTAGCTGCTGTTAAAGTGGATGGTGGAGCTAGTGCTAATAATTATCTTATGCAAGTTCAAGCAGACATTGTTAATGCTGCTGTTAAGCGTCCAAAATGTGTTGAAACTACTGCTATGGGAGCCGCTTATTTGGCTGGTTTAGCTGTTGGCTATTGGAAAAGCAAAGAGGATGTTATTAAAAACTGGGCTATTGATAGAGTTTTTGAACCAACCATCACTGAACAAGAACGTGAAAAAATGCTTAAAGGATGGCATAAAGCTGTTAATTATGCTTTTGATTGGGCAAAAGAAGATTAAATTTATTAATAACCATATAAACTTAACCAGAGGCACATAGTGCTTCTGTACATAAAAGGAATTCATTATTCATGATAACGGATTTAGGAACAACATGACTAATCTGTTATTCGTGATAAGAGAAAAAGTATTTTGAGCTTTTTCTCTTATTTAAAACTTAATATTGGGGGAGGAAATAAATATGTTACCTTATATTTCAGAATTTTTAGGTACAATGATATTGATAATTCTAGGGGATGGCGTTGTTGCTAACGTAACTTTAGGTAAATCAGGCATGAAAGGTGGAGGGTCTATTCAGATCACAATAGCGTGGGCGCTTGCCGTTATGCTACCAGCGTTTATTTTTGGAGTATCATCTGGAGCACACTTTAATCCAGCATTAACACTAGCACTTGCTATTGATGGATCAGTAAGCTGGGGAATAGTTCCTGGATATATTATAACTCAATTTGCGGGAGCATTTGCAGGTGGATGCATTGTACATGCTTTATATAAAGATCATCTTGATGCAGAAACTTCACAAGCTACACAACTTGGAGTATTTAGCACAGGACCTTCAATACCAAACTTTAAACGTAACGTTTTAAGTGAAGCTGTTGGAACTTTTATCTTAGTTTTTGCTATTAAAGGAATTGCTCAAGCAGGAGCAGTACCAGCTGGCGTAAATAATTTGTTAGTATTTGGAATTATAGCAGCAATTGGTATGTCAATGGGTGGATTAACAGGATATGCAATAAATCCAGCACGTGACTTAGGTCCTCGTTTAGCACACTACTTACTTCCAATTAAGGGAAAAGGAAGTTCTAATTGGGAATATGCACCCGTTGTTATAATTGGACCAGTATTAGGAGCTATTTGTGCAGTGTTATTATATCAAATAATTCCTTGGGCTTAAGAATTTTAAAGGAAGAGTACAATATGCTCTTCTTTTTTTTTAAAAATATCCGTATTTAAGTTGTTTTTTATAAAATATTTAATTATAATAATAAGTATAGTAAAAAAATCCAATTTATAAGGAAGCACCATTTGCCTTCGCTATATAATGTAAGGATAACATTACTGCATTGCTATGAATAATGAAGTGGAAGAAAGGAATGAAATAATGGTTGATGTAATTATTATTGGAGCAGGTGTATCTGGAAGTGCCTGTGCCAGAGAATTGTCTAGGTATAATGTAAATGTATGTGTATTGGAAAAAGGTGAAGATGTTTGCTACGCAACATCAAAAGCCAACAGTGGAATTGCTCATGCTGGATATGACGCAAAAGTTGGTTCTCTTATGGCTAAGCTTAACGTTGAGGGAAACAAAATGATGCCTGAGCTTTCAAAAGAGCTTGACATTCCATTTATACAAAATGGATCTTTTGTAGTATGTAATAACCAGGAAGATTTAGACACACTAAAAACTCTTTATGATAAAGGAGTTGCAAATGGGGTTGATGTAGAAATTATTACTGACAGAAACCGTATTGTAGAGATGGAACCAAATATAGCAGATAATGTAGTTGCTGTTTTGTATGCTCCGGCTACTGGAGTTGTATGCCCATTTACTTTAAACATTGCTATGGCTGAAAATGCTGCAATGAATGGAGTCGACTTTAAGTTTAATACCGAAGTTGTCGGGTTTGAAAAAACAGACAATGGCTGGAAAGTTTTAACTAATAACGGCGAATTTGAAACAAAATATATTGTTAATGCTGCAGGTGTTTATGCTGATGTACTACACAATATGGTGAGTGAAAACAAAATTCATATTACAGCACGCCGTGGAGATTATTGTTTACTAGACAAAGGAACTGGAAAACATGTAAATCGTACAATATTTGCTCTACCAAGCAAATTTGGAAAAGGTATTCTTGTTACTCCAACAGCTCATGGAAATTTATTGCTTGGACCAACTGCTGTTGATATTGAAGATAAAGAAGCTACAGCTACAACTAGTGAAGGACTTAACGAATTAATAGCAAAAGCAGGATTAAATGTTAAGGATATACCTTTAAGAAAAGTTATTACTTCTTTTGCAGGTTTAAGAGCTCATGAGGATAATCATGAATTTATTATCAAAGAAGTTGAAGATGCAAAAGGGTTTATTGATTGTGCAGGCATTGAGTCTCCTGGACTAACAAGTTCTCCTGCTATAGGGAAAATGGTTGCAGGTATACTAAAAGAAAAACTTGGTTTAGAGCCAAATCCAAACTTTAATGGCAAAAGAGAAGGAATTATTGCATCAAACGAACTAGATTTTAACTCTCGCCAAGAACTAATTAAAAACAAACCAGCATACGGAAACATAGTATGTCGTTGTGAAATGATTTCAGAAGGAGAAATTTTGGACGCTATTCATAGACCTCTTGGAGCCAAATCACTTGATGGCGTAAAACGTCGTACTCGTGCAGGTATGGGGCGTTGCCAATCTGGTTTTTGCTCTCCACGTACAATTGACTTAATAAATAAAGAATGTAAGATTGCCATGGATGAAATTACAAAATCAGGTGGTAAATCTCAAATTATTGTTGGAACGAACAAAGATAGTTTATAAGGAGTGTATAAATATGAAGTATGATGTTGTAATAATCGGTGGAGGGCCTGCAGGGCTTGCTGCTGCCGTTTCTGCAAGAGATAACGGCGTTGAAAGCATTTTAATTTTAGAAAGAGATAAAGAACTGGGTGGAATTTTGAACCAGTGTATTCATAATGGATTTGGACTACACACTTTTAAAGAAGAATTAACTGGTCCAGAATATGCTGCTAGGTATATAACAGAAGTCCAAAATCGTAACATTGAATATAAATTACACACAATGGTTATAGAAATAAATAAAGATAAAGTTATTACAGCTATGAACCAAGAAGAAGGATTGTTCCAAATTGAAGCAAAAGCAATAATACTAGCTATGGGGTGTCGTGAGCGTTCCCGTGGAGCACTAAATATTCCTGGATATCGTCCAGCAGGAATATTTTCAGCTGGTACAGCTCAACGTCTAGTAAATATGGAAGGGTATCTTCCAGGACGTGAAGTTGTAATTTTAGGTTCAGGTGATATTGGATTAATTATGGCACGTCGTATGACATTTGAAGGTGCTAAAGTTAAAGTTGTAGCTGAACTTATGCCTTATTCAGGTGGATTAAAAAGAAATATTGTTCAATGTTTAGATGATTTTGGAATACCTTTAAAACTTAGTCATACAGTAGTAAACATAAAAGGGAAGGAACGCCTTGAAAGTATAACACTTGCTCAAGTAGACGAAAACTTAAAACCAATTCCAGGAACCGAAGAAGAATATACTTGTGATACTTTGTTGTTATCTGTTGGACTTATACCTGAAAATGAATTATCTGAAAATATGGGAATTGAAATTAGTAGAGTTACCTCTGGCCCAATTGTTAATGAAAGCCTAGAAACTAATATTGAAGGCGTGTTTGCATGCGGTAATGTTCTTCATGTTCATGACCTAGTAGACTTTGTGTCTGGAGAAGCAGCTACGGCTGGAAAAAATGCCGCAATGTATGTTCAAGGCAAACATATTGATAAAAGCGAAAATACCATTTCACTTCAAGGTGAAAATGGCGTTAGATATACTGTTCCTGTAAATATTGATCCAAAACGTATGGAAGATAGTCAAATTATACGTTTTCGTGTTGGGCAAGTATATACTGACTCTTTCTTGAGTGTATACTTTGATGATGAACGTATATCTAATAAGAAAAAACGTGTAATGGCTCCAGGTGAAATGGAAGAAGTAGTAATAACTAAAGCTCAGTTAATGGATAGGCCAAATTTAAAAAGAATTACCATTAAAATTGAGGAGGCGTAAGCATGGTTGAATTAATTTGTATTAACTGTCCAATCGGATGTAATTTGACAGTTGAGGTTGAAGGAGAAGTTATTGGAGCGGTAACAGGAAACACTTGTAAACGTGGTGAAAAATATGCCCATAAAGAACTTACTAACCCAACACGTATTGTTACATCCACTGTAAAAGTTGAAAACGGAAACGCTCCTGTTGTTTCTGTTAAAACAAAAAATGATATTCCTAAAGGAAAAATATTTGAGTGTATAGAAGCTTTAAAAAATGTTGTAGTTAAAGCACCTGTTAATATTGGAGATGTTATTGTGTCCAATGTCGCAAGTACTGGTGTAGATATCGTAGCTACAACAAATGTAATTTAATTTTATTACCAAATCTAATGATTTTAAGGGGGCGTTTATTAACGTCCCTTTAATTATAAAATATTTTAAACAAAACAGTTGACAATTTTAAAACGATAGAGTATTATAGTTAGGAGTGAACTAATTAGTTTACTCCTAACTATTTTAAATTGGAGGACTGAGTATGAAAACCATAAAGGATATTTTAGATGCATATTTCCATGATTTAGCTATATTAGAATTAAAATTTCAAAATAATATCCTTGGAGCAAAGAAACTAAGCTTTAATAGCTTAATGTATCTAGACATAATCAGGAATTGTCCTGACAAGTATACTGTCTCTGACATAGCCGAAATATTAGAGATTTCAAAACCATCTGTAACCCAAAAGATTAAAGAACTAGAACAACTAGGATATGTGAAAAAGGTTCAAAGTGAAACAGACAAAAGAGTGTTTTACTTAGCAATTACAGATGAGATTCAGAAAGTTGAGTCAATTTTTGAAGATGCAATGAAAACTACTATAAAAGAGTTACAAAAAGAGTATACTGAAACAGAAATTAACCAATCAACAATTCTGTTTGATAAATTGTGTTCAGAGTTTATAAAAAATTTAAAAATAATATTAAAAAATTAGGGGGGCTAGGTTATGGAAGAAAACATTTTGGGAACTGAAAAAACAGGAAAATTATTTATACAATATGTTATACCAAGTGTTATAGCAATGGTAATTACAGGTATGCAAACTATTATTGATGGTATATTTGTAGGAAATTTTATTGGGGAAGCTGGATTAGCTAGTATTAATATATCACAGCCTTTTATGCAAATAGTAATAGGTATATGTTTAGTTATGAGTATAGGTGGACTTAGTTTTTTGGGGAGAAGTCTTGGAGAAGGAAAAACTGAGGAAGCACAAGACATTTTTAAAACAATATATATCTTTTTAAGTATAACTCTGTTATTGATATCTATTATAGGAATTACGTTTAGTCCAAAAATAGCAACTTTATTAGGAGCAAATGAAGAACTTTTATTATATGCCCAAACATACATAAGAATTATTTCCTTCTTTCCTTTAATTATAGGTTCGATATTTCTGTTTGGTTTTACGTCACGTATTTTAGGGAAACCTGAACTATATTTAAAAGCTACTCTTGCAAGTATTGTAGTAAACGTAACTTTAAATTATATATTTTTAGCAATTTTAAAGACAGGAATTGGCGGAGCTGCTTTTGCAACAGGTATAGCACACACTGTATCTTTATATTTTGTAATTAAACCAGTATTAGACAAAAATTCTCAAGTAAACTTGTTTAAAGGAAGATTTGTAGCTAAATATATTGTTCCAGTTATGTACAATGGGTCTTCTGAAGGTGTTACATCAGTTGCAACGGCTACTTCTACTTTTATCTTTAACCTAGCATTTATGGAAATTGCAGGTACATCTGGAGTTGCAGCTTTTACTGCTATCAGTTATTTATCTTTATTTGGTGGATTTCTTATTTTTGGTATTGCGGATGGAATTGGGTCAATTATAAGCTATAACTTTGGAAATGAACAACATAACAGAGTGATAGATATTATGAAATTATCCCTTTTAAGCTCTAGTATCATTGGAATTATATTATTTGCAATCTTGTCAGCATTTGCACAGCCTCTAGTAGAAATATTTGCTGATAATACAGATGTAGTTAACTTGGCAGTTGGAGGAGCTAAAATTTATGCTTTTGCATTTTTACTTAGTGGGTTCAATGTTATAACTGGTGGCTACTTCACAGCAATAGGAGATGCAAAAAGTTCAATTATAATTTCAGCAAGTAGAGGATTAATATTTATACTTATTGGAATAACTGTACTTCCTACATTTTTAGGAGTGAATGGAGTTTGGGCAACTGTACCATGTGCAGAACTTTTAACAGCAATCTTTGCAGTTTATATATTAAAAAATAAAAATCAACTAGTATTATCAAATAAAGCTATTAATCATCCAGAACTTTCCTAGCTAATGTTCTATTTTTAGGTGATAGGACAAAAGTTCTAAGCCTACTTAAATATAAGTCAAAGCAAAACGAGACCATAGATAACTATCTACGGTCTTGTTTTATAACATTTTTAAATTTCTATTTCTCAGCTTCTAATATAACTAAGCCTACAACACCAGGCCCAGTATGAATACCCATAGCAGCTCCAATTTCTTCAATGCTAATTTGAGTAATCCCTTCAAAATCTTTTATTTGATTATAAAAATCTTTAGCTTCACTATCAGCATCTCCTGTTAAAACCCAGACTTCACATTTAGATCGCTTTAATACATTTTTTAAAATATCAATTAGTTCGCTAAAAGCTTTTTTTCTTCCTCTAGGTTTACTTTCACTGTACAATATACCTTTTTCATGATCAATTCCTATAATCGGTTTAAAATTTAAAATTGTACCAACTGCTCCTGCTGTTTTGCTCAGTCTACCACCTTTAATTAAATGATCCAGACTATCAACATTAATATATCCATGCAGTCTTTTCTGTATGCCAGGAACTTTATTTAAAATTTCTTCAATTGAAAGTCCAGCTTTAACATATTTAGCTACCTCAACAGCTACAACACCTTCGGGATAACCTAAAGTCTTACTATCAATAAAATAGAAATTAACATTAGTATATTCTTCACAAATAATTTTCAAACTATTTAATGTACCAGATAATTGTGTTGATATACACACCACTAGAATATCAGTATATCCCTCGTCAATTATTGACTGGATAACACCTTGTGCATATTCTACATCAGGTAAAGATGTTGTTGGAACTTCTTGGTTTAATCTAGCATACATTTCTTTTGAAGAAATTGTTACCTTATCTAAATACTCAGCATTCTTGTAAATAATTTTTAATGGAATTTGATAAATCCCATATTCTTCAATTGTTTTGGAACTTAAGTCACAAGCACTATCAGTAACTACTGCTATTTTTTTCATAAAAACCTCCAAGTATTTTTAAATAAAGATAAAGAGTTATCGATGGTTTTCTCTATTCCAGAAAAGTATCATTTAACAAATTGTTAAAATCCAATCCGTCTATGAACTCTGATAAATTTTCGTTTATAAATGATAATACTTCTTCATCAAATGATAAAAGTTCTTTTAATTTTTCCACAGTAAATACATTTACTGCAAAATCATTATTCTTGAAACTATTGTTTAAATATGTTTTAAATTGACCTTCATTCATTGTAAAAGGAATACGACTTAAAATATATTGTAATTTAGCATTAACTTCCTCTGGAGTGGCTTTGGCAACATATTTGTCTAGTTCTTCTAAAAACATGTCAATTTCTTTAAAATGTACCTTTGAATCCCCTTTATAGAAGTTTATCAAATCATCTAAAAATAGACTTAAACAAAAATGCATTATATGTTCGGTCGGATTGTCTAAATCCAAGCTTTCAAAATATATTTCTTGCAATTCTTCTTCAATCATATCAATTCGTTCTGAAATTTCAATTGAATTATATTGCTTTGGATTTTTTATAATATAATATAAGTCGCTAAAACTTGGGTGTAATTCTAGTAATGTATCAAAATCAAAATTCTCTAGTACTAGCAAATTACATATACAACCTAATAAACAAAAAATGTCATTTAATAAGTCTAGATAATCATCATTAAAAAATAGTATCTCTTCTAAGTCATCATAATATTCATCATAAGAAGCATCATCATCAAGATTTACTATTTGTTCAAAGTTATCTTTAAGCATTGATTTAGATTCTTCATCAGTTGCATCAAAGCCTCCTAATAAAGTAAAAAATAATTTATTAGAAATATTTTCATCATAAGGCACATATTTTAAACTTTCTTTTATATATCTTCGAGCACTTGCATATTTAAATCCTAAAGGAATTACTTCTAAAAGATTTTTTCCAAATGCTTGTTGCGGACTTGAAGTTATAGAAAATAATAATTCGCTAATATCATTAATTATATTTTCAAAGTTATAGTTTTGCATTTGGTCTAATTCTACCAAAGGTTCTATATAAGTTTTGTCAGCTGTAATTTCCATAAATTTACAGCGCAATTCAAGATTAAGTGTATAAGTAGCTAAAAATATTTGTTCAATTTTATTACGAGTTTCCATAATTTCATTAATTATAGAAGCTTTATCTGAAACATTTAAATTCATTTTTTTAGATAAATTTTTCAATAAAGAAAAACTGAATTTTTTTATGCGAGCAAATTCGAAATCATCTTTTAAGATTTCCATAGTATCAGTTTGTTGTAAAATATTATTATATTTCTGTACTAATGCTATATAAGAATATGCTAAGCTATTTTCTATTGACATACTATTTCCTCCAAAAAATTAAAGCTTTCTATTAAGGATAACCAATTTTCAAAATAAAGGCAATAGCTTTAACAAATTTAAATTAAAATTTTACAAAAAATAATTGAAAAAAATTGGAATCTATATTAAGATAAAGGTATCATTGAAGGAGGATTTATAATGGATTATAATTTATTAAGAAATACAGATCAACCGCATGAATTTTTGGGAATGCACGAACAATATAAAAAAGGAGTGGAAATAGTTGTTGTCAGAGTATTTTGTCCAGATGCAATTAAAGTTGTTGCTAAGCCAAAAACAGAACCTGACAAAGAATATGCACTTCAAGAATTATCAGAAGGCCTTTTTGAAGGGGTTATGGGCAAGCATAAAAAGAAGTTTCCATATATTCTACGCTACACTAACCAATCTGGAGAAACTTGGGAAAGTGAAGATGCATATGCATTTGAACCTTATATATCTCAAGATAATTTAAAAACATTTTTAACCTCAATTGATCCAAAAGCATATAGCTGGATGGGTGCACACGTTACAACTAAAGAGTCAGTAAGAGGTGTAAACTTTACAGTTTGGGCTCCTAATGCAAAAAGAGTTAGCATAATTGGTGAGTTTAATAATTGGGATGGTCGCCGTCATATTATGACCAACTACAAATATTCTGGTATATTTAATATATTTATTCCAGGAATTTCAGAGCATAGTTGCTATAAATATGAAATCAAAACACAAGATGATAGTTTATTGTATAAAGCTGACCCCTATGCAAGACGATTTGCATTAAGACCCGAAACTTATTGTTTTCCATATAATGGCAATAGTTATACTTGGAAAAATGAAGGTATTGATAAACAAGATATCAATTCCGTAAACAAGCCTGTAAATATTTATGAGGTGCATATAGGCTCTTGGCGAAGAAAAGGAAATAATGAATTTTTAACTTATAGAGAAATTGCTCAACCTCTAGCAGAATATGTTAATGAAATGAACTACACTCATGTTGAACTTATGGGTATTATGGAACATCCTTTTGATGGTTCTTGGGGATATCAAGTTACTGGATACTTTGCACCCACTACAAGATATGGAATGCCAGATGATTTTAAATATTTAATGGATGTGCTACATCAACATGGAATAGGAGTTATTTTAGATTGGGTTCCTGGACATTTTCCAAAAGATGCTTTTGGATTTGAATATTTTGATGGAACACATCTTTATGAAAAACCTGAAACTCATCCAGATTGGGGAACACTTTTATTTGATTATTATAAAAGAGAAGTAAAAAGTTTCTTAATCTCTAGTGCAATGATGTGGTTTGATGAATATAAAGCAGATGGAATAAGGGTTGATGCAGTTGCTTCAATGCTTTTTGGAGGAAGATTAGGTAGTCATGAATCAGATGGAACAGCGGTAGAATTTTTAAAAGAATTAAACCAAACTGTAAAAAAAGAATTTCCTCACAAAATTGTAATTGCAGAAGACTCCAGTGCATGGTATGGAGTTACTAAAAAAGTTGATGAGGGTGGTTTAGGATTTGATTATAAATGGAATTTAGGTTGGATGAATGATGTCCTAAAATATATGTCATATAAATTTGAGCATAGAGGATATATTCATGATAAGTTAACATTTAGCTTATCTTATATGTATAATGAAAATTATATACTTCCACTTTCACATGATGAAGTAGTTCATGGCAAGAGCCCAATGCTGTATAAAATGTCTGGAGATTGGTGGCAAAGACAAGCAAACTTGAGATTGCTATATGGATATATGTATGTGCATCCTGGTAAAAAATTAATGTTCATGGGTAATGAATTTGTACAAACAAGTGAATGGTATGAAGGCAAATCCCTTGATTGGCATCTTCTTGAATATAAAGATCACAGAGAAACTCTTTTGTATGTAAAAGAATTAAATGAGCTTTATAAATCACACCCCGCTTTATATGAGGAAAAAGACTTAACTCAGAATTTTTCTTGGATTAGAGGCGACGACTTAGATACTTTAATAGTAAGCTTTATAAGAAGAACAAAAAAAGAAGAACTAATAATAATATTAAACTTTTCTATTAGAACTCATCTAGGGTATATAGTTGGAGCAGAAAAAGAAGGAACTTATAAAGAAATCTTTAACAGCGATAAACTAGAGTATGGTGGAACAGGACGATTAAATGGAGAACTTCAAACAAATAACTTTGGATATAATTATAAAGAGTTTTCTTTGTATGTAGATGTACCTCCAGCAGGCCTTGTTGTGTTAAAGCATATTAAATAATAAAAATCTGAACTGCACCCATAAAGTTAGATAGAAGAAAGGGTGCAGGTATGCTGACATATGAAAACAAAGTGGATATATATACTAGAAGAAAAAATGGTGAAACTATAAATAGTCTAGATAATAGATTTAAAATCCATCGATAAGTATACAGACTATTATAATAATAAGAGAATTAAAATTAAGTTGAAAGGACTAACTCCTAATCAATTTAGGAATCAGTCCACATACTGGTTAAAATCTATCCAGTAAACTGGGGTCAGTTCATTTTTTTTATAATGCTATATTAAATGAACTACCCATTAAATTCATCATATTTTTGTGTGCTTGCATTTGATATTGTGTAAGTGCATTTTGGGTCGTTAAATTCACAATTTCTTCAGCATAATCTGTGTCTTGGATACGACTAGCTGCTGCTTTAAGATTTTCAGAAGTTACTGCGTTGGAATTGTACTGATGTTGCATTCCATTTGTTTGTGCACCCAGTTCTGATCTTAATGAAGTTACTTGTTCTAAAGCCTGATCAATAGTATCTAAAGAAAAATCTCCAGTTACATCAAAATCAGCAATTCCTAAACTTTCAATACTTATTTCTCCAAGTTGATTTTCAGCTGAGCCAAATAAATCCTGTGCATTAAATTCACCATTAGCTAAACTATCAGAAATGCCTTCTTTTATATGATCGATTTCACCTTGAATAATTTCACGTTCAGAACTAGATAAAGTTCCATTAGACGCTTGAACACCAAGCTCTTGAATTCTATTTAAGCTATCAGCCACACCACTTAAAGCACTGTCACCCACATTAATTCTATTCATTTCCATTGAAAGATTTTGGTTCTCCATGTCTATCCCGACATATGATGAAAGAATATTTTGTGCGATAGCCAATCCCGCTGCATCATCTGCAGCAGAATTAATTCTTTTTCCACTTGCTAATTTTTCTTGTGCTTCTTCTCTTTCACGGCGTACTTCTTCAACTTTACTTTGTTGCTGTTGTTGAGTATTTAATCTTGTAGTATACATACTTGGTGAAGTGCCACCAATTGCTCCAATTGCCATAATTGTCACCTCTTTTTAATTTATATATACGTTATGCGGGGGAGTTCCCCCACAAAATAATATTTAATATTTATAGGGTAATAAATTATTTTTACATTAAGATATCATAGATTGATTTTGAACCATTCATAAAATTAAAAAGGTTTGAATAGCTCTCATATTTATACATGTATTGTAAAGTAGCACCTGTAAATTCTTTAAAAGCGTCATATTCATCGTCTTCAGCTTCTGTATTATTATCTGATGTATTATTATCTGATGTATCATTATTTGGTGTACCAGTTGTTGGTGTACCAGTTGTTGATGTATCTTCTTCAGGAGTGGTTGTTGGTGCTACAGCTTCAGAATCGCCGACCCCAACACTTAAATCACCACTGGTTGAATATCCAGTTCCGTTAATTTGTGCATAAGCATTTTCTATAGTTTGTATTGAACCTTCCGCAGCAATATCTAAATCATCCAATCCTAAACTTTCAAGTGTATGCTCACTACCACTTTCTTCTAAAGCAGTGCTAAGTTCTGCTTTTAAGTTCTCAAATCTATCTTCTAAAATTCCTTTATAACCATCTGTGTAGGCTACAGAGTTTTCTATGGTCACATCTCGTAGTTGGTTTAAAACATCATTTACTGGATTACTTTCTTCCGTAGTATCTTCTGGAACAGTTTCTTCGGTAGTATTTGATGGATCAGCTACTTCAGTGTTACTCACTGCAGCTACTTGATTAACTGTATCTTGATTTATTTGTGCGGAAAGAATGTTTTGTGCATTGCTAACGGCTGTGGTACTATCTGTTACTTCCCTTTGATTATTCGAGTTAGTTTCTTGTACCGCCTGTGTATTTTGTGATTGAGTCTCTTGTACTGCCTGTGTATTTTGTGATTGTGTTTCTTGTACTGCCTGCGTATTTTGTGATTGTGTTTCTTGTACTGCCTGCGTATTTTGTGATTGTGTTTCTTCAACAGTAGGCTGAGCCTGAGTCGCTTGTGTACTTCTAGTGTTTTGAACATATTGCCTATTGGACACTCCACTAATTGCTCCAACTGCCATAATTATCACCTCTTTTTATTATTAAAAACTACAAAATGTAAATCTTAAAAAATTTTAAGTCCTAAGAAAACATATTAAATGTTGTTGCTACTTGACTATGTCCACCAGAAAATAAATTGAGCATATTCATGTAGCTTCGATATTGATAGGTGTCAGAGAAATTTGTAAATTTCTGAAGAACTTCTTGCCAAGCACTATTATCATTACCTACACTTTTATTCTTATTTCTTAGATCACTTAGATATTCTTCACTATAGACATGGTTTTTTTGACCCAAAGTAGATTGCTTATTAGTAATCCCTTCTATTGCATTGTGAATAGTATTTAGAGAAAATTTTCCTGTAACATCAAAACCTTCAATTTTTAAATCTTTTAATGTAACGCCAGTGTCTTTTAAAGTGTCTGCTATATTACTTTTAATCTTTTCAACTTCTTCTTGCAAAAGCTCTTTATATCCAGAACTATTTGTTTCAGAAGCTGTAGTCCCTAATGCATATAATTTTTCTAAGTCATCTGCAACATCATTTACAGTAGAACTGCTTAATCCAAATGGATTTTCTTTTTTGTAAGATATTAGATCAATGGCATTATCGACAGATTTTAGGGAGTTATGTATAGAAGCATCATCTGTAACGTCTATATCTTCTAGCCCTAGTTTCTCGATATCATATCCCATATCTATATCTTCTAAATTCAATTTAAGTTCCTCTAAAAGTTGATTTATTTGCTCTTGAGAAAATTCACGATACTCGTTGCTTGAAGAATTAGAGGCATAAACTACTTGCTCACGTATTTTTTCTAGTGTAGTGGTTATTTCATCTAAGTTACGCTCTCTTTCTCCACTCGAAGTATTTATAGAAATATTGTTTATTTCATTTTGTTCTTCTGTAGTTATACTATTTTGTTGTTCAGAGTTTGTATCGACATTATCATCTTCACTAGAAACCTTTTGTGTTTTATTAAGAACATCTCGATTTACTTGTGCTGAAAGAATGTTTTGTGCATTAGCAACACCAGTTGCTCTATCCGTTATTTTAGTATTTTGTTTATTTGTACTGCCAACATTTTCTTGTGAATTTACTTGTTCTTGTGAATTTACTTGCAAAACATTAACATGATCTGCTGCTGATGTATCTCGAACTTTTCTAATGGGCTGTACATAATATGAATTAGAAGATCTGTTGACTGGACTAATTGTCATAATTATCACCTCGATTGTATTAATAAATATTACACTACATGATATATTCGACATAAATGATAAAAAATATAATATCATATTATATTTTTTATGGTTTAATATTTATATAATATTAAATTACAAATTATAAGATATATATTAATCCGATTACCTACTATAAGAACTTATACTAAGTACATTTTTCAAAAAAATATAAAATATATAAATATTTATATATTTGTCTTGGTTGTATATATAAACATATTGTCTATTTTTTAAAATTATCTTATAATATAAAATATAAGCATTGTATTTTATATTAAGTTAAAATGCACTAGGGGGAAAATAAATGTATAAAGAAGAAATTGAGTGGCTAACACAAGAATTGACATGCATAAAAAACAGCATAAAAGAAATGGAAAAACAAAGACGAAAATTTCAAGGCAGATTGAAAGCTTTAGAGGAAAAACAAGATTTAATTAATAAGATAGAGTTCAAAAATGATTTGCACAATTTTGTTTCTAACTTAAAATCTATGGACAAAATTGATGTTATGGAATTTAAGGAATTACTAGATAAGATAAATGCAAAATGCAAACTGACATCAATAATTAGTATAAATGATGATTATATCGGTGGATATGAATTAAAAATAATTGATAGTAATGAAGAAACTATTATCGGAGATGTACAATTTTTTGATATTTCAAATTTAAAATGTTTTATAAAAGAAGGCTTAATTAAAAATGCTATTCTAAATGAGTATACATACAATATAATATCTGAAGATTTGCCATATAAAAATATTAAGACTGATGAAAAATTATTTTATGAATACTATATGGCATTTTCCAATACTCAAATACCTGTTAAAAGTGTAAGACTATCAAATAATTTTCGTGAGGAGTTAAATAGTAACTGGCATCCTTATTTGGTGCTACCACAACCTTTAATAAGACACGATGGTAAATTAGTGCAAAGCATGAAAGAACTATTTTATAACTGTAATGAGTTACATGCTCTAGATTTAAGTAATTTTGATACTACTCAAGTAACAGACATGAGTCAGATGTTTGCAAAATGCAATTCATTGCAAAAATTAGACTTAAGCCATTTTGATACTTCTAAAGTAACAGATATGAGTGGTATGTTTGAACAATGTAAAGCACTACATCAATTGAATTTAAGTAATTTTAACACTTTTAAAGTTGACAATATGAGAGGCATGTTTGCTGAATGTAAAATGTTAAAAAGATTAGAATTAAATCATTTTAATACGGCTAAAGTAACAGATATGAGCTATATGTTTGCTGAATGTAGTGAATTAGAAAAAGTCTATGTAAATAATTTTAACACTAGTGAACTAATAAATATGAGTTGTATGTTTTTTTGGTGTAATAAATTAAAGGAATTAAATTTAAGCAGTTTTGATACATCCAATGTAATAGATATGAGTTGTTTATTTTTTGGATGTAATAAACTACATCGACTGAATTTAAGTAATTTTAACACATTTAAAGTAACAGATATGAGCTGTATGTTTGCTGAATGTAGTGAGTTGGAACAACTAGACATAACTAATTTTGATACATCAAATGTAATATATATGGGTTGTATGTTTAAAAGATGTAACAAATTACAAAAACTAGGCTTCAGCAAATTTAAATAGAGAGACATCAAAAAGCACCTGGACAGGTGCTTTTGTTTTTATATTTAGTTAACGAGAGCGTCTTAAAAAGTCTGGAATTTGAGGTGAATCACCTGAGTGTTCTGGTCTCCCATTTATATTTTTAGATTTTATTTCAACTTTATTTTCTTCTTTTTCCACATGCTTATCTTCTCTTTTATTAGAACTTGGTGATTTAATAAAATTAGAGCTTGGCCTAACATCTAAATTTTGAAAGTCTGTTGCAATTATTGTAATTGAAAGCTCCTCTCCTAAATCGTCATTAATTGAAGTACCAAATATAATTTCTGCATCTGGATCTACACCTTCGCAAATCAATTCTGCTGCAGAGTTAGCTTCCATTAAGCCTAATGATTCTCCACCAGAAATATTAAGAAGTACACATCTTGCACCACGAATGGTTGTATCAAGTAATGGACTACTAATTGCTTGCTTTACTGCTTCTTCTGCTCGGTTTTCACCGCTAGCTACTCCAATACCCATATGTGCAACACCTTTATTTGTCATAATTGTACGCACATCTGCAAAATCAAGGTTTATTACACCTGGACTTGAAATAAGGTCTGCAATCCCTTGAACTCCCTGTTGTAAAACCTTGTCAGCTTTGCTAAAGGCCTCAATCATAGTTGTTTTTTTATCAATTACTTGTAAAATTTTATCATTAGGAATTATAATTAATGTATCTACAGCTTTTTTTAGTTCTTCCATTCCTTTTTCAGCATTTATCATTCTTTTGCGGCCCTCAAAACTAAAAGGTTTTGTAACCACTCCCACAGTTAATATTCCTTGTTCTTTAGCCATCTTTGCAATTACTGGAGCAGCACCTGTTCCTGTTCCTCCGCCCATTCCTGCAGTTATAAACAGCATATCTGTTCCTTGTAAAGCTTTAAGTATTTCTTCTTTACTTTCCTCCGCAGATTTTGTACCTATTTCTGGATTAGCACCTGCACCCAATCCACGGGTCATTTTTTCACCAATTTGTATTCTAAGTGCTGCCTTAGAACGGGAAAGGGCTTGATGATCAGTATTAACAGTGATAAAATCTACACCATTTAGTCCATCTTCAATCATTCGGTCAACGGCATTGTTTCCTCCTCCTCCCACTCCAATTACTTTTATCTTAGCTCCTTGTGTTGGGTCTTCCATATAAAGTTCTAGCACAATTGCCACCTCTTTTCATTTAATGTACAAGATAATTAATTATTCAAGCGGCTTGAGAACGGCTGAGCCATTTTCTATCATAGATAGATCCAATACACCAATGGTATATGTATCATAAATTCCTATAAGCCACCTTATTTTTTGTTCAAACTCCTTAATATCCCCAATTATAACATCTAATGAATTAATGTACAAGTGTATTTGTTCAGTGTCAGAAACATTTATTGTGGTTACTTCTTCTTGCAAATTATATTTATTTAATATGCTTAATATTTCTTTAAGCACTATAAATTCTTCATCTTCTACAGGAACAAGTTTTTCTCCAACCAAAAATTTATTTATTTTTATTCCTTCAATAATTGGTAACTTTTCAATTTTTTGCTCATGGTGAGCAAGTACGTAACCTTCTTCGTCTAAAATAATATATCCACCTGAAAAAGGAATATACCCCAAAGGAGTCCTTTCAACTATATTCAAATTGATGGTATCAGGTAAAACTTTGTCAAGATGGATTTCCTTAATAAAAGGCAAGATTTTTTTACTATTTTCCACGTCACTTTGTGACAAAGTTAATATATGCGTTGGTTTATCAAGACCTAGTATTATTTTTATATCATCATCAATATAGTATTTATTTCCTTCAATATTAATATTTTTTATATTCCAAACTGGCAATACTAATATTAGCAAAAAAGATAAAATAATTATAAAACTTATTATCATAGTTTTCTTTAAGTTTTTCAAAATTTCCTCCAATCTAAGCATTTTAAAAACTAACAATACCTCATACAATAGAATTTTAACACAACTAATAATAAATTGGATAGAGCTTTGTCCTAAATTAAAGAAAAAAACATAAAAAAAAGCCGAAAATATATTCGGCTTCTTCTAATTAAGATTGTCTAAATTCATATCAAACAACATGGCATTTTCACTACCTGAAACAGTAGGCAATTGTCCATCCCACTTTTCAATATAATTTTGTATCAGTAATTCTTGAGTTAAAGACTGGCTACGCAATAAATTTGCTTGCTTTTCTGCTTCGGCTTTTAAAATAGTAGCTTCTGCATCGGCTGCAGTTTCAATTAATTTTCGCTCCGCCTGAGCTTGGGCTTCAATTATATTTCGTTCAGCTTGTGCTTGAGCTTCAATCATACTTTTTTTAGCTACTTCTTCAGCAATCTTTGTTTCTGATTGAGCAATATCAATTTCATTCATCTTATTTACTTTTTGCTGAATTGCCTGCCTAGTTTGCTCATCTAGTACAACTTGAGTTAAAGAAACTTTGTCAATTAAAATTCCATATTTATTAAAATATTCTGTTGCAGCTTTAGTAATAGCTGTATTAATTTCATTTCGGCCACTACCATATATATCAAATATTGGATATTGTGTAGAAACACTATTTACTAAAGAAACCATTGTAGGCTTTATAAATGTAGTTTCAACTATTTCACCATCTTTGCCTTTAAAACTTTCATATATAGTTGTGATATTATTTTCGTCGAATGTATATGAAAATTTCAGCTCAGCTATTGCTTCTTTACCATCAGAAGACATTATAGCAAAACTTTCATTTTCTCTACTATCCCCATTATCTCCTGCTGTCATATAACTATGTTCAATAGAAACGGAATACAATGAGACTTTATTAATTAGGGGAATCAAAAATTCCAACCTTGATTTAAAGCCTTGCTCGAAATTCCTCCATTTGCTTTATAAACAATTCCGACCGTACCAGCGGGTATAACTTCTATGAAAGTTGTTCCAAATGTAGCTAAAACAAGCATTGCCATACCACTGACTATGTACTTTTTATGCCTTTTTATCATATTTGACACTCCCCATGCCTAAAGCTAGGGGCTTTACGGCGTGTTTGGTAATTTTTTTCAGGATCAATTGGAATAATCATATTAACATTCCTCCTTAGATCCAGATTATAACATTTTCAACAAGCAAAATCAATATCGTTTTCTTAACAGGTAATAAATGATAGAGTTTATTATAATATTCGTATTATACAAAAAAGTTCAGATGTAGTCAAAATTAATTTAAAAATGTTAGAGTTTCTTCTCTTAAACTTCCAGGAAAATACATTATTAAAAGCATATCAGGGTTTACTTCCTCTAACTTCTGTAACATTTTGTTAATACTTCCACCATTGCCATCTCTCATATCATAAGTATGTACTTCTTTATAGTGCATAGCTAAAAAAGGTGTCATTGGTATATTAAAAGAATCTTTTATCAAAAAAATACGTTTATTAATGGGTGCTTGTGCATTAGTTATTTTTAGATATTCGTTGTCACCTCCTAAATAATATGAATAAGAGTGAGTTTGTGCATCTAAATTTAAATCTATTTCGACATCTGAAGTAGTTTTATCAAAAATTAGCGTATCTTTAAACTCACCTTCTCTTTTAATATTTTGGCTAGGTATTTCTAAAATAAGATTTGTTTCAAATTTAGGCAATATCGTTGTTATATCATCTGGTTCTGTAAAGCTTGAACCTACTCTATTTCCCCTTGAACCAATAAAAGCATCTTCATATGTAGTTAAATGATAATTATTTATATCTATTGCTTCTTTATTAACAACATCTACATCCAGTATCTCATTAATTTGTTCTAAAATTTTGGTATGTGCCCAAAACCCTGTTTCAAAAGTCCAATGGTGATCAGTTTTATAAAAAGCCTCATTATAATCTATTTTATCTTCTTTCATTTTTTCTCTTAAATCTAAAGTAGATATATTATTTTGGTTTAGTCCAAGTAATAATTCATCTGCATTTCTATTTGGATAAGTTATAATATCTTTAGGTAAATTTTCATCCATATCAGTAGGTAGCTTATGTGGAGCCTGTATATATAATAATGGAATTTCTTTTTCGTCTAAATATTTTTTAAAATCTGTGATATTTTCCACATAAGGCTCCATATCTAATTTATCTACAACCATTGTTAAGTGACCATTACTCAACTTTATTACATCGTTTAATACTTTTTGTCCTATTAAATTTGCCAAAGCTCCATTTAAATCAATATATCCTTGCTTAGATACAAAGTTCTCAGCATACTTAGCATTGACTCTGGAAAAAGCCCACTGAATATCCGTTTTGTTTTCCTTAAGAGAACTGCTAAAGCTACTTATAAAGTTTGGTGCATTAACTATTCCTCCTATTCCAATTAATCCAACAAATAGACATGATAATAACTTTGGATGTTGTATCTTTGATAAAAGTTTCATCAACATGACCTCCTTAAAAATTAAAATAAATAAATGGATTATGTGCACCAATTACAAGATATGAAATTGAAACTATAAGCACAGACATATATACCAAACTGCTACCAAACTCAAAAGTTTTAGTAGTATGTAATTTCATTTTATTTAAACAACTAGTTAAAATTGGAGTTGCTAAAACTATTCCTATTACAAGTAACAAATAATTTACATTTGCCAGACCTTCATCTATTAATGGATTTTTAGCCAAAGCAAATTTTTCCATTATACTATCCAATCCTATAGCATCAAATATATATCCTCCACCAAACATTGCAAAAATATGGCCAATTGCTCCTTTTACATCAGGACTACCAAATATAACCCATCCAACAATTACACATACCATTGTAAATGCTTGATATATAACACTTACAAATTTGTTTTTTAAAAACCTTGATATGTCAATCAATTTTTCAAATGTAAGCAGTACAAAATACATAAGTCCCCACAAAATAAATTGCCACGCTGCTCCATGCCATACCCCAGTTAAAAACCAAACAACAAATAAGTTGAATACCATTCTTTGTTTATTAACACGGGAACCTCCAAGTGGAAAATATACGTAGTCTCTAAACCAACTACCCAGTGAAATATGCCACCTTCTCCAAAATTCGCTGACAGTTTTAGAGATATAAGGATAATTAAAGTTTTCTAAAAATTCAAAGCCAAACATTTTTCCAAGGCCAATTGCCATATCTGAATATCCAGAAAAATCATAATAAATTTGCAAACTATAAGCTATTGCTCCAACCCAAGCATAAATAATAGAAATTTCTCTTGATGGAGCTAAGAAAAAGGCATCTGCTATTAATGCGAAATTATTAGCCAAAACTATTTTTTTTCCTACACCAATAATAAATCTTCTAACTCCTTCGTTGAATTGTTCTGCAGTAGTCGTACGTTGTTTTATCTGTTCATTAATAGTGGTATATCGTACAATTGGTCCTGCAACCAACTGTGGAAAGAAAGATATATATAAACCTAGTTCCAATATGTTTTTTTGTACTGGAGCAGATTTCCTATACACATCCACTAAATATGATAGTGCTTGAAATGTAAAAAATGAAATCCCTATAGGTAAAGGTAATTCTAAACTTTCTAAACTCAGTCCGAAAATACTATTTAAGTTCACAACAACAAAGCCTTCATATTTAAATATAAATAAAAAAGATAAGTTACACACTATTCCAATAAATAAAATTAACTTTGATTTGTTCCTATGTAAATCTATCAATATTCCTCCAAAATAATTTATTACTATACTACTTAACATAATTAATATGTAAACGGGTTCTCCCCATGCATAAAACACTAAACTAAATGCTAATAGAAATATATTTCTTGATTTTATATTTTTTAAAACTCCATAGTATACGCCTAAGACTAACGGTAAAAATACAAATAAAAATACCATACTTGAAAAGACCATATTTTTCCTCCTATGTTGTAATTTGAACTCAAACTTAATAAAATTATAACATCAAAAAAAAAAAATGGCAATCTTTTTTAACAATTTCCATTAATATACTAATTAAAATTTGAACAATATGGTATGTTTTTCAATTTGCATTCTATTATAAACTAACTTTAGTTGAAATGTTCATATTTACTGCACTCTTTTATCGATGTGATACTTCTATACAACGGTTAAATTTTTATTAATACTTGAAATTTTATAATATTTCTGTTAATATATTCCCAACAAATAAACTTATTAGAGCTCAGATGTAAGTTTATTATAGTTAGGAAGTTGCACAGGAGCTATTATTTATGATAGCTCTGCAAATTAGAAAGGGGTATTAATTTGTGGTATATATGAAAAACATTAAGAAAGCATTTGGTAATAATTTAGTATTAAAAGGAGTAGATTTAAAATTAGAAGCTGGCAGTATACATGCTTTGCTTGGAGAAAATGGCACTGGTAAGTCTACACTTATGAATATACTAAGTGGACTTTTGGCATATGATGAAGGGGAAATTATCACAGAAATAACAAAAAACAAAATAGCATTTATACATCAAGAATTAGCACTGGTAGATGATTTAAATATAATGGAAAATTTATTTTTAGGGCATGAAATAAAAAAGTCACTATTTGTTGATAAAAAAGCAATGTACATAAAATCAAAAGAAATTTTGGAAAGAATGAATATAACTATTAATCCAAAAACAATAATAAAAGATTTAACGCCATCATATAAACAAATTATAGAAATTGCAAAAGCTTTATTAAAAGATGCTAAAATAATTATAATGGATGAACCAACAACTTCTTTGACTGAAATTGAAATACAAAGCATTTTTAGTTTGATGAAAGTGTTAAAAAGTCAAGGTGTAAGCCTAGTGTTTATATCTCATAAGCTTAATGAAGTAATTGAAATTTGTGATCGAGTTACTATTATGCGAGATGGAGAAGTTGTATATAATGGAAATATCACTGCAGATGTTAATGAACATGACCTTGCTCAACATATGGTTGGCAAAGAACTTTCATATGAAAATGTATATAACCCCCGAACGGTTGGAGATGTTGTTTTAGAACTTTGCAACTTGAATAAAGAACGTATTTTTGAAAATATAAATATGTCAGTACATAAAGGCGAGATAGTAGGTGTGACAGGACTTTTAGGAGATGGTCGAAGTGAAGTTTTTGAGGCTGTTTTTGGAGTGAGCTCTGGTCATAGTGGAAAAATTATTATTAAAGGAAAGGAAGCAAATATAACCTCAACAGCTAAGGCTTTAAGTCTTGGAATTGGGTACATTCCTAGTAATAGAAAACAAAATGGAATTGTAAAAGACTTGTCTGTTGGAGAAAATATGATTTTGCCTAGTTTAAACAAACTTAAAAATAATGGATTAATTAGTAAGTCTATGCAAAGCAAATTTAATGAAGAATATGTAGATAAATTGAGTATAAAAGTAAATAAACTAAATAATCTTATAACCTCTCTTTCAGGTGGTAATCAACAAAAAGTTGTTATTGCTCGTGTTCTGGGGACAGCTCCAGATATTGTTATATTGGATAATCCAACACAAGGAGTAGACATTGGTGCAAAGCTTGAAATTTATAATATTATAATGAATTTAGCAAAAGAAGGAGTGAGTTTTATTATTCTTTCAAATGAAGCACAAGAGATATTTATGACATGCGATAGGACATATGTTATGTTTCAAGGTCAAATTAGACATGAATTTAGTAGAGCTGAGATGTCCGAAGAAAATATAATGTTAGTAGCAACAGGGGGACAAATAATATAAAATGAGGGTGGACTATGTTTGCCCATTAGGGGGATATAATGAAAAAATGGTTTAGCGAAAATAGTGCATTTGTAGCTTTATTAGCACTAGTAATAATTGCGACTTTATTAAAAGGAGAAATGTTTTTTAATCAAAGAAATCTTACCAACATATTTCTTAACAATTCAATTATCGGTATAATTGCTTTAGGAATGACGTTAATTATTATTACTGGTGGGATTGATTTAGCAGTAGGCTCACAACTTGCTGCATCAGGGCTTTTGTCAATAACAGTTTTAAATGCTACAGGAAGTATTATTGCTTCATTTATTGCAACTACAGTTTTTGGGATAGTTAGTGGAGGGTTTACAGGAGTGTTAATTTCAAAATGTAATATACCTCCATTTATTGTTACCCTAGGAACCATGAGTATTTACCGTTCAGTTTCTCAACACTTTTTCACTGGCGGTGGTGTAAAAGTTATGGGAGATAGTAAAGATGCTTTTATAGCTATTTCAAATACTAAAATTGGCGGACAAATTTCAATGATTATAGTATATTGGATTGTACTGGGGATAGTTATGGCAATTTTAGCAAGTAAGACTACTTTAGGCAGACATATTTATGCAGTAGGAAGTAATGAAAAAGCAACAAGACTTGCTGGAATAAATGTAGACTTAGTAAAAATAAAAACATATGCTATTTCAGGAGTACTAGTAGCTTTCGCCTCTATTATTGAAGCTGCAAGACTAGGTAGTATGAATTCTGCATCTTCAGGAAGTTCATATGAAATGGATGCCATAGCCGCTGTTGTTATTGGAGGAACAAGTATGTCTGGTGGCAAAGGTAAAATTATTGGTACAATTCTTGGTACACTTACACTAGGCGTTATAAATAATATGATGAATTTACTTGGAGTACCGACATTTCTTGTTTCAGCTATAAAAGGTGCTATTATAATCGGTGCAGTTTTACTACAAAGTACACTTAACAGAGATAAATAACAAATAACAGATTTATCCACGAAAAAGGAGAAAAGATTTTTAGTCTTTTCTCCTTTTATATTTCCAAATTTATTATAAGATATTCTTCACAATTATATATCTTTTTCCGTTATAGTATTGATTATTTGAATATGTTCTGCTACTCAAAATATGGACCAAAATACCCATACCGAGATTTTTCCTATTTCAACGTGTCTGGTTTGGTTAATTAGATACTCTAATAACTACTTCCATT
>LJDB01000063.1 GCA_001983455.1 Candidatus Epulonipiscium fishelsonii
ACCACTTGATTAAAAGTCAAGTGCTCTACCGTCTGAGCTAGTGACCCAAAACAGGGCTAGAAGGATTTGAACCTTCGCATGCAGGAATCAAAATCCTGTGCCTTACCGCTTGGCGATAACCCTAAAAAAAATATCAAGGTGCAAACTAAAGGTGAAGAACGGGAGTCGAACCCGCGACCTCCAGAGCCACAATCTGGCGCTCTAACCAACTGAGCTATCCCCACCAGATAAACGTACCCACAGGGATTCGAACCCCGGACCCACGCCTTAGAAGGGCGTTGCTCTATCCAGCTGAGCTATGGGTACAAGAAGCGGGTGATGGGAATCGAACCCACGTAACCAGCTTGGAAGGCTGGTGTTCTACCATTGAACTACACCCGCAAATATCTTTTGCATTGTTCGCCATATATTTTCTCTAGCTGACAAAATGTATTATACAAAATATATCTTTTTCTGTCAACACTTTTTTTAAAAATTTTTTAATATAATTTTCTCTCTATAATTTATAACAATTTTTCTTAGTAAAATAATGGAGTTAACGGTGTGTTAAATAGGCATAATAATAAGGGCGAATATTGTTCGCCCTTATTATTTATTGTTATTCGTTATTTACACTTGTTATTACAACCACAATTACTGTTAACAAAATCTGGATTAGTGATTTTTGAAGTTCTATCAAAAATATCCAGTCCTTGTTGTTTTAACCAGTATGCAAGATCAATTAACACCCAGTTTTCTGAAAGCTTATTTCCGTCTCTACAATAAACATCAACCACTTGCATATCTGCACTAGCTCCACCAGCAGGCATTCCAAGGAAACCACCAATTGAACGATTTGATAAGTTTGGCCAACCAAAGAAGCAAGAGAAATTTCCTTCTGCAAATCTTGCAACGTGTCCATTAAACTTTTTATCAGTTAAATTGTTTCTGAAAGGTAATTGATGTTGCATTTGATATCTTGGAATAGTATAAGATGCACCAATTCCTCCAGGGCCATACCAGATCATATCTTTTGACCAAGATAAAGCTAAAGTTTCAGGAGGGCAACCCATAGCACCACTTCTGTTAAGTTGATCAAGATCTTCCACCATTTGGTTAACAAGATTTACAGTATCAACACCTTCTTGTTCAGGAGCATCTTCAAACAACAATCCATCATGATTAATTGGACCAGGATAAACAAAATATTGGCCTGTAGAAGGAGGCAGAGGATTAACTCCTGCTTGAATCATAAATCCAATCAGGTCAACAAACATCCCAGTTCTAACAATTTTTCCATCAGCCACTTGGCTAAATTCTGCATATCTTAAACTAATCATTTTACCAGTAGCTCTAACACCCATAAAATCATTATCAAATAATCCCATAAAGTGCCCCATGCTCATAACCCAAATATCTTGAGAAGAGTCTTTTCCTGTCGTAGGATCAACTTTAACATCATTTGTACCAGCAATAAAGATATCTTGCCTCCTTTGCATACGTTTCAAAGATTTTGATAATGGAGCCCAAAATGCATTAACTGCATTTTCAACGCCTTTTTGTTCTCTGAATGGATATACTCCCATAAATAAATACTCTGGTGTTGTATGCTCACTTATCACTTTTGCAATTGAAGCTGGTGTTGCTTCTTCATTTTTGACTGCTTCTGAAAGTGCTGCAAAATACTCTCTTACTACTTTTTTACTTGCTTGATATTTTCCCATTTAACTATCTCCAATTCTTATATTATATTTTATTTTAATTTGATATTAATATCAAAATTAAAAACTGAACTAAGAAAAATCCTAATAAGATAATTTCATGCATACCCATTTTAAAAGGCAGTATACTTATTCCATCTTCAGATAATTTATTTTCTTCCAAAAGTTTTTTTCTATAATGTTTAATTGTATAAGTTAATTGATGTGCAGTTGGCTCATCTTTTGCTAACAAACTTATTATGTACCCAAAAACACAAGTTAATACCACTCCGATGATAGAATTCCACATCCAAGTTATACCTAGAGTTCTAACCCAAAAAATCATAATGAAAAATGATATCGTTGTTCCAATGCATACACCTTTGTCGTTTGCTTTGTCAGTCATTAATGCAAGCAAGAATAGCCCACATGAAGGTCCGCTTATGTACGAAATATATTGTCCTATTACTGAAAGTATAGAACTTGTAGTGCCAGAAAAGGCAATAATTGTTATAAAAATGATTAGTATACCAAAGAATAGTGAAATTGTCATTGATAGTTTTAGATTTGTTTCTTTATTTCTGCCTATATAAGGTTCATAAATATCTTTTATAAAAACTGTAGACATAGAGTTTAAAAGAGAATCAACACTAGACATAGCTGCCGCAAACAATCCCGCAAGCAATAACCCAATCAGTCCAACAGGTAAATTTTGAATAAACATTATCATTACATCATTTGCATTTTCAAAGCTTTGTCCTCCAAATAGCACAAATAAAAGTGCTCCAAGCAATACAAAAATAAAATACAATAGATTCATTAATATACCACTTATAACATATGATTTCTTTAAATCTTTAATTGATTTTGAAGTACTAAGTCTTTGTATTTGAGCTTGGTCAAAAGCAAAATATCTAAGCCACATTACAGTACCACCAAAAGTAGCTGCAAAAAATCCATTAGCATCAAATATAGAAGCCTGAAATGAAAAGTCTAGCGAATTCAATTTTCCCAGTTCTTTTGCAGTATTAAATGTTTCATAAAAACTTAAATCTCTTACACCAAATGTGTATATAAGTCCTCCAATTACTCCTCCCCAAATAACTATCATCTGGATTGCATCTGTTATTATAACTGCTTTAATTCCTCCAAGAAGAGTATATACTATAGAAATTATAACCACTATAATTATAATCGTATTTATATCTATTCCCGTAAATCTATTAAGTACAAGTGCAGGTATAAACACCATTGAACTTACTTGTATTAACGAATTCATTAAAAAAGCTATTACTGAAAGTAATCTTGTTTTTCTTCCCAACCTCAACTCAATATATTCATATATAGAAGTTAGTCTTAAGCTATATAAAAATGGCACAAATATCATTGAGGCCAACATTATACTAAGTGGTACAGATATATTTTGCATGAATGGAAATAATCCATTTGTATATCCCCATCCTGGGCCTCCAATAAATGCATTACAACTTATCATTGTTGCTGCAACTGAAAGTGATACAGGAAACCATGACATCGACCGTCCTGCTAAAAAATAATCTTCTTGTGTTTCGTTGTCTTTTCCGACTATATAACCAATAACTATCATAACTAATATGTACACTATAATTATACAAATATCAAAAATTGAAAGTATCAAACTAAATTCCCCCTTCTTATTATCCAATAAATCATTCGATACAATATAATGGGCACGGCAAGCTATACTTAAATTAAGAATAGCCCACCATTATTAAATTATTATAATACGTATTTGTATGATTGGTCTAGGATTAAGCTTGAGCTGGTTCGTTTGGATCATATCCTTTGTAAAGTTTTCCTTTTTTAAATGTTTCAGGCAATGTCAACCATAATAATCCTGCTACAGTAAAGATAAAAGGAGCTCCCCACATTGCTACTTCAAGACTAAACATATTACCAACTGCTACAACCATTGAAGGTGCAAATAGTGATATAATTCTTCCACCATGGAATAATGACGCACCCATACTTCTTAAATGTAGTGGGAACATTTCTGTAAAATATCCTCCCCAAATTGAAGCTGAATTTAAGCCTACTCCATAGAAGAAACCTATAATTGAAAGTATCATAACATTTTGTGGTGCTATGAAATAGAAGCAAAGCATTATTGATGAAAGGAAAAATCCAAATGCATTAATTTTTCTACCAAATTTGTCTGCACTAGCTCCCCATAGCCATCCACCAATTAATTGACCACTTGAAGCAGCTGATATTAATATTCCCATTGTTACCATATCAAAGCCTCTTATATCAAGAAGATATACTGTAATAAATCCACTAAAGAATTGATATCCCATAAAGTTTAAGCCTGAAAGTAACATACATGAAATTGTAAATCTTGCATATTTTGAACTAAACATTTCTCCCCAAGTACCTTTTTTAGTTTCTGTTTGAGAAACAGTTGTACTTGCTGAAAGTCCATATCCTTCAACTTTTTTGTCATCTGGAACCAAAGGAACCATACATAAAGCAGCTATAATTGGAGGTATTCCTCCAAGCCATAAAATTGACTCCCATCCAGCTTCACCAAAAAATCCACCTAGGTTTGCCATTACAATTGTTGAAATCGGAAATAAAATTGAAGCAGTTGCAACAACTTTACCTCTTACTTTTGGTTCAAATAAACCAACCATTGTTGCAACTGCAACGGTATAGTATCCGCCAAGAGATATACCAATAACTAGTCGCATTAATGCCCATAGAAAATATGTAGGGAATATCATATTAACGATAGTACATATACCATTAATAAGTGTAATACTAATTAGTACTCTTTTCCTCCCAAAGTTTTCTGCCAACCAAGCACATCCAAAAGCTCCAATCATAGCTCCAACAGATTGCCAAGTATAAAATAAAGCAGTTTGTTCCATTGTCATTCCATAATCTTCTACTAAAAATGGCCTTACATAATCAATTACAGAAAAATTATAACAATAAAAGAAATATCCCACTAGGATGGTTAGATATGCTAAAAGCCTTTTTGACATCGGTATAGTACTGATGTGTATTTTATTATTTTCCATTTTTTACTCCTTTACTGTCTCTGTTTTACAAACTAACAGATAATTTAATAAACTTTAACCTATTTCATATCCTTTTTCATATGTATATCCACACTCTTTGTTTATCCATGCTCTAATCTTTTTAAATACGTATTTATAATTCAATAGTATCACATAGATATATACTAGTCAATCTTCAATATTACGTTTATTACTTTTTGTTAGATTTTTTATAAACTTTCCTCGTAATTCATAATTTTAGGAAAAAACTATTATAATTCTAGAAATAACACAGAAGTATACTCTATCTGTGCTTACAACATTTACACAAAAAAAATACATTTTAACCATAATTTTCCCATATTTATAAAGTAATATTAGAAATAGGTTGTTAAATAAATTCCCCCCCTAAGTTCAACAACCTATTTACAAAAAACGGAGGATAATTATGAAAAAATTAATGTTACTAGGCATGTCAGCAATGCTATCAACAGGTGTTGTATATGCCAATCAGACAAATGAAATGCCACAAAAAGAGCCGATAGAAAACTTTTCAAGTGAGGAGAAATCTGAACGTGATCTTCAAAGACGTAATAAATTAGATGAATTTGTATTAAAAGAAGATAGAAGCAATATGGCGCCGAGAATGAAAAAAGATAGTAGAATGTATTTCTCTCCTGAAGAAAGAGAAGAACAATTTGAAGAAAAGTTAATTGAGTTAGGATATACTCAAGAAGAAATTGATGAGAATGCTACAAAAAGAAAAGAAATATTATTAAATATTCTATCCAAATATAATTTAACGGAAGAAGATTTTACTCAGCTACAAGAAGCTAAAAAAGTAGACAAAGAAACTTTTAATGCAAAAGTAGAGGAAATAGGAATAACAGAAGAAACGATACATCAAATAAAAAAAGAAGTTAAAACTGAATACTACAAACTATGTCCCGAATTTGAAAAGATTGAACGTCCCCGAAAAACAAACGGAATGAGAAAACTGCAACAATCTGAAAATCCCCACTAAATTTAATTGTGGGGATTTTCAATTGACATAGCTATCTTAAAAATGATTATATTTTGTTATTTAGATATAATTTGATACAACTTTACATGCTACCTCAACAGCTTTTGCACAATTATGCTTTCTTCCAATATCATTAAAGCTTGGATAAGGTTTACACATCTCAAAACATATAGTAGAACCAACTATACTTTCAAATTCATCTGATATATTCTTAAATACAGGGTAAACCTCATCCGTTAATTGTGATATTCTCTCCCTGACAGTATCTTTTTCAAATGGATTTTTTCTTCCATTAGTAAATCCTGCTACTATACATGCTGCGGACAAAGCTCCACATGTGCTTTTTTGAGTTCTTCCAATTCCACCACCAAATCCAGAAGATATGGCTACTAAATCACTATCAAGTTCTGGATGCATATCTAAATAAGCTTTTAATATACATTCTGCACAATTTAATCCTTCTCCAAAATAATTTACCGCATTTTTTATAAATAACTCTTTAGCATTTTCATTCATGTTTAATTTCTCCTATTAGATAGTTAGCAGTTTTGCATCTTCTTTTAAAATTTGAGTAAGTGGCTCTCCCATTAATTTAAGCTCAATACCTAAATCTATCAAATCTTGTGTAACTCCAAATTGGTCTGAACAAGCTCTACAGGCTTCAATTTTTACCCCTGCATGTTGTGCCATCTTTATTTTTTCTTGAATTCCTTTATCAGTCGCTACAAGTTTTGCAGTTGCTCCCCAAATGATTAAATTAACATCATCCCACCAACCTTTTAGCTTTGAATTTATTGCATACATAAATACCATCAGATGGGCTGTTTCCACATTATCATTAACCCATAAAATATTCAACTTATTTTGCATTTAAAATCTCTCCTTTGAAATATTTCTGTAAAAATAAGAGAAGCATACGTGCTCCTCTTATTTTTACAGTTTACATATTTTCCATTACATTGCTAATAAAGTCTTCATACATTTTTCTTTTAGCTATGTCTTGATGCTCTCCTGCTTTATCAATATAGCACAGTTGCCCATCTTTTTCAACCTTAGCAAATCCGTCAAAAAAGTCACCAACATAGCTATAATTTAGTGGAATAATTTCTTTGCCCGATGCATTAATAAATCCGTATTTGTTACCTTTTTCTACCCTAGCAAGACCTTCATAGAAGTTCCAAGCATAGTCATAACTTGTTGAAATAATTTCTTTACCTTTGCTATTTACAAAACCATATTTACCGTCTTTTTTTACTCTAGCAAAACCATTAGTAAAGTTGTTAGCATAGTCATATTTTACTGGTACAACTTCGTCACCTGTAGCATCAACAAAACCATACTTGCCATCTTTCTCCACTCTGCCTAATCCACCACTAAAGTTGTTAGCATCATCATAAATTACATTTGCTTTACCTTCTTTATTAACAAAACCATATTTACCGTCTTTTTTTACTCTGCCTGCACCATCTTTAAAATCCCATGCGTAATCATATATAGCTGGCACTATTTCTTTTCCATTTTTGTCAATAAAACCATATTTACCATTTTTTTGAAATTTACCAATTCCGTCGCTAAAGTCCCATGCATATTCATACTCTATTGGAGTTACTACTTTACCACTTTTGTTAAAATAACCATATTTACCATCTTTTTTTACTCTAGCAACTCCATCTATAAAGTCCCACGCATGGTCATATATAAGTGGCACTATTTCATTTCCTAGTTCATTAACAAAGCCATATTTACCGTCTTTCTTTACTCTAACACCCCATCCTTCAAGATCATTAGCATACTCAAAAGGACATTCTGCCTTAGTTAAAACTTTTTCTACGCTACCCCATTTATGAGTTTTATCAATAGCTTTAGTTTTATTAGAAGGAATATATGCATTATCATATATTAATGGTATAACTTCTATTCCAGTTACATCAACAAAACCATACTTACCATCTTTTTCAACTTTACACAGTCCTTCATAAGGGTTAATACTGTTATAAATTATAGGTACTATTATTGTTCCATTTATATCAATATAGCCATGTTTCCCATCTTGCTCAACTTTAAAAAGATTTTCACTAATACAAACATTATCATAAATGCAAGGTATTATCTCATTACCAACTCTATCAATAAAACCATATTTATCATCTTTTTTTACTTTTACTTGTTCATTTTTAAATGTCCCTATTGCATCATATACACAAGGCACTATTTCTCTTCCTGTTCTGTTAATAAAACCATATTTGCCATCTTTTTGCACTGAAATAAGTTCCTTAACTCCAGAATGACACATATTTTCATATGTACAAGAAAGCATTTCTTTACCATTTTTAGTAATAAGTCCGTATTTATCATCTTTTTGTACTAAAATAAAGTTATCATCAAATTTAAATACCCAATCATAAATACAAGGTACAATTTCCTCTCCTGCTTTATTAATAAAACCATATTTACCATCTTTTTTTACTATAGAAATTCCCTCTACAAAAGAATATCCATATGAAGCATCCCAATCATAAATACACGGTATAACCTCATTTCCTTTTTCATCAATAAAACCTGCTTTACCAAATAGATTATCCCAATCACTTTTACCTTCTCTTTTGTTGACACCTGCTAAACCTTCACTAAAGTCTTTTACATCATCATATATGCAAGCAACTATTTTTTTTCCTAATTTATCAACAAACCCAAATTTTTGACCCTGTTTAACTTTTGAAATTATCACGTAATTTCCCCCTTATTTTATAAATTTTTATGAAAAATAAAATATAACTTTTATTATTTATATATTTTATTTTAATGATAGTATAGAGCATTTTTGAATATTTTTCAACGCATGTTTAACATTTATATTATATTTTTTTATTCTTTAATTAATACCTTGTTTAAAAATAAAATAATTGTTATTATAAAATTGTATAAAATACAACAAAATGGAGGTAACATCATGAATGAACAAATTGAACAAGCATATGCAAACATTAAAGATGTTGTAGTGAAAACTCCCTTACTTTATAGTCAAATTTTATCAGAAACATCTAAAAATAAAATTTATCTAAAATGTGAAAATTTACAAATTACTGGGGCATATAAGTTAAGAGGTGCATTAAATAAAATACGAAATCTTTCTCCAGATGAAAAGCACAGAGGAGTAGTGTGTGCTTCAGCAGGTAACCATGCACAAGGAGTTGCTTATGCTGCTTCAGCTGCAAAAATAAAATCTATTATAGTCATGCCAAAAACTACTCCGTTTTTAAAGATACAATCTACACGTGGTTTTGGAGGACAGGTTGTGTTGTATGGAGAGTGTTTTGATGACGCTTATCAAGAAGCACAACGAATTGCAAAAGAACAAGGGATAACATTTGTTCATCCATTTGATGATATGGATATTATTAATGGGCAAGGAACCATAGCTCTTGAAATTTTTGATCAACTTCAAGATATCGATATTATTTTGTGTCCAATCGGAGGCGGTGGGCTTATTAGCGGAATAAGCTTATATGCTAAATCTATAAATCCAAATATAAAAATAATTGGTGTTCAAGCTGCAGGAGCAAACGCCATGGAAAAAAGTTTTAAGGCTAAAAAATTACTAGGTATTGATTCGGTAAATACTATTGCTGAAGGGATTGCAGTAAAAACCCCTGGTACACTAAACTTTTCATTTATTAGTCAATATGTAGATGATGTAATAACAGTGACAGACCATAGCATTGTGGACAGTTTATTGCTTTTAATGGAAAAACACAAATTAGTAGCTGAAACATCTGGAGCAGCTTCTGTTGCTGCAGTGAAAAAACTAGATTGTATCAATAAGAAAATTGTCTGCATTGTTAGTGGTGGAAATATTGACATGATTAAAATTTCTTCTTTAGTTGATAGTGGTTTGGTTTCCAGAGGTCGAATGTTTGGATTTAGCGTAGAAATTCCAAACTCCCCAGGACAGTTAATAAAAGTTATATCCTATTTAACAGAGCTTGGTGGTAATATCATTAACCTAGATCATAATCAATTTAAAGCTAAAAACAAAGTACAAAATGTACAAGTTGAATTCACTGTGGAAACTAATGGCTTTGATCATATTCAACAAATTAAACAAACACTTGAAGAACATGGATATTTTATAACTCAACAATATTAAAGAAAATGGGTAGGAACACTATCAAAATCATCAGCCAATTTAATAGTGTTCTTACACCTTTTAAGGAGACATTTAAATGATTGGATTTATTGGTGTTGGAAATATGGGTAGTGCTATTATGAAAGGCATGCTTAATTCAAATACGTTGCAGGCCTCAGATATATGTATTTTTGATGTTGACAATGTTAAAATAGAAACTCTACAAAAAGAATATAACGTAAATTCTGCAAAAACTCTTCTAGAGCTTATTAATACGTGTAGAATTATCATTTTAGCTGTTAAACCGAATATGTGTGAAAATGTTTTAAATGAACTTAGACAGCACATCAGCAATAACCAAATTGTTATATCCATTGTAGCTGGATGGTCAACATCAAAGTTACGAAAAGTACTAGAGAACAAAGGAAAAGTAATAACTGTTATGCCAAATACACCTGCTATAGTGGGAGCTGGCGTTATGGCTTTAAGTAAAGATCATGATTTAGACTCAATTGAACTAAATGAAATAAAAACCTTATTAAAATCAAATGGACTAGTAGTAATGGTTGAAGAAGAGAAAATGGCTGCTACAACTGGAATTAGTGGCACAATGCCCGCTTGTGTGGCTATGTATATAGAAGCTCTGACAGACGCTGGAATAGCAAATGGATTGAGTAGAGATTTTGCTTTACAAATTGCTGCCCAAACTGTTATGGGGACTGCCAAAATGGTTTTAGAAACTAAAACACATCCTGCTATTTTAAAAGAACAAGTTTGTACACCAGCAGGAATAACTATTGAAGCTGTTGTTTCTTTGGAGGAAGATGGTTTTAGAGGAACAGTTATTCGCTCTGTAAATCGTTGTACACAAAAATGTATTGAAATGCTAAAATAATTTAATGACTGGAGGATTCTATGAAATATCTCATTTTTTCTGATATCCATGGTTCAGCACAAACAACTGAACAAATACTTAATATTTTTAAAAAAGAAAAATGTGACAAGATGATAATACTAGGTGATTATATTTATCATGGCCCAAGAAATCCTTTAACACAACAATATAATGCTATGAAAGTTGCAGAATTGTTAAATGCTTATAAAGATGAAATTATAGGCGTACGTGGAAATTGTGACTCCGAAGTTGATCAAATGGTATTGGATTTTCCTTGTAGAAATGATTATGCTTTGATTTGTGACAATGGCATAAATATTTTTTCGACCCACGGCCATGTTTATGGACCAAATGATTTGCCAACACTTAAGCCTATTGACTTGTTTTTATATGGTCACACTCATGTTTGTGAGATTAACAAAGAAGGCAACACTGTTGTATGCAATCCAGGCTCAATTACATTGCCTCGTGGAGGAAATCCACCTAGTTATGCTATATATGAAAATAAGAATTTAACAATATATAATTTTGATACTAATGAAGTTATTAAAATACTAGTATTGGAGTAGAATATATTTGTATGGGAGCACAGTGCATGCTCCTCTACAATGTATATAATTATTTCAAGTGAAAGGGCTGATACCGTTTGGAAGCGTTGGCATCAAAACTAAGATTACATGGTTTTAATAATTTGACCAAAACATTAAGTTTTAATATGTATGATATTTGCTTTACTAAGACTGAAGAAGATAGAAAAGCTTATATTGAATATATTAATGAGCAATATAATGCTGATCGGTTAACACAAATATTAATAACTGTAACAGAAATTATAGGGGCAAACATTTTAAATATTGCCAAGCAAGATTATGAGCCACAAGGATCTAGTGTTACAATGTTAATTTCTGAGGGGCCTATAAATATTCAAAATAATAGTTTAGAAGTTCAAAGTGCATCTCCTGGGCCTCTTCCAAAGACAATAGTTAGTCATCTTGATAAAAGTCATATTACAGTACATACTTATCCAGAATATCATCCTTATGAAGATATAAGTACATTTCGTGTAGATATTGATGTATCGACATGTGGTGAAATATCCCCTCTTAAAGCACTAAATTATCTTATTCATTGTTTTGACTCCGATATAATGACATTAGACTATAAAGTTAGAGGATTTACACGTGATATTACGGGTAAAAAATTATTTATTGATCACAAAATCAATTCTATACAAAATTACATACCCAATAATATAAAAGATTTATATAATATGATTGACGTTAATATTTATCAAGATAATATTTTTCATACCAAATGTAAACTTAAAGCTTTTGACCTAGACAATTATCTTTTTGGATGGGAAAAAGATGAGTTGCACCCAAGTATACGAAAGGAAATTACTAAAAAAGTTAAGCGTGAGATGGATGAGATTTTTTATGGAACAAATGTAGCAACTGCTATGTTTGAATTGGAGGAGGACTAGAAATGTGGTTTACAGAGCACTATCAAAATGATATAAAATTCTCTATTGAAGTACAAGAACATATTTATTCAGAAAAAAGCAACTATCAACAAATTGATTTTTATAAAAATAAAACATTTGGTACATTTTTTACTTTAGATGGATTTATGATGGTAACTCAAAAAGACGAATTTATTTACCATGATATGATTTCACATGTTCCTATGGCTGTAAATCCAAATATCAAAAATGTCTTGATTATTGGGGGAGGAGATGGAGGAACAGCTCGTGAAATACTTCGTTATAAAAGTATATCTAGTGTTGATATGGTTGAAATTGATGAACGTGTTGTAAGATTATGCCAAAAATTTTTGCCACAAACTGCTTCTAGTTTGGATGATGACTTCCGATTAAAAATCTATTTTGAAGATGGATTGAAATTTGTTCAAAATTCCTCAAGTGAACAATATGATTTAATATTAGTTGACTCTACAGACCCAATTGGTCCTGGGGAAGGCTTATTTACCTATGAATTTTATAATAATTGCAACCGTATTTTGACCAAAGAAGGCATCTTAATAAATCAACATGAAAGTCCATACTATGAACAAGATGCTTATGAAATGAAACGTTCTCATTCAAAAATAAAGAAGACTTTCCCTATAGCTAAAGTTTATCAGTTTCATATGCCAACATATGCATCAGGACATTGGTTGTTTGGGTTTGCTTCAAAAAAATATGACCCTATTAAAGATTTAAAAAGTAATCTTTGGAACAATCTTAACTTACAAACCAAGTATTATAATACAGATTTGCATATTGGTGCTTTTATGTTACCAACATATGTAAAACAACAACTAGAAAGTAACTACTAGTTATTTCAGTGTGTTATTATGTCAATTTTAAAGTATTTTTAGACATTTGAATTATTAGTGGATTTAATATTATTTAACTTTTAGCATTTAGACGTTATCACGAATAATAACGCTTAAATGCTATTTTTCATGACAAAGTTCTAGCTATACTAAATAAATATTGAACTAATACAACGGGTTATTTTTGAACTGAATAAATGTGGAACCATGAATATTTAAATATATTAAAGAATAAAGATATATTTTCAATAAATATCTAAAAAATTAATTCGAAAATGTATATTTGTAAAAGCAGCAATATTGTCTTAATAGATATATTATTCAAAATTTACTGATTAAAAGCAGTTTTTCTAGCAAATTAACTGTTGCAAAGCATAGCTTAATCAATAAATTAATATCTAAATTTGTAACATAAATGTGCAGTATTTAATAAATATATCAAGAGAATTAATTTAACCCGTTGTACTAGTTCAATATTCTAATTATTTTCAAAGTGGCCAAAAGCTTAAACTTTAATTAGCAAAAAATAATCTTAATGCAATTAACTAGCACAAGACGTTAATTTAAATTTTTATAAAGATTATAAACAGTTTATAAGGGGGGGATATCTATTAATACTAAAATTTTAAATATAATATCGATTATAATTTTAGGTTTAGTAGCAGGTCTACACTTTGAAAACACTGCAGTTGCACAACCAACTATTAGTATACCTATAACGAAAACTCTTGCAGTAACCAGTGGACCATTTACTATTTACAACGGAACAATAACAGCATATAATTCGGAGAAAGATAGTAATTTTCCAAATGTTGTAATTCCAGCTGAAATAGAAGGAGAAAAAGTAACGGCAATTGGCGAAAGAGTATTTAACCACATAGGATTAAAAAGTGTTGAACTACCCAATGGAATTACATCTATTGGAGCATTTGCATTTAACGGAAATGATTTAACACAATTAAACTTGCCACAATCGGTCAAAACAATTGGAACTTATGCATTCAATGGAAATCATTTAACAACCTTAAAACTAAATGAAGGATTAGTAAATATTGATGCGTCTGCATTTTCCTTTAATGACTTAACACATGTAGATTTTCCAAGCACTTTAAAAACAATAGGAAATTCTGCATTTGCTTTAAATCAACTGGATAAAGTAACTTTAAATAATGGCCTACAAACAATAGGAAATAATGCATTTATATCAAATCATATTTTAGGAATAAATTTACCTAGTTCAGTTGATAAATTAGGAGAAGGAGTTTTGGCTGAAAATAGCGTTTGGATAACTCAAGATGAAGTTTCAAACTATAATTACTCACAGAAAACTTTTACTGTAGATTGGCAAAAACTCCTTTTGAACCATGGAATAAATTCCAATCAATTCATCTTACATTCAGCAGTTGCATATACTCAAGATGTAGTCTCTCCCTTGAGTATTACATTAGCCACAAAAGATGCTACTGTTAAATTAGCAAATTATGATCCAATTGAATTCAACAAAGAAAGAACTTTATTTGAACCATTTGAAATTTCTTCAACTAATGGCAAAGTGATTTTAAGTCAAGATATCCCTATTAGATTTAGAAATGACATGATCTTTATGGATTTAGGTGCTTTAACACCAAATATGACTATTAATCAAGGAGACTCTCTCGACTTTAAAAATAATATTCATGCATTTGATATGCATGATGGTATCGTTCCGTATACAATTACAGCTAATGGAAAACCTATAACGTCAACATCAAGTTTAGCACCTGGTACATATCATATTGTGGTTACAGCGTCTGACGTTACAGGAGATAGTGTAGATGATAACATTCCTGAAACTATTTCAAAAAGCATTACATTAATTATTTTACCTATTAAGGACACTGTTACTTTTGACTCAAACGGAGGAACGGATGTGCCAAGTCAAACTGTTGACCAAGATATCACTCCTACAGAACCTGCACCTCCTACAAAGTTAAATAGTACTTTTAGTGGTTGGTACACTGATTCCAGTTGTACAACTCCTTGGAACCCTGCTGACCCTATTGAGAAGGATACCACCCTTTACGCTAAGTGGACTCCTATTAAAGATACTGTTAAGTTTATCTCAAATGGAGGAACTCCTGTACCAGCTCAAACTGTTAACCAAGGTAGCACCGCTACAGAACCTACACCTCCTACAAAGTTAAATAATACTTTTAGTGGTTGGTATATTGACCCCCGTTGTACAACATCTTGGAACCCTGTTGATCCTATTGAGAAGGATACTATAGTGTACGCTAAGTGGACTCCTATTAAAGCTAGTATTACGTTTAATTCAAACGGAGGAACTCCTGTACCAAGTCAAACTGTTGATCAAGGTAGTACTCCTACAGAGCCTACTCCTCCTACAAAGTTAAATAGTACTTTTAGTGGTTGGTATACTGACCCCAGTTGTACAACTCCTTGGAACCCTGCTGATCCTATTGAGAAGGATACCACCCTTTACGCTAAGTGGACTCCTATTAAAGATAGTATTACGTTTAATTCAAACGGAGGAACTCCTGTACCCAGTCAAACTGTTGATCAAGGTAGCACTCCTACAGAGCCTACTCCTCCTACAAAGTTAAATAATACTTTTAGTGGTTGGTACACTGACCCCAGTTGTACAACTCCTTGGAATCCCAGTGCTCCTATAAAAAGTGATACTACTGTGTACGCTAAGTGGACTCCTATTTCTCCAGCAAGACTAAGCCTTGTTGAAGAACCAATAACAAGACCATCGAAAGACTATTATGCTATTGAATTTATAATAAGGGATGAAATTATTACTGAATATATAAAATATGAAGAACCAATTGATTATCCAGCATTTCCACTAGTTAAAGGATTTGAGTTTGATGGTTGGTATCTTGATGAAGATCATCTTATAAAATGGTCTGAGTATAAGTTTCCGTTTAAATTTGACATAACCCTTTATTCAAAATGGAAAGAGACGACACCTAATATGTAGCGTGCCCCACCTCCCCCAGGAGTTAAAACTATATGGGGGAGGAAATTAGATTGACATGTACATGTTTTTTAAAATAATTTGTTTATAAAATTCTGTATAGCTTAATATAATTTTAAAGAACAAGTTTAATTTGTCAATATAAAAAAGGGGGATTACTTTTGCATTCTTTATTAGGCTATACAATGGTTTTTTCTATAATATATTTGCTGTTAAAAAATAAGGCCACACCACTTACTTTATTCATCTTATTTCCACCACTCTTTGCTCTGCCTTTAGGGTTCTCTATAAAAGAAATAAGCGAGTTTGCTACAATCGGTATCCATACCACAATGAGTAATGCACTGCTGTTTATGTTTTGCATTCCGTATTTTAGTATAATGAGTGATGCTGGAATGTTTGACAAAATTATAGCCAAATTATTATCTAAAGCAAATGACAACGTAATATTAATAGCTGTAATAACAATTATAATGACTCTAATATGTCAACTAGGTGGTGCGTCTACCACAGCACTAGTTGCAATTCCAGCATTATTACCTATTTATAAAAAACTTCACATGCGTGTAGAAGTACTAGCGTTAATTATAGCTTCTGGAATGGGTATAACAAATCTAGTACCTTGGGGAGCACCCACTGCAAGAGTAGCTATTGTACTAGGGGTAAAAGCAACAGATATATGGCAAAGAGTATTTCCTGTACAAATAGCTGGAGTTATAATTGTTATTTGTTCAGCTATGCTATTAGGACTAAGGGAAAAACATCTTATAAAAAACAGTGAGTTTTTAGAATCCGAAGATATACAAGTATACAAAAATGAAATTTTAAGGCAACCCAAAAATGTTGGTATTAATTTAGCATTAACCATTACACTAATTGGAACATTAGTTGTCGATATAATCCCTTCATATATAGTGTTTATGATAGGCTTTGCAATAGCAATGCTAATAAATTTTCCTAATATTACCTCTCAAGATGCACAACTTAGAAAGCATGCTCCAACTGCATTATTACTTCCAGCAACTATGATAACATCTGGTATATTTGTTGGTATTATAAGTGAAACGGGAATGCTCCATGCAATGGCAAATTCTTTACTGTATTTTATACCTGATTTTTTAGGTCAACACCTACATATTATTATGGGAATTTTATCTACGCCAATAGGAATTGCTTTAGGTGCAGATGCATTTTATTATGGACTATTACCTCTTATTATAGAAGTAGGAAAAACATATGGAGTCGACCCGATGAATATAGCAATAACAATGCTAGTTGGAAAAAATGTATCGGTTCTAATTAGCCCACTAGTGCCAAGTCTATTTTTAGTACTCAGTTTAACTGGATTAGAATTAAATGCTCACATAAAATTTTGTTTTAAATGGTTGTTTGGCATAAGTATCTTGCTATTACTTTGTGCAATTACAATGGGTGTAGTTGTTCTGTAAATATTAAACAGCTAGAACAAAAAACAATTGTATTGTTAAAATCTGCATAGATTTGTACATTAGAACATAAATATTAACATTTATACAAGTGATTTAATTTTATGAGGAGTGATTTAATGGTTAGCAAAGTAATACCTATTTTATTATTATTTTTACTAGGAGTTTGGATCAAGCATATAAATTTTATATCCAAAGAAGGTATGAAAGCAATAAAAAAATGGGCAGCAAGTCTTGCATTACCAGTTGTATTATTCAAAACATTTATTTACATAAAGCTAGAAAAAGAATACTTTATAGTAGTCATATTAATGTATATTCTATTTACTACATTAATGTTAGTTGGAGCATTATTGAATCGTATACCACAATTACGTCAAAACTTAAATCAATATATGGCAACAGCTTTTTCATTTGGATTAATTGGACTACCACTATTTGAAATTATTCATGGTCAAGAAAATATGGGTATATTTACAATTATTGGGCTAGGACACGAATTATTTGTTTGGACCATCTACTATGGATCAATAAGGATGGCTTCAACCGGTGAAACGTTTTCACTTAAAGAAGTATTAAAGGTATTAAAGTCTCCTCTTATCATCAGTGTATTTTTGGGATTAACATTCAATATATTAAACGTTCCTGTTTTGCTTAAAGAAAATGAACTTTGGCTAGGATTTATGGAAACCGTAGAATATATATCATTAACAGCAACTCCACTTATACTAGTAGCTTTAGGATATGGAATGGAAATTCAACCTATATATTTAAAGAAAAGTATTCCATTAATATTAACAAGGTTTATTGCAACTGTTATAGTAGGAATACCATTTAAGTTTATAACAGAATTATTTATTGGTCCAAGTATATTGTTTGATGTATCATATATTTCATTTTTACTATTGCCACCAATATTTTCCCTTCCAATGCTATTTGGAGAGAATGTTGATGATGAAGATATAAGTGTTTTAACTAATGCTATTTCAATCTTTACTGTATTTAGTTTAATTATTTTTATAGCATATTCTTTTTATGCAGTTAATATTTTATAATAAAATACACGTCTTGTGCTAGTTCATTGCATTTTTTATATTACTATTAAAGGCGATTTTCTTATTTTTATTATAAATAATATTCATAGTCGATGATTCCAGTGAGA
>LJDB01000064.1 GCA_001983455.1 Candidatus Epulonipiscium fishelsonii
TTATTATAGTTTTCATGTAATTATTAACTCCTTTGAGCATATTTAATCACATTTAACGCTCATTGTCAATGTTTTTAATAGCTAAGCCTCCGCTCCTTTAAAATTTTTATTTTTTATTAGGCATATGAAGCATTCTTTTCTCAATTCCAAGAGAAGCTTCGTGCAAACATTCACTTAATGTTGGATGAGCATGAATGGTTTCAATAATTTCATCAACAGTACATTCAAGCTTCATAGCTAGAGCACTTTCCGCAATTAATTCAGTAGCACTTTCACCAAGGATATGAACACCTAGAATCTCTTTGTGTTTTTTGCCAGCAATAACCTTTACACAACCAATAGTTTCTCTATGAATAATAGAGCGTCCATTTGCCATTGTGGGAAATACTGAAACAATATATTCAATTCCTTTTTGTTTTGCTGTCTCCTCAGTTATACCAACTCCAGCAAACTCAGGGAAAGAATAAACTCCAGCAGGACAAACAGCATCATCATAAATATTGTCTGCACCCATTGCATTTTCAACTGCAATTACTCCTTGTTCAGATGCAGCATGTGCAAGCATCAATTTGGCGTTGCAATCTCCAATTGCAAATATATTTGGATTAGAAGTTCTCATTTTGTTATCAACTTGTATTACTCTGTCAACTTTTACACCGCTTTTTTCAAGGTCAAGCCCATCAGTGTATGGTCTTCTTCCAGAGCAAACAAGAACTTTTTCACCAGCAATTTTTTTCTTGTCATTGTTGTGAGTTACTTCACAAACTCCACCATTATTACTTGGACTAATTTTTTCTACTTTAGCACCAGTCAAAATTTCTATACCAGTACTTTCAAGATATTTGCGTAACTTGATTGCTAACTCACGATCCATTGTTGGTAAAATACTATCTGCCATTTCAACAATAGTAATTTTAGTACCAAATGCATTGTAGCAACAAGCAAATTCAATACCTATAACGCCTCCACCAACAATTACCATAGATTGAGGCACTTTATCCAAAGCCAATACATCAGTGCTATCAATACAACATGGTGAGTCAATACCATTGATAGGAGGTTTAGCAGGTACAGACCCTGTAGCGATAATACATTTATCAAAAGCTATTACTTCACCAGTAGCTTTTATAACAACTTCTTTTTCGCTTTTAAATGAGCCTACACCTTTTATAACTTTTATTTTGTTAGCTTTCATTAAACCATTTACACCACTAACTAGTGTATCTATAACAGTTTGTCGTCTTTTTTGTACCTTATCCCAATGTAAAATTGGATTTGCCTCAATACCAATATCCAAAGAATGTTTTGCATTGTGGTATACATGGGCACTTTCTAAAAGAGCTTTTGTTGGAATACACCCTACATTTAAGCATGTTCCCCCTAGGCTATCTTTTTCAATAAGAGTTACATCAGCACCTAGTTGTGCTGCCCTAATGGCAGCAACATACCCACCAGGGCCTCCTCCAATTACAACTATTTTCATTGTTTTTTCCTCCATCTTTAAGCCAACATCATAATAGGATTTTCAAGTAGAGTTTTGATTTTTTGTAATAGTTTTGAAGCTGGTGCCCCATCTACAATAGCATGGTCAAAGCTTAGTGAAATTTTCATACAAGTTTGAACTTTAATTTCATCGCCTATTACAACAGGTGTTTTTATCATAGCTCCAACACCTAGGATGAAACATTCTGGTGCATTAATAATTGGGTCAAATGATTCTACGCCATAGCTTCCAAGGTTACTAATTGTAAATATTCCTCCGCTCATCTCATCCATTGACAAATTGCCATTTCGTGCTTTATCAACTAGTGATAAAAATTCTGTTGAAATCTCAAATATACCTTTTCTATCAACATCTTTAATTACTGGGACAACTAGTCCATTTGCACCTTCTACAGCTATACCCATATTCATATCACATTCAGTTATTATTCCATCTTCATGAGTTATAATATTTAAATCTTTAAATGTTCTAAGGGCTGCTGCACAAGCTTTTAACATAATTTCGTTATAACCAATTTTTTGAGTGTCTTTTAACATGTTTCTAAATGACATCAAGTTTTCACAATTAACTGTTGTTGTTAATGCTACTCTAGGTTTCTTAGCAACACTTTCTCTCATTCTACTTGCTATTACTTTTCTTGTTCCACTAAGAGGCGTGTATCCTTTTGCTTCGCCTTTTGTAGCAGTTGGTACAGCTGGGGCTGCTTTTAGTTCTTCACTAATTCTTAATACGTCAGCCTTTACAATACGATGCCCTTCTTTACTTGGATAAAGCTTATCAAGAGGTACACCCATTTCTTTTGCCACTTTTTTTGCTAGAGGAGATATTCTAATTCTGCCATCTTTGCTTATTGGAGCACCAGTTGGTTGAGGTGCACTTATTGTTGCAACAGGAGCTTCTTCCTTAGCAGGGCCAGCAGTTGCTTTAGCAGCAGGTACTGCATCATCTGCTGGTGGAGCTTCTCCTTTTTCTAATAGCATAATTATTTTTTCTTGACAAGGAACAGTGTCACCAACTTCTACCAAGAACTTGTGTACTATTCCTGAATCTGTTGCAAACATATCTTGTATTGATTTATCTGTTTCAGCTCTCACTACCATTTGTTCTTTTTCAACATAATCACCAATGTTTACTAGCCATTCTGTAATTACGCCTTCTTCCATGTTCATTCCTATTTTAGGCAAAACTAAATATTTAGGCATGTTTTTGCTCCTCCTTATTCATTTGACATTACTTTTTTAACTGCATTCATAACGCTGTCTACACTTGGAAGTGTTGCAGCTTCTAATGTTAAGTTATAAGGTACGGGAATATTTAATGATCCAACTCTTAATGGTGGAGCATCCAAGTAATCAAAAGCTCTTTCATTTATTTCCGCTACAATATCACTTCCTATTCCACCACGAACAGGAGCTTCATGCACAACAACAACCCTAGATGTTTTTTTGATAGAATTAATTACTGTTTCATAGTCTAAAGGTAGTAGAGTTCTTAAGTCAATCACTTCACAAGAAATTCCTTCTTCTTCTAGTTTCTTAGCTGCAGCATCACAAGTTTTTACCATTGCAGAGTAAGTTATTATTGTTACATCTGTTCCTTCTTTTCTAATGTTTGCTTTACCTATCTCCACAAGGTATTCTCCATCAGGCACTTCACCTTTTAAAGCATACGTTCTTTTATGCTCAAAATATAGTATTGGGTTGTTTTCTCTTATAGCTGATTTTAATAAACCTTTGCAATCAGCTGGTTCATATGGTGCTATAATTTTTAAACCTGGAATATGGTTAAACCAAGCTTCAAGACATTGACTATGTTGTGCTGCTTGACCTCCACCAGCTCCCATTGGTATTCTTATTACGACTGGCATCTCAACTTTTCCACCAAACATGTATCTCATTTTGGCTGCAACATTTATAATTTGGTCACTAGATAATGTTATCCAGTCAGAAAACATTATTTCAACTATTGGTCTCATTCCTGTTGCTGCTGCCCCAATTGCCATTCCTGTAAAACTAGGCTCTGATATAGGTGCATCAATTACTCTATCAAACCCAAATTCATTACCCAACCCCATTGTTACTCCAAATGGATTTCCCCTAACTCCAACATCACACCCGATAACGAATACGTCTTCATCTCTTAACATTTCTTCACGAATTCCCTCGTTTAAAGCTTCTCTTACTGTTTTTTTACTCATTACACTATCCTCCTATATTATTATTTCGCCATCGGCAAATACATCTACATATAATGTGTCAAGAGTTGGTTCAGTACATTCGTTTTCACAAAACTCAACGCTACGCAATATTCTGTCTACTGCTTTTTGTTCAATTCCTTCTACTTCTTTTGGGTCAACTCCATATTCAATTAAAAACTCTCTAGTTCTTACAAGTGGTTCAACTTCATATAGTACTGCTATATCATTAATGTCTTCTTCTGTTCTATAGCTTTGGTCATCCCCAACATGGTGACCTAGAAGCCTCATAAATTTCGCTTCAATTAAAGTTGGTCCTTCTCCTCTTCTTGCTCTTGCTACTGCTTCTTTCATAGCTTCATACACTTCAAACACATTAAATCCATCTATTTGTACTGATGGAACCCCATATCCTATACCTCTTTTATATATATCGTGCTCTCTACTTACTCTATGGAAATCTGTTCCAATTCCCCATTGATTATATTCGCACATAAATATAACAGGTAAATCCCAAGCTGCTGCCATATTTAGACACTCAGCAAATGTTCCCTGATTTGTCGCTCCATCACCAAAGAAACTAACAGACACTTTACCATTTTTTTTCATTTTTGCACTCAAGCCTGCTCCTGTAGCTGGTGGAATACCATTTCCTACAATACCTGTAGCTCCCATAATTCCACTGTCAACATCAGCTAGATGCATTGATCCGCCTTTTCCTTTATTATACCCTTCAACTTTACCATAAAGTTCTGCAAGCATATAATCTGGAGAGGCTCCTTTTGCTAAAACATGACCATGTCCTCTATGTGTACTTGTAATGTAATCGTCAGGATTTAACGCTTTGCATGCTCCAACTGCTATTGCTTCAGCATAATAATACGCATGACAAAACCCTCCTATTTTTCCAGATCTCCATTTATCTTTTGCTTTAAGATCAAATTCTCTGATTAAACAAATATCATAAAACATTTGTTTTACATCTTCAATTGTAAGTCCTTCAGGCAATTTTTCCATTGGCTTATAACAAGGAATGTATTTTTTGACTTGGTCTAATTTTGATTGTTCCATTAATTTCTCTCCCTTAATTTAAAATATTATTTCGCATTCTATAAAAAAAGCTGGCTCCAGCTATCGCACACACTTGTCGACTTGGAGATGGCAATGTTTCCAACCCCAAATAACCTTTATATCCGTTTTGTTCCAACAATTTATAGTAAAATGCCATATTTAATTTGCCCATAGATGGTGATAATCTATTAGAATCTAAGAAATGAATATGCTTTGTATATGGTAACCCTTTAACAAGCATATCAGCTATATTTTCATTTTCTAAATACATATGATAAGTATCTATCATAAAATATATAGGTAATTTTGTTCTTTCTAAAAAATCCAGTCCATCTTGTACTGTGTTAATATTATTTATTTCATATCTGTTAATAGGTTCAAGAAGTAAATCAACACCCAAAGGTTTTGATACTTTAAGCAACTCTTCACAAGATTTTACAAATCTTTTTTCAAAATTTGCAAGAGTATCTTCTTCTTCAACTGAGCCTCTTATAAGGCCTAAAGCAACATTAGTATTCTGTTCTTTTGCAAACTCAATTATTTCTAACATTTTTTCTACAGCTTTTTTTCTTACATCTTCGTTCTTTGCACCTAAATATAATTGCTCCATAGTAAGGGAAGCTGGTAAAATTACACTTATACCAAGCGAAAATTCTTTTAATAGATTAATTGTATTTTTTGTTTCATCACTTTTTGGATCTTTAATAAATAAATCTACTCCATCATACTCTAAACTTTTGATATGTGAAATTCCTGCTCTATCTGCAGCTTGGTACAACGCTGGCATATCAGCAGGTCCTTTGAAAGTTGCGAGGGACACCGAGGTTTTCAATTTTATTTCCTCCTTAAGTTATATAATGCAAGAGTTAAAAAACATAAATAAGTCACGAGAGATTGCATTTTTTTGCAATATGAAAAAATTTTTTCATAAATTAATAGTAGCATTTCATTAGTATTAAGTCAATATTAACTTTAATTTCAAGCTTATATTTATCAATTCACCTTAAAATTTATATAAAATTTTGGTTAGTTTTTATATATAAAAAACTAATTTATCGGTATTTAATTTTTATTTTTTTTCTATGCTTTATTTGTGTTTTTCATATATTACAATTTGCAAATTATATTTTGCAAATTGTGCAAATATTTCATTCATAATATCGTTTTAAAGTTGTATGTAATTTTAAAATCACATATAATAATATAAAGTTAATTATATAACTAAATCTTAAAATTTGTTTATAGTTTCTTAATTTGGGCAATCCTATTATAAGGTAACTACTTTAATAAGGAAAGGTGTATTACATATATGATGTTAAAATTAAAAGATATTGCTCAAGAAGCAGGAGTATCCATATCCACCGTTTCACGTGCTTTGTCACCAGATACCAAAGACAAAGTTAAATCCTCTACTAAAACTCAAATTGATTATGCAATACAAAAACTAGGCAATGAATCACACCAAAGTTTTATATCCAGTACTAAAGATGAACTTTCTGTTGGCATTATATTAGCATCTAGCAACAAAACATTTGCTCATGAATATTTTGCTGAAATGTTAAATCCTTTGATTTATGAATTTTATAAATCAAATTGTGAAATTAAATATGTATTAGCTCAAGCTTCTTTATCAGAAAATATGTTTTTAGATGCTATACAAAATAGAACTGTTTCTGGTGCTGTTATTATGGGAAGAATTGATATGGAGTTGCTAAAATTTTTTAAATCAAATATTCCTCATCTAGTATACACTGGTGTAAACTATGTTGGACAAAATACTGATGAAGTTATATGTAATGGGTATGAAGCTATTAAAACTTTATTTAACCATTTTATATCTATTGGTTATGAAACTATAGGGTATATTGGTTCTACTGGAAATAACTCCATTTTAAAAAATGACTACCAACGATTTGATAGTTACAAAGCTTCTCTAAAAAATTATAGTATGAATATGAATAATGATTTTATTGTGCACTCAAGCGATACTATTGCTGATGGACATATAGCTATGAACAAAATGATTAAAAGAAACAAGTTGCCTCAAGCTATTATATGTACATCTGACAGCATTGCTATGGGAGTTATAAATGCACTGTATAATGCAGGAATAAGTGTTCCAAATGATATAGCTATAGCAGGAGTAGATAATCTTAATTTATCTCAGTTTTTAACTCCTCCTTTAACTACAGTTAATGTTCCCAAGGATGAACTTTCAAGAATTGCCATAAACATGCTACTAGACAAAATTAGAAATAATCGAACAAATAATATAAGAGTAGATATACCCTGTGAATTGATTATCCGCAAATCTTGTGGGTATATTCAGAAAAAATGAAAATAATTAAAATTATTCCTGATAAGGGGAAAAGGCTAAAGGTCTTTTCTCCTTATTCGTTATTCGTGATAACGGATTTAGGTTTTTAAATAAAAAAAGAACAGACTAAAAGTAAATATATATTAGCCTATTCTTTAATTATTTAATTTTAATCTGGGATATGTCCCATATCAACGGCATGAGGAAACTCACTTTGTAACAACAACTCTTCAGGGTTAATTGCTACATCATTATGTGTTACTTGTAAATAAATATTGCTTTCTTCTGCAATAAATGGACCTGAACCCTTTCCAGCAATTCCAATTACATCTTCTGTAGATACAATTTGTCCAATAAGTCTATGATTTGCTTCTCCATTTTGAAATCCATAAAAACTCTTATAACCATTTCCATGATCAATAATCATAACTTGACCAACATCACCAACATTTATTAACGTTTCAATTTCAGTGAAGTCTTCTGTAACGTCTATAATAGTTCCAGGAGCTATTGGAGTTATATTTTCTCCGATTTCTGCTTCAATACATATTCCAAATGTTCGCATAGTCTGGCTAAGACCTTCACTAAGCCAATGTGATGTATTATTATCTTTATAAGGGACAATAATCTCTCCATCTACTGGCCATTCAAATGTATCTCCATCAGAAAAATATTTTTGTTCTTCTCCAGTTGTAGATTCAAAATTAACTGGCTTATCAATTTCTTCTACAGCAGGTTCTTCTATAACATCCTCATTTGTAACAGGTTCTTCTACAATTTCAGGCTCGCTTATTACAGGTTCTTCAACAGTGTCATCAACGTTATTTTCTATAACATTTGTAGATATTACTTCTTCTGCTTTTTCTTCTTTTGTAACAATTTCTTCTTGACTTAAGTCTTCAACTTCATCTTCACTAAGTTCCTTAAGTTCATCAAAATTGCTTTCTGGAGATAACCCTAAATTTGGTTGTGCATTTTCATCTAGCAAATCTTCCTCTGATAAATTATCCTCCATTTCATGTTCTTTTTGAGTAGTAGGGTTAAGTGTATCTTGAATATCCTCGCTTGTAGGCATTAAAAATACACCTACAATAGCTCCTACACTCACAGCCCCAACAGCTAAATAAAATCCATAGTCTTTAAAGAATTGTGTTAATTTTTCTTTGTTCATTCTTTACACCTCCAACGACTAAATTATCGCCAGGGTTTTTTTATTTTATTCAATAAATTTTAAAATTTCTATATCTGTAAAATAATATTTTAGAATTTCAGTATAATTAGCTCCTAAAATAGCAAATTCATTGGCTCCATTTTGGCTAAGTCCTACACCATGGCCATCGCCTTTTACATTAAAAATTAAGGACTTTTCATTCTCACTTATCTCTACATGACTTGAGGGCAAATTAAATATTTTTATAAATTCATCTTCATTCATAATTATACTCCCAAATTGAATTTGGTTAACATATCCAGATTTTCCTTTTTCAACAATTTGAATTTGTTGTCCAATATATTCTTGATTAATTAATATATTTGGATATGCCTCTTGCAATATCCTGACTACTTCTGATTTTGAATAAATAATATTTTTTTCTATTGTATCAGTTTGGCTCACAACAGACAATAAATATGGAATTTCTAGATCATATATTTCTTGCCCATCACGTGTTCGTCCACTACTTGCTCTATGATATATTGGCTCAATAAGTTCTCCATCATAAGTTAAAACTTCTTCTTCTGTATCCAATATTGCATTTTTATATAATTCGTATGTTTCATTATAATCCGAACCCCATAATTCTCTAAGTTGGTTGATAGTTAGGGGTTCAAGTTGATCAGCTAAATCGTTCTTTTGCATATACGTTCTAAGAATAACTGCTTGAGCTTTTATTGCTTCATAGTGATATGTTGATGGTATTTCTTTTGCTAATATGCCTACCATTTTTTGCTCGTCTGAAATAAGATCTTTAACTTCAATAACATCAAATTGGTACATTGCTTCCACTGTTTGAAATTTACCAGCAAACACTATGAGTGAAGGTATTAATGTTAGGCAGAGTAAAACTCCTGAACAATATGTAACTATTTTAATCATTTTTATTTTATCCCCCTGTAAATAACATTTTATATATTATATTGTAGCATAAACAAGTTTATTCCTTATTAGTCTTGTCCTAGTATTCAATTCAATAGGCTTGCACTATAGTTTATTGAATAAACTATGGTGCTCCCTGGATTATTTAAAGACGGTATTTTTTATGATATTTTTCATAATAAGATAAAAGCAAGTCAACAACTTCACCATAACTTTCAGTACCTGCTGTTACACCATTTGCTTTAAGATAAGAGTTATTAATATTCTGTGAAACTTTTTGAACATCACCTTGATAGTTGCTCCAAAAGTCATTTCCATAATTTAAATCATCGAGAACTTTTTTTGGCATATAGTGTTTATTTATGCTAACCAATAAATCAAAATCGACTTTAGCCAAGGCATTGCTTGTATAAGCAATAGCAAGAAGATAACCAGAATATTTAAAGTCTAAGTGAGGATGTGCCATACAGGTTATATATGCAATAAAGTTACACTGGTCTTCAAAACCGTATCCATGTTGATGAGCCATTTCATGGCATGTTGTTGAAGGAATAAACATCTCCGGAATAGCCACATTTACATTTGGCTCACCAGTAAAAGGAGAGTATATTCCAGTAATACCTGTATAATTTAATGCTTTGGAACCCATTATAGGTTTAGCAGGCCCATAAATTCCACTGAGAGTTTCAAATTCCTCTCCTAAAACATAAAATCCTAATGGCGCCCTGGTAAAAATGCCTTCATAATCACTATCCATTTTTACTATTCCATTCTCGTCTTCATTCAAATGATTACGAATTCTTCCTGCTTGAGTAAGCAGATGGGTATAATACGCACCTAAATCTCCGTGAGTATATTTTTTAACAACCAAATCTTCCTTTTGTCCAAACTCTGGACGTTTATAGTTTAGTCCCCAAAAAGTGATAAACATTGTAAACAAAATAGAAGCTACGACAGCAAAATTTAACAAGCTATTCGCCAAAATATTCAAAGCATGACCTTTATATTTAAAAACATAGAAAAATGTTCCAATTATAAATCCAACCAGAAATATTAGCGTAAATCCAATTAGAACTTCAAAAACAGAAAATGATACAGTTCCAAAGACACTACTAATTCCTTCTATAAAATATTTATTTATTCCTAAAGAATAAAGCTCTTCCCAAGTTTGAGGATTGTACTCATATAAATAGAGTAATAAAATAGAAATGGGTGTAAGTAATAAGATTAATAATTTAAAAATGGTAATTTTTTGTAACTTCATGTTTGATATCACCTCAGTTTAAAATTTGTAATTTAAATTTAATAAAATTATGTAAGGGTTGTATTAACTCTGTTTACCCATACAATAAGCTACTTTTTAAACAAATATAAATTTACTTATAGTAGCATTTTGCTATATAATAGTGTTTAAATTGCAAGTAGCACAATTCTTTTATAGTGGATATTAATATAGTTTACAAAAATATAGATATTTATGTGCTTATAAATAAATATCTAGTATATGTCGATAAATCTTACATAGCAAGTTGCAAAAATAAATTCATATAAATAAACATATAAATTAATATCCTTTTATAATAGAGGGTATTATGCATGAGACGTAACATTATATTTAAAAGATACATAATTTATATGAACTTTATTGCAACGACTATATTAATAAACACAGGTGTGACTATTGCTATTTAATTTACGTCCCATGCAAAGGGGAATTGTACCAGACATAACAACAACCACCTTCTAGGAAATGTACATAACCCCAGCGATTATAGTACAAAGATTTCTAGTGCTATATAAGCAAAAAATTAGAAGGAAGGGAAGGAAAGCAGTTTATGTTAAATTTAATAAAAAGGAGAGTGGCATTATTTCTAAGTTTTTCGATGATGTTAGCCGTTCTAGTGCCAAGTTTTTCAGTTGAAGCACTGCCTGAAAGTTATATACCTATGCCTATAGCAGATGAAGAAGGAGGAGAAGAGGAAGAAGAACTACCCCGAATAGATATAGGATTGATGTGGGAACCGTTTAGATTGCCCGAAGATTCGGAAAAATATAATACCCCAGGATTTCAATCATTGGAATTTAAGGACGAGTGGGTTGGGGCAAGTTTTGACTTACAAGAAAAAGATACCAAACTAATTTATTATGTAATGCGTGATTATATATATGACTCTGATAATGATGGTATAGATAACACTGTAACTTTACCTGTAAAGGTAGAGCACCAAATCATTCCATATACAGGTGGGTATAAAGTAAGTACAAAAGTGTTTGAAAATAAACACTTTGAAGAAGATGGGGTTGGATTATATCCATTTGTAACAACAGAAGACCCAAATTTGTATGATCTAGGTCTTAATACAACAAACACAGGTTATCAAATATATGCACCCAAAGATGATAACGAAGTTGGAGATGATGCATACAAGCAATTCTTTGATGGTAGAGGAGCGTACTACAATGCTTCTACGGAAGAAAGACCTGACTTTAAGGCTGATAACATAATTGAATATAAGCATTATACTGGAGGTTTCTCTGACAAAGGAGATTGGGGACACAACATAAGACTTCAAAAAGATGACCTAGAATGGACATATATGATTGACATGGATGAAAAGCGTTTTATAATTAACACAAATGGTGCCCCACCTGGTATTTTCTTTGAAATTAGAGTTGAAGTTGATGGAATGCAAGACTCAACTTTAAAACTTAGAAGCCTTGAAACACCAAGTACAGAGGATCAACTAGGATGGCTTAACGGACAAATATCAAAATCAACACACTGGCTTGTTGATACCATGGACAGTGATGGCAATCCAGTTGAACCAACTCCAAAAGATTTAGATCAGATTGATGAATTTATTTTGGGGCCAACACCTAGTGATATAATACCGCCTGAAGGCACAACCGGAGAAGGATTAACTGGTAATGACGCTGCCTTTATGACAATCCCTGGAGGAAGACCTGGGATACAAATTAAGTTTAAACATCCACTACAAATCGTTGAAGATGGAAATATAATTGAAAATGCTGACGGCACCCGATTTGACCTAACAACAATGGCAGGTATAAACATGGAGATTGGTCTCAAATTGGAAGATACCGAAGGTAAAGAGCAAGCAATTGCATTAAACTTTGACCTTGAAACTAAAACTCAGGAAAAAAATGAAGATGAATATTCTCAAAATAAAACAGGTGGAAAGTATCTTATTAAATATGAAGATGACTATTACCAAATCGATATTGTAAAAGACGATGTTTTATATGATGAATGGGCTGAAAACTCATTTGATGATTGGCAGGATGAATTTTTTGGATGGCCTTATCTTGAATCTAGTATGATTTTAGATGAAGTAAAGATAGTTTTAACAAAATCAGAAGGTGATTCTCAAGGTTTAATAACTCTAGACAATAACTTATTTGAAAGTGAACATACATACCTAGAGTTTAATCTTGAAATTCCATCTGAAGAAACAGCTTATATAAGATTTAAACCATATAATAGGATTTTACAAGATGATACTTATACTTTACTTGTTGACATTGCTCAAAACAACTCTGAAGGAAAAGGTACAACCATTGTATCAGGAACAGACCGAATAACGGTTGATTATCCAAATGGTACACCCGAGTATCAAATTCGAACGGACCACACTAGAGGGCTCTTTGGATGGTCACAAAGGTTAATTTATGATGAGAGTAAACAGGATAGTCCGTTTCCACCAGCTGTTCCAACAGGAGTTGAGATTACAGACACGTATGCAATTGCAAACTTGAGGTATCCTTTTGACCCTGATAAAGTTGAAGCTATTGGATTTGACTTATCTTGGAATATGCCTTTTAATAGTGAATCTAGACTATATGATGAGCTTGAAGAAAAGGATTTATATTATGAAGTATTTTTCCATACATTAAGCAACACTGAAGAAGAAGACGACAAATCTTTAGTTAAAATATTTCAAATAACCCAAGACAAAACTATTGCAGATGCTGATTCAGAAAAACAAGTAAAAATAATAGATTTTACTGCTGAAAATGACGTGGAAGGTGTACCAAATATATCAAAGAAATCACCCGTTATGGAGCTTTACGCTGGCCAAATGGACGGTACTGGTGATTTTCAATTTATAGTATCTGATCTGCAGTTAAAAGGAATATTTGACAAAAGCATTGATACAATTGGAGCACCTATATTAAAAGAAGAATACGACAAAGATAAACCTGACGAAAAATTTAAAGGTCACTTAGGTATGACAAATTATCCAAGTTCAGTAATAACAGAAGATGAAAGTTATAATATTCAGCCTGGAGAACCAGTCGCAGCTGAAATTCCAAATGTGTATTATTTAACAATAAGAGCCGTATATGACTTTCATGATGATGATGTAATTAATTCAACAACTAGTGAAACATATATAAGTCAAAAATTGTTGGCAAGTAATTACTCAATGCCTGGGGTTGCAAATACTTCTATAAAAGAAGACATAATCCCAACTATTGAAAAAATGTACGAAGAAATAGCAATAAATAAACAGACAGGAGAAATTGATGGACATCAAATTGGATTTGAGATTGTAAATCTTACTGATTATTACCAAACAATGTTGTGGCCAACATCTTGGGAAATGTGGGACTTAAAAGGGGTCTTTGTTGATGATGATGATGAAACCACTATAAATACTGATGATGGAGATAACAGTGAAAATAGAGTTACCCCTGGATATATATTGGATGACAATAGAACTTATGAACTATTTTTATATCAAGATGAGCCATCCGATGATATAGATGATGCAGAACAAGGATATATACAAGACCAGTTGGGTCCAGAGTTTGGAATACAAGGAGATGCAAACTGGGATAATGATATTTTAAACTTAAATTATAGTGAAAATAGTGCTAGTAATAAATTAATTTATGATATGTATGAAATTGAGTCAACTACAGATGGACTATATACTCCAAGGGTTAAATTAACTGACTTTGATATGCAAGCCCTAAGAAATGGTAAAGTTCTAGGATTTTATTTTGATGATAATATGAACTTCAACTCCCGTGATGGAGATATGAATCTACGTAATATAATTTTTGAGGGACTTGATTCAAACCAAATTTACTATACGCAAGCTAGGGTAAAAATAAAAGTTGCTAGAGATCCAAAGCTTCAAGGAGCAAATTTAGACCCACAAAAATGGACTTTATATTCACCTTTGTCTAAAATTAATACATTCACAACAGAATCACTTCCAACAGGGCCAACACCAGACGAGCAAACACCAATTGCTCCAACAGATTTTAAACTTATAGACGTATCAAGTTCGTCAGCCAAAGTTGGATGGACAAAAGCAGCAACTATAACTCCAGCAAGTTATGAACTTATTAGAACAAACAATAGAAAACTTGATGAGAAATATCTTGATAAGCAATTAACTTTAAATGCAATATTTCAAGATAATAGTGACATTGTACTGTTTCATAATGAAGAAGTTGGCAAAGCAACAGAACTTACAAATATAGATTTATCACCAAACACGTTGTATTATTACTATTTACGTTCTGTAATTACACTACCAACTGGTGAAGAAATGTATTCTGATTGGGTTATGTTGCCAGTAACAACAAAATCTATTCAACCACCTAGCAGCTTAAAAGTAGAGCTTCCAATGTTTTATGACTATGAGCTAAAAAATGAAGTTGTTGTCAGCTTTATGGCTCCAGGACCATTGGACGATAGTTATTCTTTTGAGATTTCAATAAGAGGAGAGGACGATGAAGATTATATTGGGTCTATGGATCCTAATTTTCCGTATGACCTCTATGAAAATCCAGAACGATTGAATGACGATCCATCGGCAGAAACAGGATATGAATTTGTTGATTTCTTAATTCAAGACCTAGACTCTGGTAAACGATACGACATTAAAGTTAGAGTTGTTCAAACTCAACCAGATGGTACCATTTTAAAATCACTATTCTCAAATATGGTAAGCCATAGAACAGAATTTGATGCTGAAGAAGAAGAAAAAGAAGACTTGTTTGAAGATTTACTTGACAAATATGACTATGAAACAGGTCAACTTGGGAATAGCTCATTTTGGGAATTTGACGGTAGTGAAACAAAGAAAGTATACAAATACAGAATGTCATATTTAGAAACTGATTTTGCTGTATCAGGATCTTATGACATTATAAATGATGAAGATATGGAAAAAGCAATTTATTATTTTCCATCAGAAGCGTTTGAAATGGCAAATGACGAAAATACTACTTTAAACTTTAAAATCGATGATTATGCTATAAGCATAAGACCAGACACTATTGATGACTCACTTGAACCAATTGAGGATGCTAAATATGAAGAATCTACAAGAAGAATTGAAGATTATTATATCATGGTTGAGCTTGAGGTCAAAGAAGCAAGAGAATCCGTTTTTGGCCAAGAAGCAATTATGCCTCAGCTTGAAGTCAATGCGGAAGTTGTCAGCCTTGAAGAAGAAGATTCCACAATTGAACTTGAAATTGAAGACAGTCTGCGTGATGCTATTGCAGAAGAAAGGGAAGATTTAGAAAGAAACTTGGAACAAGAATTTGAGAATCCATATATAGACATTGAATATCTTGAAAGTCTTGTTGAAAAAGAAATTGATGATGTTAAAGAAAAGCACCAGAGAGTAGCTGGAAAAATAGTGTCTAGCGAAATTGACGGAGATACTACAATTACAGAAGCCAACAATGCTATATCTTTAAATATTAAAGTTGATAGTAACAAAATTAATGTATATTACTTGGATGAATATGACGATTGGATTAAACAAAGTTCTTTCAAAGTTGCAAACGGATATTCTATTAATGCACAAAACTTTGGAACTTATGTAATAACTGGTCAAGAAGAACGTGAGTCTGTTACTGTACCTTCTATACCAATTAAAGACGATATCATAAGTCAATATCAACTTGACGACTTATTTTCAACAGATGAAGACTCTATGCAATATGGAGCAACAAAAGATGCAACTTACCAAGCTGTCGCAAGAATGCTAGGTGCACCTGAAAGTGCTGAACCTATGATGTTTTTGCAACGCTATGGAATAGATATTATACGTACAAAATTGGATGAACCAATTAGACAAGACGAAGCAATTTATGTCTTAATGCAAGCTTATGAAGTAATGAACAAAGTAGATGTTGATACAGTACAACTAAGAAACAAACAAAGCATCACAAATATTGGAGCATTCCAACCAAAATACCAAAACTATGTATCTGCTGCAGTTGCACTAGGAATAATTGATGCAGAAAATTCACAAGTTATTCCAAGCAAGAAAATGAGCATTGAAAGCATACTAGGAATAATTGACAAAATTGTTCCATAATTCATTATAATTAAGATAGTAAAAAATCTTTGTCTTGACAATGTATGGGAGTAACACACTCCCATACAAAATATAAATTAGGAGGATTTTATGAAGAGGGGTATTTCAAGGCTTCTGGTAATAGTGATGCTTATATCATTGCTACCAATAACTGCTTTTGCAGCACCAGATAGGCCAGTAATTGATACGATTGTAAGTGATTTTGAACTTATTTCAAATTCATCTTATCCGCTTGTAACCTTACATTTAGATGAACCAGACCCAAGGGATAATCCTGAAAATGCTGATATAGCGTATTATAGAGTATTTTTAACGGATATATCAGAAGGGATTGGGGCACCAAGTGTAATGCAAACTATATTAGTAGATAATCTTGAAAAATCTGAGTATACAATAGATATAGTAAGCTTATTTGCAAATATAAATATGAATATTTCACCAGGGTCTTATTATAAAGTGGATGTGCAAGCAGTTGCACAAAGAAGTGTACCAGACCCAGACGGTGAAGGAAGCTCAATAGTGTCTTTTTATTCTCCATCTGTAACTAAATATTTTGTAACTCCTTTTGATACTAAAATGAGAGTTATACAAGCTGAAGATTCAACTGATGATGCAGATGTTAAAAATATAATGCAAGTTACTTGGCAATATATAAAAGATATGAACTATTCAGTATATATTGGCTCAGGTAAATTTGACAATCCAAAAGACCTTATGGAATTTGAAGGGGTTCTTAGAAAAGATATAAATTTTGAGCAAGCATATGATTATATAAATGAACAAGGACTTATGCAATGGAATTATGACACAGCAATGCCTGGACGAACTTATACAGTTATAGTTCTTCCCAGAGTTCCTGATGCAAACCCATATTTGGATGATACATTTTTGCCTATGGATATTGATTCAAAAGCTGTTGTCGCAGTTGCCGAAATTATTTTATCTTATTTTGAAGTCGATAGTAACCATATGGCTTTAAACTGGATTGTAAACTTAGGCCAATTAAAACTAAAAAACATTGAAGTATGGATGAGTGCTGACGGTGGGATTGATAAAAAAATGGCCACCATTAGACCAGAGTCTCAAAATATATCGGTAAGCCGAGGGCCGTTTGAGATACTCTATCCAAAAGTTAGAACTGAGTATTATTTAATATTCTATTTTGAAGATGATGCTAACGAGGAAACTCCTGATATTGTTGAGAGTACAAGAGTTGTAATTGACCCAACTTCACCAGATTATAAACCACCTTCACCAGTAATTCCCGAGCCTGTAAGTAGAGATATAGACTTTGGAGATCTTGGACCAGACGAACTTGAATCACGTTATTTATTGACAGGTGATGACATTGATGCAGATGATTTTAGCATATGGGAACATTTATTCCATGTTTCTTCTACAGAAGATCCTTTTGAAATTCAGCTTATTTGGGATGCATATAAAGATAAACTTGGCAAAATAGATAGCAACGTGATGTTTGACATTTGGGTATCTGATGAAATGGAAACTCTTAATGAGGATATATATCCAGATGTAGTTCCAAACCATGTTTATGACCCACTTGATTCAAGCGACACCAAATTTGTGTATGCTCATAACGGAAATGAGATTGGATATAAACTAAAACTAGAAAATTATTATAACCAAGTAGATGGGGGGCAACTAGAAAAGACTGTATTAATTCCTAATGAAACATATTATATAAAGGTAGTTGCCAAATATAGAAACGTGGCAGATAATGATCCACGAAAAAATTCTGAACCAACTACAGTTATAATTAATGTTGGTACAGGTGGAGATATTTTTCAACCACCATTATTAGGTAAAGCACCATTTCAAATTAAGGAAAACAGCGTTACATCAACTACTGCTATTGTAACTTGGCTTGAATCATGGCACGAAATTATGCCAAAAGAACCTGATGTATATGCAGGGAACGAGGCCGAATACCTTTTAGCTCAAACTTGGAACTCTGTTGTATACCTTGATAAAAGTTCACCTTATATTAGATTTAGAAATATACATGCAAATACACCAGACTCTGCTGGTGGAGATGACTCAACAGAAAACAAACGTAATAAAAAAAGTAGCAATTCAATAAGTGATGAAGTCTTTGGTAAACGTATATTTAGGGTGCAAAATGACCTCGATGAATTTATTGAAGATGTAGGAGACATTGCTGGAGGTAATTACTACGATAATTACTATATGGATAGGGAACTAACCGTAGGTACAAATGTTAAATACGAAGTTAGACTAGAGCGATATTTGGATATTCAAGACGAAATTGGAGATAAAAGCATTGAAGAATGGGTTCACAATATACCTGATTCAGATACAGAAAATTGGGACCAATTCACGCCATTTAATGAAGAAGATCCTGAACTTGATGCCGTTAATTGGAAAGAACATAGATTAAGTGGATTAGTTCCAAATACTCAATATGTTGTACTGATGCGTGCTTTCAGATGGTTGCCTGATGGAACAAAAAGCATGCAAACTTATCCTAGTTATCTATTGTTTACAACAGAACCTGATGTTGAGGAAGAAAATGAAACACCAACTTCACCAGATCTTCAACTTGAAGATACTACCGATACAACTATTACTGTAACTTGGGATGCATACAACCCTGCATTTACATATGAACTGGTTTATGGTCTAACTGAAAATCTTGAAGCTGCTATTCCTTGGGATGTTTCAGAACTTTCTGAAGACTCTGTCCCTAGTGATGGACAATATGTAGAAGGATATTCTGCGTATGTTACAATAAACGGACTATTCCCTGATACGGGTTATTATATTTGGGTAAGAACTATTAATCCAAAATCAGAAGAAGTTTCTGCTTGGAGTAACCCTGTTTATGGAGTAACAGATGGTTTGACAGCACCATATCCACCTTTTGGTGTTGGTCCTGCTGCTTTGCAAAGTCTTCTTGATATTGGAGTTGACATAAATCCTGTAAGTTGGGACTATATCACTGTTGAATGGGTTTTAAATGACAATGACAAAGGCGGAGAATCAGAAGGTAATGTTGACAAAGAGTATAAATATCTAGTTCAATTTGCTGACAATAAGGACTTTCTTGAGCCAATCGTAGTTATAACTGACGATGCTGGTGGCGAAGCTGGTGATGCACAAGAAATTCTTTCCAAAAATATTGTAAAATTTAATGAACTTAGACCAAACCAAAATTATTATGTAAGAGTTAAGACACTGTTTTTCTTAACTGACAGAGAACAAGAAAAAACTCTTTCTACTGAGTCAGAATTTACTCCTGGAATTATGATACCAACCGAACCAAGCGATGATGAATTTGATGGTGGTGAAAACGAAAACGTTGTTGAGTATGATAAAGACACTGATGAAAGCTATGACGATGGCGTTTGGGAATATGAAATATTAAACCCAAATGGAATAATAACAGATATTATTGATGATGATGAGTATGTATTTGAAATAGATATGCAACTTTATAGAGATTTTTATGACGCAAGTTTAAGAGTTGTTAAAATGCCAAAAGAAGTAATGACTGCTCTACAAAATCTTGATATGCAACTTAAAGTCATTACAAATGTTGGCCAATACAAAATTGATCCAGACGGATTGCAATATTATACTGACCAAGCTAAACAAGGAGATATCATTCAGTTTGATTTCCAAACTTTGCTTGAGTATGACTTAGAAAAAGTGAAAAAAGAATATCCATATACAATTCAATCAGCAGAATCAATGGCTGTTAGCATGCATAGTGACACCAAAGTAATTGATGATATGTCTCAACTTGAAGACTATATGGAAGTATCTTTAAAACTAGAAAATGAATATGACTATATCGCTAAAAATATTAAACCAATGATATATGATCATTCTGACCGTCAATGGGAAGATGTTCCATTTGTTGATGTAGATTATTTAGAAGATGGTTCTTATCTAACATTCAGAACGCCTGTACTAGGTGTTTATGGATTGCAAGTTATTGAGGACAGTCAAAGTGTTCAAAATCTTCCTTATGGTATGCAATATATTGCAACTCAATATGGAATTGAACAAATTGGTCAAAAATACACTGAAATGGATCTTGTTCAACCTGCTCAGTTTGTAAACTTGATGCTTGGTATTACAACTAATGAGGAAAAAATTGATCTTGATGGATGGCTTAGTGATGCAAGTTATGATATGGCTGCCATTTCTGGATTGTTTGTTGAAGATAGTAAAGGAATTGTTACTGAACAAGAAGTAGTAAGTGGAATTGTTAGATTGCACGAATTAAGGACTGGTGATCGAATTAAACCATCAAATGTAACATTTAATGGTCTTGACCCAGTGTACCAAGAAAATGTATCCAAAGCATACGCTATTGGATTAATTGATGATATTGAACCAACTAGTGGTGTAACATATGAAGAACTGTGTGATCTGCTACTTGGAATAGGACTATAAAAAAAGTATTGCACCGGTAAATTATTGGTGCAATACTTTTTATTATCCGTTATTTATTAGTCATGTCCAAAAAACATATTTACAACATCCACTAGTTCTTTCATTGAAGGTTTACTAATCTGCATATCTGCTCCAATAGCTTTCCCTTTGTGATAAAGCTGTTCTGTGATTAGAGAAGAAAATATTATTACAGGTAAAGAATTTAATATTGGGTCTTCTTTAATAGATCTTGTCAAAGTATATCCATCAAGTATAGGCATTTCAACATCTGTAATTACAAGTTGCATTTCTCTTTCAAAGTTTTCTTCCAATTCATCTTTTACTGCAAATATATAGTCTTGTGCTTGTTTTCCATTTTCAAATATTTTAATATTGTGGTATCCACCTTCTTCAAGGGAACATTTTAAAAGTTCTCTAATTGCACGTGAGTCTTCTACCAAAATTATTTTTTCATCCTTCTTAAGATTTTTTGAATTAAAGATAGAGTGACGATCTTTTTCGTAGCCTTTTCCAATTCCAGCTTGAATAGTAATACTTTCAAAGTCTAGCAAAACTATAATCTGATCATTTTGCATAACAGTACCTATTGTCACACTTTCTTTATTTACCGTGTTAGTTTGTTTAATCTCTTCCCAACGGATACGTCTAATTCCTTCAACCTTATTAACCAAAAATACTACTATGGTTTCATTAAATTCACATAGTAATCCCAGCATTTCAGAAAAATCTACTGTCTTCTTACCATGTAAAACTATACTCAAGTCAATTACCGTATCCATTTGTCCACGAATACTAGTAAGCCCTGCAATTTGCTCATTAGATTTTGGCAAAGGGGTTACTCCTTCAATAGACACAATGCCTTTTACTTTCAATACATTAATACCATATTTTCTTTCATTTACTACAAATTCTACTATTTCAACTTCGCCAGTTCCTGCATTCAATAATATATCATCCATATTTTTCTCCCCTACTTAATTTTAAAGTAATCAATCAATTCTTTCAGTTCTAAAGCTTGTGCACTAAGTTCTTGGCTTATTGCTGCTCCTTCTTCAGAGCTATTTACATTTGACTTTACTACAATATTTAATCTTTTAGTTCCGTCATTTAATTCTTCTACCGATTTTTTTTGTACCTGTGCATATTTTAATAATTCACCCATAATTGTATTTGTATCCTCAACAGAACTATGAATTTCTTCAAATTGTACTGAGGTAACGTCTACTTTTTCAGAGCCTTTTTCTGCTTCTTGTACACTATTTTTAATCATAGCTTCAATATCTTTTACTGCTTCAGAACTTTTTGTAGCTAAATCCCGAATTTCATTTGCAACAACCGCAAATCCTTTTCCAGACTCTCCTGCTCTTGCTGCTTCAATTGCAGCATTTAAAGCTAATAAGTTTGTTTGTCCCGCAATTGATTCTACCGTTTTAACAACTTCAGAAATGTTGTTACTAGATTTATTTATTCCATCCATAGCAACTTTCATATCATCCATACTAATTTTTCCATCTTTAGCTTTTTTACGTGTAGTACCAATCATATTCTTAGTATTGTTAACTTGTTTAACATTATCCATTACAGTGTTTGATAACACCTCTGTTTGTTCCAAAAACGCTTTAATTATTTCTTCTTGTTGAGTTGCACCTGTTGCTAGATCAGTTGAATTTTTAGCAATAGTATTTGATTGCTGAGTAAAGTCTTGTGCAATCAAAGAAATTTTAGCTAATCTAGTGTTCGTCTCTCTCATAAAGATTTCAATAGAGTTTGCCATATTTTCAAACTCACCCGTGTAATTTTCTTTTAACTCACAATCAAAATTTCCTTTTGATAAATTTGACATAACACGGTCTATATCTGCAATATAAGAGTGTAGTACCTTCATAGAATGTCCAATTGTTTTTGATAATCTTCCAATTGCATCATCTACTTCATATGTAATATTTGGTGCTTGCAAATTTCCTTTAGCCATTTCGCCTGCAACTGCTTCCAAGCTTCTTAAAGGATGTGCTATACTAAAAGTAATTTTTTTAGCTAAAAATATACTTGCAATAATACAGGCAATTAATAATCCTGTTAATAACGTCATACTTACTACATTTATAATCGTAATTTGAGTAATCATTTGTTCTTGATCAGCTTTAATGTCTTCATTCAATTGATTGGCTAATACTATAGCCTCTGCTAAGTAAGCATTACATTTTGTATCAAACAATTCATACGCTAATGCTAAATTATCTGATATAATTGCATTCATGATTTCATCTGCTGCTTCAATCCATAGAGTAATTATGTCTTCATATTCTGTAATTAAAGATTTATCCACAATTTCACTTGACTTTAAAATTGATACATTTTCTAAAATCAAGTCTACGCATCTTTCAACTTCTTTTATATAATCGGAAAAGTCTTTATCTTTAGCATGAATATACATTTCTCTAACAATTTTGGCTCCCTCGTTAACTTCAAGTCTAACTGTATTAACAGCTTTATTAGCTTCATATGGACCAGATACAAAACCATCTAAAGTATTTTCACTAGTCCATAAACTTGCAACTCCAGTAATAGTCATAAATACATTTAAAGCTATGACAATGTGGAAGCCTCTCATTATTCTATTTTTAATACTCAAATTAGATAACATACATTCCTCCTCTATAATCAAATAAAATTAATATAAAAAATAAAAATTTTATTTAATTATATCATTTTTATTTTTTTCTGTAAAGACAGATAAAGATAAATTTAAGTATAATTAAATATTTTTTACGAATTTTTTGATTAATTCTTCAGTAATCTTCTTATCTTCTGTAGAAAAATAACAATGGTAGGAGTTTTTTAATAGTCTTGTTTTTAATATTTTGTTATTCATTTTATTTTTAAAATATAAAATACTTTTATAATTTACTGTCTCATCTTTTTTGGATTGAATAGCTAAAGTAGGAATTGTTATAGTTGGAATTATTTTTCTTGTGTTTAAAATAAGTTTAACAACGCCTAGTAAAGGTTTAATCCATTTTATATATTCATACCATGTTCCTTTTTGCATGCTATACATTTGTTCATATGTTTGAGTAAATTTACGAGTGGTATTTTTCTTTGAAAAAATTACTTTGAGACATACCCATAACTGCGTTGCACTAATTTTTACTTTCATAGGTGTATTAATTAATATTATCCCATCCACTTTAAATTCCTCTGCAAAATCAAGACAAAACAATCCCCCCATGGAATGTCCTATCAAAATCACTTTATCATATTCATATTTCATAATGCTTATTTGTTCTTTTGTATAATCACTCCATGTATTATACGAACTTTTTGCAAACTCATCCACACTTCCTCCATGTCCAGGTAAAAGTATTACTTTGCAATTGTATCCACAGTTATACAACATCTCAGCTATTTGTCTAAATTGATTTGGGCTGCCGAAAATTCCATGTATACATAAAAATCCTATGTTACTGTTTGTTTTATAATAGTAGGGTTTGTGACTCATTATATTCTCCTAAATCTGTTGTTTAAAGTTTGGAATAACGCCAATATCTTGTAAGGTCTTAATAGTGACAGCTGTAATTGGGCCAACAATTATACCTAGTGGACCAATTAATTTCAGTCCTATATAAATTGACATAATTGTCACTAGTGCGTACACACCGATTTGTCCAGAAAGAACTCGTGGTTCAACAATTTGTCTTGTAATTAACACTAGTCCATATATACCAAAAAGCCCTATGCTTATTGAATAATTTCCCATTATTAGATGGTATACTCCCCATGTAATTAAAATTGCTCCACTCCCCAATGCTGGAAGGGAATCAAAAATGGCAATTACTAAACTTATTAGTAAAAAATGTTCTCTCCTCAACCAAAGCAATCCTACAAAGCAAATTGAGAATACTACACACATTAATATTATTTGTGTTTTAATGTATCCGCCTACGGCATTTTTTAATCCTAGTTTAATAAGAACAATCTTTTTTAATATTGATATAGGTAGTTGGGCTATAATAAAGTCCTTTATTTTTTTCCTATCTTTAGTCATAAAAAAAGTTGATAGCAATGTGATTACGGTAAAAAATAAACTTGTAGGAACTACACTTAGCATATCATAAAAATAAGGCACTACTTCATTCAAAGATTGACCAATAGCATTTAAAATTTCATTAATTAAATTGTCTAGTGTTGCCATATCTGTTGGCAAATTGAATATGGTTCCTAATTTACCCAGATTACTTTCAATTATATCTATCACTTCTACAATTTGCAATTTATATACAGGATAAGAATCTTTTACAGATATTATTTGTGTATATAACATTTTGCTTAATTTAAAAATTACCCAACAAATTCCTGTTAGAACTGTCAGCATAGAAATAATTGTGGCAATTCCTCGTGATAGCTTTAATTTATTTTTTAAAAAACTTACACACGGATCAAGTATTCCTCCCAAAAGCCAAGCTACAATAAAAGGAGCTATGAGCTCTAATATATAATTTATAAAAATATATATTCCTAATAAAACTAAGACTGCATATATAGATTTTTCCAATATCTCTTTTTTAATTATCAAATTTCTCACCTTTGTCTTTTCTTCTTATTCGTGATAACGTGCAAAAATAGGGGATTTTATGTCCCCTAAAAATTTTACAAGCTTAAAGTAGCAGGTTTAATATTCCATATATCTTTTGCATACTCTAAAATAGTTCTATCACTTGAAAATTGTCCTGCATTTGCGATATTTATCAAGCACATTTGAGCCCAATGTTTTTTGTTTTTATACGCTACAAATACTTTTTCTTCAGCTTGTTTAAACGCTTTAAAATCAGCTAATAGATAGTAAGTGTCTGGAGCTTCCCAGCTTGAACCTACAAGTAAAGAGTTCCATAGATCTTGGAATTCACCACTTCCGCCATCACTTACAGTACCATCTATTAAACTATCCACAGCTCTTTTAATGTCAGGATATTTTTCATAATATTCTCTTGAATTATATTTTCCAGACAATTTTTCAATGTCTTCTACACGTAGTCCAAATATAAAGTTATTTTCTTCTCCTGCTGCTTGAACAATCTCAACATTTGCACCATCATATGTTCCAAATGTAACAGCTCCATTAAGCATAAACTTCATATTTCCTGTTCCTGATGCTTCTTTTCCAGCTGTTGAAATTTGTTTTGATACATCGGCTGCTGGCATCAATTTTTCAGCATAAGTTACTCTATAGTTTTGAACATATAAAACTTTAATTTTTCCGTTTATAGTTTCGTCATTGTTAATAAGGTTGCTTATTTGGCCAATGTATTTTATTATAGCTTTTGCACGTGCATATCCAGGGAAAGCTTTCCCTCCAAAGATAAAAGTGATTTTTGGAATATCCATATTAGGATTTTCTTTTAATCTATAATATAAGTCTATAATATAAAATGCATTTAATAACTGACGTTTATATTCATGTAAACGTTTAACTTGAATATCAAAAATTGATTCTGGATCCAATGTTATACCTTCAACTTCTTTTATATAATTAACTAGTGACTCTTTATTTTTATATTTAATATCCATTATTTTCTTTAAAACTGCGTCATCATTAACATATTTTTCTAACGCTTTAAGCTTAGATAAATCTCTTACCCAATCTTCATTTCCAAGAAGTTCACTAATATAAGCTGTTAGTCGGATATTTGAATAGTTTAACCATCTTCTTGGAGTAATTCCATTTGTTTTGTTTTGGAACTTCTCTGGGAATAACTTATACCAGCTATTTAATTCAACATGTTTTAATAAATCACTGTGTAATTGAGCAACACCATTTACTGCATATCCTACAGCAATTGCAAGATTTGCCATATGAACAGTATTATATTGAATTATACTATAGTGGTCTATTTGGTCTGTACTGTATCCTTTTTCTTTAAGTTCTTCAATAAATTCCCAATTTATCTTTTCAATTATTTTTGCTATCCTTGGAATTAATTTTTTAATTAAATCCATACTCCATTTTTCCAAAGCTTCTTTAAGGATAGTATGGTTTGTATAAGCAAACATTTTTTTGGCATTTGCTAAAGCTTCACTAAAGCCCATGCCTTCATGATCAACCATCAGCCTAATATACTCTGGTATTGCAAGAGTTGGATGAGTGTCATTTAATTGAATTGCAGCCCACTCAGGTAGTGTATTCAAATCTCCATGGATTTCTTTGTGTTTTCTAATCATATCTTGTAGTGACGCACTAACCAAGAAATATTGTTGTTTTAATCTTAAAAGTTTACCTTGTTCATTTGTATCATTTGGATATAAAACTCTTGAGATGTCTTTAGCTCTATTGCTTTCTCTAACAGATTCATCATACGCTTGGCTATTAAATAACATAAAGTCAAACTCAACTTTAGGTTCGCTTTGCCATAATCTCAAAGTGTTTATATTTCTTGATCCATATGCAATAATTGGTGTATCATAAGGAATAGCTCTTACATTGAAATCTTTAAACTCAACTTCAACTTCAAGATTTTCTTTTCTTAATCCAAATGGGTCACTTCTCCATTTTTCTACTTCTTCAACTTGTGCTCCGTCAGGACGAATACCTTGTTTAAAAATCCCATTGCTATATCTTATGCCATATCCTTGTAGAGGCAGATTTGTTGTTGCTCCAGATTCCATAAAACATGCCGCAAGTCTTCCTAATCCTCCATTACCCAATGCTGCATCGTCTTCTGCATTTTCAACATCATTCAAATCAAGATTTAGCTCTTTTAATACTTCCTTAATCTCACTATAAATTCCCAAGTTAATCAGGTTGTTTCCTAACGCACGCCCCATCAGAAACTCTGCTGAAATATAATAAGCTCTTTTTTGCTTATCATATAGTTGTTCAGTTTCTTCCCATTCAGGAATAATTTCTTCAAGAATTGCAAGCCCTAAAGCATTTAAAATTTGTACATTTGTTGCATCACCAATTTTAACTCCATACTTTACTTTGCAATATCTTTCAATACTTTGTTTGATAACATTTTTGTCGAATTTCATTTTACACCCCTAAGAAAATTTTTTTCAAACACATTTATCAATATATTAAAATAGCTAAATTATTATATCAATAAATTTTTTTTAATCATTTTACATTTTAACCATTTTATTATTTTGTAGTAAATTTTTATAACGTCGTTAACATATTGACCTAGCTAAATTAACATGTTAACATATATTTAGTGTTACAAATATTAAGTATAATATACATTTTTTCATAGTCCATTATACTGCAATAAACAGAAGATTTGGTAATGTCTCTAATATATTGTACTATCCTGCTATTATGTATTATATTACCTTAGTAGTTGTTGTAACAAATTATATATATAATTTAAAAAATGTAGCCAATATTTATTTAATATTTTTATGAACAGCACAAATTTCCAAATATTTTCTATATATGTCAATTCTATTTGAATTACCAAAATACAACATGGCAATTTTATTCAAAAAAATGCTGTAGCACTATATTTAAACCTAGAATTCAACCAATTAAAAAGCTTATTAAAGGGATTTATAATAAACTACTAGATACTTGAAATTAGAGATTATTGAATATTTTTTAGATTAATAGTAAATCCTATCTTCGTTGACAAGAGATAGGTATTTTTATTTTTTATTTTGATAATGGAATAAATGTTAATATAAATTATTTAATTATCGGTTTTATGATCTGTTTATAATCTTGTTGTAGAGATTATAATTAGATTATTTAATTTACAATATTTTGGAGGAATTATGTTGAGTAAAAACAAAATCTTAATTGGATTAGGTGTTTATGCAAGTGTTGGAATGTGCTGGTTAAGTGGATTATATGTTTATACAAACACAACAGACGATGATAACGCACTTTCAAAATTTAACAATGATATTGGCGAAACTACAGAAGTTAATTCAACAGAAACATTTACGTTAAGTGCTACTTTAAATACTTTTGATGAAATCAAACAAGAACCTATACTCAAGCAGGCTAATCCAACTGAAGATGTAGTGCAACCTGTTATGTCCAATATGATACCTACCTCTTCGCAAAATAATCATTTACAAGTACAAGAAATTATATCGGACAATTATCAGACAATGAATGCCATTGTTACTTTTTATACAGGTTTAGGAGTTGAAAACGGTGGATATACAGAAATGAACGCAATTGGAGGCTCTTTGGAAGTGGGCTCTCTTGCAGCACCAAAAGATCTTCCCTTTGGAACAAGTGTAATTATCCCAAACCTGCCTACTGATATTAACACTTCACTTTTTGTTGTTGATGATAGAGGAGGAGCAATACAAAGAATATCTCAAGATACAGTGAAATTAGATGTGTATGTTCCACGCATGGAAGATGAAAGTGATGGAGAATACTATACAAGAGTCAATCACCTAGGAATTATTCATACACCTATTTTATATTATGTACCAAATGATGATATTGACAAAACATCAAATTTCCATGAATTGCTTAAAAATATAGAAAGTAATACTAGTAATAATATTATCAATTTTGACGAACTACTACCTTCTGATTTTTAAATTTTTGTGTAAAAATTTATATTGCATTGGGACTATGTTTTTGTTATGCTATGTAAATATATCTTAAATTTTCAGGTTAACCGGGCTATGCCTCCTCAAAAGGGGAGGTTACATATTTAGAGAAGAGGAACTAAACATGAATATGGAGTATATTTTAAACGAGCGTTTATTTGTTGTGTGGAGAAAATTCATTTTTGCATCAATTGTTGGTGTAGTGTTTAATGCAATTTATACTCTGGTGGATGGTATTTTTGTTGGCCGTGGAGTGGGTGAGGCGGGACTCGCCGGTGTGAATTTGGCATGGCCTGCAATAACAATCATTTTAGGTGTAGGGCTCATGTTGGGAACAGGTGCCGCAAATCTTATATCTTTATCTATTGGAAACAAAAATATTGAACGGGCAGAAGAAATTCTAGGAGTAACTATAAGATCTTCTCTATACTTTGGTATTATCCTAATGATAACAGGATTTTTATTTTCAGACGCTATTGTAAACTTACTTGGTGCTGACGGTGATACATATCAATACACTAAAGATTATTTTTTAGTTGTATACTTTATTGCAATTCCATATTTATTAGCAAATGCATTGGTACCTATTGTTAGAGCAGATGGAAACCCCAAACTATCCATGATGCTTGTTATGAGTGGTGCAACTGGCAATATTATTTTAGATTATGTTTTTGTAATTTTATTGAAAATGGGCACAGCAGGAGCTGCCTTAGCTACTGGATGTGGAGTGTTAATTTCTACTTGTGTTGGATTATGGTATTTTAGCAAAGGCAATTCTAATATTAAACTTAGAAAAAAATATTTTCAGTTTAACAAAAACATTTTTTGGCAAATTATAAAAATCGGTGCAGTTTCACTTATAATGCAATTCTCAATCGGACTAGTAATTCTTATTCAAAACAATATTATATATATATATGGAAATACGGTTGACATAGCTATATTTTCCGTTGCTGGGTATGTTTTTTCTTTGTATGGTCAACTTGGAGTGGGTATTGCCCAAGGAATGCAACCTTTAATAGGATATCATTATAGTGCACATTCTATAGATAGAATGAATAACATTTTAAAGTTGACTATTTTTTTAAGTGTCTTTCTAGGATTTTTTAGTTTGGGTATGTTATCTTTATTTGGAAATGAATTTATAAAAATATTTGGCATCAGCTCGGAATATCTACCACTAGCTTATAAAAGGATTTTAACATTTTGCACTGGCATGCCTTTTCTAGGAATAGTCTACACTATGGGAGGATACTATCAAGCTTTAAACAAAAATATTTCATCCAACGTTATATCTATAGGCCGTGGAATTATTTTGCAAATAAGCTTTTGTTTAATTCTTCCGCCTATATTGGGTGTTGAGGGTATCTTTTATGCTCAAGCACTATCTGATAGTTTTGCTATAATCATAGTGTTTATGGTTGTGTTTGTGAATAGTAAGAAAAAACTGAAAGCTCATATCTAAAGGAGGGAAACCTTCTTTTTTTGTGCCTAAATATATGCCAACAGCATGTACCAGAAATATTACAAAATCGTTACCAAACAATTTCAATGCGATTATACATCGTTGACTAGTAAAATTTGTAAATGTATAATAACGTTATAAATTATTTAAAAATTATAATTAAAAAATTACCTAACCTTTTATTAGATGTAATTTTTATTAATAATACTAAAAAAATAAAAGGAGATATTCGTATGAAATTGAGAAATAAATTAGCGATGATGCTAACGGCAACAATGATAACAACTTGTGTGCCAATGGTAACATTTGCAAATGATACAAGCATAGATAAAACATTAATCTTAAGAAAAGATGATCCCGTTACGACAGGAGATCAATACTTAACTTTTAAGGTAGACATAGATGTAACCTCGCCAGATGCAATGGAAGTATATCTTGAAGGAGATAACATAGAATTTGAAAAAGAATTGTTTACAGAATGGGCAAGATATGAAGCTGGTGAATATGGGTCTACCATTGAACCTAGTGACGAATATACAGAAACAGTAGATGGCACAGAAGTTACCTATGTAAAAAGATTTACAATGGGTAACTATGGAGAGGATACTCAAGCTAGTGCTACTGCTGATGATGGAGAAATACTTGTTGAACGTACAGGTGACAACAAATTAAAATTAACATTAAAAGGCTCTGATGCTGGTATAGACATATTCCGTTTGCCACTAGTGTATAAAGTGACTGATACAGGAGAAGCAACACTTGAAATAAAAAGTGGAGACGGTAGAATTGAAGAAACTACACTAACACTTTCAAAAGGTGAGGTTGGAGACAAAGACCTTGTAGCAAAAATTACTGGGACAGACATTATCTCTATTGAAGGAAAAGGAAAACTTGGAGAAATAGAATTTAGTGAAATTGCAGGAGATCAACTAAGTGGTAGAGTAATCAAAATAACTCTTGACTCTTCTGATATTGAGTTTGTAGAGGATCAAGAAGGTTCTGATGATGATGAAAGTGATGATTCTAAATTCACTGTAAGTAGCTCTCTTGGATTAATCTCAAAAGTTGACGCAGACCACGTAAAATTTGTTAGAAGTGAAGAAGACCACACAATAGGGTATTTAATATTTGACGAAAATAGTGAATGGCTTGGGTCATCACCAGGGAAAGTTAAAATTGAAGGGCTTAATGTAGAGGATAGTGACGGAGATGTTTCTACAGGTGAATTGGAAGCTACAATTGAATTGATGGACTTTGCAGCAATGGATGCCTTTGAAATGGAGAATGGTGACTTTTTAAATCCTGATATTCAAGGTGAGGAGAGTAACCTTACTACTGATGCCAAAAAATTCAACTATTTTATAGGCCATAAGGGTGACTTTACAGGTAGGTATGGTTTAACTTGGGATGACATTGATACAGCGGATGTAAGTGACAAGATGTCAGAAGTAGACGACGTAATAGCTAAAATAACAGAAAATGAACTAGGGATATCAGTAGAAACTGATGTAGATGTTATTGGAGGAAAATGGGACGAAGATGACAACAAAGTTAAAATTAAAATAACTGACCCAACTAGAGAGTTCCTTCAAGATAACGGAAAACTTACACTTACACTTGAAGGAGCAATATTTGCACCAATGACAAGTGAGCTAGGAAAAGATGCTATAGAAGAAAACGCAGATGAAGATGAATTCTTTACAAAAATTGAGTCTGATAACATTGAAGATGATCTTGAAGATGAAGAGGATTTTATAAAAATAGAAGAAAGCAACCCAAATGTGGCAGAAGTTGAATTAGATGGATTGGACGAAAGCAGTAGTGAACTTGAATTTTCATTTTATGTTGTAGGAAATCCTGGGTATAATGGAGACATTACGCTTACAGCTGATGGAAGCAAATGGGACGAACCAATGACAGCTACAGTTGGTACAGTGACTCAACCAGTTGAAGTAAACCTTATACAACAAATTGTCCTTGTTGAAAATGAAAAAGCACCTGCAATGGGTATGGTCACAATTACTGAAACTGCGGACAAAATGTTTTCTGCTGATGATGTAATAGTGTTTGGAGTTGAAGACCTTGATATTGAAGACGCTGAAGTAACAGCTGATAACGGTATGCAAGTTGATTCAAAAATATCTGACGGACATTTATTAATACAAGTTCAAAGAAGATCTAACGACCCAGCTACAATTACAATTAGTGATATAAAATTTGATGGTACTGGATATATAGCTTTTGGAGAATATGATGCTTATATTGGCGGACAAGGAATTCATGCCGCAAACACATTTATAAACTTTGAAGAATCCAAATCGTCTAGACTTGTAGGTAAACCTGATGATCCTGATGATTGGAACGAAAACGGAGACGATTACTTTAATGGTGAAGTAAACTTGGAAGAATTTTCAGAAGATATAGACGAAATATTTGCAGTAGCATTTTCATTGGATAACTTTGTAGTTTCAACTTTACCTATGATACCAGACTTAAATCCTCCAGGTTCAACACTTCCAACTCCAGAAATTATGCCTGAGCCTGAGCCTACTCCTCAACCTGAAGATGTAGCAGGACCAGATGGCAATTATGGTCTTGCAGACACCTATATTGAAATATCTGGCGGAAGAGCTTATGTTAATGGTAAGGAAATAAAAGTTAACACTGAACCAAAAAATATAGACGGTACAACTATGGTTGGAGTTGCTGACCTTGCTACACTTCTGGGAATTCCTCGTGATCAAGAATTTGGTAATTCACTAACTTATCACCAAGAAACTGATGGCACTGGAGTTGTTACTATTAGACTTGAAGACAGAAGGATTATCGAAGTTAGAACTGGTTCAAATAAAATAAATATTTCGGACTATAACTCACTTACAGGAACTTATGTTTCTATCGGTAACTTGTCTCCTGCTGCTCAAGCCGCTAGAATTATTGATGGCAGAATGTTTGTTCCTATGAGACAAATTGGAGAATCTCTAGGATTTGATGTTTCTTGGAACTCTGCTACAAAAACAGCAATTTTTACTAATATGTAACCCCTCCGGCACTGACGTGCCACCTCCCCTTACCCCACTGGCTGTGGGGTTTTTTTTGTATATAATAGTCATATAAACTTCAGAAATTTATGCAAAACTTAAATGTTACAAAATAGTTACTAAATAATGTCAATACTATTATATAGAATTGACTAGTAAATAAAGGGAATATATAATAAGTAAATAAATAAGAAAATTTGATAAATAAAAAGAGAAAAATATTAGACTGTATCTCATCATAACTTCTCAGAAAAAAAATAATATTAGACAACATATCATTATACCTTCTCAGAAAAAAATATTATACCATGTCATTAATTTACCACTAGCAAAAATATTACATCATACCTCCAGAGAGAATATCATACTATATTATAAAGCTTCAAGATAAAAACTCACAACTTTTGACTTAACATTAATTATCTTGGTTAAAAAAGGTTTTTAGTTAAAATTTTTTATAAAACCATAGGGGGATATTAGAATGAAATTAAGGCAAAGATTAGCAATGATGTTGGCAACAGCAATGGTTACAGCTTCAATACCAATGGTGGCTTTTGCAAATAATACAAGTTTATCACAAACACTAGTTTTGAAAAAAGGTAACACCGTAGGATATACGGATGAGGATGATACTGAGGATACAGATGGTAACATTACACATAATAACATTACAGTTGACGACTCATTCAAACAACTTTTAACTTTTAATATAGATATTGGTATCACAGACAGTGAGTCTATAGAGGTTTATCTTGAAGGAGATAACATAAAATTTGATGAAACCGCATTCAATCACTGGGCACACTGGGCAACCACTGGAGAAAATATTGATATTGCTCCTGAAGTTAATAGCTTTACAATGGATAACTTTTACTATGGGTCTGCTCCTGAAGCTGATACTGGAACAATAGAAGTTGAATATATTGGTGAAAATGATTTAAAAATAACACTTACAGGATTTAATAATACAGATGATGGGCCTATTAGACAGTTTCGTATGCCATTGTTATATAGAGCAGAAGATGGTGACTTAAAATTAAAAGTAACAAGTTATGATGGTAGAATTGAAGAAGGAACATATGCTCTTTCAAAAGAGAGTGTTGGAGACAAAAACTTTACTGCACAAATCCATTCTGGTTCAATTATATCAGTTGAAGGTGATGGACACCTTGGAGATATAGAAATTACTGAAGTTGTAAAAAATTCATTTAATAGTGGTAATACTGATACTACTGATACTACTGATGATGCTGTATTTAGAGTAACTCTTGATTCTTCAGATTTAATATTTGATAGTGGTAAACTTAGTGACGTTATAATTGAAGATGAAACTTATGGTTTAATCTCTAAGAATATTGATGTTAATTTTGTAATAAGTGAGGAAGATGAAAGAGTAGGCTATTTAATATTTGAGGCACCTTTTAATGCAACTGCACCAGGTGGACTTAAAGTTAAAAACATTGCTGTTGAGGCAGAAGACGATGATGTTTCTACAGGTGACGTAGATATTACACTTGAATTGATGAAATTTGATGAGATTGATAGAAATGACTTTAATGACCTTGTTGATAATAATTCTACTAATCTAACTTGGGATGATGTTGACACTGCAGACGAAAGTGAAGATATGGAGCCAGTAGATGGTGTTAGTGCAGAAGTTAAAGAAGACGGCATATCAGTATCTGTGGAAAACGAAGCAGATGTGTTTGGTGGAAAATATGACTATGATGATGATGATGACCATAAAGTAACATTAAAATTTAGTGACCCAACTAAAGAATATCTTCAAGATGAAGGTAAAGTAACGATTACACTTGAAGGTGCTACATTTGCACCAGTGCCAGCTACTGAATATATTAAAGGTTATGACGATGGTAACGACTTTGCTGATGAGGATGCTTTTTACACCAAAATTGAAAGTGAAGATGACAGGATAGAGTATGATCTGCCAGACGGACTTAATGAAGATTTTGTATTAATTGATGAAAGTAGTCCAAATGTTGCAGAGTTTGATTTACAAAATTTAGATGATGCAGATAATCTTGAAATATCATTTTATGTTGTTGGAAATCCTGGAAGCAGTGCAGATATTAAAGCTATTGTTGATGGAAGCAAGTGGGATGACCCAATGATAGCTACAGTTGGTGAAGTAGCCCCACCAACAAGAGTTAAGCTTGTGCAACCAATTACAGTTGTTGAAAATGAAAAAGCATATCCTAGTGGATTGATTACAATTACAGAAACTGACGAACGCATGTTCCAAGCAGATGACATTATTGCATTTAAAATTGAAGACCTTGATATTGAAGACGCTGAAGTGACAGCTGATAACAGTATGGAAATTGATTCACAAATATCTAACGGACACTTGTTAATACAAGTACAAAGAAGATCTAACAACCCAGCTACAATTACAATTAGTGATATTAGAATTGATGGTAGTGGATATGTTCCTGTTGGTGAATATGATGCTTATATTGGTGGGCAAGGAATGCATATAGCAAATACTAAACTTAACTTTGAAGAGTCTTCATCTTCAAAACTTTTGGGAATACCAGATGATGCGGATGATTGGGAAGACAATTGGGATGATTACAAGAATAATGAAGTAAATCTTGAAGATTTTGAAGATGACATAGAAGAAATCTTTGCAGCAGCATTTGCTTTAGATGGCTTCTTTACTTCTACCAGACCTGTGGAACCAGAACCAGAGCCACTACCAGAGCCAGAACCACTGCCAGAACCAGATCCAATTCCTCAACCTGATGATGTTAAAGGTGAAGACGGCAACTATGGTCTTCCAAATCTAGACATTCGTATATCTAACGGAAGGGCAACAGTAAATGGAAAATATGCACAAGTTGCTTCAGAACCTCAACTTGTTGATGGAGTGACTATGGTTGGAGTTGCTGACCTTGCTAAACTTCTTGGAATTCCTCGTGACCAAGAAGAGGGCAATACTTTAAACTATCTTGCAGTTCCAGGGCAACCTGCACTTGTTACACTAAAGCTTGATAAAAGAAGAATACTTGAAATTGAAATAGGTTCATATGCAATAAATATTTATGACTACGACTCTTTGACTGGTACTTATAAACCTGTTGGTAAAAAAGACCTTGTTAAACCTGCTCAAATTCTACCTGATAATGAAGGCTTATCAAGAACTTTTGTTCCAATGAGACCTATTGGAGAAGCTCTTGGTTTCACAGTTGATTGGAATGCTGCAAAGTCAGAAGCTATCTTCTCGAACTTATATTAATAATTTTTTAAGGAAGCCTATTGCTTCCTTTTTTTTTGTATATTAATCTTGTGAATCTGCAATAATACTATACAACAGCAAAAGCATTCAGTAATAACGTTTTTATGCCTTAACAAATTCGAAGGAGAGTACACATGTCTATTATAAATATTAATCAATTAACATTTCGCTATGATACACACCATGAAAATATATTTGAGAACAGTTCATTTACACTGGATACCGATTGGAAATTGGGTTTAATAGGCAGAAATGGCAAAGGCAAAACAACACTTTTAAATTTGTTGCAAGGAAAGTATGAGTATGTTGGAAATATTGTAAGTTCGGTAAACTTTGAATATTTTCCATTTGATGTAAATGAAAGCGGAACCACCTTAGAAGTCATTCGTAATATTATTGCCCCTTATACTAGGTGGGAAAATCAAATGGAGGCTTGTATTGCGGATGGAACACAGCTTTCATTAGAAACATACGGCGATGTGTTAGAAAATTATATACATCACAATGGTTATACCATTGATGATTTAATAAGAAAAGAAATTAATTTATTGCATGTTTCTCAAGATGTGTTGTTGCGACCTTTTGAAACTTTGAGCAATGGCGAGCGTACCAAACTAATGTTAGCTGCTCTCTTTTTAAAGAGAAACAACTTTTTGCTAATTGATGAACCTACTAATCATTTAGATGAAGTAGGTCGAAAGATTGTAGCTGAGTATTTAAATCAGAAAAGTGGGTTTATTCTAGTGTCCCATGACAGGTTGTTCCTAGACAATGTGATTGACCATGTTTTATCAATCAACAAACAGACTATAGAGGTGGAAAAGGGCAACTACTCAAGTTGGTATATGAATAAGCAACGTCAAGACCAGTGGGAAATAAACGAAAACAGTAAACTGAAAAAAGAAATTTCACGTTTGCAAGCATCACAGCGTGCAGCTGCTGGGTTGAGCAACACTGTGGAGAGTATAAAGACCGGCCAAGGTATATTTGATAAAGGATATGCTGGTCATAAATCGGCCAAGCTGATGAAACGAGCAAAGACAATTGAGGGCAGGCAAAATAAGTTAATTAAAGAAAAAGAACAGCTTTTAAAGAACGTTGAGCAAGTTGAAACTTTAAAAATTCATTGTGAGGACTATGTAAAATCTATTCTCATTGAAGCTAGAAATATACAGATTAGTTATGGTTCAAAGGTTATTTGTAAACACCTCAACTTTATAGTGGAACAAGAAGATCGCATTGCTTTAAAAGGCTCAAACGGGTGTGGCAAATCTAGTTTGATTAAGCTCATTATAGGAGAAATTAAACAAGCAGAAGGAGAGTTGTTAAAAGGGAGTCAACTAAAAATTTCTTATGTACCACAAGACACTAGTTTCTTAAAAGGAGATATGAAGACTTTTGTTCATGCCAACGGTATAGATGAAAGTTTATTTAAATCGATATTAAGGAAATTAAATTTTTCAAGAGAAGCTTTTGATAAGCAATTAGAAGAATTAAGCGGTGGACAAAAAAAGAAAGTACTTATTGCAAAAAGTCTATCAGAAAAGGCACATATATACATTTGGGATGAGCCGCTGAACTTCATTGATATTTTGTCTAGGCAACAAATCGAAAATTTAATTTTGGCGTATAAGCCTACTATGATTTTTGTAGAGCACGACCAGTTGTTTTGTGAACGTATAGCTACAAAAATTTTAAATCTGGACAAGAAGCTATAAAAAGTAAGGAGCACATTGTACTCCTTGCTTTTAAATCCAAATGCAAAATGCTATGAATAATATGATAACTACAAAAGCTATATTATCTCTAGTTTGATATTTAAGGGAATTCATCCTAGACCTTCCTGCTCCCCCTCTATAGCACCTTGCTTCCATTGCCATAGCCAGTTCATCCGCACGCCTAAATGCTGATACAAACAAAGGTACCATAATAGGAACCATAGCTTTTGCACGCTGAATAATACTTCCACTTTCAAAGTCTGCCCCACGTGCAGTTTGAGCTTTCATAATTTTATCCGTTTCTTCAAGCAAAATTGGAATAAATCTTAGTGCAATACTCATCATCATAGCAATTTCATGAGCTGGCACCCCAATTTTAGTAAACGGATTAAGTAGTATTTCAATCCCATCAGTAAGCTGGATGGGAGAAGTTGTTAGAGTCAACAATGAGGAACCTAAAATCAATAGCACTAGTCTCAAAGCCATTTTTATTGCCAGTACAATTCCCTCAACAGTAATCGTAAACACCCAAAATTTAACTAATACCATTTCACCCGTAGAAAATAATACGTTAATAGAAACTGTAAAAATTAAAATAAATACAATGCTCTTTAGTCCTTTTAACATAAATTGTATTGGAACTTTACTCAACTTTATAACTATCCCTAGTGCCAAAATTACAACACCATAGCCATAAAAAGCCTTTATTAAAAATAATGAAGTTATATATGCAAATACGGCTATAATCTTTGTCCTTGGATCAAGCCTGTGCAATATTGAATCTACTGGATAATATTGTCCTATTGTAATATCTCTAATCATCTATTTTCCCCCTTTTAAGTACCTCGCAATTTGACACGCCGCTTCTTCCACTGTCAAAATATCTTCTCTTATATCAAATCCCCTTTGTCTTAATTCTCTTACAATGTATTTTATCTGAGGCGGAGCTAACCCTATTTTTTCAAGCTCCTCAATGTGTTTAAATACTTCCCTCGGTGTGTTATCATAAATTAGTCGTCCTTTAGCCAGCACTAGCAATCTGTCTGCATGACGAGCCATATCTTCCATACTATGTGAGACTAAAATTATAGTCATATTTAAAAGCTTATGCATATCTTTAAGCTGGTTAAATAGTTCTTCCCTACCTTTTGGGTCTAGTCCTGCTGTTGGTTCATCCAATACTAAGATATCTGGTTGCATAGCTATCACTCCTGCAATTGCTACCCTTCTTTTTTGTCCACCAGAAAGCTCAAAAGGTGATTTTTCCCACAAACTTTCATCCATCCCCATAAGAGTTAATGACCTTGTAACTCTTTCGTTAATTTCTTCTTCGCTTAATCCTAGATTAGTTGGTCCGTATGCTACATCTTTATAAATTGTCATCTCAAAAAGCTGATACTCTGGATATTGAAATACTATACCAATTTTCCTTCGTACTTCTTTTTTATTTTCTATGTCTAGGTTTATATCTACGCCATCCACAAAGATGTTGCCTTGTGTAGGTTGCAATAAACCGTTAAACATTTGAATTAGTGTGCTTTTTCCCGACCCAGTGTGCCCAATAATCCCTACAAATTCTCCTTTATTAATATGAAAATTTATATTTTCCAACGCAGTCTTTTCAAATGGTTGACCAAGACCATATATATGAGTTAAGCTTCTTATTTCAATTGACATAACTCTTTTATAACCTCCTCTGTGTTAATAACTTTTGTATTTATCTTTATTCCTTCTTTGTTTAATAAATACGCTAAATATGTAGCATCTGGCACATCTAATCCTATATTTTTCAGTTGCTCCACATTTTTAAATACATCTTTAGGGCTACCTTCTAATATCATCTTTCCTTGTTCAATAACAATAATTCTGTCTGCCATTATAGCTTCTTCCATATGGTGTGTTATATGGATTATAGTAATGCCATGTTCTTTATTAAGTTTATTCATAGTCTCCATAACTTGTCGTCTGCCCATTGGGTCCAGCATAGCAGTTGATTCGTCAAACACTATACATTTTGGTTCCATAGCAATTATTCCTGCAATTGCAATACGTTGTTTTTGTCCACCAGAAAGTTGATTTGGAGAATGTCTTTTATACTCTTCCATTTCCACCAATCTTAAAGCTCTATCCACTCTTTCACGTATTTCTTTGGATGGAACACCCAAATTCTCAGGCCCAAAAGCCACATCTTCCTCAACTATTGTAGCTACAATTTGATTATCAGGATTTTGAAAAACCATCCCTACATTGCTTCTTACTTGCCAAACAATACTTTCATCTTTCATGTCAAATCCGTCTACAAATAAAGTACCGTCTGTAGGTCTCAATATCCCATTTAAATGTTTTGCAAATGTAGATTTACCTGAGCCATTGTGCCCCAATACAATTAAAAATTCGCCTTCTTTAACTTCTATACTAAAATCATCCAAAGCTCTTACCTTATCAATTATACCATTTTCCTCTTCATTTATGTACTCATAAATTAAATTTTTAGCATCTATTATCATAATCTGCTCTCCTCTACAACACTATTATGAAAAAGGGACTAAGAATTTGCTCTTAATCCCAACCTATTATACTAACTCAATAATTACTTCTTCTGCTGCATCACCTTTACGAGGTCCTAGCTTTGTAATTCTAGTGTACCCACCGTTACGGTCTGCATACTTTGGTGCAATTTCTGAAAATAATTTATCTACCATATCAACATTTTTTGCTTGTCTTCTTCTTCTTATGTCCACTTCTTTAACTGGATATAAAACTTTTAACATTTGTCTTCTCGCATGTAAACGTGATGGACTATCTTTTTTAATTGTTTTTTCAACACTTTCAAAAATAGGTTTTTTCTTACCATCAACCACTTCTTTAATACGATTTCCGTTTTCGTCTTTTTTAACTACTTTAGCAATAACGGTAACTTCTTCATAGTTGTCTTTTTCTTTGACAGCTGATGCAATTATTCCTTCGGCCATTTTACGAATTTCTTTAGCTTTAGAATCAGTAGTTTTAATCTTTCCATGATATAAAAGATTTGTCACCTGATTACGAAGCAAAGCTTTACGTTGTGACGCAGTACGCCCAAGTTTTCTTTGTGCCATGATATACCTCCTAATTAATGTACATTTTCTATTTACTAAAAGTTGCTCTTATTCTTCACTAGGTCTAAGAGCAAATCCAAGTTGATTTAATTTATGGAATACTTCTTCTAATGATTTACGTCCCAAATTACGAACTTTCATCATTTCTTCTTCTGTTTTGTTCGTCAAATCTTCAACAGTATTTATGCCGGCTCTTTTTAAGCAGTTAAATGAACGAACTGATAAATCTAACTCTTCAATTGTCATTTCTAAAGTTTTTTCTTTGGAATCATCTTCTTTTGTAATCATGATCTCAGCATTACGTGCATTTTCAGATAAATCTATAAACAGATTTAAATGTTCACTTAATACTTTAGCAGCCAAACTTACTGCTTCATCTGGTTTCAATGTTCCTTTTGTCCAAACTTCTAATGTCAATTTATCATAGTCAGTTTGTTGACCAATCCTAGTATCTTCTACTTTAAAGTTTACTCTTTCTACTGGTGTATAACTAGCATCAACAGGAATAACTCCAATTGGTAAGTCAGATTTTTTTAACTTATTTGTTCCAACATATCCACGCCCAGTAGTAATAGTAAGTTCAGCATATAACCTACTGTTTGGTCCTCCATTTAAAGTTGCAATATGTTGATCAGGATTTATTATTTCAACATCTGGTGGACATTTAACGTCTCCTCCAGTAACATCTCCTTCACCACTAGCTTCAATATAAAGAACTTTTGGTTCAATATTTCCACTATTATCTCTAATTGCAAGAGTTTTAAGATTTAACACAATCTCCAAAACATCTTCTTTTACTTGAGGAATAGTACTGAATTCATGTAATACTCCTTCAAATTTTACGTTGCTAATAGCCACTCCTGGAAGCGAAGACAATAAAATTCTTCTAATACCATTGCCTAAAGTCATTCCATATCCTCTTTCAAGGGGCTCAATTACAAAGCAACCATACTTACCACTTTCTGATAAATCTTTAATTTCTATTTGCGGTTTTTCAAATTCCAACACCCGATAAAACCCTCCTTTATTTTTAAAGTACTCTTCTGAGGGTGACGAACAATTTTTTGAGTAAAGTTCTACGATAAGTATTTTGAATGTTTGCATTTGTTAGTTTTATTTAATCAGACGAGAACACCCGTAACTTTAATCATGGGTTGTTGACTAATCATCACTTTAACAGTGCTGTATAAGCTTTCCAATACCACTACTATTATAGTAGCGGTATTAAACTATTAAGATATACTTAATAAGCTTGAATTACACTCTCCTACGTTTTGGTGGACGACAACCATTATGTGGTACTGGCGTAACATCTTTTATTAGTGTTACTTCCAATCCAGCTGCTTGAAGTGCACGAATTGCAGCCTCTCTGCCCGAACCTGGTCCTTTAACCATAACTTCTACTGCTTTTAGTCCATATTCCATTGCCGCTACTGCTGCAGTTTCTGCTGCCATTTGTGCTGCATAAGGTGTTGATTTTCTTGAACCTCTAAATCCTAATCCACCAGCACTAGCCCATGAAAGAGCATTTCCATTAGCATCAGTTAATGTAACCATTGTGTTATTAAATGTAGATTGAATATGTGCCATTCCACGTTCAATATGCTTTCTATCACGACGTCTACGAGTTGTTGTTTTTTTAGCCGCTTTTTTTGCTGCTGCCATTAAATTTAACCTCCTTTATTACCTATTTTTTCTTATTCGCTACGGTTTTCTTAGGACCTTTACGTGTACGTGCATTTGTTTTAGTTTTTTGACCCCTAACTGGTAGTCCTCTTCTATGTCTAATTCCACGATATGAACTTATTTCAACAAGTCGTTTAATGTTAAGAGCAATTTCACGACGAAGATCTCCTTCAACAATTTGCGTTTTGTCAATTTCTGCACGAATTTGTTCTACTTGAGCATCAGTTAAATCCTTAATACGAGTATCAAAGTCTATTCCTACAGTTTCTAAAATTCTACGTGAACTTGGGCGACCAATTCCATAAATATAAGTAAGCCCTATTTCAACACGTTTATTTTTTGGTAAATCTACACCTGCTATACGTGCCATTTATCTGTCACCTCCTTAATCATCCTTGTTTTTGTTTATGTTTTGGATTTTCACAAATTACACAAACTCTACCTTTTCTTTTAATAATCTTGCATTTTTCACACATCTTTTTTACAGATGGTCTTACTTTCATCTTTTTGTACCCCTTTCTTTTATCCACTTATTCATATTAATATATGAGAGCACAAGTTACCCATACATATCTTATGAAATGTAGAAAAGTACAGCGCGATTTTCTACATTGTTCATTATTTTGAACGCCAAACTATACGTCCTTTGGTTAAATCATACGCAGAAAGTTCTACAGTTACTTTATCACCAGGTAAAACACGAATGAAATTCATGCGAAGTTTACCTGAGATATGGCCAAGCACCACATGCCCACCTTCAATTTCCACTTTAAACATTGCATTAGGTAATTTTTCTAATACTGTTCCTTCTACTTCGATAACATCATTTTTAGCCAAGTTACAAACCTCCTTTTATGAAGTTACATTAAAATACTCATTTATGGCATTTCTAATTTCGGAATTAGTAATTCCTTCTTGTTGAATAATTTTATGTTTTATTTCTTCTATGTTTATATTTGTAAGCTGAACATGCTTTATTTTCTTTAATTTTGGTTTATCAACCAATCTTAACTTGCCGTCAGCTAAATATATAAATTCGTCTTCTAAAGCCAATATAATAAATGGCTTTCCTTTGTCTCTGCCATATTTTGAAAAAACAATTTGTCCTATTGCACATTTATCAATCATTTTTCACCTCAATATTCATTAGGCGTTGATAGTCAAATTAAGCGGTTCATCTTCCGTTATGATTATGGTATTTTCATAATGTGCAGAAGGTAGTCCATCTCTAGTTACAACAGTCCAATTATCCTCAAGTGTTCTTACCTGCCAAGTTCCCATATTAATCATTGGTTCAATGGCAAGTGCCATACCTTTTCTTAATTTAACTCCTCTTTTTAGAGTTTTGTAATTTGGTATTTGCGGTTCCTCATGCACTGACTTTCCTATACCATGCCCCACTAAATCTCTAACTACTCCATATCCATACTTATCAACATAGTCTTGAATTGCTGCAGATATTTGTCCTAGATGATTGCCAGCTTTTGCATATTTTAATCCTTCAAAAAAACTTTCTCTTGTAACCTCTATTAGTTTCAACTTATCTTCTGATATATCTCCTACAGCATGCGTCCTTGCTGCGTCTGTATGATAGCCTTTATAATAAACTCCTAGGTCTACACTTACAATATCTCCACTTTTCAGCTTCCTATTGCTTGGAATTCCATGAACTACTTCTTCATTGACAGAAATACAAGTAGCGTTAGGAAATCCATATAGTCCTTTGAAAGAAGGAACTGCATTTTTTGAACGAATAAATTTCTCAGCAACAGCATCTATATTTTTTGTAGGCACCCCTACTTGTATATGTTTAGCAATTAACTGATGTGTTTCACTTAAAATGTCTCCACATTCTTTCATCAAACTTATTTCTCGTTCAGACTTAATGAAAATTGGCATTTTAATTTTCTCCCAATAGTTTCATTATACTCTCATGCACTTTTATTACATCAGCAGTACCGTCAATATATAAAACTTTATTTTGTTTAGCATAATAATCGATTAAAGGTTTTGTTTGCATGTGATAAACTTCCAACCTGTTTTTAACAGTTTCTTCTTTGTCGTCTCCTCTTTGAACAAGAGTAGATTCGCATTCATCACAATTACCTTCTGATTTTTCTTTTTTGTATTTTATATGGTATGATGCACCACATTTTGAACAAACTCGTCTGCCTGACATACGTTCAATAATGTTTTCATCGGGAACATCCACATTAATAACATAATCTATTGAAATACCTAAATCATTTAACATATTATCTAGAGCTTCTGCTTGTGGAATAGTTCTTGGAAAACCATCGAAAATCATTCCATTTTTGCAGTCATCTCTAGTAATTCTATCTTTAACAAGCTCTATAACTAACTCATCAGGGACTAGTTGTCCTGCATCCATATATTTAGTTGCTTGTTGTCCTAAATCGGTTTTATTGCTAATATGTTCTCTAAATATGTTACCAGTTGAGATAGTTGGAATTTTATAATATTTCATAAGCATTTCAGCTTGAGTTCCTTTACCTGCTCCTGGTGCACCTAATAAAATTAGTCTCAATTTATAACGCTCCTTTTTTTATAGAAAACCTTTATACTGTCGCATTAGCATTTGTGATTCCAATTGTTTAATTGTCTCTAATGCCACCCCTACAACGATAAGAAGTGAAGTTCCAGTAAAAGCAACTTGCATATCAAAAATTGCTGTAAACAATAACGGAGTCATAGCCAAGAAAGCTAAAAATACTGCCCCAATTAAAGTGACATGTGTTGCTATTCTTGATAAATAATCTGAAGTTGGCTTCCCAGGTCTAATTCCAGGAATAAATCCTCCACTTTTTTTCATATTTGAGGCTATCTCAACAGGATTGAAAGCAATTGTAGAATAAAAGAATGCAAAACCAAAAATTAATAACAAATAAATTATAGCTCCAACAGGAGTGGTCCATCTTAAATTCTCAATTACAGTCATCCATCCATCTGTTGGATGTTTTACAAATAAGTTAGTAATTATTTCTGGGAACTGTAACAATGACATGGCAAAGATTACAGGAAGTACTCCAGAAAGATTTACTTTTATAGGGATATGTTGTGACTGCCCACCATATACCTTTCTTCCAGACATACGTTTTGCATATTGTACGTTAATTCTTCTTTCTCCCAATGCCATCAAAACGGTAAATGCTATAAGAATTACAAATAATATTATAAGTATTATCGCCTTTATATAATTTTGATATGATAACAATGCAATTATTTCATTTGGCAATGAAGAAACTATATTTATAAAGATAATTAATGAGGTTCCGTTTCCTATACCTTTTTCTGTAATTTGTTCACCAATCCACATAACAAGCATTGAGCCTGCTACAAAGGAGAGTAAAGTTAGAAAAAACATTAAAGGTGTCTTTTCAGATAATACATTAGAATTATACAACATCAATGTAGTACCTGATCCTTGCATAATGGCTATGAACAAAGTTAAATACCGTGTATATTTATTGATTTTCTTTCTACCATCTTCCCCTTCTTTTGATAACTCTTCGAGTCGAGCAATAGCAATCGTCAAAAGTTGAATTATGATAGATGAAGTAATATAAGGCCCTACTCCAAATGCGAATATTGCCATTGAGCTAAATGCCCCACCAGTAATAACGTTCATTAACCCTAACAAGTTATTGGAATCTGCATTCATCATTGATTCAACAGCAGCTCTGTTAATTCCTGGTGCTGGTATATGAGCTCCAATTCTTATGAAAGCCATCATCCAAAATGTAAAGATTATTTTTTTCTTTAAGTCAGGAACTCTCCACGCATTTCTTAGAGTCTTAAACAACTTAAATCACCTCTGCTTTTCCACCCAAAGCCTCAATTTTTTCTTTTGCAGATTTACTAAATGCATTTACACTTACATTTACTTTTTTTGTAAGTTCTCCAGTTCCAAGTATTTTTATTCCATCTCTTGGATTTTTAACTATACCTTTTTGAGTAATTGCTTCAACTGTTACAGTTTCACCATCTTCAAATCTATTTAATAAAGATATGTCAATATCTACAATTTCTTTACTATTTCTGTTTTTAAATCCTCTTTTTGGTAGTCTTCTATATAAAGGCATTTGACCGCCTTCAAATCCTGGTCTAACTCCACCACCACTTCTCGAGTTTTGTCCATCACGTCCTCTGCCTGCAAATTTACCATTTCCAGAACCATGTCCTCTACCTACACGAAAAGATTCAGTTTTTGAACCAGGAGAAGGCTTTAATTGACTTAAATTCATATCGCACCTCCTTTTTATAATGTTTATGCGTTAATCTCTTCTACTTTAACCAAGTGTGAAACGTGTCTAACCATTCCACGAATAGCTGGATTATCTTGATGAATATGATTGCTATTCATTTTTCTAAGGCCTAAAGCTTCTACAATTCTTTTGTGTTTTGGAATTGATCCAATTGTAGATTTTACTAAAGTAACTTTAATTTGTGCCATTTTTCATTCCTCCTAAGCCAGAATTTCTTCAACTGTTTTTCCACGAAGTTTTGCAACTTGTTCAGGAGTTTTAAGTGAAGCAAGGCTTTCAAGTGTAGCATGAACTACATTTTTCTTATTGTTTGATCCCAATGATTTCGTTCTAATATTTCTAATCCCAGCTAATTCTAAGACTGCACGAGCTGGTCCTCCTGCAATAACTCCTGTTCCTTCTTTAGCTGGTTTTAGTAATACTCTTGCTCCACCAAAGTCACCAACATATTCATGATAAATGCTGTCTGCATCATTTCTTTCAATAAATATTAAATTTTTCTTTGCATCTTCAATCCCTTTTTTTATTGCATCAGGAATTTCCATTGCTTTTCCTAGACCTACACCTACATGGCCATTTTTATCTCCTACAACTACTAAAGCAGAAAATCTAAATGTACGTCCACCTTTTACAACTTTAGTTACACGTTTAATAGTAACAACTTTTTCGCTTAAGTCTAGTGATTTATAATCAATTAATTGTCTTCTTGCCACCGAATGTTTCCTCCTTCTTTATAGACTAGAATTGTAATCCCGCTTCACGAGCTGCTTCTGCTAGTGCTGCAACTCTTCCATGATAAACAAACCCACCACGGTCAAATACTACTTTGTTAATGTCTTTAGCTAGTGCTTCTTTAGCTAGTGCTGTTCCAACAGCTTGAGCCGCTTCTACATCTGAACCTTTGTTTAGCCCAAGGCTTTTTGTAACAGTTGAAGCAGATGCAATAGTTATTCCTTTAACATCGTCAATAAGTTGTGCATAAATATGTTTTTCACTTCTAAACACAGAAAGTCTTGGTCTTTCTGATGTTCCGCTAACTTTATTTCTAATTTTTTTATGTTTTTTTTCACGGATGTTACTTCTTGATTCTTTTTTTATCATTGTTATTCACCCCTTTATTTCTTACCTGTTTTTCCTTCTTTACGTCTAATAACTTCATTAACGTATTTAATACCTTTGCCTTTATATGGCTCAGGGGGACGTTTAAAGCGAATTTCAGCCGCAAATTGACCAACTTTTTCTTTGTTAATCCCTTCAACTATGATTTTGTTACCTTCAACCTTAGTTGTAATTCCTTCAGGATCTTCCATTTCAACTGGATGAGAATATCCCAATGAAAGATTTAATTTTTTACCTTGTTTGTGTGCTCTATATCCAACACCATTAATTTCTAATTCTTTAGTATAACCTGTTGTTACACCATGTACCATATTAAAAATTAAAGTTCTTGTTAATCCATGTAATGATCTATTTCTTTTTAAGTCATTTGGTCTTGTTACAATTACTTGAGTGTCATTAATCTCAATGTTCATTGCACTATCAAATGCTCTTGTTAATGTTCCTTTTGGACCTTTTACAGTTAAAACATTCAGTTCTTCACTTGTAACTTTTGTTCCAGCTGGAATATCAATCGGTAATTTTCCAATACGTGACATACTTACACCTCCTTAAGTGTGGCATTGTTACCAGATGAATGCGATAACTTCTCCACCTACATTTTCTTTTCTAGCAATTTTGTCAGTAATAACTCCTTTGCTAGTTGAAATTATTGCTGTTCCCAGTCCACCTAAAACTTTAGGTAAATTTTCAGTATCTGCATATACTCTTAGTCCTGGTTTCGAAATTTTCTTAAGTCCAGAAATAACTTTCTCATTTTTTGTTTTACCATATTTTAAATTTATTCTTATGGTTTGTTTTGCATCATTTTCCACAAGTTCATATGTTTTTATATATCCTTCATCTAATAAAATTTGAGCAATTGCTTTTTTCATTTTTGATGACGGAATTTCTACAACATCATGTTTTGCAGTATTAGCATTCCTAATTCTTGTTAACATATCTGCGATTGGATCACTCATTGTCATGTCAAATATACCTCCTTTCTTAAACTTACCAGCTGGCTTTTTTAATTCCTGGAATTTGTCCTTTATATGCTAATTCTCTAAAGCATAAACGGCATATTCCAAATTTTCTCAAATACGCATGTGGACGGCCACAAATACGACATCTTGTATACTCTTGCGTTGAAAATTTAGCACGTCTTTGTTGCTTAATTTTCATAGATTTTTTTGCCATTTTAAACCTCCTCTTATTCATATGAAATAAGGAATAACATATTCTATTTCATTATTTTTGGAAAGGCATACCAAATTGTAATAATAGCTCTCTTGATTCTTCATCACTATGAGCAGTAGTTACAATTATAATGTCCATTCCTCGAACTTTATCAATTTTGTCATATTCGATTTCTGGAAAAATAAGCTGTTCTTTAACTCCTAAAGCATAGTTACCACGTCCATCAAATGCAGTAGCACTAACTCCTCTAAAGTCACGTACACGAGGTAATGCTACGTTTACAAGTCTATCTAAAAACTCATACATTTTATTTCCTCTTAATGTAACTTTACAGCCAATTGGCATTCCTTCACGTAGTTTAAAAGCTGCCACAGATTTTTTTGCTCTTGTTATAATTGGTTTTTGACCACTAATTGTTTGCATATCTCTAACAGCATTTTCTAAAACTTTAGCGTTATCTTTAGCTTCCCCTACACCCATATTTATTACAATTTTCTCAATTTTAGGAACTTGTAATTTATTTTTGTACTGGAATTTGCCCATCATACTATTTACGATGGTTGAATTATATGTTTCTTTTAATCTACTCAAATTTATTGCCTCCTTTCATTGTAACAATTATATCAGTTTACGTTCGCCTTTAACAATTGCCACACGACTTTTTTTTCCATTAGTAATTTGTGTTCCTAAACGTACTGGCTTTTCATCATATAAATACATTATATTTGAAATGTGTATTGGGCCTTCTTTTTCTATAATTCCACCTTGATTAGTTGAATTTGGCTTTTGATGTTTTTTAATCATATTAACACCCTCAACAATTACTCTGCTTTTTTTATGGTCAATAAACATAATCTTGCCTTTTTCATTTTTATTGTTTCCAGCTATAACGATTACTTTATCGCCTTTTTTAAATTTAGTTTTCATTAATTACACCTCCTTATTAATCTAGCATCTATTCCTTAAAGAACTTCTGGAGCAAGTGATGCAATTTTATTATATTTCTTTTCTTTTAGTTCTCTTGCTACAGGTCCAAAAATACGAGTACCTCTTGGAGTTTTATCTTCTTTAATAATAACAGCAGCATTTTCGTCAAATCTTATATATGAGCCATCTGCTCTTCTAATTTCTTTTTTTGTTCTTACAACAACTGCTTTAACAACATCACCTTTTTTAACAACGCCACCAGGTGTTGCTTGTTTAACAGTCGCAACTATAATATCTCCTACACCAGCATATCTTCGAGTAGATCCACCTAAAACACGAATACACAAAATTTCTTTTGCTCCAGTGTTATCAGCCACTCTAAGTCTACTTTCTTGTTGTACCATGAATTGCTACCTCCTTTCAAAATTGTTATCCTATTTCGCTTTTTCTACAATTTCTACAAGTCTAAAACGTTTTAGTTTAGACAATGGTCTTGTTTCCATAACTTTTACACGGTCGCCAACTCTACACTCATTTTGTTCGTCATGTGCATGAAGTTTATAAGTTCTCTTCATAATTTTTCCATAAAGAGGATGCTTTACATTATTAACAACAGCCACTGTAATAGTTTTATCCATTTTATCACTAGTCACAAGTCCTATTAATGTTTTACGCAAATTTCTGTCTGCCATGGGTTTTCCTCCTGTTTAAATATTAAGACTGCTTTTGAGTAATAATTGTTTGAATACGTGCAATCTTTCTTCTAACATCTTTAATTCTTGCTGTATTATCTAATTGATTGGTAGCATTTTGAAATCTTAAATTAAAAAGTTCTTTTTTTGCATTCACCAATTCATCATTTAATTCACTGTTATCTTTTACTCTTAAATCTTCTAAAAGTGTTTTAGTCTTCACTACCATCACCCGCCATTTCTTGTTCAGCACGTGAAACTATTTTACATTTGATTGGTAACTTATGAACCGCAAGTCTCAGTGCCTCTCTTGCTACTTCTTCTGCAACCCCAGATAGTTCAAACATAACTCTACCTGGTTTAACTACTGCTACCCAATACTCAGGAGAACCTTTACCTGAACCCATTCGAGTTTCTGCTGGTTTTGCTGTTACTGGTTTATCAGGGAAAATTTTAATCCAAACTTTACCACCACGTTTAATATAACGAGTCATTGCAATACGGGCTGCCTCTATTTGGTTAGATGTAATCCAACTAGGTTCCAAAGCAACAATACCAAAATCACCATAAGTAATTTTGTTACCACGCATAGCTTTACCGTTCATGCGTCCACGAAATTGTTTACGACGTTTAACTCTTTTTGGCATTAACATTATTTATTGCTCCCTTCCTTTTTAGTAGTAACTTTAGTAGTAACTGCAGCTTTTTGTGGAAGAACTTCGCCTTTATAAATCCAAACTTTTATACCAATTTTTCCAAAAGTAGTGTTTGCTTCTGCAAATCCATACTCAATATCTGCTCTTAAAGTTTGTAGTGGAATTGTGCCTTCAGCATAAGACTCTGTACGTGCCATTTCTGCTCCGCCCAAACGTCCTGAACAAGCAACTTTTATACCTTTAGCTCCATTTTTCATAGCTTTATTCATAGCTTGTTTCATAGCTCTTCTAAATACAACACGATTTTCTAACTGTAAAGCAATATTTTCAGCTGAAAGCTGTGCATTTCCTTCAGGTCGTTTAACTTCAACTATATTTATAGAAACTACTGCTTTTGTAAGCTTTTGTAATTCTTGACGAAGAGCTTCAATTGATGCTCCACCTTTACCAATTACAATACCTGGTTTTGCTGTTGAAACATGAATTCTAAGTTTTCCATTAGTATTTTTACTATTTTCTCTGTCTAAGGCTCTTTCAGTTTCAATTTTAGATATACCTGCACTATATAGTTTCTTTTTAATATATTTTCTAATATTATTATCCTCAACTAAGTAATCAGCAAATTTATCTTTATCTGCATACCATCTGGCATCCCAATCTTTAATAACTCCAACTCTTAATCCATGAGGATTTACTTTTTGACCCATACTTAACCTCCTTATCTCTCATTTAAAATTACTGTAATATGACTTGTTTTTTTGTTAATTCTGTATGCACGGCCTTGAGCACGTGGACGAATTCTTTTTAGTGTTGGTCCTTGTGTTGCAAACGCTTCCTCAACAAACAATCTACTCGTGTTCATTCCATTATTATGTTCTGCATTAGCTGATGCTGACTTAACAACTTTTTCAATAATATCCGCCGCATATCTTGGAGTATATCTTAAAATACTTAAAGCTGTATTTACATCTTTGCCTTTTATTTGGTCAAGAACAATTTTTGCTTTTGTACTTGATAAACGAGCAAATTTTGCTTTTGCTACGGCTCTTTCGTCTTTAACACTATTTCTCTCTGCTTTTATTTTGGATCTATGTCCTTTTGCCATTGCTACAACCTCCTTCCGTATTGCTTACAATTATCTTACCCTTGATTTTTTCTCTGCATCTTTACCATGTCCACGGTAATTTCTAGTCATAACAAACTCACCAAGTTTATGCCCAACCATATCCTCTGTTACAAAAACAGGTACATGTTGTTTTCCATTATGCAATGCAATAGTATGGCCAACCATAGAAGGGAAGATTGTTGAACGTCTTGACCAGCTTTTAATTACTTTTTTCTCATTAGCTTCATTCATCGCATCTATTTTTTTTAACAAATGATCATCAGCAAATGGTCCTTTTTTTATAGAACGTGCCATTAAATATATCTCCTTTCAATTTTAATTATTTTTTATGTCTTGATTGTACAATATATTTATTTGAATGTTTATTTTTCTTTCTAGTTTTATATCCTAATGCTGGTTTACCCCAAGGTGTAGATGGCTCAGTACGTCCAATTGGAGATCTACCTTCTCCACCACCGTGTGGATGGTCATTAGGGTTCATAACAGAACCACGAACTGTTGGGCGAATACCCATGTTACGTTTACGTCCTGCTTTACCAATGTTAATCAATCCATGGTCTACATTTCCTACTCTACCAATAGTTGCTTTACATTCTGCTGGTATTAATCTCATTTCACCTGAAGGTAATTTTACAGTTGCAAATTTTCCACCATTTCCAGTTCCTTTGCCCATAAGTTGAGCTGAAAGTCCCGCTGCACGGACTAGTTGTCCACCTTTTCCTGGCTTCATTTCAATGTTGTGTATCATAACCCCAACAGGCATATCTTTCATTTTAAGTGCATTTCCAACACGAGCTTCTGCTGTTTCTCCACTCATTACTTTTTGTCCAACTACCAATCCTTCTGGAGCTAAAATATAGGCTTTTTCTCCGTCAACATAATGTAATAACGCAATGTTTGCTGTTCTATTTGGATCATACTCAATAGCTGCAACTGTTGCGGGAATTCCATCTTTATTACGTTTAAAGTCTACCATTCTATATTTTACTTTAGATCCACCTCCATGGTGACGAACAGTAATCTTCCCTTGATTATTTCTTCCAGCATTTTTCTTTAAAGTTACAACTAAAGATTTTTCTGGTGTAGTTTTTGTAATTTCATCAAATGAAGAAGAAGTCATATGTCTTCTTGAAGGGGTATAAGGTTTATATTTTTTAATACTCATGTCAAATTTCACTCCTTTCGTTTTTTTTAGTGCTCACACTCAGCCGTGTGTTTCATATTTTTCCCATGTAACTACATACCTTGGAAAAAGTCAATTTCTTTGCTATCTTCTCTTAATTTTACAATTGCTTTTTTGTATTTACTTGTTTTACCCATAGTGCTTCCACGACGTTTTGTTTTACCATCATAGTTCATAGTGTTTACTTTGTCCACTTTTGTGCCTTCAAACATTTTTTCAACTGCTTCTTTAACTTGTGATTTTGTAGCAGTTGGGTGTACTATGAACGTATATTTTCTTTGTGCCATATCGTTCATACTTTTTTCACTAATTAATGGTCTTTGTATAACATCATAATATTTTATCTCTGCCATTATGCGTACACCTCCTCAATTTTTGCCAAAGCTTCTTTAGTTACGACAAAAGTATCATATTTTAAAACATCATAAGTGTTTAAATTGTTAACTGCTGAAGTTTTTATTCCTTGAATGTTGTTTGCAGAAAGCATTACATTTCTACTTGATTCGCCTTCTGTAACGATTAAAGCTTTTTTTAGTTTTAGAGTGTTTAAGATATTTGCCATAACTTTAGTTTTAGCTTGTTCCAAAACTATCTCATCTAACACTACAATTTTTTGTTCAGTTGCTCTAGTTGTTAACGCACATTTTAAAGCAAATTGTCTTTCTTTCTTGTTTAATTTAAAAGAGTAATCTCTTGGTTTTGGAGCAAATACAACTCCTCCACCTTTCCATTGTGGTGAACGAATTGAGCCTTGTCTTGCTCTACCAGTCCCTTTTTGTTTCCAAGGTTTTCTTCCTCCTCCACGTACTTCTGCACGTGTTTTCGCACTTTGAGTTCCTTGTCTTTTGTTTGCAAGATGTGCAACAACTGCTGCATGAATTAAATGTTCTTTAACTTCTACTCCAAATATATCGCTGTTTAATTCGATATTTCCTACTTCTTTTCCGTTTATATTTAAAACTTTCACTCTTTAACTCCTCCTTTCTTTATTTAGTACTACCAAGCTTTTACACTATTTTTTACAGTAATTATTGTTCCTTTTGGCCCTGGAACTGCACCTTTAATAAGGATTAAGTTTTTCTCTGCATCAATTTTAACAACTTCAAGATTTTGTATAGTAACTTTGTCACAACCCATATGAGATGGAAGTCCTTTGCCTTTCATAACACGCCCTGGATTTGTAGCGGCTCCCATTGAACCTGCTTTACGGTGATATTTTGAACCATGTGCCATTGGTCCTCTACTATATCCATATTTTTTAATTGAACTTGCGTATCCTTTACCTTTTGTAATACCCGAAACATCAACTTTATCACCAGCACTAAAGATGTCTGCTTTAATTTCACTACCCACTTCATAAGTGCTAATATCTTCTAATCTAAATTCTTTAAGATATTTTTTTATTGGTACACCAGCTTTTGCAAAATGTCCTTTTTTAGGTTTGATAGTTTGTTTTGGTTTAGCATCAACAAAACCAACTTGAATAGCTTCATAGCCATCATTTTTTTCTGTTTTCTTTTGTACCACAACACAAGGCCCTGCCTCAAGTACAGTAACAGGAATTAAATTAGCATTTGTGTCAAACACTTGAGTCATTCCTATTTTTTTAGCAATAATACCCTTTTTCATTCTTCTTACACCTCCTGTTTATCTACAGCGGATTGCATTTGCAATCATTCCAGACGTTTTTAAATTATACGTCTATTTCATTTGTTTGTTAGTATTGCCTTTATTTACTAGTACTAATCCTACTAGTATTATTTATTTACTAGCATCAATTTTAATGTCAACACCAGCTGGTAAATCAATACGTCTTACAGCTTCTCCAGTTTTTGGCGTAGCTTCAACATCAATTAGTCTTTTATGTGTTCTCATTTCAAATTGTTCACGAGAATCTTTATATTTGTGTACTGCTCTAAGAATAGTTATTACTTCTTTTTTTGTTGGTAATGGAATTGGTCCACTTACTTTAGCACCAGTTTTTTTAGTAACTGTAACAATTTGTTCTGCAGTTTGATCTAACAATTTGTGGTCATATGCTTTTAATATTATACGCATTAAAAAGTCCCCTCCTTTTCGTACTTTGTTTGTATGAAACTAGTACAACGTAGTGGTGACTGCATCTTAAAATATACTCTATGTATCTAGGCATGAAAAAACATGCATAGAACAATAAATAATGAAAAATCATTATCCGAAATAATTTTAAATCTACAGTGACTTCGTCGTCCCGTTTCTTAACCGAACATTCGCTCCTCAGAAATCCACCTTTCAGCAACAACCTCCTGAATCTTCGCTATCAATGTCACAACACAAGAGATTATACATTATTTACTAGAGAGTTGCAAGGGTTTTTTATATTTTTAATAATCAAATTATAAATTTCTGTAAATTTGTACCAAAAAATTTTACAAAAAATTAACTATCTATTCTTATGTCTGACATATTATCATAAAAAAAATAGGTACCAAGACAAATGCCCCTGTACCTATTAAATTGATTAAATATTTAAACTACTATTTTTATTAATAATATTACTTGACTAATGTTTTTTGACAGTTAGGAGAAAGGAAAATATCCAATAACATTATTTAAATATGTTGCTAGTCTGGGAATTTTTCTAGCATATCCAGATCTTTTTGGCATAAATATTTTAAATTTGTTTGAAACAACTTCAATTTCCAAAGGAAAACTTGGACCAATCTCACCGTCAATATCAGTGACAAATTTTTTGTCTAGATTACGACACTTTATAGTCGCCTTTGAAATTCTTGCATAATCAACATTGTTGTCATCAAGGTATTGCCCTTGCAACATTTTCAAAAATAAAGCAGGAATTTCGTACGGTTCAACATCTTTAATTGCAACAAGATCCAGATATCCATCTGTTATGCTGGCTTGTTTTGCCATTTTGTTAAATCCTCCTGCTCCTTTTCCATTAAATACCAAAATAAAAACATAACGACCCTTCAAAGATGTTTCTTTGGAAATAATCTCTATATTCATTGTTTCATAGTTTTTAAGCTCCTCTATGCCTTTTGCATAATAAGCAAGTTTTCCAAAATTTTTCTTAAGATTTAGATCAATTTCATGAGAAACTCCACTAAATATTCCCATGTTACAAACATTTATAAAGTACTGCTCATTAACTTTACCAACATCTACATATTTCAAATTGTTCTCTTCAATTATGTTAATTGCTTCTTTTAATGTATTGGGTATATTTGCTGTAGTTGCAAAATCATTTGCTGTACCAAGCGGAAGTATACCAACAGGGATGTCTAGGTTTTTTGTAAATAGTCCATTAACACACTCATTTATAGTACCATCCCCACCTGCTATCATAATAAGGTCTATATCTTGTTCCACTTCATTTATAATCTGTTTCTTAATTGCTCCAGGAGCTTCGCTTCTATAAAGTTGCAAGGTATATCCCAAAGCTTGCATTCGTTCTGCAATATAGTCAAGTTGTGATACAAGTTGTCTATTGCCAGCCATTGGATTATATAATAATAATGATTTTTTCATATAAGTTAAGCAAGGAACTCACTATAATTTAAAACAGTTTACCTTGCACCCTCCTTTTCTAATTATATTATGCTCTCATAAAGTCTTACATTTTAATTGGTGCTCCAATCCCCAACAAATACAACGTATTTTTAAGAATATTAGTTGTACAATAAACTAGGCTTAATCTAGCATATTTTAGTTTCTGATCATCAACTAAAATAGCATTGTCATGATAAAATTTATTAAAGGCTTGAGCAACGTTTACCGCATATCTTGCAATAATAGAAGGCTCATACTTATTTGCCGCATCATTTATTGCAGATTTGAAATTACCTATTTGTTTAACTAGGGTTATACTAGCTTCATCAGTTATAAGATCAAAGTCTATTAAAGATATATCATACTCTTCAATATTTGATTTTCTAAGAACACTACAAGCTCTTGCATGAGTGTATTGTACATACGGACCCGTTTCTCCATCAAAATTTAAAGCTTTACTCCAAGAAAATTCTATGTCCTTTATAATAGTATTATACATATCATCAAATATAATCGCACCAATACCAACTTGCATAGCAACGGTATCTTTGTCTTCTAAGTTAGGATTTTTTTCTTCAATAATTTCCTTTGTCTTTTGGATAGCTTGATTTAATAGGTCTTGCAACAAAATTACATTTCCTTTTCGAGTTGCAATTGCTTGTGCCGGTTTACTTTTGTCTTCTGCTTCAATACTCACCATACCAAATGGAACATGTACTAGGTCTTTATACCATTCATAACCCATCTTTTTAATTACTTCAAACCACTGCTTAAAATGTAGATTTTGTTGTAATGCAGTTACATAGATACACTTCTTAAAGTCATACGTTTGTTTACGATATTTTGCTGCTGTAATATCACGAGTTGCATAAAGTGTACTACCATCTCTTTTTGTAATCAAGCAAGGAGGCATATTTTCAAGTTCAACAATCTTTGCTCCATCGCTTACTTTTATTAGATTTTTGTCTTCCAGCTCTTTAATTACAGGGGCCATTTTGTCATTATAAAAGGCTTCACCATTAAAGCTGTCAAACTCTACATCTAACAAATTATAAACATATTCAAATTCTTTTAAACTAATTTGTTTAAACCACTTCCAAAGCTCTAGGGCTTCTTCATCCCCTTGTTCCATTTTTGTAAAGTAGTCCCTTGCTTGTTGTTCAAGTGTAGAGTCTTTTTCAGCCTCTTCATGAAACATTACGTATATTCTTAATAATTCTTGTATCCCTTTTTGTTCAACTGCTTCTTTTGAAGAATAGTTTTTATAAGCTACAATTAACTTTCCAAATTGTGTCCCCCAATCTCCCAAATGGTTTATGCTTATGCAATTATATCCTAAAGCTTCAAATATTCGGTACAAACTGTTTCCAATTACAGTTGATCTAAGGTGTCCAATATGAAATGGTTTTGCTATATTTGGAGACGAAAAGTCTATAATAATATTTCCTTTTGATTTTGATTTGTCTATGCCATATTTTTCTCCTTGTTGTATCATAGGTACAATAGTTTGTTTTACAAATTGCTCTTTATTAACAAAAAAGTTTATATATGCATTTACACACTCTGTCTTTTCAATAAAGTCTACTGTTCCAATTTTTTCTGCAATCTCTTTTGCTATAACTACAGGAGATTTTTTTAGCTCTTTTGCAAGCTTAAAACAAGGAAAAGCATAATCTCCCATGGAACTATTTAAAGGAACTTCAATTAAATCATCTATAGTTTGTTTGTCTAGGCTTGGTATATTTTTATTTAATATTTCAACTAATTTATTTTTCATCACGATTCTTTCCTTTTAACTAATTAATTTTTTAGTATTTTAATTTTAATCTCATAAGTTTCATCTTGTTCATCAACAACATATTCAACATCAATGTTTGATTGTTTTATAAGCTCAACAGATTGCATCAAAGTATTTACAGCTAGTTTATAACCATCATTTATCTTCCTAGTAATTTTAAACTTAATTCTTTCACGTGCTTCTTTTTGAATAATTCGCTCAATAATGTCTACAATCAACTTTTGAGTCTGGTTTATATTATATTGATTTAAAATGATTTCTTGCAAAGCTTCCATTTGATAATATTCAGCTGGTAATTTCAAAATCTCTTGTACGTATGTTTCCGGCAAATTGTTTTCTAAGACGATATTTTTAACCTGTTCTGGTAAATTTTTTAGCTTTAATTTGTTCATTATATAAGATTGACTTTTCCCAAGATATTTTGAAAGCTCTTCTAAAGTATAGCCAAAATCATCAATTAAATTATGCATGGCTTCACTTTCTTCAAAATAATTTATTCTTTTGCTATGGAGATTTTTTGATAGGGGAAATGTAGCACTATTCTTATCCGAAAATGGTACTACTATAGCAGGGACCTCTTCCATCTTTAATATCTGGCTTGCCTTAAACCGCCTTTCACCTATTATTATTTCATAAAGGTTTCCAACTAGTCTCACTACTATTGGCTCAATTATTCCATACACAGAAATTAGATTTGCTAAGCTCTCAAGTTCTTCTTGTATAAATATTTTTCTTGGCTGATACGGGTTTATTGTTATTTTGTCAGTGGATATGTATTCTATTTTTAACATTAATATCTCCTTAGTAGTTAATAGATCCTTGTTAAGTTCTTATACTTACCCAGAGGTTTAGGGGTCTGTGACCCCATACCCCGTTTGCTGTAATCTTTAAAACAGCAATTTTCTGACTTAACAGCTCTAGTTAATAATGATTTTATTTTTTACAATATAACGTAATATATACATGATTAAAATTCTTTACCAAAAAATCCCCCGCATATAAAAGTGGAAAACTATTGCCCTAGTGGATTTTTTTTCAGTAATCCTGCTTGGCGAGGATATATTTTATCGGTATGTCTAACTTTTTTTATAGTAACTATCTTGTGATTTAGTTGTGTGAATGGTACAGTTATATCAATAATTTTGTCCAGCTTTCCTCCAAGAATATTAATTGCTTTTTTTCCAGTTGGCAATTCTTCCTCTATACTTGGCCCTTTTAAAGCGACTAGTGTTCCGCCAACTTTTACAAACGGCAAAGTGTATTCACTTAAAACAGCCAATTGAGCAACTGCTCTTGAAGCACATAGGTCAAACTTTTCTCTATAAGATGGATTTTTTCCTAAATCTTCTGCTCTACTATGAATACATTCAATATTTTCTAGGCCCAATTCTTGTATAACAACATTTAAAAACTTAATTCTTTTATTAAGAGAATCGACAAGCGTTACTTTGATGTTGGGACAAATTATTTTAATAACTATTCCAGGGAACCCAGCTCCAGTCCCAACATCAATTAGTGTATTTACTTTTGATAAATCAACAGATTTAGCTATAGTTATACAATCTAAAAAATGTTTTTTAATTATTTCATCGTCATCAACAATTGTTGTCAAATTAATTTTTTTGTTCCACTCAACCAAAATATCTTTATATAACATAAATTGATTTATTTGGTTTTCACTCAAGTTTATTCCTATTTGTTGTGCTCCTGTTTTTAGCATTGCCTACCTCTTAATTGCTCTAAATATACAAGCAACACACTTATATCAGCAGGAGACACTCCCGAAATCCTTGACGCTTGCCCAATGGATACAGGTTTAATTTGTGTTAACTTTTGAGCAGCTTCAATTCTTAAGCTATGGACTTTATTATAGTCTATATTTTCAGGGATAATCTTTTTCTCTAATTTTTTAAACTGCTCCACTTGTTTTTGTTGCCTAGAAATATATCCCTCATACTTAAGTTCCGTAATAACTTGCTCAATAATGTCATCCGATAACTTTGGTCGGGTTATATCAATCTTGTCAAAGTCATGATATTCTAGTTCTTTTCTTTTTAGTAGCTCTGAAAGTGCAATTCCTGATTTCAAAGGATTTGATCCCTTTCCTGTAATAATTGCTTGGATATTTTCAGAGTTACCTACAAAAACTTTTTTTAGTCTATTAATTTCCTCATCAATTTGTTGTCTTTTAATTTTAAATTTCTCAAACCGTTCCTCTGATATTAATCCCAAGTCATACCCTTTTTCAGTTAATCTTAAATCAGCATTATCTTGTCTTAATAAAAGCCGATATTCTGCTCTCGAAGTCAACATTCTATACGGTTCATTAGTTCCTTTTGTTACTAGATCATCAATTAAAACTCCAATATACCCTTCAGATCTATCTATAGTAAAAGGTGGTCTATTATCTATTTTTAAGACTGCATTTATTCCTGCAACCAATCCTTGTGCTCCTGCTTCTTCATATCCAGAGCTTCCATTCATTTGCCCTGCACTAAAAAGTCCATCAATATGTTTAAATTCTAATGTATGCTTAAGTTGTAGCGGATTTATACAATCATATTCAATAGCATATCCTATTCTTGTTACTTCAACATTTTCTAGTCCTTTTATTGAACGCAACATTTGGATTTGAACATCTTCAGGCAGTGAAGAGCTCATTCCTTGAACATACATTTCATTTGTATTATATCCTTCTGGTTCCAAAAAAACTTGATGTCTTTCTTTGTCATTAAAACGTACAACTTTATCTTCAATTGAAGGACAATATCTTGGACCAGTCCCCTCAATCACTCCTGAATATAAAGGCGAACGGCTAAGATTATCTCTTATAATCTTATGGGTTTGTTCATTTGTATAAGTTAAGTAACATGCAACTTGGTTAAGGTTTGTTTGAGATTTATCTGTGTCAAAAGAAAAATGAATTACATTTAAATCCCCATACTGAGGCTCCATTTTAGTTACATCAACAGTTCTCCCATCAACTCTAGCAGGAGTCCCTGTTTTAAATCTTCTTAGTTCAATTCCGATTTCTTTTAAGCTTTCACTGATTTTTTTTGCTGTTTTTAATCCATTTGGTCCAGTCTGCTCGATATTTTCTCCAGTCAAGCAACGTGATTGAATGTATGTTCCACTTGCTAATATAACAGCTTTACATTTATAATAAGTCCCTGTATTTGTTAAAATTCCCACAACTTTATCGTCTTCCAATATAATTTTTACAATTTCCTGCTGTTTAATTAACAAATTATCAGTGTTCTCCAAAACTTTTTTCATTTCAGCCATATATTTTGCTTTATCCGCTTGTGCTCGCAAAGAATGTACTGCTGGACCTTTTGCAGTGTTTAGCATTTTTGATTGGATATATGATTTATCTATATTTTTTCCCATCTCACCACCCAATGCATCTATTTCTTTTACCAAATGCCCTTTGGATGTCCCTCCAATATTTGGATTACATGGCATCATCGCAATGCTTTCAAAGCTCATTGTAAACATTATCGTTTTTTTTCCTAATCTTGCACTAGCTAAACTGGCCTCGCATCCAGCGTGACCTGCACCAATTACTGCTACATCTATTTCTTGCATACACAACCTCCTATAATACTATTCATAATAATAAGAAAAAGCTAAAGTTCTTTTCTTATTATTTACCTAAACAAAATCGCCCAAATAAATTATCTATTATTTCTTCTTTTAATACCTCTCCCGCAATCATTCCTAAATGTCCATATGCTTCATGTAAATCAATTGCAATATAGTCAACCGATAACCCTTCTTCTAAGGTTGAAATCCCCTGGTCTAAACTTTGTATTGATTTAATTAAAGATTCTTTTTGGCGTTGGTTTGAAATTGTAACATTTGAAGCAATCTCTATTGACTTAAAAATATTTTTCATTTCAAGCTTCAATGTATCAATGCCTTTTGGTATCTTTGTTGATATATTTACTATTTTTGATGCCTTATTATATTCTAAAATATCGTCCTCACAAGTTTTAAATTCTAGGTCTGTCTTGTTTAAAACATATATAACATTCTTATTTATAGTCAAATTTATTAAATTCATATCTTCTTGGTCAATCTCATCTGAGCTATCTAATATAATCAAGATCAAATCTGCTTCCTCTATACATTTCTTGGAGCGGTCTATCCCAATTTGCTCCACAATGTCTTGTGTTTCACGAATTCCAGCTGTGTCTAAAAGAACAAATGGTATTCCGTCAATATTTAAATATGCTTCAACCACATCTCGAGTAGTCCCTGCAATATTTGTTACTATAGCTTTATTTTCTTCTAACAAAATATTTAATAAAGAAGATTTACCCACGTTTGGTTTCCCTATAATTGCAGTTTTAACACCTTCTCTAATCATCTTACCATTATCACTAGTTGCCAACAGTTGCTCTAGATTTTGACGCATCTGTTTAATTTTGCCCAATAAATCCTCTATTAAAATATCATCATCATCATATTCGGGATAATCTATTGATACTTCTATTTTTGCTATTATATCTATTAATTCGTCTTGATATTTTTTTATTTCCCTTGTAAGTCTTCCTTCAAGTTGGTTTATAGCTTGCTTTAGTGATAGTTCTGTCTTGGCCTCAACAATATCCATTACAGCTTCAACTTGAGACAAATCTATTCTCCCATTCAGAAATGCACGTTTTGTAAATTCGCCTCTTTCAGCTATTCTAGCTCCATTTTTAATAATATTCATCAAAATAAGTTCCATTGGCACAATTCCGCCATGACAATTTATTTCAACAACATCTTCACGTGTAAAAGTTCTTGGAGCTTTCATAAGCATAAGTAATACTTCATCAATAACTTCATTATTTTGGTCAACAATATGACCATAATGAATTGTATGAGTTGGCATTTCAGCTAAAGACTTTTTTGAGGGCATTTTAAAAATTTTATCAACAATTTCAATGGCTCTATCTCCACTGACTCTAATTATGCCAATTGCACCCATTCCAATGGCAGTTGATATACTTGCTATTGTGTCTAAATCATTCATCTTTTTTCCTTTCAAACAATACTACTTCTTCTTTCTCTTATAGAATAACAGATTTACTTACGTCTAAATCCATTATCACGAATAAAGGAATACATCGGAAAATTTCCGTGCACTCCCCCATATGCTTAATCATATTTTGGTTTAATTACAACTTTTCTGTAAGGGTCTTTTCCCTCACTTTCTGTTGTCACAAACTTATCATTTTGCAATGCTTCATGCACTATACGCCTATCATACGCATTCATTGGCTCCAAGGCGAGTGGTTTTTTTAACTTGGCACATTTTTTAGCCATATTAAAAGCTAGTCGTCTTAATGCTTCTTCTTTTCGGTCACGGTAATGTTCAATATCTAAAGAAATTTTCACAAATTTATCATTATTTTTGTTAGCAATTAAATATGTTAAATATTGTAATGCCTCTAAAGTTTCTCCCTTCTTCCCAATTATTAAACCCGGTTGTTCACTATTTATATTAATTACAATTTTGCCTTTTTCTATTTTTGGCTCAAGAGTAGCAGTTATATTCATTAAGTTTAATAAATTTTGCAAAAATTTTAAACTCTCTTTTGCACTTACTTCAGGTTGAATAGATGGCTGCTGAATTTGTAACTCTTGTGTTAATGGTTCAGCTTTAGAGGTAGATTGTTGCTTTAATGGCTCAACTTTTATATTAGGTTGTTGTTTTAATGGCTCAGCTTTACTATTAGATTGTTGCTTTAATGGCTCAACTTTACTATTAGATTGTTGCTTTGATGGTACAACTTTACTCTTAGGTTGTTGTTTTAATGGTACAACTTTACTATTGGGTTGTTGCTTTGATGGCTCAGCTTTTATATTTGGTTGTTGATTTAATTTTTTAGGAGATTTTTCTTGTGACTTTTTTTCAGAAGAGTTTTTCTCAATTTTCTTAGCAGTCTTAGCTTCCTTTTTTGGTTGCTTTAATGTTATCCGTACTTTTGCTTGTTTTACTCTAAACCCAAAAATACCTTTTGAACCTTTTTCTAAAATTTCTATAGTCACCTGACTTGTTGTTGCACCCAACTCCACTAGCCCGTCTATAATAGCAGTATCAACATCTTTAGCTACTTTTTCTACAAATTTCATTTTCTATCCCATCTTTCTTTTGAATAAGTTTTGATTAATAAAGGTATGTTTATACAATATAAGGGCGAACAATGTTCGCCCTTACTTTTTACTCATAACAATTACCAAAAGTTTTTTCTTAATTGCAGAGTGATTAATATTTTCAAAGCTTAATTTTAATTTATATCTCGTTAACTTTCATCTTTATCTTCTAATTTATGAACATCTTCATGTTCCAATTTAAGTACATCTTCATGGTCTAACTTAAGTACATCTTCATGTTCTAACTTAGGCACATCCTCATGTTCCAATTTAAGTACATCTTCATGTTCTAATTTATCTACATTGTCTTGCTTAGTTTCTTTTTTTGGTCTAGTTTCTTTGTTTTGCTTAGGTTTATCTATGTTTACATTATTTTGTTCAGTAACTTGGTTTTGCGGTTTTTTCTTTTTTTTCTTTTTCTTTCTAGCAGCAGCAAGCTCAGCTTCTCTTGCTTTACGTTCTTCTTCAATTTTTCTTTCAAATTCAATTTCTTCTTTTCTAACAAGTTCATTAACAAACTTTTGTTGTATCATTGATATTACGTTTCCTGCTATCCAATATAGTGCAAGCCCAGAAGAAACAGTATAAGAGAAAAATCCCATCATAATAGGCATCATCATATTCATAGTTTTCATCATGCTTTCAGCAGAGTCTTGCGTTGGATTTGAAACAGTATTACCATTTTTTGCAGCAGCTTCTGCTTGCATAGCTTTACTGTTAGCCATTGTAATTTTAGTAAATATAAAGGTTGAAAGTCCCGCTAATATAGGAACTATTATAGCAAAATAGTTTCCAGATTCAACAAGGTGAGCTGGAGAATCAACAAGATTAAATATAAACCACTCAAAATTATTTTTTTTCTCTAAAAGGTCTATAAATGAATCTGCTACATTTTGAGGAACTGAGGAAATAAGTTCTTCCCATTGAGCAGTCGTAAAAAGACTTAACTTATCCGCTAGTGTTCCACCATTATCGATTTTTTCCAATTCATAAACCGCAGAAGAACTCATTGGAATTTTTGTCAACACACTATTCATTATGGTTTCCCATGTTGGAACCATCTCTGTTAACTTAGCTGCCATAGCTAAATATAATTCTTGTAATTTTGAAATATAATGACTTGGTTGTCTAAGAACTGCATACACTGCATATAACAATGGCAATTGAATTATTAAAGGTAAACATCCAGCCATTGGATTAATATTGTATTTTTTATATAAAGCTTGCATTTCTTGAGATTGAGCCATTTGTGATTGCTGGTCTTTTTTGTTTGCATATTTTCTTTGTATGGCTTGCAGTTCTGGCTGAAGCTTACTAGTCATTCGCATTGAACGTTGTTGCTTAATTTGCAACGGTGTCATAAGTACTCGCACTATTAAAGTAAATACTATTATTGTTAATCCCAATGCCCCAATTGGAAATAATATTACTATAGCCTCAAATATTAAATTAAGTATAAAACCAAAAAAGTTATTGATTATATTCATTATTTTCCTCCATTTTTACTTTTCCCCTTCTTTTCAGGAACAAAATCACACATAGGTTTGTGAAAAGGATTGCATTTTAAAATTCTAATAATCCCGAGAACAATCCCTTTTAAAAAACCATGTACCTCTATTGCCTGATAGGTATATTGAGAACATGTTGGAATAAATCTACAATTTGAACCAAGATATGGTGAAATACAAAGTTGATAAAACTTGATTAATTTAAGAGCAATATATTTCATATTTTCCCCTCTTTTTTCTCCAAAATTTTATGTTTATAAAGTAACTGATTTAAAGCCTTATTAATATCATGGTAATTTGATTGGGCTGATACAACACGTGCCACAATAACAATGTCCCATCCTACGCTTAAGTTTGTCTCTAAAAGTCTATAACTTTCCTTTATAAGTCTTGTAACTCTGCTTCTTGTAACGCTATTTCCCACTTTCTTGCTAACACAAATTCCCAGCTTATTTGAATTTAAATTATTTGGTATTTTATAAGCTACTAAGTATTTATTTGAATAAAATGATCCTTTTTTATATATATTCCTAAATTCATAATTATTTTTTATCGATGTAGTAAATTGCATTTTTTATCTCCAGTGAATACTTTTTAGAAGTCATCTACTTCCACTTATATAAAAAACAAGGCCCTTAAAGGCCTCAATCAATACTAATGAAGAAGAACAACATGAAATATTCTCCTTCACTCAAACTATAAAAAAAGCAACTCGGCACTATCTTTACTTATATTAAGCTGATAATACCCTTCTTCCTTTTGCTCTTCTTCTTGATAAAACAGCTCTTCCATTTTTTGTTCTCATTCTTTTACGAAAGCCATGTTCTCTGCTTCTTTGACGCTTTTTTGGTTGTAAAGTCATTTTCATAACTTTATCACCTCCTATTAAAAACTATGTTCTTGACCTCTATCAAATTAAACACTACTTTAATTATAGTAGACTCTTTTCTTCACGTCAAGATAAATTAATATATTTATTATGATAATCAAAGTCTTTTCTTTTTTATTCATGATAATTCAACATCTAACGCTAAGAAAAAGCCTCTACTCTTTTTCTACTTGCATTAAAGAAGGAATATATTATAATTTCTATATTTCATAATTGGTCTTGTTAAGTTAGTTTTTATCAAATCCAAGCCCATCAAATTTAAACATTTAACTGGTATATTCATACATTTATCATATAAATCTAAAAACATCTTTAAAATATTATATTTTTGATATATAATATTTATTGCAACCCAGTATATTATTAAATTTATATGCATTAATAACAAATTAGAATATGGAGGGAAATAATGGATAAATTCTATAGAAAGGAATTGGAAACATATTCAAAAGATTATAAAATATTTATAGATACTTGTAGTATTTTAGAAGATATCTCAGATCAATTTTGGGATGATATTGTTCCACTTTTACACCAGTATAAAACTAAAATAATAATTCCAAAAAGAGTATGTGAAGAAATAGAAGCTAAGTGTAAAGATGATAAATTATCTAATAGGGCAAAAAAATGCTTAGAAAATATAAAGCAACTACAAAACGATAAAGTTATAGAAATAAAAGGAGATGAGACAGATAATTTTGCAGACAATGTCTTCCAAGTAGTGTTTACTAAATTTAGAATGAGCCATAAATTATTACTGATTACTCAAGATAACAACTTAGCTAAAGATATATTAGCACTTAATAAAAATAAGTCTGTTCAAGCTAATACTGTTAAAGTGAGAAGATTAGATGAAAAAGGATGTTTATCTGAGTTTAGTTGGGCAATCAGAAGAACAAATGACTCCACTCCCGCTAATGAGGTATTTGATATAAAAAAAGTTGTATCTAATATTCCAGAAAAAGAGCTTAATAAAATTAGTACTATTCCTAAAGAGCAATCTTTAGTATACCTATCTACAGGTGGCAATATTAGATTATTAGAAAAGATTGCTACAGGAGGGGAAGGTATCATTTATAAAACTATGAACCCTAATTTTGTAGCAAAGATTTATAAGAAAGATAATAATACACGCAGAACGTATGAAAAAATCCAACTAATTATAAGCAAAAATTTGGAGTGCCAAGGAATTTGCTTTCCTAAAACCATTATTTATAACGAAAATAATGAATTTGTGGGATATTTAATGCCTCTAGCAAGAGGAAAAGAACTACAAAAAAGTATTTTTATTAAACCTTTATTCATAAAAAACTTCCCTAATTGGAAAAAAAGAGATACTGTTGAGCTATGTGTAACGCTATTAAATAAAATACAATATTTACATGATAGAAATATTATTATGGGAGATATTAATCCGGCTAATATATTAGTTGTATCACCTACAGAAATATACTTTGTAGATACTGATAGTTATCAAATAGAAGAGTATCCGTGTCCTGTAGGTACAATAAATTACACCGCACCTGAAATTCAACGTAAACATTTCTCAACCTTTCTTCGAACAATAGGACATGAGAATTTTGCAGTAGCAACATTACTATTTATGATAATGCTACCTGGAAAACCCCCATACTCACAGCAAGGCGGTGAAGACCCCGTTTCAAATATTATTAAGATGGATTTTTCTTATCCATTTAAGCAAAATTCTAATAAAAGAACTCCTGATGGTCCTTGGAGATATATATGGAGCCACTTAACATATGACCTAAAAGAAGAATTTTATAATACTTTTAGAAAAGATGGAGACAAATCTACAGAAGATAAACGCTTAAAAGTTAATGAATGGCTAAATATTTTCAAATATTACTTACTTTTACTGGATAGTGGTACACTGGGTACCCAAGATAAGATGTCAGAGGAGTTATTTCCTACTCGTCACAAAAAAACTTCTAATACACAATATATCAGCTGCATGTTATGTAAAAATGAGATAGATGAAAAACAATGTAGAAATGGAATATGTCGTTCTTGCTTAGCACTTGGTGAAACTTATTATTGTAAATGTGGAAAAGAAATATTTTATAGTAATAATGATAAATATGTTAAAAATTTTAAAAAGCCTTTGACTTGTTTAGATTGTTTTTCGCATGGAAAACAAGTTCATAGCAATATACGTTGTATTGAATGTGGAGTTTATTTTGACATTACAAATAATGAGTTGGATTATTTTAACAAAAAAGGGTTGGATGTGCCTAAAAGATGTCCGAATTGTAGAAAAGAAAGGAAAAATAATGCTTACAATTATTCAAGCAATATTTCGAGTAATAGTCCTAATAATAATTCAAATAATAGTCCTAATAATAGTTCCAACAAGAATTTAAATAATAATTCAAATAATAGTTCCAACAAGAATTTAAATAATAATTCCAGTAATAGTTCCAACAATAATTCAAATAATCGTTCAAAAAACCGTAAGGGATCATTATGCTTTATAACAACAGTAGTTTGTCAATATTATGGCAAACCTGATGATTGTGAAGAGTTAACAATTTTAAGAAATTATAGAGATAATTGGCTATCTCAACAAGTAGATGGAAAATTACTAATTGCAGAGTATTATAATACCGCACCATTGCTAGTTAGTTTACTATGTAGTTCATCAGAATATGAATATTATTGCGAATTATTATGGAAAATATATATTATTCCATGTATAGAACTAATTAAAAACAATAAATTAGAAGAGTGTAAAAATTTGTATATAGCAATGGTACAATTTTTAGATGGCCAATTAAGGAAACCATTAACATAACTAAAATTAGGAGGAAATTATGATAGAACAAAATTTATTAAGAATAGAAGATTTGGTTAATAATCCAACGCCCCGAATAGCAGTATGTTTATGCCTAGACACGAGCTATTCCATGAGAGGCAACCGTATAAAAGAACTGAATGAAGGAGTAAAACTGTTTTATGAAGCAATAAAAGAAGATGAAATGGCTTTTTATTCAGCTGAAATTAGTATTGTAACTTTTGGAAAAAATGGGGTAGAGTGTTTGGTTGATTTCGCAAGTTTAGAATTACAACCAGATGCACCTATATTGAAAGCAGAAGGTATGACACCTATGGGAGAAGCGGTAAATTTGGCATTAGATTTATTAGAGAATAGAAAAAAAGAATATAGCGATAAAGGTGTAGATTATTATCAACCATGGTTAGTACTTATGACTGACGGAGAACCAAATGGAAGTGCTATAGAACTTTCACGTTCTGTTAACCGTACAGTTGACCTTTTAGATAAAAAGAAACTTACAATTTTTCCAATAGGTATTGGAGCAGACGCAGACATGAACATATTAAAAAAATACTCACCACATAGACAGCCATTAAAGCTCCAAGGAGTAAAATTTAAAGAATTTTTTGCTTGGTTAAGTAATAGTGTTTCTAAAGTGTCACAATCAACGCCTGGAGAAAATGTAAAATTAGATGTAGAAGCAATTTCAGGATGGGCAACACTCTAAATATTTATATTTAGAACTTTAGAGGTGTAATATGTGGAAAACAGCAAAATGTGAAGTACAGGGTAGAGGTCATGAAAAACAAGATATTCCTTGTCAAGACAAGACATTTTATATACAAGAAGGAGATACTACGGTAATAGCACTAGCTGATGGGGCTGGCTCAGCACGTTTATCAGAACATGGTGCCGATAGAGTAACCCGATTTATTGGAGAAGAATTTATAGAAAACTTTAATCTATATTTTGAACAATCTGACGGTGCTATTGTAAAACAAGACTTAAGAAATAAAATAGTTGGTACATTAGAACAATTAAGAGAACAATTAATTTTAGAAGTAGATTGCAAAATAGAAGATTTAGCTTCAACATTATTATTTGTAGCTGTAAAAGATAATAATTTTATAATAGGTCATATTGGTGATGGTGTTATAGGATATTTAAAAAATGATGACATGAAAATAGCTTCAGAGCCTCAAAATGGAGAATTTGTAAATAGTACTATTTTTACCACGTCTCCTGATTTTATAAATAACTTTAATTTGATTAAAGGTGAGGTTGGTGAAATTCAAGGCTTTGTACTCATGTCCGATGGAAGCGAAACCAGTCTATATAATAAAAAAGAAAAACAACTGTCTCCTATGGTAAATAAAATTATGAACTTAGCTATAGAAAATTCTCAGGACAAATTGGAAAAATTACTGGATGACACTTTTCAAAGTATGATAAAACCAAGAACCTTGGATGATTGTAGTATTGTATTTATGACAAAGAATATTATATTTGAAACAGGATCATACACAGAGTTACATCTACAAGAACAAATTTAATCACGTTGTTTCTAAATTCTGTTATCATGCATGAAGTAATAAGAAAAGACACTTAGCCTTTTCTTATTACCATTAATATTTAATAACTTTCTATGATGCTCTTAGTCCACTCTTTTATTTTTACAACATCTTCATCTGTTGGTTTAAACATTACACCAAATGGTTCCACAGGAGTTTTAAATTTTAATTGGTTATATCTTTGAGTTATATTTGGTAAAGCTTCGCCACTCCATCCATGTGAACCAAAGCAAGCTGCAATTTTTCCGCCATGAATAACAGGATTTAAGCTTGTTAGTATTTGCCAAATTTGAGGTAGTGCATCTCCAATTAAAGTTGAAGAACCCATAATAAGAATATCACACTCTTGAACATCTTCAATTGCACGTCCCATATCATCAAATGTTAAATCAAATGCTGTTATTTTAGCCTTTGGACATAGCTTTCTTGCTTCCTCTTCCACTGCTTGAGCTAATTTCTTAGTGTAACCATAAGCAGAAACATAAGGTATAATAATTGAAAGGTCATGTTTTTTAAACACAGTTGACCATTCTTTATACAGCTTTTTAAATTCTTCAATATGAGGTTTATCAATAATTAATCCATGACTTGGACAAATATAGTCTATATCTAAGTTCGCAATTTTATCTAGTGCTTTTATTACAAATGGTTTAAACGGTCCTATTATTACGTCAAAATAATATTTAGCCGCTAACGCATACTTTTCTGCCCATGTTTTGTCAAGTTCAGAATAAAAACTCTTATCACTAGCATAATGTGATCCAAATGAATCACAAGTTAATAGAATTTTGCTCTCTACTATATATGAATATATAGTGTCAGGCCAGTGTAACATAGGTACACTTAAAAACTTAATTGTTTTATCCCCAACAGAAATGCTGTCTCCATCTTTGACAATTTGTGATTTAAATGGTTTGTTTATAATTGATTTTAAATATTTAATTGCTATTGCAGACCCTACAATAGTAGCATTTGGTGCATATTCCAAAACTTTATATAATGAACCTGAATGGTCTGGCTCAGTATGATGAACCACTATATAGTCAATTTTGCTTGGGTCAACATATTTTTTTATATTTTTAATAAATTCATCTGTAAAACTATATTTGACGCTGTCAAACAAAACTGTTTTTTCTGATCCTTTTAGTAAATATGAATTGTAGCTTGTTCCAAATTCTGCTTCCATTACGATGTCAAAAATTCTTAATTTATAGTCTTGAACGCCTACTTCGAAAAATGTATTTTTCATTTCTATATTTCCTCCTAAATTTAAGCATATTTTGTTAACAACATATATATTATAATTATTTTCTAGAAAACTAGCAACTATAAATTTATCTTGAATAAAATTAAAATATGTATTAAAATTAAATTTGTGCTTGTGTTATTAAAATAATTTATTTTTAATACGTAAGTAAACACATATTAAGGAAAATATATAAGCATACTCCCTACATGCAACAGCAAAATTAAATATAATTGTGCATATGATTTATAAAATTTTAGCTACTACAATAACTTAAAGTTTACAAATAATTTTATAAATGGAGATGATATTCCTTAATTACGCAAGAGTTGTTCCCAAATCTGCTATTTGCTAAAAACAACTCTATAATATTTTAAATTAAGAAAGTGAGGTTATTATGTTAAAAAAAGGATTAAAATTATTAACAAGTCGACTTTTTATAGTTGGTGTATTAATTTTGGTACAAGTGATTGTCTTAACTTTATTTATAATTAGACTTAGTGAATATTTTACTTATGCATACTTTTTATTTGCAACTTTAAGCTTAATAGTAGTTTTATATATTGTAAACAGAGATGACAATCCTTCGTACAAATTAGCATGGATTGTTCCTATAATGGCATTTCCTATAATAGGAGGACCATTTTATTTAATGTTTGGTGGAAAGCAAGCTAGTAATAACTTAAAAGCACAAATTAAATATTCTCTTGAAAAAACACTTTCATTTTGTAATCAAGATAAAGATGTTATTCAAGAAATCAGTATGCAAGACAAATCTGCGGCAAATCAATCAGCATATATCCATAAACATTCTTTTTTGCCAATTTACAAAAATACAACAACAAAGTACTTAAGTTCAGGGGAAGCTTTTTTTGAGAGGTTATTGGAAGAACTAGAAAAAGCAGAACATTTTATATTTATGGAATACTTTATAGTTGAACAGGGAAAAATGTGGAATACAATATTAGAAGTTCTTGCTAAAAAAGCTAGTGCTGGTGTTGAGGTAAGGATGATGTATGATGATGCAGGAACAATAACAGTCTTGCCATATAAATATCACGATCACCTTGAAAGTTTAGGTATCAAAACTGTTGTATTTAACAAATTAAATCCAACACTTTCAATTTATATGAACAATCGTGACCATAGAAAAATCACCGTCATTGATGGACATACAGGATTTATTGGTGGCGTAAATTTGGCTGATGAGTATATCAATGAAGTTGAGAAATTTGGACATTGGAAAGATGCAGCTTTATATTTAAAAGGTGATGCCGTTTGGAGCTTAAGCCTTATGTTTATACAAGTTTGGAATTTTAGTACCGAAGATAAACTTTTCAATTTTCTTCACTATAAACCTCATGAAAATTACACTCAGCCTTTTGAAAGCGATGGATATGTTCAACCATACGGTGACAGTCCACTTGATAACGAATCTACGGGAGAAAGTGTCTACTTAAATATTATAAACCGTGCAAAAGACTATGTTTATATCAATACCCCATACTTTATCGTAGACAATGAAATTATAACTGCACTATCTTTAGCTTCAAAAAGTGGTGTCGAAATAATCATTGTAACTCCTCATATTGAAGATAAGTGGTATGCACATGTTTTAACACGTTCATATTATGCTCAGCTTATAAAAGCAGGAATTAAAGTTTATGAATATACTCCTGGATTTATCCACTCTAAAACATTTGTATGTGATGACGAAATTGGTGTTGTTGGAACAATAAATCTTGATTACAGAAGCTTATATTTGCATTTTGAATGTGGTGTTTGGATGTATAAAACTAAGTCTGTTCTTGAAATTAAAGATGATTTCTTAAAAACTTTAGAAATTTGTAAACCTATAACTTTAGAAGAGGCACAAAACATAAAATGGGGTACAAAAGCAGTAGCTTCAGTATTAAAGTTATTTTCTCCATTAATGTAATTTGATGAAAAAATATGAGGAGACACAAGCTCCTTATATTTTTCACATATGTTTAGGATAAATAGCTTTCAATGGAGCATAACTTGCTCCTAACAAAAATTTTAAAACTTAAGAAGGATAGGTAAAAAAATGTATAAAATAGTAACTATTGATATGGATGGAACTTTGTTAAGAAGTGATAAGACTATTTCAGATTTCACTAAAGAAACTTTAAAACAAGTTCAAAATAAAGGTACCAAAATTGTTATTGCATCAGGCAGACCTCTTGCTGGTATAGAGCACTATCTTGAAGAACTTAATTTAAATACGGAAGATGATTATGTTATATCTTTTAATGGTGCTTTAGTACGAAATGTTGCCACAAAAAAAATAATTGCTCATACAGTTTTGTATGGTCAAGATTTGTTAGATATTTATGAGATCTCAAAACAACTAGGATTAAATATGCATGCTTTTTCTAATCAAGGCTGTATAACTACATGTTTAAGCAAATATTCTGAACTTGAAGGAACTATGAATAAAATCCCTGTTAATATAATAGATTATAAAACTATAAAACCAGACGACGAAATTATAAAAATTATGCTTGTTGATGAACCAGACAAGTTAGAGGTAGCAATAAAGAAGTTGCCAAAAGAACTATATGAAAAATATACTATTGTAAGAAGTGCACCTTTCTTTCTTGAGTTTCTTAACAAAGAAGCAAACAAAGGTGTTGGACTTGAAAAACTTGCTAAGCATCTCAATATTCCTAAAGAAGAAACTATGGCATTTGGTGATGCTGGTAATGATGAGCACATGATTAAGTTCGCAGGAATGGGAGTTGCAATGGGTAATGCTTTCCCTGAAATTAAAGCAATTGCAAAGCATGTTACTTCATCAAATGATGAGGATGGAGTTGCCAGAGCTCTTAGAAAGTTTGTATTGGAGGAATAACATGAAAATTAGAAAGAACTTAATAATGCTAGTAGTTCTTTTGTGTACTTTAAGCCTTATAGGATGTAGCCAAACATCTTCTGAAGTTGTTGAATACCAGGAACAAGTTGCTTCTTTAGAAAACCAGTTATCTTTAGAACAGCAAAAAAACAAAGAACTTCAAACTAAAATTACCACTCTTGAGAGTGCCCTTAAAAAATACCAACAAGTAGACGATACTTATAGTTTATTAAAAGTCTATACTGTAGATGCAAATACAATGGAAACACTAGTGTTGGATGAGTTATTTCCACAAGACAATATAATTAATACGCTAGATACTTTAGCAAATTCACTTTCACAAAATGTATTTGAAAACTTAGGCATTGAAATTTTGTCTATCGAAGATATTGATGGACAAAAAATTGCACACATTGATTTGCAAGATGACGCAACAATACCTGTAACTTGGAATTCATTTTTTCAAGGTTCGACTGGTGGAAAAATAACTACTGATAGCTTAAAGATGACTTTTCTTCAATCAAATTATCCATCTGAATGGATTGATGGTATAAGCTTCACGTATAAAGGAGAGCCAATTACTGGTGACCATGTCGAAGAATTAACTAAAATTATATATAGATAAAATAAATAACTTATACCCTAAAATTAAAATTTATGATATAATACACTATAATACATTATATCGATTTTTAATTTAACAATTTAATCGGGGGAAAAATTTATGGAAAATTTATCATTGAAATTTAAAATGCTACTGATTTGTGGCATTAATTGTACAGTCTTATGTTTGCTAATATTTGGTGTAGTAATCGAAAACAGTAATTTTTTATTTGCATTTATGCTTACATTTATTGGTATTATGTGTTTATTATTTAATTTAATTATTACCATTATATTTGTAAGCAAAACTATTCCTTTATTAAAGGAAATTTCACATAAAATCAATGCCGTTGCTGAAGGAAATTTTATTGTTAAACTACCAGTAACTAATGAACCACTATTAAATTCTGTTTGCACTGATGTACAAAGAATTGCAGATGACTCAGATTTAATAGTAAACGATATAGCAAATCTATTAATTGAGCTTTCAAATGGAAATCTGGATGTAAAAAGTTCTATTGAAGAAGCATATGTAGCTGACTTTAAACCTATTATTGATTCAATTTATATAATAAAAAATAAATTTATTGAAATGATAACAGATATAAAATCTGTAGCTACCACTTTAAACGACAGCTCAGAAAAAACTAGTGTTGCTTCTGAAAGAGTTTCAGTTGAAGCTATTAATCAACAAGAAATTTTGAAAAATGTATTAAATACTGTCAACAATCTAATTGTCTCTATTAATAACACTCAAAAAGACTTTGATCATACTGCTAAAAATATAAATACTATTACTAGTAGTACAAAAAATGGAAATCAAATTATTAAAGAAACTATTTCTGCAATGAACCAAATTGATGATTACAGCAAAAGTATATTAGACATTATTCAAGACATCGAAAACATTTCTTCTCAAACAAATTTATTGGCATTAAATGCAAATATTGAAGCTGCACGTGCTGGAGAGGCCGGAAAAGGATTTGCTGTTGTTGCAAGTGAAATACGTGATTTATCTGGAAAAACTTCTGAAATAGTTAAACACATTGAACAAATAGTAAACCAAACTTTAGATAGTATAAAAATAGGAAAAAATAAAATTGATGAAACGTCTGAAGCATTTGAAGATATTGCAGATAAAATATTTAATGCAGAAAGTATCTTTAATGGACTTTTGAAAGATATTGACCAACAACAATTGTTGCTCAAAGAAACACCTGCTCAATTTGATAAATTATCACAAGATATTCAAGATTTAGTAAATATTTCTGAAGAAAATGATGTAATAAGCTCCGACCTTTATGATCAAGTTCAACAATTAAATAACATTATATCAAATTTAACACGAAATTAACTGATTTTACATCTTATAGAAACCACTAAAACCTTTGTTTAAAGAGCAAAAAGATTTTAGTGGTTTTCATCTTTCAAGTTTCAACATGATAAATAGTATAAATAAATACAAGCATAATGTCTATAAAAAAATATTTTAGTTTAGCAAAATATTTAACCACAACAAAAAAATAATAATTGTAACAAAATGATGTAACAATTATTACAAAAAAATTACATATCATTGTATATAATTGATTAAATTTAAATTACCGCCTATAATAAAAAAATAAGCAATATTAAAAAATAAAATTACGATAAATATATTATGCTATATTTTAAAATAGGAGGATTCAAAAATGAAACTAAAACAAAAACTTACAATAGCATTAGCGTCCGCATTAATGGTAACTTCTATTCCAGTACCTATTTTTGCTGAATCTACAGATATATCTCCATCTACACTAAGCTTGGTTGAAGGTGACACTGTTGGGTATGATTCACCAACAACCGAAGAATTTGATAAGGTGTATTATTTAAACTCAAGTAATACATCCGATGAAATTCAAGCGATAAGAAATGCAGCAAAAAATGTAGGTTCTCAAACTTATTTTGATAGATATGGTAATGAATTTGTTACATCAGATACATATAGTGATATACTTAATGAAGATACTAGCGGTGGCACTGAAGTAGAGAGTGATAATTATAGAAATTTAACAAGTAGCGAAAGAGATGAAGTTATTACTATAGTAGAAATATATGGTGAAGGTACTGGTAAATTAAAAGACAAAAAAGTAGGTGAGATGTATTTAGATGATGCAATTCAACCATTCAAAATAGATGGTAATGATAATTCTGATCCTATTTATTATGTAGAAGATCCAGGTATTATATTTGCTAGTGTAGATAATAGTCCTGCTGATTATTCAAAAATAGACCTTACACATAGTGCAGGAAGATATCTGGATGAAGATTGGGACAATAGGGGAGTACCTCTTACTTCTTTAGGAGCATTAAATAAACCTCTAACCCTTAAAGAAGTAACTATTGGTAATTCAGTAGACTCAATATCACTAGTGGAAAGTAATGATTTAACAAAAGATGGTGTAGTAACTTTTAATGAAAGCTATGATGAAACAGATGCTAAAGATGCTGATGTCGTGGTGTATGTAACTTCAGATAGCAGTATTGAATTCTCGGATCCAAAATTTGAAATAGATACTCCATATTTTATAGGAAACCATAAGGATGGTAAAGAAAGTTACTTTGCAAAGGCTAAAACTAAAGCTGGTGGTGGTGTAGATGACGATGATGGCTTTGAAAAGATACTAACGCTAACGAGCTTAAAAGATAGTACTGGACTTACTAAAATTACTTTTGCAGAAACAGATAATGCTCCTCTTGAGTCCACTAAAGCATTTGTCGTAACAAATATAAATAATGTTCATACTCTTCTTCAAGATGTATTTCTTGAAATATTAGAAGAGAATAAAGCTGATCTTGAATTTTCTTTAAAAAATGCTCATGAAGATATTATTGGTATTATTTCAGAGACGTTAACTCCAGATAAATTAACTTCAGATGAGTTAACTCCAGATGAGTTTATAAAAAGACTGGAAGACCTTGAATTTGACTTTGAAGGAAAGTTAGGCAATCATGATGCATATGCTAAAATTGTTGATTCAGGTCTTACATATATGCAAGGACTTACAGGTGATAGTGCTATTAACGATTTCTTAAACGGAAAATCTCAAGGAGATGCTACAGATAATGCTAAAATTAGAGTCGGTGGATTACTTACCTCTCTTGGTGAAACTTATGTTGTTTTAAAAGAAGCTAAAGATGACTATATTGTTGGTCAAGTAGTATCATTAGAAACTGCAGAAGAACTTTTTGAGGACAGCTCTGGCTCTACCGATGAAGATGATGATTATGCGGATATTGAGATAACAGAAGACCATTTTGAAGATAGACCTGAATATGATGTAAGACCAAGTTCATATGTATTTGATGACCCATTTAACGAACAAACCTTAATGATTAACATTGACCTTGGTTTAGCAGAGAATGAAACAGCCGAAGTATATATTGACGCAGAAGATGTAGAGTTTGTTGAAGAAGTGTATAGAGCATATGGAGCAACTGCTGTTGAATTTGACGAAGATTATATGACTATGCTTGTTGAAAACGGAAAATCTGGAGAAGGTGGAACAATAGAAATTGAATGGAGTGATTCATCTACTCTTAAATTAACTTTAAAAGGAGAGGATAAAACTAATCTTCCTGACGATTTCTATCTTCCTTTAATATATGAAGTAAAAGAAGGAACTCCAAAATTTGAAATCTCTGGGTCTGGTGAAATTGAAGAAGGAGATTATACTCTTACAAAAGGTGAAGTTGGCACCGAAGAATTAAAGGTTTCTTTTAATGATACATCTATTGTTTCAACAGAAGGTGAAGGCCAACTTGGAGCTTTTGAGATTAAAGAAGTTAAAAAGAGTGCTTTGAATAACAGAGTAATAAAAGTTGAACTAGGCTCTTCTGACCTTGAGTTTGTTGACCAAGATCCAAGTTATACTGCTGGATTATATGATGATAATGAATTTAAAGTAGACGGTTCATATGGATATAGCTCTACCATAAAAAAAGGAATGGAAGATAACCATGTTACATTTATAGTGGATGGAGATAATCCATCAATTGGATACTTGGTATTTGAAAATCTTAAGGCATCTGCAACAGGAGCTATTGAAATTGAAGGACTTGAAATTGTATCAAATGATGGTAAGCTTCCAACTGGTGAAATAGAACTAACGGTATCTTTAGTTAAACAAGAAGCTGGTGATAAAACTGATTCTGATCCAGATACAGATACATTTTGGGGTATATATGATGATTTCAAAAACGATGATATCGAAGGTCAACTAGATTATGATGATGATCGTCTTTCTGAAGCTACTGAAATTATAGCAGAAATTAGAGATCATGCACTAGGCATATCTGTTGAAGACAAAATTGATACTATTGGTGGAAGGAAGGATAAAGAATATGAAGTTACTGTCATTATAAAAGATGATACTGCCGAATATCTTAAAGATGAAGGAAAAGTTGAGCTTACACTTGAAGGTGCTATTTTTGCTCCAACTGACTATAAAGATGAAGACTCTTATTACACAACTATTGATAGTAATGATGTTGAAGATAGCACTAAAATCGAAGTTGAAGAAGACGCTCCAAATTATGTAGAATTTAACCTTGAAGGAATGGATTCTGATCAAACAGAATTTGAGTTTGATATTACTGTTATTGGTAACCCTGGGTTTAACGGCGATATAAACCTTATAGCAGATGGAAGTAAATGGGAAGATCCACTTAGTGTTGTAATTGGTGAAGTTTCTCAACCTGCTGAAATTGATGTTATTAAAAGCATTCAAGTTGTTGAAAGTATTAAAGCTCAGCCAAACGGTGAAATTTCTATTACAGAAACAGAAAAAAGAATGTTTCAAGTTGATGATGTAATTGCTCTTAGAATAGAAGATCTTGACATTGAAGATGCAGAAGTAACCGCTGATAATGGACTACAAGTTGACTATAAAGTTTCTGATGGTTATCTGTTAATACAAATTACAAGAAGATCTAACGATGCTGCTACCATTAATATTAGTGATATTGCTTTTGATGGCTCAAACTATATCCCTGTTGGTGAATATTCAGCTTTTATTGGTGGGCAAGGAATGCACTCTTCAAATACATTTATAAATTTTGATGAGTCCAAAAGTTCTAAACTTATTGGTACAGTTGATGAAGATGATGATAGAGATGCAGCTGTAGAAGACCAAGACCTTACAAATGATTATGAAGATGATAAGGAAGAAATTTTTGCTGCTGCTTTTGAACTTGAAGATTTTGTTGTTTCAGAAAGAGCAGATAGTGTAGCAAGTGGCAATAGCAACAGCAGTTCAACCCAAATAGCTCCTTCAAATCCATATATGCCACCAACTGCTGCTGGTGAAGATGGCAACTATGGTCTTCCAGATATGGATATTTCAATTTCTTATGGAGATGCTTTTGTAAATGGTGATTACATTTATACTACTTCTGAAATAAAAGATGTTAATGGTGTTGCTATGATTAGTATATCTGACCTAGCTTTTCTTCTTGGTATTGATCGTGATCAAGAAGAGGGTAATACTTTAAACTATTATCAGTCTCCAAATGGCACAGGTTATGTCATTATTAGAGTCGGCTTAAGACAACTTGAAATTACGACTGGCTCAAATAGAATGGAAATTGCTGATTATAATTCTTTAAACGGTGTATATATGCCTCAAGGATACTTAACTTTTGCTCAACCAGCTCGAATTCTTTCTGATAATCAAGGCGATCCAAGAACTTTTGTTCCTATTAAACAAGTTGGTGAGGCACTTGGATTCTATGTTGATTGGGATCCAATTACAATGACTGCTATGCTTACAAATGTTAACTAGTAAATAGGAAGATCCACTTAGTATTGTAAAAAAACAGCGAATAGTACTCGCTGTTTTTTTTATGTAAGGAAAACCTCTAGCTAGGCATAGGGTTCAAAAAAGTTTCTAGCTTTGAATGTATAAAAAAAGCGTTTCCTTTAAACAATAATAGTAGGTCTGCCAACCAACTATTATATTAAAGAATACACAAATGGATAATAATAATTTAGTACACAATAAATGGAATTGTAAATATCATATTGTTTTTGTACCAAAGCACAAAAGAGATCTAGGGTTTCAATCTCTTGATGTACAACATCTGTTTATAATCTCAAATATACGATTATTAATAAGATAACACTATGTTTAGGATAAATATCAAAGATTTAAATTTCTTGTAGAGATTATAAACAGTGTTTAGATTGAATTAAACTAAGGCCGTAGTATTCGCTTTAGTTTAAAACATAGCTTACTTTTTTATTTTTTTAATTCGTGATAGCGGAAAAAGCACTTTTAGTTTTTCTTGTTCGTAATAACGGTTTTAAGAACAACGTGACTGTTGTATTAGGGGTGTTAACCAGGTGCTACTTATTTTTTCACCTCTTGGCTACTTACTGTTCGTGAGTAATCTGCTACTTGTTTTTTCACATGGGTTAACTGTTAAAGTATATACCTATATCGAACAAAATACAATTGGCAAAATACCCTAGTATATTTCTTCTCACTAGTGAATTATATCCTATATAATTGGTATTACTCCAGAATGCATAAATATGCATTTTATATATACAATTAATTCTAATGGTTGCCTGCAATATTACATTGCCATTTATATTGAAGTACTAAAATGTTTAACTAGCACAAATGGTAAATTATATAATTTATAGCTAAGTAAATACAGCAGAGAATATTTACATCTTTATAAACAGACTAACAAAAAAAATATTTTTACAAAAAAATATATTGATTTATATTATAAATTATGTTATTATTAATTTATGTTACTAATCAAAATATTAATATCACTAAAATTTATATATCGTATCTAATTTCACTATCTATTTTTTTATGTTTATGATTTAAATATAAATAGTTATCTTATCTATTTGCTTTATATAAATATATGTTTTATTAAATTTACTAGTAACTATAGAGTAATTATTGGAGGGCATGTTCCTACGCCCTATATCCTATTGCTTATGTATTTAGAAATACTTATTAGGATACTTCTTATATTTGACTTTTGACTGTTATATGTTGATATCAAATAATGAAACGAAGCTATGCTAAGTGACAGTAAATTTGTCCATTAAAGTAAATAGTTGTATGCAGGGATAGTAAAGAAACTATGATTTAGATAAAAGAGATAGCGATACATAAGCTTATTTAAATCATATTGGGGGAATACCGGGTTAGTTGTCATGAATCAGGATTTATGATAACTGTGTATTATTTCATGATAGTGAAATAGAAGATCATGAAAACTGTTTTGCTATTCATGATAGTGAAATAGGGGGGAATCAAATGGATATTTTTTTAGATGGGTTTAATTGGTTTATTGGGCTTGGAGCTTCAGTTATGATGCCAATTATATTCTTTATTTTAGGGATAGTTGTAGGGGTAAAACCTGGAACAGCATTAAAATCTGGTCTTTATATGGGAGTCGGATTTGAAGGTATTGGTGTAATGGTTGGGTTACTTCTTGCAGGATTGACTCCACTAGCTAATGGAATTGTTGAGCGTTTAGGACTTAACTTATCTGTTATGGATATGGGATGGCCAGTAGCTGCTCAGATTGGTTGGGGAACTGCAATAGTACCATTTGCTGTTGTTGCAGCAATTCTAATCAACATCTTATTCTTAGCAAAAAAATGGACTAATGTTGTTAATATTGACCTTTATAACTTCAATCATTTTATGATTATCGGTGCAATAATATATGCAGGTACTGGAAGCCTACTTGTAGGTTTAATAGCTTGTTTATTTGTTTCTACACTAGGGCTTATTTTAGGTGGAAAAGTTGCAAAGACAATCGTAGAAGATACGGGAGTAGAGAATGTTACTTATGTTAATACTTTTGCTGGTATGCAAGTGCCAATAGCAATGGGCGTAAACTGGATAGTAGAAAAAATCCCTGGAGTACGCAATATAAACTTAAATGCTGAATCAATAAATAAAAGATTTGGTGTTCTAGGTGAACCAGTTGCACTAGGGCTTATTATGGGAGTAGCATTAGGATTTGGAGCAGGATTTGATACAACTACTATATTACAACTTTCTATAAAAATTGCTGCTGGTATGGTTTTACTACCAAAAATGGTAGGCGTATTAGTTGAAGGACTTGAACCAATAAAAGAAGCAATGAAAGAAACCCTTAAAAAGAAAATGCCAGACCGTGATATTTACCTTGCACTTGATGTAGGTATGATGATAACAGACGAAGTTCTTGCAGTTGGAGTATTATTAATACCAGTAGCATTATTATGTGCAGTTATCTTACCAGGAAATAAAGTATTACCACTTGTAGACCTATCTTCACTATTTTGGTTTGTAGTAATGCTTAGACCTTTCTGTAAAGGAAATATGTTTAGAATGTTTTTATCTGGATGTGTAATTATTGTAATTTCACTATATGTAGCAGGAGACATTGCTCCAATGTATACATTAGCTGCTGAAATGGCAGGAGTTCAAATTCCAGAAGGAGCATCAGCTGTAACAAACCTTATTACTGGAGCAACATCTATTGTAGCATGGATTGTGACAAAAATTAGTATGTTTTTATTTTAATTATTGAAACATTATTAAAAAATAAATTGAATTAGGCAACTGGTTTGCTGAAGGGAGAATAAAAAATTATGATGAATCCAAGAGAAAATATGTTAAGAGCAATTAAAAATGATAATCCAGAATATGTACCAAACGCAATGAATGACCTTGTTGAAGTAAAGTGTCCAGTTTGCGAAAGACCTATTAAAGAAGGTTATGACGTTTGGGGAGTTAAATGGGCTTTTGAAGCAACTGCAGAAGGTGGAACTTATGTAGAAAGCGGCGTAAAAGTGATTCATGATATTGAAAACTGGAGAAATGAACTTAAAGTTCCAGATCTTGACAAAGTTGACTGGACTTACATCACTCAAAACTGGGGAGAATTTCCACTAGACCTTAAAACTATGGATACAGAAAATAAAGTTATCATGGGTCTTGTTGAAATGGGAGTATTTGAAAGATTATATCTTCTATTCGGTATGGAAGAAGCTCTAATGAATTTTATGACTCACCCTGAAGAAATGGCTGAAATTGCTGAAATCATTGCAGATTACAAAATCGATGTAATTACTAGATTTTCAAAAATAGTTAAACTTGATATGATTTGGTATGGAGATGACTGGGGAACTCAAGAAAATCTATTTATGCCTGTTGAAACTTGGAGACAATGTATTAAACCTGCTACTCAACGTATCTACAATGCAATTAAAGATTTAGGATTAATCGTAAATCAACATTCTTGTGGACATATCGAAAAAGTATTTGATGATATGGTAGATATGGGAGCAGAAGTTTGGAATATGTGTCAACCTTGTAATGACCTTGGCAAACTTAAAAAACAACTAGGAAATAGAAAATTCTGTTTCTCAGGAGGTCTTGATAGCCAATTCGTTCTTAACAAACCAGGAGCAACTCCAGATGACGTAAGAGCAGAAGTTAGATTACGTATGAGTCAACTTAAAGGAACAAATGGTGGATATATTGCAGGACCAAGCCATGAAGTACCTTACAAACAAGATATGATTGACGCTATGTATGATGAAATAAATAAACAAAAATTCTACAAATACTAAGATATACGATTTACATTGCAATATCTTAAAGTTAGAAAAACCCACTTGTGATTTAAAATCATAGGTGGGTTTTATTATATTTCTTATTATACACTTCCTGTTTGGAATACTTGGTCTAGTTTTGGTAAAACTGCAAAATTGCCTTTAACTTTTATTTTACCAAGCATAAATGCTTTTTGATATGTTATCTCCTTGTTAATAAGTTCAGATAACGTGTTATCACTTAGAGTAATTTCAACAGTAAACGTATCTATAACTCCTTCTTTATATTCGCAATCACCATTGTTTATAGTTATATATCCTTTTTCCTTTGTATCAGTAACACAATATTGAACATTTAAGACTAGGTCTCTTTCATGATGGGCTACAAAATAGTGACACAGGTTAGGTAATCTTTTTGATACTTGTAAAGCACGATGTTGCGTATTTACTTGACTAACTTGTGGTTTATTATATAATCCCATCGGCATAAATGATTGTTCTTCTGGTTGTATTTGAGTTTTTAGTAATTTACTTATTTCTTGAATGTCTCTTTCTTCGTCACTTATAGGTTTAGTAAAGTTATTTACTGTTTGACGATTAGTTGACTGAGAAGAACGAACTACTGGAGTTCCTCCTTTTTCTGAATATTTGATATACAGCTCATGTTCACTGGATATCATGTAAGGCAAGTCCTGCTTTAAACCTCTATAAAAATTCTCTATCTTTTTTTCTAAAAGCTTCAATTGTTCTTGTGGATCTAAATAAGAATTAAACAGTACATTTCCAGCATCATTTCCTCCTAAAAATCTCCATCCTTTGTTAATTAAATTTGCTGCATCACCTTCACCCCAAAAATTACTATATGTAATAGTGAGTAAAGATTTTCCAAAAATATCTTGCTCATATAATCGTAAATAATCAAAAAAAGTTTGCATAGAGCCATGAATTCCAATTAAGTGAACATTGCAAAGTGCAATAACGCCTTTGCTTTGAGCAATATGGTTCATTATATTATCCATCTCTATTGTTGTGCTGCCATTAAAATACGGTAAATTTTCCAAGCTTATAGGTACAACATCTAGGTCTAGCTCTGTTAATACATCTATTATAGTAGATTGCATACCCTTTAAGATAAGAGTATTACAATTTGCTAATAAAAGTACTATTTTCATTTCTCTCCTCCATTCTACTATACTTATTATACCTAATTTTTACAATTTAATAAAGTCATTTCGACAAATATTTTAAAGCATTTTTATCATAATATGCGTTTATTTTTTCAATATCCCAGTGAATAAGAAATTTATTCTTTTTAAGGGTTACCTTTAAGACATCTTCTAATCTAAAATATTTTAGTAGCTCGGGGTTATATAATATTTTAAATATTTTTTTTGTAGCTAAATCTTCAAGCACTATATTTCCTTCAAAATTAATTTCTTTAATTGAAAAATATCCTTCAATGTAGTTATTAAATCTCTTTCTTTTTTTCATAACACTTTGTCTATATAAATTTAAATCCACAACAGCAGGATTCTGTCCCACAAAACAATTTTCGCATAGACTCATAATAGTTTGTTTTGCTTTAAATATCCTACAATATTCTGCTTTGTATAAATTAATTAAGCTATAAATTTCTTTCATATTTTTAATATTTGAACAAATTAAAATGTCTTCCAACATATTAATTAAACTATATATTTGACCGCTATTTAGATATTTGATATTTGTTGGAACCCACATGGTCAAAAATTTTTCTACATTAGTTTTGCTAAATTTTCTATCTACTGTATTTATAAACTGTTCAAACCAGTCAAAATATTTTTTTTTATCATTCATTGAATTTACATAATACATATTTTGGTCTATCATATTAGTCCTTCTTTCTTTAATTTATCTGTAAGCACATCCCAACATTTTCCGTCTACTATATTGTAAAGAATGGAGAAAAACCTCTACATGTTTCTCCCCATAATCGTAAAATCTGTTTATATTCTTAAGAGTTTCTTAATTTATAACGATAAACAGATTATATAGTGGAGTAAACCTATGGTCTGTGTAATCTATTTATAATACACTTCTTTTAGTTTCCTCATTAGGTAGGTATGCCTAATTTCATTTGCCTTGTAATAGTAAGTATAATAATCTAGTAATTCATGGTCAGTTGTGTCTTCAAATTGGCATAATGTGGCAGCTAGCTTTTCTTGAACCTTGCTAACTTCTTCGCTTAATATCTGTGCTTCAATAGATTGTTTTTTTTCTTTTCTTCTTTTAAATATATCTAAAAACATAGGGCACCTCCTTCATTTAAGGAGTATGGCCTAAAAATTTTATAAGTATACTTTTTTTATGTTATGTATTTTTAATTTATAAGGAATTTATCTCTTGAACAAAAAATATCGTATATTGTTAATTAAATTTAGTAATATTTTTATGTCTATACAAATATTTTTTTAAAAAAGGGACGATTATTCGCCCCTTTAAAATTATTCACAAGAAAAACATACTAATCTTTTCTTTTTCATAATTATTTTACAATTGAACCTGACTTTATTTCTTCCATAGGCCCTATCGACACCAAATTACCTTCATCATCTGATGCACATAAAATCATTCCTTCTGAAAGAATACCTCTTAATTTTACAGGTTTTAAATTTGTTACTACAATAACTTTTTTGCCAACAAATTCTTCTGGTTTATAGTGCTTTGCTATACCTGAAACAATTTGTCTTATTTCTCCACCAACTTTTATTTTAGAGACTAGTAATTTATCTGCTTTAGGAACTTTATCACATTCTATAACTTCACCAGTTTTAAGTTCAACTTTTGCAAAGTCGTCTATGGTAATTTCTTCTTTACTAGGTTGTTCTTCTTTTTTAGATGGCTTAGCTACTTCTGGAGTTGAGTTTTCACTGAATAAACTTTCAAGATCTTTTTCTTTGTCTATCCTTGGGAAAATATTAATTCCTTTTTTCGCTGTTACATTTTTATTAAGAGTTCCCCATTTATGAATTGTGTCCCATGAAGTGGTTTCACCTTTCACAATACCAAGTTGTTCCCATATTTTTTGTGGAGTATTTGGCATAAATGGCTCAATCATAATAGATATTATTCTAAGTCCTTCCGATAAAGTATATAGTACTCCAGCCAATTTTGGTTTATTTGCTTCATCTTTAGATAATACCCAAGGCATTGTTTCATCGATATATTTATTTAGTCGTCTAATAATAGTCCATATATTTTCTAATGCTATATTGAAATGTAGTTTTTCCATATTCTCTTCAAAAATTGTTACATTTTCCGCTATGATTTGTCTAACAGATGGATCAAATTCATTTTCTTCTTGATCATTTGGTAAAGTACCAAAATATTTTTCTATCATAGCAACTGTTCTTGATGCCAAATTGCCTAGGTCATTTGCAAGATCAGAGTTTATTCTATTGATAAGTGCTTCATTTGTAAAGTTTCCATCTTGACCAAATGCAACTTCACGAAGAAGGAAATATCTCAAAGCATCTGATGAATATCTTTTTACTAGTACACTTGGGTCTATTATTGTTTTTTGTGCAGTTTCCTTAGATTTACTTATTTTTTCTCCGCCGATAATAAGCCATCCATGAGCAAAAACTTGTTTTGGTAAAGGTTCATCCAAAGCCATTAAAAGAGCAGGCCAAATTATAGTGTGAAACCTTAAAATTTCTTTTCCTATCAATTGAACATCAGCAGGCCAATATTTTTTAAATAATGTATCGTCTTCACTCATAAACCCTAGGGCAGAAATATAATTTGATAGTGCATCAATCCATACATATACTATGTGTCCTTTATCAAATTCAACAGGTATTCCCCAGGAGAAAGAAGTTCTTGAAACACATAAATCCTCTAAACCTGGACGCAAAAAATTATTTAACATTTCATTTTGACGAGAAGGTGGTTGAATAAATTCTGGATGAGTTTCGATATATTCAATCAATTTATCTTGATATTTTGATAATTTGAAAAAATACGCTTCTTCTTTTACTTTTTCAACATCTCTTCCACAATCTGGGCATTTACCTTCTTTAAGTTGATGTTCTGTAAAAAATGTTTCACAAGGAGTACAATATAACCCTTCATAATAACTTTTATAAATTTCTCCCTTATCATATAATTTTTTAAAAATCTTTTGAACAGTTTGCCTATGCTCTAGGTCAGTCGTTCTTATAAATTTATCATATGAAATATCCATTATGTTCCAAAGATCTTTTATCCAATCTACAACATTATCTAAAAATGCTTTTGGAGATAAACCTTCTTCATTTGCACGACGTTCAATTTTTTGTCCGTGTTCGTCTGTTCCAGTTAAAAACATAACGTCATATCCACGTAATCTTTTGTATCGTGCCATTGCGTCAGCAGCCACAGTAGTATAAGAATGTCCAATGTGGAGCTTATTACTTGGATAGTAAATAGGGGTAGTGATATAAAATGTCTTCATTAAAATTTTCTCCTTCTAAAAATATACTAATGTGTAAAATATTCTCAAATTAGTATACTATTTTTCATCATAATTATAGACAATAAATAATTGTCCTTATATATAGAAATTATTAGCAATCTTTGTCCAATTTATTCCTCTCAGAATAGATTATAAAATCAATTCTTATTTTATTTTTCCAAAAAATAGTTGACTAGAAATTATTCATATATTATTAAACAAAATTTTATTCTAAAAATTATATAAAATGTTTGAGTAATTAAATTCAATTGTGAATTATACTTAGATTTTAAATAAGATTTGTGTATGTATTTCCGATTTATGTAAAAAAATTAAAATTTTCAAATTTTACCATTGACATTTATTTTATTTCAGGGCATAATCTAAATTGGAAAAGGTTTTATAAATTCTCCAATATTCCTAAATCAAATTCGTAGACTTTTGCTCTACATTATTTATCTTAAATGATGAAATAACAGATTTAGTCACTTTTTTTCCTAAATCCGTTATCATGAATAATTAATTATTTCATTATCGTTAATTTTTTTATAAAAATACTTATAATCTCAGGAGGGTTTTCTATTATGGCAACACAAGGTAAATTTTCAAGAAAAGACATTGGATCACATAATCCAATTTTTAGTCAAATTCGTACTACAATTGAAACTGCTTTTTATCGTAACAACGTAACAATGGTTACATCTCTTAAAGAAGCGTATAAACTTGCTAAAAATTCACCAGGAACAATTGTAACGGATATGCCTGTTTACAAACCAGAACTTTTAGGTCTTGATGATGATGCTAAAATTCTTTTATTAAATGATGGTACAGTATTTGGACGTACTGCTGCTGCTCGTAGAATTCTTGGCGAACCAGGAATTAATCAAGCAGAATATGCTACTAAAATTAGAGAAGCAATCTATCTTTCTCGTACTAAAAAATTCTATCATGCACAAGTAATCGTTGGGCTTGATAAAGACTTTTCAGTAAAAGCAAACCTTTGTATTCCAGCACCTCATGAAAATATTATGTATTCATGGCTACTAAACTTCCAAGCAATCAGTGAAATGGTTGCTAAAATGTATGCAGAGTCAAAAACTTTAGAAAATGAAGGCGATATTTATATTTTCTCAGATCCAGACTGGTCACATCCAGATCATCCAATGGGACTATCTTTTGTTGATCCAAAACATAACTGTGCTGCTATCTTAGGTATGAGATATTTTGGAGAACACAAAAAAGGTACTTTAACAATTGCTTGGGGTATCGCAAACCGTCACGGATATGCATCTTGTCATGGTGGTCAAAAACGTTACAACTTACCAGGTGGAAAATCATTCGTAGCTGGTGTGTTTGGACTTTCAGGTTCAGGAAAATCAACAATTACGCATGCTCGTCATAATGACAAATATGACATTACAGTTTTACATGATGATGCTTTTGTTATCTCAACAGAAGACAGTTCATCAGTTGCTCTTGAGCCAGCATACTTTGATAAAACTCAAGATTATCCATTAACTTTTGAAGACAATAAATTCCTTCTTACAATGCAAAATAACGGTGCAACAATGGATGCAGATGGAAACATTGTTCCTGTTACAGAAGATATAAGAAACGGAAATGGTCGTGCGGTTAAATCAATTCTTTGGTCACCAAACCGTATCAATAAATTTGATGAACCAGTTAATGCTATCTTCTGGCTAATGAAAGACCCAACAATTCCTCCAGTCGTTAAACTTAGTGGTGCAGAACTTGCGTCAGTAATGGGTGCAACCCTTGCTACAAAACGTTCAACTGCTGAAAGACTTGCTCCAGGAGTTGACCCAAATGCACTAGTTGTTGAACCATATGCAAATCCATTTAGAACTTATCCTCTAGCGGATGATTACAACAAATTTAAAACTCTTGTTGCTGAAAGAAATGTTGATTGCTATATCTTAAATACTGGTGACTTTATGGGCAAAAAAGTAACTCCAGCTGTTACTTTAGGTGTTCTTGAAGCTATTGTTGAAGGAAATGCTAACTTTAAACCTTGGGGACCATTTAGCGATATCGAAATTATGGAAATCGACGGATATGTTCCAAATCTTAAAGATGATGATTATGTTGAACAATTACAAAAAAGAATGGAAGACCGTGTAACATTTATTAAATCACGTGATGAAGCAAAAGGTGGATTTGACAAACTTCCTGATGATGCTCTTGAAGCTATCGAAAAAGTTGTTAAAGAATCTAAAAACGCTTAATTTATATAAAGTAAAAAAAACCAGTGGACGAAAAGTCTTACTGGTTTTTTTCTGTTTAGAAAATTTATAGATATAAAATATTCTCTAGTTGAACGTCAAAATGTTAGTGAACTGCGATTTCTTTTTATAGTTATATTCAATTTTTCTTGACATTTGTTTATCTTCTTTTTATAATGTTTATATGTACAAGCAATTATTTAAAAAAGGAGCAATTTCAATGAAAAAATTTAAAATTAAAAATAAAGATTTAAACACTGGCAAACCATCAAAAAAATATAAAGTTTTAAAGACAGTAGCATTCTCTTTAATTGGGCTATCAGTACTAGGCGGTTTTACTGAAGGTACAGAACAAGTGAAAATTGTCCAAACACCAGAGCATTCTAATTTGCAGGCTGGAAGAATATATCAAGATGTAGTTAAAGACTTTAAAGATCATGGATTTACAAACGTAAAAACAAAAGCAATAGACGATTTAATTTTGGGATGGATAACCAAAGATGGAGAAGTAAAATCTGTTTCTGTGGATGGGAACCTTGGCTATTTAACAGATGATTCTTATCCTGCTGATGTAGAAGTAATTGTTACATATCATACATTTCCAATTGAAGACGAAAATACAGAAGAAGAAAACCAACTAGAAACAATTCATACTTCTGAAAATATAGAGGAAGAAAACCAACTAGAAACAATTTATACTGCCGAAAATTGTGAAGATTTAAACCATTTGTTAAAACATGATGATATTTCAATAGCCGAAGATTTTGCACATAAATATCATAATGAAATTATACAGTTTGAAGGAAATATTGCTCATATGATGAATCATGATACTTATACCACTAGGTTTGATTTTCTAATATATGAAAATATCCATCAAATGGTACCTTTTAAATTTAACGACTGTAGTTATTATGATTTAAAGTTAGTTGGAGATTATATCCCTGATAATGTACATCAAGGTCAAAACTATATAATTACTGCTAAAGTTGTTGAATATAATCCAATTTCAGGATTATTCTTTTTAGATCCAGTTAGTTTGGAATATGTTGAAAAAACTCTATAATAAATAATGATGCTAACAAATATACAATAAAAAGATCAGACTATATATGACCAGAAAAGAGAGTACTATCCAATATTATTATAAAGGATAGTACTCTCTATTTTATGGTAAAAATAGCGTCAATAAATTGTACTGATATTTCTAGTATTACTAAGTTTTTCATATACCAATGGCCTAGTATCTTTTCTTATCCAATAAATAAACATTTGAATGAATGAAAGAGCTCCTATACCACTTATAATAAGAAAAGGTATCATCAATATATAGCTAAAAATATTAAAACTAACTAGACATACAATTGTAAATAAAAGATAAAATGGCATTGGCAACATAATATAAAATATATATGCATTTTTTAAAAATATTTGCCAAGTAGAAAGTTCATTTGAATTTGCAGATATCGTTCTGTACTTCATACATTTTTGCCCAACTGTATTGCCAGAAATTTTGGTGGGCAAAATAATTATACATATAAATGCTATTAAACTTCCTGCTTCTAAATTTAAATTGCGGAAAAGTATAGTTATAAAAGTTGTTAATATAATTAAAATCAAAAAATCTATACACCAAGAAATAAATTCTCTTATAACTGAAACCTTTTTGCCATATTCATATGCTATATCATCAATATAATCTTTAGTAGGCAAAAAGAATGTAAATATTGGGGCAATAATATATCCTAATACTCCTCCTGATGAATTTATAATTAAATCATCTACATCAAACAATCTGTACGATCCGTTGTATATTCCATATAATCCTGTTAATTGTGTAATTTCAAAGAATAAACTAATCCCTAAAGCTACTAAAAATGTTTTTAACAGACTGAACTTAAAATAATACCTTAAATATATTCCTAGAGGCATAAACATAACTAGATTAAAAGCAACGACATAAAAACAATTGGCTTTAATTGTTGAAATATACGTTTTAGGATTAAATAAATTAAAAGTAGTTTCAGTACGTATGTCGCCTATAAATGCTAATGGAACAAGTTGCATTTTAACACCATGTAAATGTTGTGCTTGTTCTGCACTTGGTAAAGGAAATATTATTAGGCAATACATATTCAATAAATATAATATAAAAGAATATATTAAAACCGCTTTTAGCCAAGGAACAGCACCAAATTTTCTATAGTTATATATTAAAAATGGTAGTGTAATCAATAGTGCCAAAACGGGAAAAAATGCAAATGCTATCAGTATAGCTGATTCAAAACTATTCATCTTATCACCCTTTTCCTATAAACATTAAAAATACAATAAGACATGACTGTATTTTTTTATCTTTGCATATTAATAGACATCACCTGATGAAATATCTAAAGGAAATTTTATGAACTGAATATGTATCTGTACTTCTAGATGAAATATAATTACTTGTACTATATCTAGACATATTTAGTTATATATTTATCATTTGTAACATAACATTTAGGATATGTAAATTATTAAATAATTATACTTTAATAATTTCAAAACTATATACAATGTAAATTCAATATTATACTTTTTTTGTATATATATATGTGATATACTTTGTTCATGATTTTTAAATTAAGGAAGTGAGGCAAGTAATATGTTAATAGTACAAAAATATGGAGGTAGTTCAGTTGCAAATACTGAGCGAATATTTAATGTAGCAAATAGAATTATTGAATATTATAAACAAGGACATGACGTTATTGTGGTTCTTTCTGCTCAAGGAGATACAACAGATGATTTAATCGAAAAGGTTAAAGAGATTTCCAAATCTCCCTCAAAGCGTGAGATGGATATGTTGCTTTCAACAGGTGAACAGCAGTCAGTGGCTTTGATGGCAATTGCACTAACAGAGATGGGTTATCCTTGTATATCACTTAATGCAGCTCAGGTTGGAATGATTACAACAGCTGATTATGGAAACGCTAGGATAAAAAAAATTAAAACAGAGCGTATTAAAAGAGAAATAGAGAGAAAAAATATTGTTTTAGTTACAGGATTTCAAGGTATCAATAACTTTGATGATATAACTACTCTTGGACGTGGCGGGTCCGATACAACAGCAGTTGCAATTGCAGCGGCTTTACATGCAGATAAATGTGAAATTTATACTGATGTCGATGGTGTATACACTGCTGACCCTCGTGTTGTTAAAAATGCAAGGAAAATTAAGGAGATTACATACCACGAAATGTTGGAATTAGCATCTTTAGGTGCCAAAGTTTTGCATAATCGTTCGGTAGAGTTGGCAAAAAAATATAATGTTGAGTTAGTTGTGCGTTCAAGTTTAACCAAAGCAGAAGGCACTATTGTAAAAGGAGGATTTAATATGGAAAAAATGTCTGTTAGTGGAATTGCTGGAGATGACAAAGTAGCTCGTGTTGCCTTGATTGGAATTGATGATACACCTGGAAAAGCTTTTGAAGTTTTTAACGCTCTTGCAAAAGGAAATATTAATGTAGACCTTATTATTCAGTCTATTGGGCATGAGGGTAAAAAAGATATTTCATTTACTATTGATACAGATGCACTGGAAGATACTAAGAAAATCATTAATAACAACATAGATAGATTGGGTGTTAAGGTAGTAGATTTTGAACAAGACTTAGCAAAAGTTTCAATTGTTGGAGCTGGAATGGCTACAGATGCTGGAGTTGCATCCAGTATGTTTGAAGCTATGTTTGATGCTCATATTAATATTCATATGATTTCAACTTCGGATATAAAAATTTCTATACTAGTTAATAAAGCCGATATGAAAAAAGCTATGTGTGCTTTACATGATAAATTTGCATTACAGTATTAACTATTTATCCTATCTTATATAACAACTATATAACTCTAACATATATATATCCTAGACACTTTGATCAGTTTTAGGTTTATACTACATATGGTTAGAGTTTTTTCTATTATTCATAAATAATACAAGCAGTTGGCTTGTGAGATAATCTATATTCCTATATATTAATTTAAAAATTAACTATAAAATACTAGATATTATAACTAGTTTTATATTGACTTCAAACAAATTAAATATTATAATATATATATTACTTATAATAAAAAAATTTCTAATGATTAATTATAACAAAATACTTCTATAAAAAATGATTTTACAGGTATATTATAATTATAAGCTTTAAGTAACAGAGCTATATAAAATACCACTATGCAATATTATAAAAAAAAAGAAGAGAGAAGGATATGTAATATGGAAAATCAAGGTAAAATTGCAATTGTTTCAGGAGGAGCAAGAGGGATAGGAAAAGCGATATGCCAAAGACTAGCGGAATCAGGAGCTAAAGTTGTTGTTGCGGACTTAATAGCAGATTTAGCTAAAGAAACTAGTGATGAATTGAATGCAAAAGGATATGAAACTTTACCATATTCAATTGATTTATCTAAATCTGAACAAATAAAAGCAATGATACAATTTGCTGTTGATAATTTTGGCACTTTAGATATATTAGTAAATAATGCAGCCATACAAATTCGCCGTGCATCAGAACACTTTAAAGAAGAAGACTGGGATTTAATTAACGATGTAAATTTAAAATCACATTGGATTGCATCACAGGAAGCTGCTAAAGTAATGCTTAAAAAAGGTTCAGGCTCAATTATTTGTATAGCATCAGGAACTGCAAGCCGTGCAACTTCTCAACGTTCACCATATTGTATAACAAAAGCTGCTGTTGAAGGATTGGCAAGAGCTTTAGGTAATGAATGGGCACGCTATGGAGTAAGAGTTAATGGAGTATCTCCAGGATGGGCACTAACAGATATGGTAAAAGAAGGATTAAGACTTGGAGCTGTGAAGAAAGATGAAATTCTTCCAATGATGCCTATTGATCGTTTCTTAGACCCTATGGAAATAGCAAATACTGTAAATTTCTTGGCAAGCGACCAATCAAGTGGCATTATAGGTCAAACTATTTATTGTGATGGTGGTGGAAGTATTCGTTGTGTTCCTGAACCAAATTATGAATTAGAGATATGAAAATAGGAGGAGTTTAATAATGGAAAGAAAAAATTTAGACCCATATAAAGTTGCAGCAGGAATTAGAAGAAGAGTACTTGAACAGGCATTGCGTAGTGGAGGATGTAATATTAGTCAAGCTTGTTCTGGCTCGGAAATTTTAGCTACATTATATACAAGAGCTATGAATATTACAGATGTAGAAGCTCCATTTGACCCAGTGTATTTTCCTGGACCACCAACTGCAACTAATAAAGGAATTACAGGTGCTAAATATAATGGCGAAAGAAGACCCGATTTAGATAGATTTTATCTTTCACCTTCTCAATATTCTGTTGTACTATATGCAACACTTGCAGCAACAGGCAGATTAACTGAAGAAGGATTTACAAAGTTTGGCGAAGATGGATATGTAATTGAACATATCGGAGAAGCACACTCTCCTGGACTTGATATTAATGGAGGATCATTAGGTCAAGCACTAGGTATGTCAGCGGGTATAGCAATGGCAAGAAAGTTAAAAGGAGAAACTGGTAGAAATATTGTATTATTAGGAGATGGAGAATGTCAACTAGGTATGACTTGGGAAGTTATTCAAGCTATGTGTTTAAAAAAATTAAATAACATGGTTGTTATAGTGGATCAAAATAGACAACAATGTGATGGTAAAATGACTTTCGTTTGTGATATGGAGCATACTTTAAGAAATAGATTTGAAGCTTTTGGTTGTGAAGTATATGAAGTTGATGGACATAACTGTGAAGTATTAGAAGCAATTATTAATCAAGCACCAAACAAAGATGGAAAGCCTCGAGTTATCTTGGCACAAACAAATGCAACTTATCAAGTACCACCACTACTTGACAAAGGTCATCGTATACACTATGTGCGTATTAATCCAGATGAAGTTGAAAAATATCAAGCATTAATAGAAAATTTTAAAGAGATGGAAAAATAGGAGGCTTAATAAATGGAAAGAAAAACGTTAGTATACGATAAAGCAATTGTAGCCTATGCTAAAGACCGCCCAGAAGTTATTGCAATGTCTGCTGATTTAAGTGGAGGCTGTGAAGTTAGAGGTTTCTTGGATAATTACCCAGACAGATTTTATTCTTTGGGAATAGCTGAACAAAATATGCACAGTTTTGCAGGTGGAATGGCAATGGAAGGATTTGTTCCTTTTATTCATACATTTGCTGTGTTTATTTATAGGCGTTCACTTGATATGGTTCATATGTCTATTGCACATCCAAACTCAAAGGTAAGATTGGTAGGCTCTGTTCCAGGGATAACTTCTCCTGCTGGAGCGACTCATCAAGCAATTGATGATATTGGAGTTATGCGTACCGTTCCAAATATGACAATTATTGAATGTGGAGATGCAACAGATGTTGAAAGCTTTTTTGAAATGAGTGACTCAATAGATGGGCCAATTTATGTTCGTGTATTGAGGGGTGAATTGCCAGTACTATTTAATACTCCAATGCAACTTAACAAATCAAGACAATTAAGTGATGGAGATGATATTGTAATTTTATCTTCGGGAGTTTGTACTGAAGAAGCAATAAGAGCTGTAGACTCACTAAAAAAAGCAGGAGTATCAGTACACCATAGACATGTAACTTGTTTGAAACCATTTGAAGATGTTGAATTAATGAATGCTATTAAAAAGTCTAAAAATGGTGTTATTACAATGGAAAATCATAATGTACTTGGTGGACTTGGAAGTATAGTAGCAGACAAAATGGCAGAAGAAGGAATCGGCAAAAAGCTATATAAAATAGGAATTAACGATGAATATATGCATGGCGGTTCAAAACTATATCTAATGAAAAGATATGGATTGGATGCCATATCATTAATTAAAAAAGTAGAAGTAGCCTTAAACAAAACTCTTAACATAACAGAAGATATGTTAGCAGCATTCCATTTTGAATTGGAAAACGAAGAGACTAGGTCACTAGGTGTTTAATTTTTAGTGATTGGTGAGGATTACAGTTGCATTAAATTGTAATCCTTACTATATTAGAAACTTTATAACTTATGTAGTAAACGTAATAACCTTTGTAAGTAAGTGTATATTGAGTAATTGATATTATGATTAAATTTACAAATAGAATTTTTAATTACTGCTTATTAGACTCACTTTTAAAGTACGACTACTATATGATAAATAAATAATATTAGGGGGATTTCATGAGTAAAAAAATTAAAAAGTTTATGATGTTAATAACAAGTGTTGCAATGTTTACTGGATGTGGGGGTGGTTCTGAAGAAGAAGTAAGTTCAGAAGTTACATATAATTATGCACAAGAAGCTTTTGGAGATATTGAGCCTTTAGCTGAATCAGTATCGCTAAATGTTGGAAGTTTAAGTAGTAGCACACATGGATTTAATAACTATTTAATCGAAAAATTGGGTGGGTTTGATCATGCTAATTTAGATGGAGAGGTTATTGTTTTTAGTAGTGGACCAATTATGGTTGAAGCTATGGCTTCGGGAGATTGTGAAGCTGGTCCATATGGACTTGGAGGAACACTAGCCGGTACAATTGGCCAAGATATTGTAAATATTGGGGCAGCATCAAGAGATTACCATGCACTACAGTTCTATGCACCAAATGATTCCCCTATCGTTGCTGCAGGTCAAGTAACTCCGTCTGCTCCCGAACTTTATGGAACACCCGAGCTTTGGAAAGGACAAGAAATATTTATTCCTGTTGGAACAACACTTCATTACATGTTAAGTGATGGTCTACAACATCTTGGACTTACAACGGATGATGTAAAGTTAACCCATATGGAAGTTCCAAACATTAATACAGCTTTACGTGCGGGTCAATGTGAAATTGGAGGTCTTTGGACTAATTATCCATATGGAAGCATAAATGAAAATAACACTGCTATTATGAAAGCTGATGATGTTGGAACAGTACTAGTTACAGCTTTGGCAACTAGTCAACACGTTATTGATGAAAAACCTGAAGCTTTACAAAAATGGATGGAACTATATTTTGCAGCTGTGGATTGGACATACGCAAGTGAAGAAAACTTAGCTCAGGCAATTGAGTGGTTTATGGAGTGGAACGAAGAAAATGGAATCCCTAGTGTAGAAGAAGAAATTGCTGCTCATATGGAATATCAAAAATGTTATACTCTTGAAGAAAACTTAGAGATGTTTAATACTTTATCTGAAAATGGCGAGTACAATAAATTTATGGAATACAACGTAGAGCCATTAAAATTTTATATTGAGCAAGGAAATTATAAACCAGAAGATATGGATAAATTTATGGATCCAACTTATCTAAATAGTACATTCTTAAATAATATATCAGGCAAGTAATAGTCCAAATGTAATTTAAAACTATATGTAATTCAAATTAGGGAGCATACGATGTACATATACAGTGTGCCCCCTAAAATAGTAAAAACCTAAATTACATCCTATTACTGACTTTACGATTCGTGATAACGGATTTAAGTATAAAATGTAAGGAGACATTATGAATACAAAAATAAAAAAAAATATTTTACTGGCAATGAGTATAACAATGCTCACAGGGTGTAGTGGAATTACAGAAGAAGCTAATACTGAAATTACATATGATTATGCACAAGAAGTTTTTGGAAATATTGAGCCTTTAACTGAACCAGTCAAATTAAATATTGGAGTTATAAGTTCCGGTAGTCATGGAGTTACAAATCATTTAATTGAGAAATTAGGTGAATTTGATTATGCCAATTTAGATGGTCAAACTACCGTATTTGGTAGTGGGCCAATTATCGTTGAAGCTATGGCTTCGGGTGATTGTGAAGTTGGTTTATATGGCCTTGGAGGAATACTAGCTGGAACTATTGGTCAAGGCATTGTAAATATTGGTGCAGCCACAAGAGATTATCACGCATTACAATTTTTTGCACCAAATGATTCTCCAATTGTTGCTGCAGGTCAAGTAACTCCATCTGCTCCAGAGCTTTATGGAACCCCAGAACTTTGGAAGGGTCAAGAAATATTTGTTCCTGTCAGAACAAACGTACACTATGCTTTAAGCAAAGGTCTTGAACACCTAGGCCTTACAACAAATGATGTAAAATTAACTCATATGGATGTCCCAAATATCAATACTGCTTTACGTGCTGGACAATGTGAAATTGGGGGATTTTGGAACAACTATCCATATGGAGATATCACCAAAAATAATACTGCTATTATGAAAGCTGATGATATAGGTGTTGTATTGTTAGCAAGTATGGCAGCTACGCAAACTGCTATTGATGAAAAACCTGAAGCTATTCAAAAATGGATGGAGTTATACTTTGCAACAGTTGATTGGATTTATGCAAATGACGAAAACTTTAACCAAGCAGTTAGTTGGTACACTGAATGGAATGAAGAAAATGGAATTCCAAGTACAGATATAGAATCTGCTGCACACTTGACATATTCCAGTAGCTATACACTTGAAGAAAATATAGAGATGTTTAACACTTTGTCTAAAGATGGAGAGTACAATAAGTTTATGGAATATAACATAGAACCGTTGAAATTCTATATTGATCAGGGAAATTATACACCAGAGGACATGAATAAGTTTCTTGATCCTGCTTATTTAAATACTACATTTTTAGATAATTTAGCAACACAACAATAGTATATATTGTTATTAGATAGGAGAAAATTATGAGAAAAAAACTTATTTTATCAGTGCTAAGTATGATAATGCTTACAGGATGTGGAGGAAGTACTGCTGATGAAGCAACTACGGAAGTTACACAGGATTATGTGCAAGAAATCTTTGGAGATATTGAACCATTAGCTGAGCCTGCAACTTTAAATATAGGACTTATAAGTGCTAGTACATATGGAATTACAAATCACTTAATTGAAAAATTAGGTGGTGCTGAATATGTTAACCTAGATACTAATACTAATGTATTTGGTAGCGGTCCAATTGTAATTGAAGCTATGGCTTCAGGTGATTGTGAAGTTGGTATTTATGGTATAGGAGGAATATTGGCTGGAACAATCGGCCAAGATATTGTAAATATTGGTGCAAGTGCAAGAGATTATCACGCATTACAATTTTTTGCACCAAATGACTCTCCAATTGTTGCTGCAGGTCAAGTAACCCCTTCTGCTCCAGAGCTTTATGGAACACCAGAGCTTTGGAAGGGTCAAGAAGTATTTGTCCCAGTTGGAACAAATCTTCATTATGTTTTAAGCAAAGGCTTAGAGCATTTTGGACTTACAACAGATGATGTAAAATTAACTCATATGGAAGTTCCAAATATCAACACTGCACTGCGTGCTGGCCAATGTGAAGTAGGTGGCGTTTGGACTAATTATGCATATGGAGATCTAAATGAAAATAATACGCCTGTTATAAAAACAGATGATATAGGTGCTATATTATTGGCAGGGTTATCAGCAACACAAACTGCTATTGATGAAAAACCTGAAGCAATACAAAAGTGGATGGAGCTATACTTTGCAGTGGTGGATTGGACTTATGCAAGTGAGGAAAATTTAAATCAAGTAATGGAATGGTTTATTGAATGGAATGAAGAAAACGGTATTGCTAGTTTAGAATCAGAGATTGCAGCACATATGAAATATCAAAAACCATACACATTAGAAGAAAATATAGAGATGTTTACTACTTTATCTGAGAATGGAAACTATAATAAGTTTCTTGAGTATAATGTAGATCCGTTGAAATTCTATATTGATCAGGGAAATTATAAACCAGAGGACATGGATAAGTTTCTTGATCCTGCTTACTTAAACACTACATTTTTAGATAATTTAGCAAAACAACAATAGTAATTGTGATTTTATTTAAATATAAGGAGGCAACAATGAGGGGAAAAAATACATCTTTTATTAACTGGGGATTGCCTGTAATAACTGTATTAAGTTTTTTGTTTGTATGGCAGATATTAGTTATGTATGGGTTTATTTCTGCAAAAACATTATCTACACCACTTCAAGTTTTTGAAACATTGATTGCAAAATTTAGTGACACCAGTCCAGACGGTGCTACCTTACAACAGCACATATTGCAAAGTTTAAAAATAGCATTATCAGGACTAATACTTGGAATATTAGTTGGAACACCGTTAGGTTTACTTATGGGTTGGTATAAAACAGTTGACCGACTAGTAAAACCTATATTTGAGTTAATAAGACCAATACCTCCAATTGCTTGGATACCACTAACAATTTTATGGGTTGGAGTAGGAGACTTCGCTAAAATATGTATTATCTTTTTATCAGCATTCATTCCATGTGTGTTAAATTCACAAGCAGGTATTAGACAAACAGCACCAGTGCTTATAAACATGTCTAAAACTTTTGGTGCAAGCAATTTTGAAATATTTTATAGTATTGGAGTTCCTTCTGCTATACCTATGATATTTGCTGGAATTCGTATAGCACTAGGAAATGCTTGGAGTACATTGGTTGCAGCTGAACTACTTGCAGCTAATATGGGTCTTGGATATATGATAACAATGGGAAGACAATTCCAACGTATTGATATTATTATTACAGGTATGATGACAATTGGATTGTTAGGATTTATAATCACTACTATATTTGGAAAAATAGAAAAAAGTATGATGAAAGGAAGGGTGTAAACATGAAAAAGGAAAATAGTTTATTAATAACAATATTACCTGTTATATCTATTTTAATATTATTTGGACTATGGTTATTTGCTTCAAGTCAAAATGGTGAGCTTGTTCCTACACCCTTAAAAGTTTGGGATAGACTATTATTGCTGTTTGAAAAACCAGTTAGCGGATATAACTTGTTTGGACATATATTTGTAAGTTTAAGACGTGTAGTTATTGCTCTTTTATTTTCTATTACAATAGGTATTCTTATGGGTATAGCTATTGGATGGAGTAGAGTAGCAAGCAAAACTATAGGAGTATTATTTGAATTAATAAGACCAATTCCTCCAATTGCTTGGATTTCAATTATAGTAATGTGGTTTGGGATAGGAGAAATGTCAAAAATAGTTATGGTATTTATAGGTACATTAATGCCAATAGTTATCAATACTTATACAGGAATAAAAATGGTTGATAGTTCGTTAATAGATGTTGCAGACACATTCCAAGCAACAGAAAGACAGTTATTGACGGAAATTGCAATTCCTTCTGCACTTCCTTCAATTATGGCTGGTATAAGAAACGCTATCGGAGTTGGTTGGATGGTTGTTCTTGCAGCTGAAATGATTGGAGCAAAAGAAGGTGTAGGATTTTTGATAACAAGAGGTTCAGAGTTTTTTGATATTCCTCTAATTATGGTAGGAATGATTGCCATAGGAATAGTTGGAGCATTGTTGTCAGCAGGAGTAGAATTGTTAGAAAGGAAGATGTGTCCATGGGCGTACAGAATGGAGTAACACTAGAAGTTAGAAATATAACGAAGAAGTTTATAGAAAATGATCAAGAAAGTTTAGTCGTTGATAATGTATCATTTACCGTACAAAAAAATGAGTTTTTAGTTATTTTAGGACCGGGATATTGCGGTAAAACTGTTTTACTAAACATGATTATGGGGCTAATTCAACCAACAAGTGGAGAAGTATTACTTGACGGAGAAGTTATTACTAAGGAAAAAATGGGCAATAAATTTAGTATGGTGTTTCAAAAATTAGGACTTATGCCTTGGAAAACTGTATTGGAAAATGTAGAACTTGGGCCAAAAATTCGTGGTGAAGCTAAATCTACAAGAAGAGAAAAAGCACAAAAATATATTGAGCTAGTTGGGCTAAAAGGGTTTGAAAATAGCTTTCCACACCAACTATCTGGAGGAATGAAACAACGTGTTGGTATTGCACGTGCTTATGCAAATGAGCCCGAGATATTAATAATGGATGAACCTTTTGGTCAGTTAGATGCTCAAACAAGATATAATATGGAAGAAGAACTAGTTAGAGTTTCTCAAGCTGAAAAAAGAACAACCATATTTGTTACTAACAACATTGAAGAAGCAGCATATCTTGGCGATAGAATATTATTACTTACACAATGTCCTGCTAAGGTAAAAGAAATTTATAATATAGATATTCCAAGACCAAGAGTCATGACTAGCATGGAATTTTTACATCTTAGAAAAGAAATTTCTAATAATACAGATTTAGCACTATAGGGAGGCGAAAACATGAAACCAGACAAAATCGAAGTTAAGGGACTAAGCAAGTCATATGGAGATTTAAAGGTATTAAACGACTTAAATTTTTCTATTAAAAAAGGAGAGTTTATAGTAGTTGTTGGGCCAACTGGGTGTGGAAAAACAACTTTTCTTAATCTTTTAACTAGGATTATTCAACCTACTTCAGGTGACTTATATATTGACGGAGAGCCAGCAGACCCTAAAAAACATAACTTATCTTTTGCTTTTCAAGAACCCTCCGCTATTCCTTGGCTTACAGTTGAAGGTAACATTCAATTTGGCTTGAAAGTAAAAAAATATTCTAAGAAAGAAATAGCTGAAAGAACAGATAAAATAATAACATTATTAGGATTGGAGCAATTTAGATATCAATATCCAAGACAGCTATCTGTAAGTTGTGAACAACGTGTTATAATCGGTAGAGCATTTGCATTATATCCAGACTTATTATTAATGGATGAACCATATGGTCAGATGGATATAAAGATGAGATATTATTTAGAAGACGAAGTTCTAAAAATTTGGAAAGAACTCGAAAGTACAGTTGTATTTATTACTCATAATGTAGAAGAAGCAGTATATTTAGCTGAAAAAATTATTATCTTATCAAACAAACCAACTACTATAAAGGAAGTGGTGGAAATAAATATTCCACGTCCAAGAGATTTTACATCTCCTGAATTTGTTGAAATGAGAGAATACATTACAAGTCAAATTAAATGGTGGTAACTATAGTATAATCTAAAGGAGCACAAAGTACTAACAGTGCAAAGTGCTCCTTTACAAACTCATATGTTTATATGTGAACCATTTTAATTGAAGGGAGCACATAATGTTAGAAATGATTGGTAAGGTATTGCCTATAATAATATTGTTTAGTATAGGTGTATGGTTTAAGTACTCAAATTTTATTTTAGATCAAAGTATGAGAGATATAAAAAAGATAGTTATAAATGTTGCATTACCTTGTGTGTTGTGTAATACTTTTTTAGACATGAATATAAAACCTGAACATGGAATGTTAGCTATTTTAACACTCATATTATTGTTTTTATTTATGGCATGTAGTAAATTATTAAATTCTATCCCTATATTGCATTATAAATATAATGTGTACGTAAGTACTGGATATGGCTTTGGACTAATGGGTATGACTTTATTTATAATGATGTTTGGTGAAGAAAACCTTGAAATGTTTTCTGTTATGGGTTTAGCTCATGAATTTTTTATATGGATTGTGTATTATATTATGTTTAGAATAGAAATGAAAAATGAAAAAATAGACGTATATATGTTTATTAATGTTTTTAAGTCCCCTATAATATTGGGTATTTTAATTGGCCTTTTAGCAAACTTTACTGGTGTATATACATATTTAAATGCAAATCCAATCGGACAAGGCATTTTCAATACTATGGATTATTTGTCTAATATTTCAGCACCATTTATATTAATTAGTCTAGGATATGGAACGGAAATTAATAAAAACTATTTAGGAAAGAGTTTTAAATTAATATTACTTAGAGCTATAACTATAATTTCTGTTGGAATAGCTGTTAAGGTTTTATTGATAGATAATTTGATGCCTTATAGTTTATTATTAGATGTATCATATATAGCATTTTTAGCTATGCCACCAATGCTTGTTTTGCCACTTTTGATTTCTCAAATTGAAGGTGAAAAAGAACATGAAGAAATTGTAAGCAGTGCAATGGGAATTTGCTCAATTTTAAATATTATAATATTTATTCTAATTGCTTTCACAATGCCACTATAATGAATACGTTTATATTCAATAATGACGAAAAAATAAAGAAACTAGAGTTCTAGTTTCTTTATTTTTAATGTAACTATAGTACAAAATTAGTTAGTAATTGTTAGTTGTGTATCAAGGTCAAATAGATGAATTTTACTTACTTCAATTCCTAATTTTACTGTGCTTCCTGCTCCAGCTTTGCAACTTGGGTCTACTCTTCCAGTCATGTTTGTTCCTTCACATACCATATATAAATATGTTTCAGCACCTAACATTTCTGTAACTTCAACTTTTGCAGAAACAACGGCATACTTTGGAACTTCTGATGCAACAACTGTATCCATATCAGCTGTATGCTCTGGGCGAATTCCCATCATTATATTTTTACCAACATAGCCTTCCAGTTTTTCTGTTTTACTTGGTGGTAAAACAACTTTTGATTGACCAAAAGTAAGAATAAATTGGTCGCCTTCTTTTGTTACTTTAGTTTCAATAAAGTTCATTTGAGGAGAACCTATAAATCCAGCTACAAATAGATTTTTTGGTTCAGCATATAGTTTTGCAGGTGAATCAACTTGTTGGGTAATTCCATCTTTTAAAACAACAATTCGTGTTCCAAGTGTCATAGCTTCAACTTGGTCATGTGTAACATAAATAAATGTAGTTTGTAATCTTTGGTGTAATTTTGAAATTTCTGTTCTCATTTGAACACGAAGTTTTGCATCAAGGTTTGATAATGGTTCATCCATCAAGAATACTTTTGGTTCACGAACAATTGCACGCCCCATAGCCACACGTTGTCTTTGCCCACCTGAAAGAGCTTTTGGTTTTCTATCCAAACATTGATCAATATCAAGAATTTTAGCTGCTTCACGTACTCTCCTATCAATTTCTTCTTTTGGAGTTTTACGCAACTTCAACCCAAACGCCATATTGTCATATACAGTCATATGAGGGTATAATGCATAATTTTGGAAAACCATAGCTATGTCACGATCTTTTGGTGCAACATCATTACAAAGTTTATCTCCAATATATAATTCACCACTAGTGATTTCTTCAAGTCCAGCTATCATACGTAAAGTTGTAGATTTTCCACATCCAGATGGTCCTACAAATATAATAAATTCTTTATCTTCTATGTCTAAACAAAAATCCTTTACCGCCTTAAATCCATTTGAATATTCTTTACATATGTTTGTTAATTTTAAACCCGCCATTTATATTTCCTCCTTCTAAAATGTAGACAACACTGTCTATATGTTTTGCAAAAACTTAAATAGTCTTTGTTACTCTTAATTAATACTCTATTTTTCTTTACTGTTAATTATAAAGCTTATCTTTAAATATTAATGAAATGAGAAAAAAGTTTTAACTTGATTCCTCTTCCTCTCAACTGTATTAACTATACTACATTTATTTTATTGTGGCTATACGCTATTTTTATAAAAAGCTTAATTTTATTTTAGTTATAATCTATAGACTAATTTTGTAATTAGACAAATTTATATATGTACTTCTGTTGAAAAAGCTACTTATAGCTTTCTCATTTACCGTCTTATATTAAATTTAGTAATGTTATTGTTAAATCATTTAACTTTTTTACTAACATAAAAATTGTAAAAATCACTTTCTTATTATTAAAAAGTGACTTTTTTAGCTAATTTTAACATTTTTAATAGCAAATATCTTTTATAAATTTGGATGTTATTTTTATACATGCCTATTTTTGCTAAATTTTAAAACTTCGATTAAAAATTTTGGTAAAACTACCATACGTTTAAGCCGTGTGGGTTGTCTAAATAATCGATAGAGCCATTCTAATCCAAATTTTATAAATATTTTTGGTGCTCGTTTTATTGTCCCAGACATAACATCAAAACTTCCACCAACTCCAACGGCAACCTTTATATTTTTTAATAAATATTCATTTTGTCTAATCCAGATTTCTTGTTTTGGTGAACCAAGACCCACAAGTAATATATTTGCATTTGAATTATTAATTTTTTCTATTATTCTATAAGATTCCTTTGCTTCAAAGTATCCATCATTATATCCTACTATTTTTATATTTGGATGTTTACAGCTCATTTTTTTAGCCGCTAATTTTGCTATATTGGATTTGCCTCCTAGAAAGAAATATTTATACTCACCATTTCTACTTTGCTTCATTGTGTTTTGTATTAAATCATATCCAGCAACTCTTTGAGATAAACCTTTATCATAAAGAATTTTTGACGCAATAACTACACCTATTCCATCTGGAATAACTAGGTCTGCATGATTTAATATATTTCTTAACTTCTCGTCTTCTGTGGCTCTCATAATTATTTCTGGATTTGGAGTACATATTAATTTTAGTTTATCTTGTTCCATAAATTTTTTAAATTTTATAACAGCCTTTTTCATATCTATATTATCAATACGTGTTCCAAGTATATTTATTCTTTTTTGCATGTTTTCACCCTTATATTATTAAATAATAAAAGCATTTTCAAATAGTATACGGCATAAAGTAATAAAATTATACATTATATTGGCTAAAAATAGTTGTGCATAATACCAGATTTAGTCAAATTGTTGCTAAATCCGTTATCACGAATAAAAGGGACGCAATCTGATTGCATCCCTTTTTATAATAATATTTAATTAAATAGATTTTTGAAGAAATCAGCAACTTTTGCTTTGAATGCTTCAAATCCTGATTCCTCTGAAGGTTGAGTGGTTTCTTCTGTTGATTCATCGTCTTCTCTTATAACTTTAGCTGGAGCATATTCAATAGCAGGCTCTTCTGCTGGAGCTATTTCTGTAGTAGGCTCTTCTGTAGCAGGCTCTTCTGTAGCAGGCTCTTCTGTAGCAGGCTCTTCTGTAGTAGGTTCTTCTGTAGCAGGTTCTTCTGTAGTAGGTTCTTCTGTAGTAGGCTCTTCTGGAGCAGGCTCTTCTGGAGCAGGCTCTTCTGGAGCAGGTTCTTCTACTGGAGCTGTTTCTGTAGCAGGTTGTTCTGTAGCAGGCTCTTCTGTAGTAGGTTCTTCTACTGGAGCTGTTTCTTCATGATGAGTTATAGTTTCCTCAACGTCTTTTACTCCTTCTTCTGCATCCTTCACTCCTTCTTCTGCTTTATTTACTATTCCTTCCGCACCTTCAACAACTTCTTCAACATCTTTTATTCCGTCTTCCAATTTTTCTCCTAGTGTTTCTGAAGTATTTTCATCAGTTTTTTCAACATCTTTTATTCCATCTTCAACATTGCTTGCATTTTCTATAATTCCTTCAATAACATTTATTTCATCTTTAATTTTATCTAGTACTGTTTCTGTGGTTGTAGGCTCTTCTGGAGCAGTAGGCTCTTCTGGAGCAGTAGGCTCTTCTGTAGCTGTAGGCTCTTCTGGAGTTGTTGGTTCTTCTGGAGCTGTTGGTTCTGCTGTAGCTGTAGGCTCTTCTGGAGTTGTAGGTTCTTCTGGAACTATTGGTTCTGCTGGAACTGTAGGCTCTGCTGGACCTGTAGGCTCTTCTGGAGCTGTAGGTTCTTCTGGAGCTGTAGGTTCTTCTGGAGCTGTAGGTTCTTCTGGAGTTGCAGGTTCTTCTGGAACTATTGGTTCTGCTGGAACTATTGTCTCTGCTGGAACTGTAGGCTCTGCTGGAGCTGTAGGCTCTGCTGGAGCTGTAGGCTCTTCTGGAGTTGCAGGTTCTTCTGGAACTGTAGGCTCTGCTGGAGCTGTAGGCTCTTCAACTACATCTGATTTATGAGGCACTTTAATAATCATTATTTCTCCAATTTGGCTTTCTGTTACGATTTCTTCATCTGGAATTAATTCTACTAGTGGTAAATTTTCTTCAATAATTACTTCAGTTACTTCAACAATAGTAGCTTCCTCTGTTTTTTCTACCCCTTTTTGATTAATATCAACTTCAAAAATTACTAGATCTTCTTCAGTTGGAGCTTCTGTTGATATAACTATTTCGTCAAACTGTATTCCTAACATTTTTTCAATTTCACATATAATTAATATAATATCCGCTGGAATTTCTTCTAAACAATAGTCCATAGTTGGAACTTTTTCTAAACAATGGTCCACAGTTGGAACTTCTTCAGTTGTAGGCTCTTCCGTTGCAGGCTCTTCTGTAGCAGGTTCTTCCGTTGGAACTGTATCAGTAGTAGTCTCTTCCGTAACAATAACTTCTACAGTTGGAGCTGTATCAGTAGTGGGCTCTTCAGTAGTAGGTTCTTCAGTTGCAGGCTCTTCAATTGCAGGCTTTTCTGTTGCAGGCTCTTCTGTTGCAGGTTCTTCCGTTGCAGGCTCTTCTGTTGCAGGCTCTTCTGTTGCAGGTTCTTCTGGAACTGTAGGTTCTTCTGGAACTGTAGGTTCTTCTGGAACTGTAGGTTCTTCTGGAACTGTAGGTTCTTCTGGAACTGTAGGTTCTTCTGGAACTGTAGGTTCTTCTGGAACTGTAGGTTCTTCTGGAACTGTAGGTTCTTCTGGAACTGTAGGTTCTTCTGGAACTGTAGGTTCTTCTGGAACTGTAGGTTCTTCTGGAACTGTAGGTTCTTCTGGAACTGTAGGTTCTTCTGGAACTGTAGGTTCTTCTGGAGCTGTAGGTTCTTCTGGAACTGTATCAGTAGTAGTCTCTTCCGTAACAATAACTTCTACAGTTGGAGCTATATCAGTAGTAGTCTCTTCAGTAGTAGGTTCTTCAGTTGCAGGCTCTTCAATTGCAGGCTCTTCTGGAGCTGTAGGTTCTTCAGTTGCAGGCTCTTCTGGAGCTACAGGTTCTTCTGGAACTGTAGGTTCTTCTGGAACTGTAGGTTCTTCCGTAGCAGGCTCTTCTGGAGCTGTAGGTTCTTCCGTTGGAGCTTCAGGTGCTACAACATCTATTACTATAGTACTAGTTCCAATAGTCACCGTATAAGTACCAGATTTCAAATTAGCATCTAGGTTTATAATGTATTTCCCGTTTTCATCTTCGTAATCTTCAGTACTAGCTACAGCTTTAACTAAAGCTTTGAAAGTTGTATCAGCACCTTTATATTCAATTTTTACTTCTACTTCATTTCCTTTTGCATCTGTATAAATATATGGAATTTCAAGTTGATTTGTATTTTCCTCTAAATTTAATTCAAATGATGGTAGCACTGGAGCCTCAACTTTTTCAAAGTTTGCCTCAATCAAAGTTGTAATATCATACGCAGTTGCTACTTTAGCATTTTTCAAAGTTACTGCAAAATTTAGTTTTCCTTCTATATCTTTAGGTACAACACTAACAACTTTAGTTTTATTTCCTTCTTTAGCCAGTATACTATTTATTGTGTCATAAACATATTTTGATTGAGAAGAAAGAGTCTTATATATAGCTGGAATTTCTCCAAGGCTTTTATTTATAAACTGAACAGTTTCTGACATTTCCTTAGCTTGCTCTAGTTGATAGCTTGGAGTAACAACATTAATTTTACAACTGTCAATAAAATCTTTTCCACAATATAATTTTAACGTATAATCTCCATGAGTTAAATCTTTTGGATTTGAAGGAATTATAGTAAACGTGCCATTTTCGTTTAAATCAACATCAACATTTACTCTATTATTTTCGTTTTCTAAGACTGCTGTTATTTCACCATTTCCTTTATATTTATTATACCAAGCTGTATTATGCCCCATATATGAAACGTCAAAACTTTCTGTTCCATGAAGAAAACTATCTGGAGCTATTAAAACTTGAGGGAATAGAGGCTCTTCAGTTACATTTTCTAATATTATTGGTTTAGAAACAACAACACCTTTTTTTAGCACTACTTTATAATCAGGTGTCCCTTCAATTATATCAACATTAACATCTACGCCTTTGATATTATGGATAGCATCTAATTCAGTTTCAATTTGTCTAGTTAACCATAATCTTTTTGACCATTTGGTTATAGCATTATTTGGAATTTCATAAGCTTCATTAATATTAAGTTTTTCCACATAACTATTGATTTCATCTTGAGGAGATAACGTATTAGCATTTGTATCTACTACATTTATAGTTAGAACAAGTGGTTCAATTACTGCTCCTTCTTTATTCTTAGCATTATAAGTTACAGTATATAAACCTACTATTTCAGTATCAACTCCTATCATAGGAATATCTTCAATTTCACTTGTTGCAACATCATCATATGAAACTGTTACAACTGGAGTAATGTCTGTTGAAATATCTTCATTAACTTCCATAACTGGTAATGCAAGATTTGTTGTACCATATTCCACTATAAACTCTGTTGATCCATCATAAATAAATGTTGGAATATCTTCAATTACTTCTTCAGCCACTTCTTCAGCTACTTCTTCAATTACTTCTTCGGACAATTCTTCAGCTACCTCTTCAGTTATTGCTTTTTCTATAGCAGCAATTACTTCTTCAATAGTATCCACCACTTCTTCAACAGTTACAGCTTCTTCGACTGCTGTAATTACTTTTTCCAAATTTATTTCTTCTTCAATGACTTGTCCTAGAGTTTCATCGATTTCTATAATATCCTCTAGATTTACGCTTTCAGGACTAATTGATACATTTTCCGGAATAGTATTTACTATTTCAGGTGCTTCAGTTGCCAAAGTTGGCATTGCATTTGATGCAGTCATAATTACCGCTAACGCCATAGATAATTTTGATTTTCTTGTTTTGTTTGCCATAAATTAAACTCTCCTTAACCATAATAATTAATTAAAAATATTAGATAAAATGATATGTAAGTAAATTCTAGTAGACACCATATACCTAAGCTTATGCTCTAGTAAATATTTTTATTACTGTAGTTTTATGACTATTATTTTATTGTACAGACGGACAATATTTATCTTGTACTTTATATAACATTGTGCTACTTGTTGAACAAGGTTTCTTTATATATTATTATTGCCTAGTTCTAAATTAGATTTATGTGCATATTGACAAACATTTAGCCCAATGTTATACTTAATTAAGCAATAATTATTAATTGATATATAACTGATAACAATATATTTATATTTTAATTACTTAGAAATAGGAGGATTATTGATGGAGAAGAAAGGATTTTTTGATAAAGAGTATTCGAGACGACAATTTTTAAAGATGTCTGGGAAAGGACTCGCTAGTATTTCACTTACAGCTAGTATGTTATCACTTGTTGGTTGTACACAAGAAGAAGTCGATAAGGGAGAGGTTGATGTAGTTCCAACACCAACTGGGTTATTAGTAGTAAACCGTGCAAAATGTGTTGGCTGTCAAAGATGTGAACTTAATTGTACTTTACTACATGATAAAAAAGCAGCACCTTACATATCAAGACTTAAAATGAGAGACAATTTATATGTTGGCGAAGGTGAGCCAACCGAAGATTATAAACATGGTGATGGAATTTATGGACTATGGACGTTTGGGCCAACTACCTGTAAACAATGTTTAGATGCAAAATGTATGCAAGCATGTCCAGTTAAAGCTATATATGCAGATGAAACTACTGGTGCTAGAATGATTAATGCTGATCTTTGTGTTGGATGTGGAGCTTGTCACAATGCGTGTCCATGGAATTTGCCAACTGTAGATCCAGAAACTAATAAATCCACAAAATGTATAACATGTGGAGCTTGTGCTAGTGGATGTCCAACAGGTGCTTTAAGCATTGTAAAATGGAGTGACGTTGTATCAGCGTTATAAATTTATAAATAACCATGGGGGGATTAAATTATGACTTACGGATTTACAGGAAAACTTCTACGTGTAAACCTTACTAATGGAACTGTTTCAGTGGAAGATTCTTCAAAATATAATTCTTATTTAGGTGGAGCTGGTACGGGCAACCGTATTATATATGATGAGGTTCCACTTGGAACTAAGCCTTATGATGAAGCAAATAAAGTAGTATTTGCAGTAGGCCCAAGCACAGGAACGTCTGCACCATGTTCAGGAAGAACTACTATTACATCACTTAGTACATTTACTAAAGGAAACGCTGTAGTTCATGCTCATATTGGTGGTGAGGTAGCACAGCATATGAAAGCATCGGGATATGATATTTTTATTATTGAAGGAAAAGCTAGTACTCCTGTATACATAAAAATAGCTGATGATGATGTTACGATTGAAGATGCAACTAAATTATGGGGAAAAACTACAAGAGAAACATCAATTGAAATCATGAAAGAACTAGGTAAACCATTTACAGTAACCTCTATAGGTCTTGCTGGAGAAAACATGGTAAATCTTGCTTGTGTAATAAATGCCGCTAATCATTGTGCTGGAGCTGGTGTTGGAGCGATATTTGGTTCTAAAAACTTAAAAGCTGTAGCTATGTATGGAACAGGAGCTGTACATGTAGCAGACCCTGCAAAAGTATTGCAACTTAACGAATATGTAATGAAAGATTTAATTGGTGCAAATAACAACCATGTTGTACCTTCAACCGAACGCCCTTGGGCAGAGTATTCACATCCAAAAAGTCGTTGGACTGGTCGTCCAGGGCTTACATGGGGAGCTGCAGAAGGTGGGCCAGTTGATACTGGAGATTCTATTCCTGGAGATATAAATACAGTTGGATATCGTACTCAAAAATCAGTATTTGACCATGGAGCTGTTGCTGAAAAATACACAGTTAAAATGACTGGATGTACATCTTGCCCTATCAGATGTTCTTCAACAGTACATTTACCAGAGCTTGAGAAAGAAGGATATGTATCAGCCGTATCTAATACTTGTATGCCAAACTTTATGTGGTCTGTTATCTTATCAAAATTTAAAGACTATGTTGAAGAAGGCGACGGTAAATTTTATGCAAATATAGCTGCTATGTCAACAGCAGATGATTTAGGTCTTTGGGATAACTACGGTGAATTGCCAAAAACAATTGCTTATTTTATAAAAAATGGATATCTTGAAAAAATATTGCCAGCTGAAGAATTTGCTGCTTTAAGATGGGACTTATATGAAGCAGGTGATGCTGGATTTATAAAAGATATTATGTATAAAATTTCTACTAAATCTGGAGAAATTGCAAACCTTGCACTTGGAGCGTACTTTGTAGCAGAAAAATACAAAGATGTGGTGGGAGAAGACTATTTAAATGCTAAAGCTGTATCTGTAATGATGAAAAACGGATCTTCAAAACATCATGGAAATGAATGTGCCGCACAAGTTGGAGCATTAACAAATATTTTCTATAATCGTGACTGTATGACTCATACTGTTATTAATATAGTGGGTTCTGGTTTGCCTTACCAAGTGCAAAAACGCATTATAGACGGATTATTTGGTGAAGGTGCTATAGATATGCCAGCTAAATATACTGCTATGAATGAAAGCAAAGCTAAGTTTGCTAAGTTTGGGATAGTACGTCAATCTTTACACGACTCATTTACACTGTGCAATTGGGTATGGCCTTTAACATTTTCACCTTTAAAAGCTAGAAATTATGAAGGTGATTTGTCAGTGGAAGCACAATATATGACAGCTGTTACGGGAGAAAATTGGAGTAAGGAAAAACTTGATGATGCGGCTGAAAAAGCAATCCAACTATTAAGAGCTATGACAGTAATGGCTTATGGAACGGTAGACATGTATAATGAACATGATCAATTTAATGACTGGGTTTATGATGATGACCCTGATGTGGCTGCATTTACAGAAGGTACTGTTAAAATGGACCGTGAAGACATGAAAATTGCTTATAAAATGATGTATAAAGAAATGGGATGGGACGAAGAAACAGGTGCTCCTACTAGATCAACTCTTGAAAAATTTGACCTTAAAGATATTGCTGATAAATTAGAAGAAATGAATTTATTACCATAACTCTTAAATAAACTGTGGGCGACAACGTTCGCCCATTAAAAATATAATGACGAACAATGTTCGTCTATTTCTAGTATAATATAAGGAGAACATACATATGGACAATGAAGAATTACTTGAAATTGAGAAAAAAATACATCCAAGTATATTGGCAGCAGTAGATGAAGCACTAGATAATAAAGAGACAGAAGTAAATAGAAAAAAAAGTCAGGCCGAAATATTAATGAATTATATTAATGAACAAAACCGATTAGAAAAAATAGTTCAACATTCTTTTTTAATGTTTAATGTTCCAGAAGGTATCAATAAGGAAGATATTGTCACCTTATTAAATGAAAAAGATGAATATACAGAATTAAAAAACTTATCAGTAATACAAATGGGCAAGCATGTATTTTACTATAATAACAAAATGTTTACCGAACGATTTGCTACTGTACAGGCATTAATTGAAAGCAAAGATATACTTGCCGCAATAGCTACATGTGTTCGACATGATTGTAAAGTATATCCAAGACCAGTACAAGTATCTACACTACAAAAAGTACCTTATCGTTATACACTGGATGAAATACTTGGTGCAATAGCCAGAATGAGATTTGAAGAGGAATACGCTGATATTGATACAGTAAAAGCAAGCAATGGCAACATATGTATTTATTCTAAAAATCATATGAACGAAAGATATGCACAGTTTTTAGCGGAACAACTAGAGGTAACATGGATGGAGATGCAATAATGGAACCAATTGAAAATTTATTAGAACTCCCTATTAAAGTCATATTGAATAATGAAACATTAAATTATATGCTATGTACTCCTCAAGATGTGGATTTACTTTTTACAGGCTGGTTATTATCTGAAGGTTTAATAAGTAGTCATGACGATATTACTAGTATTAAATTTGATGTAAATTATAGTACGGTATATATTGAAGCAAAGTATAATTTATCTATAGAAACACTACCATCACGAGTAAGTAAATCACTAAAAAAAGATATTATTGTATCAAAGATGTTTATAAATGAAATATCTCCAAAACTTTTAGATTTACTATATACATATGGAAATATATTGCAGAATGCACAAGTGAAAGGTTTGCATGGGGCATTACTGTATAATAGTGAAAATGGAACATATATCACAAAGCAGGATATCAGCAGACATTGTGCCATTGACAAAGTTATTGGTTATAGTATGAAGCATGATATAACCTTAGAAAACACTATATTGTTTACGACAGGCAGGATAAGTAGTGAATTTATTTCTAAAGTATTAAATTCCAGTATTCCAATGATAGCATCTATAAAATATCCTAGTATAACAGCTGAAATAGTAGCCAAAGATTGGAATATTAATATGGCTAGTAATATTTTAACAGACAAAATAACAGTTTATCCAGCTACAAATATACTGTTATAAACATTTTGTGTTATTCATGATAATAAGAAAAGGTCAACTGTCTTTTCTTATTATGTTTCTAACGCTTTTGTGATTGAATATTTTTTTTATTTGGAGTTGGAGTTCACTATAATCATATTTATCATTAAAATAGTCTATAAAGCATTGTAACCTTTTATTTAATAAATCACCAATTTTTGAAGCTTTGTGTGTATTAGAATTAATTACTTTTAAATATCTATCCAACGAAATGTAACAATCATACACCTTTTGCTTATTATTTTGTTCATCTAACATGAAGCTTTCATTTCTAGTTAAGTTGCTAAATACATATCCCATAAATGCAATAAATTGAACAGTAATATCAATAAACAATGGCTTTAGAAAATTAAATTCCCCTGTTTTAATTTCTTCAAATTTGCTCACATAAATAGGAGGAAAACAATCTACTAAAATTAATTTGTCTTTACAAATTATGAAATTATCTAAGTTTGTATCAACTCTAAAGTCTTTGTCTTTTGTGCTTAGAATAATTTTTGCAACATCATCAATTATATTTAAAGTAAATTCCCAATTTTCATTAAAAGCATTGGTAAATCTTAAATATTCAATCATAGTTTTCCCTTCAATATATTCTTGAATAATTGTTGAGTTATTAACCTATAGCACTGTAGCACACGTAATTCCAATTGATGATAAATCATTTAAATAATCTGTTAATAGAATAGCGTTTTTATATGATTTGTTCCTATTAATTTATCCAAAAAATCCTTTTCAATATTGCTTCTAGGATTAATGTGTTTAATAACTTTTGTTTTATTATACTCTACTTCACTATATCGTCCCATTTTAATTCTCCTTTTTATACTTTTGAAAAATAAATAGAGCTTTGTTTCTTCTTGAGATATAATAAAACCATTAATCTCCCAAAAAGAATTCAAAGCTCATACATATTATAAATAATTCAATTGTTCAATCCCCTAAATTTCATAATATTAGTTTTCTTATTTACTAGTGATTTTTTTAATTTCTTTAAGTAATAAGAATGAAGCTATAACTGTTAATATTGTCCCAGCTACTGACATCATCCACATATTATCATAAGCTTGTTGTGGTGGAAGAGTATCTTGCCAATTACCAATTATTACATATATAAATGCATCTGGTAAAAACCCTATAACAGAAGCAACTCCAACTGTTGTACCAACGATTTTTTTAGGAGTATTCACTTCTCCAACTGTTGCCCAATACATACCACGAGAGATATAAACACACATAGCAGAAGTAAGTATAACAATAAGCATAGGCATAAATGCACTTGCTTCATTTGGTCCAAATACTAAAATTAATAGAGCAATACAGTTAATGATTCCTACAATAAATAATATTTTTGTAGGAGATTTTAACGGAGTTTTTTGTGTAACCCAGCCTGCAATTGGTGGGCTTAAAGAACGCATTACTTGGTTACGGATTGTTCCTATTAAAATACCCATTGACATACTTGCACCAAATATATCAATTACATAACTAGAAGTATAACTTAAACATGCATAAACTATATAAACTCCTAAAATAATTAAACTACATAACCATGTTGTTTTTAACTTTAAAACATATATAACATCTTTCATTGTAAACTTATCGTCTGGATTTTTTTCTATTGCATCTTTTGATTTTTTTTCATCATTTTTTAAGAAAATTCCACACAATACTCCTAAAATAATCATAGTTACGCCATAAGAAATAAGTACAAATCTTAAGCTATTTGGATTATTTTCTGCCCCTGATTGATTAAAAATAAATAATGCTAACATTGCTGCAATAAGACAACCAATACCTCTTGCACCTTCCGATAATCCAAGCAGTGCACCTTGCTCTTCACTACTACCCAATATTGAAACAGACTTAATTGTTGCTGACCACATAAATAATACTGTTGTTAATGCAAATAGAACCTGAATGGCCAATAATACAGGATATGGTGGATACAGTGCCATTACAAAGCCTAACATTCCAGTTAAAATCATGCAACTTACAATTAAAAATTTATTATTAAATTTATCTGCTATAATTCCACTTGGACCATATAATATCATTGCCCAAAATCCATAAGTACTCATCAATACCCCAACTTCTGTACTACTTAACCCCATAAGAACTTCCATTGCTGGTTGATAATTGTATTTTAAATAAGCTAATTCAAAACTCAATCCCCCTGCCATTCCAATAAGAATGGCCAAAAACCATTTATTATTTTTTAATCGCTCCATAATAATATCCCCCTCTTTATCTTAACATATGATTATCTTTCTTATATGTTAGGATTATTTTAATAATTGAAGCCATTGCTATAAATTGTATTATAAGTCCTGGAAAACCTCCTATATTTGAAAGAACTTTAATACCATTTATACCACTTGTTGAAAGCATAATAAATCCTAACGCACCTATTAAAACTCCCCAAAATATTTTTATTCTAAAATCAACTTCATCATCTGCACTTTTGAGTCCTTTATAACACAGACTTGCCATAGATGATGTTGTAGAATCACAGGCTGTTACTAGTGAAAGTAGCAACACCATCAAAAAAAGTGGAATGATAATTCCCATAAATGGTAATTCTCCTAGAAATTCAAATATTGCAACTTCTGGTCCATCTGTTAATAAAACTCTCCCTAATACACCCGATTGCATTTGCATAACAATTGAACTTCCACTAAAAATTCCAATCCATACAATAGCAAATAATGATGGTAGCAAGAAATTTACAGTCAAAGCTTGACGTATTGTATATCCATAAGAAATACGTCCTAAAAATAATGCTGTAATTGGTGCCCATGCCATCCAGTTACACCAATAAAATACTGTCCATGAATTTCCCCAACTATCTTCTTTGTGAGAAGCAGCCAATGTACTATTCTCAATAAAATTAAATATGTACTCTTTAAATCCTGTTCCACTAATTTTTAACATTGCTGATTTATCAATAAATATAAAAATCATAACAAGCAAAATACCAAATACAATAATATTTAAACGTGATAATTTTTGAATACCTTTTGTTAAACCAGTAGTACAAGATACAACAAACATTAAAACAACAATAAACATAACCACAAATATCATAAGGGAATTAATTTCTAATCCCCATAAATGATTAATTCCTCCACAAACATTTAAAACACCTGTTGCTATAGAAGAGGCCATTCCTGGGATTAATGTATATAAAGCTAATGCATCTATTCCTCCACTTAATTTATGTGCCAAACTGTCTCCAATTAAAGGTACCGATATAGCACTTAAACTGTTAGATTTTTTTTGATTATAATACATAAAAGCAAACACAACAGCTGGAATAGTGTACATTGAATAAGGTGTAAAACACCAGTGTAAAAATAGTGTTGCCATTGAAAATACTGCTGCTTCTTGTGAATTAGGATCAATATTTAAAAAAGCTGGAGGAGCTGTTAAGTGATATAAAGGCTCCGCAATAGCCCAAAATATAACACCTGCTGCTACACTAGTACATAAAGATATAGAAAACCATGCAAACCTACTAAGAATTGGTTTTGCTTCTTCTCCTCCAATCTTTACTGAAGCTAGTGGATGAAAATATAGTAGTATACATAGTATGCACATTATAACTCCAACCCAACTAAACACTGATCCAAATATGCTTAACATTTGATTATTAATGGAATTTACAACCTCCATAAATGCATCTGGTGATACAATATTAAACACCACTGATGCAATTATTAATATAAATGGTGGTAAAACCACTCCCCATCGCACTTTTTTTTCAATCATTTTTCCGCCCCCAACATAAATTGCACATTTTATAATTTCTCTAATAGTTTTTTTACAAATAAATTAGCATCGCCTTCAATTACAATATCTGAGAGAAAACAAATAGGGGCATTATGGTTGATATTTACACTAATAATAGTATCAACATCTTTTAATCCTTGAACATGTTCAATTGCTCCAGAAATTCCAAGTGCAATATAAACTTTTGGAGAAACAATTTTTCCAGATTGGCCAATTTGCATTTTTCGTTTAGCATCACCACGCTCAACAATTTTTTTACTTACTGCCACTTGAGCCCCCATTTTATCTGCCAACTCATATATATAATTTAAATCTTTTTTAATCCCATTACCAAATCCAATGATAAATTCAGCATCCCTAATGTCATAACTTATAACATCTTCTGTAATATTTAAAATTTCGAGTTCATTTTCAGTCCAAATTTCTTCTGTAATTAAATTAGTTTGTTTATTTCTGCTTTGTTCAAATTTGAAAATTCCAGCTCTTATTGTACACATTAAAGTTTTATTATCATCACATTTTATTCCAGCCATTATTTTGCCTGAAAAAGCTGGTCTAATCATAATAGGCTTTCCATTTTCAAATTCTATAGAAACCACATCCGCAACAATTCCTGTTTTCAAAGCAATTGCTAATCTTGGGCCTATCATTCGCCCTATATCATCTGCGATAAGCAGTACCACTTTAAAATTATATAGACTAACTATATTAAATAGAACTCTAGTACGATTAAAAATATCATAATTGCATAAATTGGTTTTAATATTGATCAAATAATCTAAATATCCATTATATCTTTCATAGTCTAGATTAAATCCAACCCCATAAATTTCATAATTACCTTTATTTTTACCTAGCTTTTCTGCAACTTCTAACAACTCTAAACAACTTTTTACATTCTCATCATCTAAGTAAATCATTATTTTATACATCCAACATACCTACCTTTTTTAACATACTTAAAACTGCATCAATGCCTTGTTCATCAACTTTATATGTTTGTGAAGTACGTTTTTCATATTCTGGTAAGAATGTTTTTATAACTTTTGTAGGGGATCCATTTATACCTATATTTTTTTCATTAATATTTAATATTCTGTTATCAATAATAAAAAGCTTATCATCAACTTCTAATTTTAAATCATTATATCTAACATATCTAAGTTTTTTCTTTCCAACAATCATTAACCCTAACATTAAACATTGTTTTTTTGAGTTTTTATAACAAGCCTCAATTATTTTATCATTAATATTTGCCTTAAAATATAATTCCTTCTGATTATTTAAATTAAATTCTAATACATTTGAAATGCTCCAAATATCCATAAGTTGAGAAACCTGATTAATAACATGCCCTGTATCTCCATCTATAGTATTTGTTCCCCCCAAAATTAAATCATAATTTGCCATTTTTAAATATTCAGATAAAATAATAGATGTTGCCCAAGTATCACTTCCAACAAAATTTATATCACTTATTAAAATACTTTTATCTACAAAACGTCTTAAAACATCTTTTAATATAGGTATTGTACTTGTAGGACCCATTGTTATTGTTTCAACTATAACATCTTTATTCACATCTTTAAGTTTCAAAGCACATTCTAATGCATACGCATCTTCAGGATTAATTATCATTTTTACACCTTGTCGTTTTAAAGTGTGATTTTCGCTATCATATTTAAACTGACTTACATCAGGGACAACTTTTAATAAAATACCTATACGCATTATGTTCACGCTCCAAAATTAAATTTATTTAAAAATCGGATAAGATTTTTTTAATATTTCATCTGTATAAGTTCTCACTTGTTGCACAACTTCTCTATTAATTTTGTCATATAATTTATGATTTTCTTCATTTGGTTCAAAAATTCTATCTACACTTACCATATTTTCAATAGCTTCACCAAAACTGTCATAAATACCTAAATATTTTGCAACACATATAGCTGAGCCTAATGCACCACAACTTGTTCCTACTTTACGAATTATTGGTCTATTAAATTGGTCTGCTATCATTTGCATAAGTAAATCACTTTTTGCACCACCACCAGTAATAATAATTTCATCTAGTGCTACATTTGCTTCCTCTGCCATTGCACAAACATTATTTTTTACTGCAAAAGAGATTGCTTCTAGGACTGAACGATACATATGGTATTTTGTATGACGTTGGTCAAATCCAATCATCATTCCTTTTCTAAAAGGCTCTGCATGAGTTGCAAGCCAATCAAGAATTGTAATTAATCCATCACTTCCAACTGGAACTTCTGCCGCTTTCATATTAAGGTAATCTTCTTCTGATATGTTCAGTTCTTTTGCCTTTTGAACAATCTCATCTCCAAGCACATTTTTTAGCCAAGTTACAGTCCACATACCTCGTCTAATTCCATTTGACTCATATACATATTTATATGGTTGGCAAGCTAATGTTGGCCAAAAACTTGTTCCTTCCACATACTCATTGCTATATAACATTGCTGCTATATATGTTCCCAGAGATACCATTACACTATTTTCAGCATCAATTCCTGAGCCTAAAACTTCCACAGCTTTGTCGTTAGAAGTTGAAACAACTGGAATAGGATTTTTAAAGCCAAATTCTTTTGTAAGTTCTGGAGTTAACATTCCTAGTAATTCACCAGCTTTAACAGGTTTAAATAGCATTTCTCTAGTTAATCCACAGCTTTTTATAACGTCATCATCTTGAGCCCATTCTAATGTATTTCTATCTAATGGCCATCCGAATTCATAATTAGAAGCACAATCTGTAAATTCACCAGTTAAACGGTTAGAAATATATCCTGTTGTACTTGTTACATATTTTACATCTTCATTTTCATGAACATATGGACCTTTCATTCTAACGTCCATCCAACTAATAGCAGGTTCTGCCAAAGAACCATCACCTTTTAATAGTACTCTACAACATCTTATAGTGCAAAGACCTATTCCAATAATATCATTTCTATCACCATCAAAATTTTCCAAGCAACGTTTTATTGCAGTTTTAACACTATCCCACAAATCATCTTCTGGATGAATAACTACTCCTGGAGTTGGTGTAAGATTAGGCTTTAACTTACAACTACCAAATGCCAATTCTTTTCCAAACTCATCAAAAATAACCACTTTTGTACTTTGTGAACCGTTATCAATTCCCATTAAATATTTGCTCATTAAACTATTCTCCTTTTACTTATTATATATTTTTTATAAATAAGAAGAAAAGACTTTTAGCCTTCTCTTCTTATCATGAATAACGAAAAATGGGTGAGCAGTTATTACTCACCCTATAAGTGGGAACTTCCTTTTAAATATCACTAATAGTCACCCGCCGATATTGCCGTTCTTAAAAAAATTATAAAAAAGTAGCAGGCAAGTGTTCATTAGTACTTTAAATATTTCCCTTAATTGATGAATCAAACTTTATTATCAGGAGTTCCCATATATGATTACTCATTTTATTAATTTTGATATTTTTTTCCTTCTTCTTTATAAAAAATATTACCATAATTCATAATATCATTAGGATCAAAAGCTTCTTTAAGTTTTTCTAACATAAATAATGCTGAAGTGTGTTCATCTTTAGTCCATTGATTACGATATTTTCCAATACCATGATGATGACACATAGACCCACCTAATTTAAGAGTTTCTTCCACAATAATTCTTTGAATTGGATGATGATAAATTCTTAGTTCATCTTCTGGTTCACAATTAATTTCATAATTATAAACAAAATACATATTTGTTCCATTTATATAACTGTGAGAAGAATGTCCACCCAACATTGTTAGGTCATCTGCTCTATCAAATTCAGTGCGAATGCGGTTCATAACGTTATAATAAATTTGAACAATCTCAGTCCAATTAGCTGAAACTTCTGTTGTAAATCCAGCATGAGTGTCATTTTCTATCATACCTTTAATTTCATCATCAATATTATCTTGGCTCCAATTAAGGTGTCCAAACCAATCTTCAATAAGTTTGTCATCAACTCTTTTAATTATTCCATCTTTAAATTTTTCAACTGCTTCTTTAATACCATGTGATGTTGCTTCAGCAATACCTTTTGGTCCTTCAGCCATAAAAAGTAGAACACATTTATTATCATAAAAATGATAGAAATGTTGAGCTGCATCTTCTTCGGAATAAACTCTTGCAACAGAAGGTCTATATCCATTTACAACTACTTCTCTTAAAACTTTCATTCCAGCTTCAATATCTTTTACTAAATATCCATGGAATTGATTATTTTCTGGATAATATTTAAATAATTTAATTGTTACCTCAGTAATAAATCCAAGTGTTCCTTCATTTCCAATCATTATATGACGAATGTCAGGCCCTCCTGAACGTCTTGGAACATTTTTAATCTTTGCAATATGACCATTTGGAAATACACACTCTAATCCAACAACCATATCTTCAATTCCTCCGTATAAAGTTGAGAATTGACCAATACTTCTTGTTGCAACTAAGCCTCCAAATTGTGCAATAGGTTTAGACTGTGGAGAATGTCCTGTTGTAAGACCCATTTTTCTAACTTCATTTTCTAAATCTTGTAACTTCACTCCACATTGTACAGTTGCTTGCATATTATACTCATCAATTTTGATGATTTTATTCATACGAGAACCATCCAAAATAATTGCTTGATCTTTCCAGTTTTCAAGACCACCTTCTGTTGCTGTTTTTCCACTTCTTGGAATAACATTGATTTTTTCTTTATTTGCAAATTCTAAAATTTGCTTTACTTCTTCTGGATTTTTTGGATACGCAATTATAGTTGGAATAGGCACTGGTAATACGCCTTTTGCTTTTGCATATTTATTATAACGATCAGATGCTCCATCATATAATGCATCTGGGTCTATATTAATTTGACTTTCACCTATCATGTTTTTTATTTGCTCAATAATTTGCTCGTTAGTCATACTGATGATCCCCTTTAAAATATTTTAATTTATCTTACTAAATATCCACCGTCTACATTTAATATTGTACCATTAACATAGTTTGAAGCATCAGAAGCTAAAAATACCATAGCACCCATTAAGTCTTGTACATAGCCCCATCTATTTGCTGCAATATGACTTAAAACTCTTTGATTAGCTACTTCATCTGCTCTAGTTTTTTCTGTAATTTCAGTTGCAAAATATCCTGGTGCAATACCTGTTACTTGAATATTAAATTGTGCTAGTTCATCACAATATGCTTTAACAAATCCAACTAATCCATGTTTTGTTGCTGCATATGCTGGAGACCATTGGCCACCTAAATAAGAAAACATTGAGCAGGTATTAACAATTTTTCCACTTTTTTGAGGTATCATATATTTGGCAACTTCATGTGCTAGTTCAAATGCAGCAGTAAGGTTAACCGCAATCATTTTATCCCACATTACTCTGTCAAATTTAGTAACATCTTCTTCACAAATACAAATACCCGCGTTATTCATTAAAATATCAATTTTTCCATATATCTTTACACATTCATCAGCTACCTTTTTACATTCGCCATCTTGTGTAATATCAGATAACATTACATGATATTTAACACCTTCCGCTTCAATTAGTTTTTTAGTAGTCCCGTCATCATCTACTAGACTTACAGCAAAAATGTCAGCTCCTGCTTTAGCTAATGCTAATGCAAAGCCTTGACCTAATCCTGAATTTCCTCCTGTAACAATAGCGGCTTTACCTTTTAAACTAAAAAAGTCCATGTTAAAATCTGTTATTTTATCACTAATCACTTTATATACCTCCCAATATTTTTGAAAATAGATTATTACAAGTTATTACATCGTTATAATATCATGTATAGTTTTAGTAATCAATATTTTATTGGAAAATTTACCTTTTTAACTATAGAATGGAAATTTTTTTGGAAAACTTTCCTATAGTTTGACAATCGTTTTATTTTATATTACTATAAAAACAACTAGAAGGTTAGTATACATTTAAGGAGGAAAATTTTGTGAATAAAATTGATTTTACTCATTTAAATAAATTAGAAACAGAAATATATAACAAATTATTTAATTATGTTCAAAATAATGGCAGCGTAAATATAATTGAAGCTGCCGATTTATGTAACGTTTCAACATCAAAAATTTCAAAAAGCGTGAAAAAATTAGGATTTAATACGTACAAAGAATTCATTAGATATTGCACTGGTGAACCTTCTATATCCCAAACTCAATATTATTCTAATGAATTAGAAAGAATAAAATTATTCATTGAAGATTTTGATATAAATATTGTTAATCATTTTGTAGAGCAGCTAAATAAATATAATAAAATTATATTACATGGTCTGGGGCCCTCCTTTATTGTTGCTCAATACTTTGAATATAAACTAAGAGTTGAAACAACAAAATATGTTGTTGCTTTGGAAAATACTTTGCAAATTGAAAATCTAGTTGATAACAACACATTATTTATTATATTTTCTGTTGAAGGAACTTTTAGTTTATTTCATTCTCTCATTGATTTGGTTGGCAAAAACCAAGGCACAGTATTTCTTATATTAGAAGGCCCCAATAATACTCAATATAAGAACGTAAACAATGTGTTATTTTTAACACAGCATTTGCAATCATCATCTTTATTATCATACCAAAAAACACGTTCTGTATTTTTTATATTCATTGAAGAAATTATGTTATGTCTTATGCAAAAAAAGTGACCATATAAATAAGGAAATAGTATTGTGACGCTATTTCCTTATCACGGATGCAAATATTCAAGAATAAGTAGTAGAATTAGAAAAACTAGCAGAAAGGTAAGATATTATTTTTTATATATGTAACTGCATGTCAATGCTGTAAAAGGTGAAACTATGACTAGTCCAATGCAACCTACAAATGTTTGTAAGATTTCGGAAGCAATAAATTTTGTATTGAGTATATTTAAAAGAGGAGTTCCTTGTGCCATATAAACCATCATTATACCAATAAAGCTACCCATATAAGCTAAAAGCAAAGTTGTTGTTTGCGTACCAACAATTGATTTACCAATAGTAAGCCCTGAAAGCAGAATTTCTTTTCGGGATATGTCTGGCTTTTTTAAGGAAAGCTCATCAATTGATGCTGAAATGTCTATTGCTAGATCTATAATTGCACCAGAACATGATAAATATATCCCAGCTTGATAAATTTGGGTTAAATTCAGGTCAAAAAAGCCTGCATATAATAAAGATTCAGACCACTCCATAACTGTACCATCAATATTAAAATAATGCCCAAAGATAATAGCTAATATACAAGTTATGAGTGAAGATAGTACGGCTCCAATAATAGCACAATAAGCTTTTCTAGTAAATCCACCAACTAAAATTAGTGTAACAACAGAAATACTAACTCCAATAGCAAGAGCTAACATTATTGGCTGATACCCTTTTAAAAGCATAGGGATAAACAGCTTAAAAATACAGGTCAAAGTAAATACAAAAGAAATGATAGTTCTTATTCCAGTTGTACCAGATACTATGATTAAAGCTAAAATAAATATTCCAGCTAATATTAATTCTATATTAATTCTGTAGAAATCAACTAAATTTACAAAAATAGGTTCATCATTGCTATTTTTTTCAATTAAAGCTAGAGCTATATCCCCATTTGCAAAAACTTTGTCTGAAGATAAGCTTCCTCTAAACATATTATGGCCTTCTAAAATTTCGCCTTTAAAGCTACCGTTCATTACTTCTACTTGAGCAGTTTGTTCTCCTTGCCTAATAAATCCCATTACATTTATTTTTGAATTATTTACATCCAAAATCTTCACCTTTGCATGTTCTGCATTAACATAAATATCTCGTTCAAAACCTGTTGGAATTGCAAGTAATACTGTAATTATTACAAGACAAATAATAGAAAAAATTATATTTTTATTTTTCAATGTATTCTCCTATCTATAATTATGTAAGGTAACGGGCTAGTCTATGTATTGTAAAGGTTAGAGTACTATCCTTTATATAATACATTTTAAATTAATTTCACTAATATTTCAATGACAAAAATATCCCATTCATATTTTGTAAATATAAACGGGATAAGGTATAACAAGTTATATGATTATTAAGTTTTTATTCTGCTGCATAAAGTGATACTAATTTATCAAATAATTCAGTGTTATCAAATGCACCACTAAATGTTGATGCGTTTTCACCCATTGCATATATTGCTACTGGTACTCCTGTGTGAGAATATGAAGTCCAGCCAATTCCTGCTTTAGCATTTAAAATATGAGTTAAAGTTACTGTTATTGGTTCGTATCCACCATAAAGAATATCGTTTTCTTCTGTATCAGCCACCCTTGGTTTCATACTTTCTTCAAATGCATTGAATAGTTTATCATATTCATAATCAGAAAGAATTAAAGCTTCATTATCTACACAAGCTGTATCGTCTTCAGTTACTAAACCAAAGTTATCTTTAATAAGGTCTAATACGTCAGTAAATGTTGCTTCTGGATTGTTTGCTTTAAAATCTGCAAACATATCATCAAATTTATCATAAGAAACTTTTTGATTGTCTAGTAAATCAAACGCAGTGTCATATCCAGTACTCGCTTGACCAATAGTCATACCACCTGTTTCATGGTCTCCTGTAACAATAATTAAAGTATCTTCTGGATGTTCATTATAGAATTCTATAGCTTCTTCAACTGCTTTGTCTAATGCAAGTGTGTCTTGAATATTTGCCATTGCATCATTTGCATGACCAGCCCAGTCAATTTTTCCTGATTCAATCCACATAAAGAAACCTTTATCTTCATTATCAAGAACTTCAATACCTTTTTCAACAAAGTCCGCCAATGTTAGAGCATCTTCTGCTGCATCTAGTGAATAAGGCATTGCTCCATCTGCATCTGGACTAATTGCATAAACTTTATCACCATTTTTGATATTTTCAAATTCTTCTGCAGTATTAACAACAGTATATCCTTTTTCTTCCATTACTTCATATGCACTTTTTTGAGTTCCATCATCGTCTGCTTCTGATAACTCTCCACCAGCAAAATAATCAAAATTACTATCAGCCATTTGCATTGCAATATCATAATAGTTATCTCTAGACTCAGTATGTGCATAAGATGCTGCTGGAGTTGCATGGTTTAATGTAACTGTACTAACTACACCAATTTTATATCCATCTTCTTTCAACATTTCTGGTAAAGTTTTAAGTACTGTTGTTTTATCTATTCCTAAACCAATAACTCCACTATGAGTTTTTTCTCCTGTCAACATTGATGTTGCTGTTGATGCTGAATCTGGATCAAATGAAGTTGCATCTTGAGTGTACATGTTTCCTAGAGTTGGAAATTTTGTAAAGTTTAATTCTGTTAATGCTACTTCATCCTTATGATCACGTGTTCCGTTATATACTTGAGCTGAATTAATTTGTACATGAGACATTCCATCTCCGATAAATGCAAATATGTATTTTGGTGTTTCTTCAATTGTTGGTGCTACGTCTTTTTCAGCTTGTAATTCTTCTTTCTCTACTGATGCTTCTTCTTCCTCAGTTTGCACCACTTCTTTATCAGCCTTAACTTCTTCAACAATTGCTGTTTCTTCTGCAACAATTGGTTGTTCTGTACCTGTAAATGCTAAAATACTAGCCAAAACTGATGCTGAAATTATTGCAATACCTGATTTTTTAGTTAACTTCATTTTAAATTCCCCCATATATTATTATTAATAAATGTTTTATTGTCTACACATATTATTTTACAATATTATTGTTGTAAACATATTAAACAAGAGTTAAATCCATGTTAAATATCAATAAATATTTTTGATTTTTTTGTGAACTTGCCCAGAGATAAAAAGAATAAAATAGACGTAAATGGGGAGGTTTCTGTAAAAGAACTCACAAATGTACCTAACATTCTGCTTAGATGTAATAAATATTTAATAGCAAATTATATAATAATCCAATATTTAATATATATAAAAGCATTTGATTGTTATATATAAATAATTTTGAAATAATCAAGTACATATAATTTTGTTATTTTAAAATTATAAACAACAACGTTCTATGTGGAATTGTGAAATTTAAAGATTTGTTAATTGAAAATTATAAATTTGACAACTATTTTGATATATAATATAATTTTAAAATAATAGCACATAATGAATTTACTAGTTAAATTTGAATGAAGGAGATATTACAGTGAAGCTACAAAATATATTTAAGATTAAGGATGAAATTTTACTAGATAGACTTGAAAATCTTATGCCTAAGTTGATGGAAGAGACTAATATACAAATGTATATAGTTGTTGGTGATGAATATAATGAAGGTCCTGTTGTAAAGACTATGCTACCAAGTAGTTTGTTTCATGCCAGAAGAAAAGCCATATTGATATTTACGATGATAGACGGAAAATATGAAAAAATGGTTGTTTCAAAGCCAGACTTTACAATAGGAACTTTTTATAACCCCATTTTATTAAAACCCCCTGGAATGAACCACGAAGTATTTTACAAAACATTCGCAAAAAATTATGATATAGAAAAAATCAAAAAAATGCCCATTGAATCTGAAAAAGATTGTATAACTAGAATCATAAAAGAAAAAAATCCCACAAATATAGCACTTGAATTTTCAACATTAACTCCCTTTGCAGATGGTATATCCAAAACAAATTATGATTATATTTTGACCTGTATAGAAGATGAATTTAAAGATAGAGTAATATCGGCCGAGAAGATATCCATTAGGTGGCTTGAAAGCAGGACTCTTAAGGAAATAGAGCAATATAAAAAAATAGTGTCATTGACTAGGAAGATTATAGGACAATGTTATTCCAAAGAAGTTATAACCCCAAATGTTACGACTATTGGAGAAGCAAGATTTTTTCTTATGGAAGAAGCAATGAGAAATTTTGGAACACCATGGTTTGATGCTACAATATGGATTAATAGAGACGGCAAAACACACATAGAAGATGATACGGCTGTGATTATGGAGGGTGATTTGCTTCATTGTGATTATGGTTTTGAACTGTGCGGACTGTGCTCGGATGTTCAAGAAATGGCATACGTAAAGGGAAAAGACGATGCAAAGCTGATTAAAGAACTAGGTAAAATTCATGAAGATGCAATGATAGTTCAAGATAGTTTAGCGGAGTGTTTTGTTCTTGGCAAAACTGGAAATGAAATTTTGGCAAGTGCCTTAGCTTTAGCAAAACAAAGAGGAGTAAAAAGACCTATGATATATACACACCCAATAGGTTATCATGGGCATGGTGCAGGACCCACTATTGGAAATTTTGGCAACCAAGAATTTGTTGGTGGTATGGGAGAATATGAGTTGCATGACAATACGTTTTATGCGATGGAACTTAATGTTTGTGATGAAGTAAAAGAGTGGAATAATCTTATGATTATGTATGGTCAAGAAATTGATATAGCTGTAATAAATGGTAAAGTTGAATTTTTAGGAGGAAGACAAATCAACTTGCACATTATAGAATAATCATTTAGGAGGAGTTATGTTTAGTAATGATAATATCAATATAGAAATACTAAGAAAAAAAGCGTTTAATTATAGATGGGCAGAAGTTGAAGAAGGAGTTATCCCTCTTACAGCGGCAGACCCAGATTTCCCAGTGGCAAAAGAAATTACAGCTACTATAAAAAATTATATAGAAGATGGATATTTTTCTTATGTGCCAAAGGAAGGTCTCAAAGAATTTAGAGAAGCCATTGCAAATGCGTTAAACAGCAGGAAAAATGAAGCTGTGGAGGCAAATTTGGTTTTGCCGATAGATAGTGCAGCTAGAGGAATGTATATAATTGCTGAAACTGTACTTGAAGAGGGAGATGAGGTAATTATATTTGACCCAGTTGATTATTTGTTTAAACAATCAACATTAAGATATAAAGGAGTGCCAGTGTTATTTCCATCAAAACTTAATGAAGAAGGAAGAATAGATTTAAGTAATTTGAGGGAATATGTAACGGACAAAACCAAAATGATTTGTTTATGTAACCCACATAATCCACTAGGGAGTTTATATAGTAAAGAAGATTTGGAACTTATATTGGACATTGCAAACGAAAACGACTTGTATATAATGAATGATGAAATTTGGTCGGACATTGTGTATTCAGATGGGGAATTTATCAGTATTTTATCTTTGGGAAATGAAAGAAACAAAAAGACTTTATCAGTATTTGGATTTTCAAAAAGTTTTGGAGTAGCTGGCCTTAGAGTAGGGTGCATATACGCAACTGACGAAGAACTATTTAACAAAATAATTGAAAAATCTGATGTTTTAACAACTGCTGGGGGAGTTTCATCACTTTCACAAATTGCAGGAATGGCTTGTGTTAATGACAGCTATTATTGGGTGGAAGAGTTCATTAAACATTTAGAAAAAAATAGAGACTATGCAGTAAGTCGCTTGAACAATATGAAGGGTGTAACTTGCCATAAACCACATGCTACTTATTTAGTATTTCCAAATATAGCAGGAACAGGATATACATCTAGTGAAATTGCAGAGTGTCTTATGAAAGATGCCAAGCTTGCTATTGTACCTGGGACAGAAAAATTTTTTGGAGAAGGAGCAAACGGCCATATAAGAATATGTCTTGCAACTTCTATGGAAGTTCTAAAAGAAGGGCTTGACAGAATGGAACATTGGTTAAATACAAATGTAATGTAGAAAATTTTGAGGGGGAAATATTAATGAAAAAACATCTAGCCAAATTAATGGGGGCAGTTTTAATAATGTCAGCATTTACAGGATGTGCACCTAGTGCACCAGCAGAAACCGAAGGCAACATTACTCAAGTGAAACCTGCAACACTTATAATTGGTTCAACAAGTGAGCCAAGAACTTTAAATCCATACTTATTTCCATCAAGACAAGACGCAATTGTGACCAATATGGTTTTTGATAATTTTGTACAACCAGATGAAAATGGAGAAATAGAAGGTTCATTAGTAAAAGACTATTCAATTTCGGAGGATAATCTTGTTTATACATTCAATTTGCATGAAGGAGTAAAATGGCATGATGGAGAAACATTTGATGGAGATGATGTCGTAGCAACTTTTGAAATGATGGCAAATCCTAATTATACTGGAGGAGTAAGTAGAGTAAGCGACATTGTTGGTGTTGAGGAATATGCAGCAGCAATTTTGGAAGGAGAACCAGACCCAAGTATATCAGGTATTACACTATCAGATGATAAAATGAGTTTGGAAGTGACGTTACAAGAACCATCAGCGGCGTTTTTGCCTGGTTTATATGTGTCCATATTGCCAGAACATAAAATTGCAGAATTTGATATTGCTAAGTTGGATGAAGAAATATTTAATTCTAAACCAGTTGGAACTGGACCATACAAACTTGACAACTGGGAAGTTGGAACGCAAATTACAGTTACCAAAAATCCAGAGTACTTTAAAGGAGAACCATCAATTGACAACATAATTGTTAAGTTTGGAGATATGGTAGCTCTTACAACTCAACTAGAAGTGGGAGATATAGATTTGCTTGAAGTTGACAAAGATGGATATGCAACGTTTGATGGAAATCCAGATTTTGCAATTCAAACATATCCAACGTCTAGTGTAAATTATGTTGGATTTAGAACAGGAGCAGGAAGGGCAGAAGACACTAGAGATTATAGAGCAGTGTATGAAGTGGAAATAAGGCAGGCGTTGGCTTATGCAATTGATGAAGCTAAGTTGGTAGATGCTGCCTATGGTATTTCGGGATATGTTCATGACTCTATTTTTCCAAAAGGATCTTTGGGCGACAGCCAAAATGATACACAATATACTCAAGACTTAGAAAAAGCCAAATCATTGATAGAAAGCAAAGGATATACAATGGGTGGTGACGGCTTTTATGAAAAAGATGGGCAAGTACTAGAGGTAGAACTTATGTATGCTGAAAGCTCTACTCAAATAGCTGAGATTTTAAAAGAACAATGGTCTAAGGTTGGAGTAGATGCTACAATAAAAATGCTTGATTTTGGGGCGTTAATAGATGAGCTTACAAGAAAATCAGATAAAGATGGAAATTTAGCAATAAATGGAACAAATTATGATGAAACAACTTTGGCAACAGATGCTTGTTTTGACGCTTATTTATTAGGTTTTGCACAAGAATCTGACCCAAATGAATATGCACAATACTTTACAAACGACGATTCTTGGAACTTCTATCACTATCACAATCCAGAAGTAGAGGTGTTATTTGCAGACCAAGCAAAAGCAGTAGATCAAACTGAACGTAAAGCTATATTAAATGAAATATCAGAACACTTATCTCATGATTTACCATGGTATACATATGGTGGAGTGAATGAAATAGTAGTGACAAGATCAGACCTTTCAGGTTATACTCCAGATGCAAGAGGATATACAATGGACGCTCATGAATGGAAATTAGGAGAATAAATTTATGACGAAAGATTATTTAAAAGATTTGATAAGAATTGATACTCAAAACTATAAATCTAACGAAACAGAGCTTGTCAATTATATATCTAAATTCTGTGATAATAACAATATAAGATATGAGATTTTTTACAAAGATGAAAATAGAAAAAATATTATTATTTCTTTGGGACCAGAAACGGACCAAAATTTGATTGTAGTTGGCCATATGGACGTTGTTGTCGCAAATCCAGAGGATTGGGAATTACATCCTTTTGAAGGCAAAGAAAAAGATGGCTATTTGTATGGAAGAGGGGCAGTTGACATGAAATATGTCATAGCCTCTAGTCTTTCTATTATAGAAGAATTGAAAAGACAAGAGGATACACTTGAAAGAGGAATTAACTTTGTATTTACATCTGATGAAGAAAATGGTAGTGAATATGGCATGGAATATTTAATTACACAAGACAGAGCCAAAAAAATATTATCAAATAAAAAAGCTCTTAATGAAGGAGGAGGATTTTCTTTTGTTTTTAAAGATAAACTTTATTACTTATATGAAACTGGGCAAAAAACAGTGGCAAGAGTTAAAGTCTCTATAAAGAAAAATGAAAAGTCTAATCCATTTTTTCCAGACCTAGAAAATGAAGCTACATTAGTCAAAGTTATAAGAAAAGTTGAAGCTATAAAATTTGATGTAGACTTGCCGTATACCACAAAAAAATTGTTAGCTGAACTCACTGGAGATAGTGATATTAATTCAAATAATTTATTAGAAAAGCTGTCGGTTATAGGAGATAAAGGAATAGTGGGCTTACTTAGAGCTATGTCTGAAAATTACCAAACTGCGTCAATGATAAAAGGTGGTAATAGAAATAAACATTTGGGCAAAACTGTTGGGGCAGAAGCCATATTTGATGTTAGACTGTTGCCAAATATTACTGAGGAGTGCTTGGCAGAAAAATTAAAAGAAACACTAAGAGATTTGCCAGTAGAAATTGAAATTATGAGTTTTATGGCGGGGTTTGAAGCAGAAGTTGACGAAAATTTTGTTGGTCTATTGGAAAGAGCATTAAAAGATAAAAATCCTAGGATAGAAGCTTTATTGCCATTCATAACTCCAGGCTCAAATGATGGTAAATTTTTAAAAGAACTTAATACCACTGTATATGGATTTGCTCCTTTGTGTGAAAAAGATTATTTTGTGGATGTGCTAAAAGGAATACATTCAATTAATGAAAGAATTTTGGTTGAGTCAATAGAGTTTAATAAAGAAGTTATGCAGGACATAATTGTTGCTTATTGTAGGAGGCGTTATGAATAAAGAAAAGATAGAGAAACTAGCTGAAAAGTTGAGAGAACAAAAAATAGATGCACTAGTCGTTTTGTCAAGAAACAATTCTGATAAAACATTACCTTTGTTTATGGATATTGAGGTTAAAGAACAAATCGGATGTATATTTGATAATTCTGGCAAGGTTGTTATAATAACACAAGATGTATATAAGGGGGTTGCTGATTATATAAAAGATAATAATTTTGAAAAAATAGCCCTTAATGTGTCTCAAAATGACTATATATTGGATAGTCTTACAATAGGCCAATATATGGGGTTGGAAAATCAATTTGACAAAGAAAAATTTGAGAATATGTGGGTATCATCAGAAGAAATTTTGGGAGAACTTAGGGCGATAAAATCAAAAGCTGAAATTGCGGCAATAAAAGAAGCTGTGGATATAACAGTAAATATTTATAAAGATGTTCATAAACAAATAAAAGTTGGGATGAGTGAAACAGAAATAGGCGATTTATTTGTTGAAGGAATGAAGAAATATGGTGTAGTTAATGCATTAGGAAGTCATGACTATTCATATCCACTAGTCATGATAAATAGGTGTGGACTATCTCATAGAGATCCGATGAGCTATTATATTTTGCAAGAAGGAGATATTCTTGTTTGTGATTTTAGTGTTAGAAAAAACGGATATTGTTCGGATATTGCAAGAGGTTTCTATGTTTTGAAACAACAAGAAGAAAAAGCTCCCGACGATGTTCAAAAAGCATTTGACACAGCAGTAAATGCCGTAAGCAACATAATAAACAATGCAAAAGCAGGACTTAGAGGGTGTGACATTGACTGGTTGGGTCGAAGTGTAATTGAAGCTGGTGGATACCCAACAATAAGACATTCAGCTGGACATCAACTGGGAAGAAAAGTTCATGATGGCGGGACAGCTCTTCATGTTGAAGGCAAACCAAACAGTCAAAATAAGGTTAGAGTAAATGAAGTTTATGCTATAGAACCAACCGTTATTCAGGATGATGGATTGCCTAGTTTTATTGTTGAGGAAGATATAGTGATAAAAGAAGATGGTGTTGAGGTTCTAAGTGAAAGACAATTAGAACTTTGGCTGATAAGGTAGGTGGAAGATGGAACTTGACGTTGTAGAAATATTAAAAGATATGGTTAGGCTTGACACTTCAAACAATAATGAATACCTTATGACAGATTATATAGCAAATATTCTAGGTAAATGTGGGATAGAATTTGATATAATTGAGCCAGCACAAGGTAGAAAAAGTATTATCTCTATACTAGGAGATAAATCTGAAGAAAATCCAATTGCATTTATTTCGCATATAGATGTGGTCTCAGCAAACGAGAGTGAATGGAAATATAAGCCTTTTGATGCTACTCAGGAAGACGGGTTTATATATGGTAGGGGAACACTGGACACTAAATTTTTGACTGCCATATCTCTTGTCACATTTATAAAGCTTAGCCAAGAACCATTAAATAGGCAAATAATTTTTATTGCTTCAGCTGATGAGGAGCAGGGCAGCAAGCTGGGAATGCCACATGTTGTGCATAAATATAAAGATTTACTTAGAAATGCACTAGTCATAAATGAAGGTGGCGGATTTTTAGTTGAAAATAAAAAAGATAAATTTTATACTTGTACTGCTGGAGAAAAAGGAAGATGCGAAGTACATATAAAAATAGAAGGAACACCTTCAGCGGCTTCATTTCCAAATCAGAACAGGTCAACTCATAAGTTTTTAAAAGTTTTGGAGCGATTGTCAAACTATGAATTTGAAATAGAAGAAAATGATGTTTATAAGAAATATGTTTCACTACTTGGAAGTGATATAGAAAGTCCACTACTTCAGGGCTATAAAGACTATAACTGCAAAAACATTATAATGCTGCCAACATATGAAATAGGAGAAGCAGTAAATATCATGCCTAAAAATATAGAATTTAATTTCTCTGTTCAATTACTTCCTTCAAAAACACAGGAAGATACAGAACGTATTGTAAAAGATATATTGGATGGATTGGACTTGACTTATGAGATAAAAGAATTTATTCAAGGATTTTCTAGTGATTGTACATCAGAGTTTTTTGAAGAACTTGAAAGTATAACACAAAAATATTTTTGCAAAGACGCAAGATTGTTGCCAGTATATGCACTAGGAAGAACTGATGGGAGATTTTTGGGAAATATTCCTGCTGACGTTTATGGAGCATCACTAGTAAGCCCTAAAATACCATTTAAAGATGTGATTAAAATAGTCCATCAAGCAAATGAAAAAGTAGATGTAGATACACTTAATTTGGGTGTAGAGGCATATTTAGAACTAGCAAAAAAGATGGGGATGAAAAAAATTGGATAAATTAAGCAAAGAAGTTTATAAAAACAGAATTAACAAAACTCAAGAGATTTTAAAAAGAGAGCAAGTAGATGCATATATAATCAAAACAAAAGAGGGCTCTGATAAAGTTGTTGAAAATTTATTTGGCTATGAAATTGTTGGTGAAGCGTATATTGTTGTGACACCAAATAAATGTTATGCTATCACAAGTGTTATTGATGCACAAGACTCTGAGGAATGCGGATTTTTTGAAAAGGTAACAAAATATAATAAAACAGGTCCAAAAACGTATTTAGTGGAATTACTGGATAACATAAATCCAACAAAAATAATGATTAATATATCACAAAACAATTATAAAGCAGATGGTTTCACTGTTGGAAGTTATAGAGATTTTATAAAAATTATAGGAGACAAAAATTATAATATAATTAGTATGGAAACATTTATAGACGAAATTTTTTAGTTATACTAGTTAAAACCATAAGGGGGAATTTATGCGAAAATATATAGCTAGAAGACTTCTGGAATCTATTCCAGTTATAATTGGAATTACAATATTATCATTTGCAATCATGCAACTTGCACCAGGGGACCCCTTAGCAAGTTTTATAAATCCAAATATAAGTATGGAAGATATAGAAGCTTCAAGAGAAGCGATGGGACTTAATGATCCATGGTATGTGCAGTATTTTAATTGGATTACGGAAGTTTTAAAGGGTAATTTTGGATATACATATAATGGAAATCATGAGATAAAACAACTTATAATGGATAGGTTGCCAAACACAATAATACTTACACTTACATCATTTATATTTAGCTTTGCAGTGGGTGTACCAATTGGGGTTGCAAGTGCTGTCAAGAAAAATACAGCTTTTGATTACACTTTTACAATATTTGCCTTGGTGGGAGTTGCAGTTCCATCATTCTTTTTTGGACTATTAATGGTGTATTTGTTTGCATTAAAACTAGGAATATTTCCTTCTGGTGGAATGATAAATATGAGGGCAGGGTATACAGGGCTTGTATATATTCAAGACGTTATTCACCATCTAGTTCTGCCAGCTTTTGTTCTTTCTCTGTCAAACATTGCGACCGTTTCAAGATTTACAAGAAGCAATATGCTTGATGTGCTTAAAGAAGATTACATAAGAACAGCTAGAGCAAAAGGGTTAAGAAATAAGTTAATCGTTTATAAACATGCACTTAGAAATGCACTTATACCCGTTATAACTATATTTGGATTATCAATACCATTTTTGTTTAGTGGTGCATATATAACTGAAAGTATTTTTAACTGGCCAGGGATGGGGCAACTAGGGATACAATCGATAGCCGATAGAGAATATGGTGTAATAATGGCTTTAAATCTTATAACTGCTACGTTGGTGCTTGTGGGAAATCTTATGTCAGATATTTTGTATGCATTAACAGATCCAAGAATAAGGGGGTGATGGCAGAATGTTTAAAGAAAATAGTTTTTATGATTTAGCGTTTAAAAGATATAAGAGAAATAAACTGGCTATAATAGGCACAGTTATTGTATTTCTATTTATATTACTAGCAATTTTTGCAGATTTTATAGCACCATATGGATATTCAGATATATTTGAAAATGCCCAAACGGGATTATACGACAAATATGCAACGCCATCAAGAGACCATATATTGGGGACAGATGAAATTGGCAGAGATATTTTTTCCAGACTTATATATGGTGCAAGAATAACCATGATGGTTTCAATATGTGCAGTTAGTATATCTACAATTATAGGGCTTATAGTTGGTCTTGTATCGGGCTACTTTGGTGGGATTATAGACAAAATTTTGATGAGGCTCGTTGATATAGTAATATCATTTCCAGTTTTATTTTTACTTATTTCTATTTCGACTATATTAGAACCATCAATATGGATAGTCATATGTGCAATAGGATTTGTTACTTGGACATCTACAGCAAGACTTGTGAGAGGGGAAGTTCTTAGGGTAAAGCAACTAGACTATATTATGGCTGCAAAATCACTTGGAACACCAACGTTTAAAGTTGTCACAAAACATGTACTTATGAATATTTTAGCACCTATTATGGTACAGGTAACAATAGCAACATCTCAAGCAATACTTATGGAAGCATCCCTAAGCTTTTTGGGAGTGGGAGTGCAAAGGCCTATGCCAAGCTGGGGAAATATGTTAATTGATGCACAAAAAACAATAGTAATTAGAGATATGCCATGGGTATGGATTCCACCAGGAATATTAACACTTTTATTAGTTCTTGGGATTTACTTTGTTGGGGATGGATTAAGAGATGCGTTTGACTCAAAGCAGTGAGATAGGAGGGGTGATTGTATGTCCGTTGTTTTAAAAGTAGAGGATTTAAGTGTTGAATTTAAAACAGAACGAGGTATATTTAAGGCAGTCGAGAATATAAGTTTTGAACTGGAAGAGAAAAAAACACTAGCGATAGTTGGAGAAAGTGGAAGTGGAAAAAGTGTTACAGCTTTGGCTATAATGAGGCTACTTGCTCAAAATGGAAAAATACCTAGTGGAAAAGTAATTTTTAAGGGAAATGATATTTTAAAATATTCAAATAAAGATATGCAAAGAAAAATTCTAGGTCAAGAGATTTCTATGATATTTCAAGAACCTATGACTTCTTTAAATCCAATATTAAAAATAAAAGAGCAGTTGATGGAAGGCTTAATTCAACATAAAAATATATCAAAAGCAAAAGCATATGAGGCTGCTTTGGAAATATTAACAAAAGTTGGCATACCATCTCCAAAAGAAAGGCTAGAACAATTTCCACACCAATTGTCTGGAGGAATGAGGCAAAGGGTAATGATTGCTATGGGGCTTATTTGTGAACCAAGTGTTATGATTGCAGATGAACCGACCACCGCTTTGGATGTTAGTATAGAAGCTCAGATATTAAAATTGATTGAGGAATTGAAAGAAAACATGAATACCTCAATACTTTTTATTACCCATGATTTAAATGTTGTTTATGATATAGCAGACGATGTTATAGTTATGTATTGTGGACAAATTATTGAAAAGCGTGACGTTGATTCTATATTTGAAAATCCACTACACCCGTATACAAAAGGGCTTTTGGGGGCTATGCCTAAAATAAATGAAGAAGTTGAAATATTGCCAACAATAGAAGGAACAGTGCCTCCAATAAACAATAGGCCAAAAGGTTGTTATTTTAACACTAGATGTAATTGTGTTATGCCAATATGTAAAGAAAATAGCCCCAAATTGTATAAAGTAGATACAGGAGAAGTTAAATGCTTTTTATATGAGAATGGAGGTAACATCTAGTGGATAAAAAATTGTTGTTTGAAGTGAAAGATATAAAAAAATACTTTCTCATCAAAAAAGCGAAAAAAGAAGAGGATAAAGTGTATGTAAAAGCTGTCGATGGGCTTAGCTTTGAAATATATGAAGGAGAAACACTTGGAGTTATTGGAGAAAGCGGATGTGGAAAAAGTACACTGGGAAGAAATATGTTAAGGCTTGAGGAACCAACTTCAGGGAGTATTATTTTTAAAGGAAGAGATATAGTTGGATTAGACAAAAGACAAATGTTGGAACTTAGAAAAGAAATGCAATTTATATTTCAAGACCCACATAGTTCAATGAACCCAAAACTTACAATAAAAGATATAATTTCAGAACCACTAGACAACTTTAGAAAAGATATGACGAATGAACAAAAAACAAATTATATTATAGAGTTACTAGAAATTGTAGGACTAACAAAAGATGTACTAAATAGGTATCCACATGAATTTTCAGGAGGACAAAAGCAAAGAATAGTTATAGCAAGAGGAATAGCTTTAAATCCATCATTTGTAGTATGTGATGAATCTGTATCAGCACTAGATGTGTCAGTGCAAGCACAAGTTATAAATTTATTAAAAAATCTGCAAAAAAAGTTTTCTTTAACCTATATGTTTATTTCTCATGATTTAAGAGTTATAAAGCATATAAGCGATAGAATAATGGTTTTATATCTTGGAAATATTATGGAAATTGCTGAGTCAAATGAATTATTTAAAAATCCCAAGCACCCATATACTAAATCATTAATAAATTTAGTTAGTAGTGGTGAAAAAGTAAAAATAAATGATAAACAAATTTTAAAAGGAGAAATACCTAGTCCTCTTCAAATTTCAGCAGGATGTCCATTTAATACAAGATGTCCACAGGCTCAAGACAAATGTTTTAAAGAAAAACCATTACTAGAAGATTTGAATGAAACACATAAAGTAGCATGCTTTTTCGCTAATTAAATACGAATTGGAAAGGAACTTGAAATGTTTAATGTAAAAAGCAAGATGAACTCAGGATTTGGAAATTTACAAGGGGGACTTTTTAGCAAAATAGAGAAAGCTGACGTTGGAGACGGTGTGGCAAAGCTTTTATCTAGTGGGGTGGATATATTGGGTTGGGCAGACCCCTTCTTCCCAGACCCGTCAATACCCGAAAAAGTAAAGAAAGTTATGATTTCGGCGTTAGAAGAAGGCAAAGTGTCCCACTATTCTTTGCCTATTGGAAGACCAGAACTTAGGGCAGAAATTGCCAAGAAAATATCTCGTCAGACGGGACTTGATATTAATCCATCAAGAAATGTTATTGTAACGCCAGGCTCGGACTCGGGACTATTGTATGCCCTGATGCCTTTTATTTCAGAAGGAGACGAGGTTTTGGTTCCAAAGCCAAGTTATCCAAGTAACTTTTTAAATCCTAAATTGTTAGGAGGAAAAACTGTGGAAGTTCCTCTTTATGATGAAGATAACTATGCTTTTAGAATAGATGAATTTGAAAAAAGAGTGACATCTAGAACAAAAGTAGTACTAATAACTCATCCAAACAATCCAACTACTACTGTTTTTAGAAAAGAAAATTTGATTAAGCTATGTGATTTTGTTAAAAAGCATGATTTAATTCTTGTATCAGACCAAGCATTTGAGGACCATATTTTTGACGGAATTGAATTTGTTTCACCAGCTACGATAGAGGGAATGTGGGAAAGAACACTTACGGTTTGTTCGATATCAAAAGGAATAGGGCTTAGCGGATTTAGAATAGGGTATATATATGCGAGTGACGAGATTATGGAAGTTTTGTATGGAGGGGCTGTTAATGTGCTTGGAGCAGCTTCAACCCTATCATCAATAGGAGCAGAAGCCATTATAAATGATGTAGAGTATTTGGATGAAGTGTTTGAAAAGCTGGAACGAAGACGGGACCTTGTGAACGAAGTATTTAAAGATACGCCTGGAATAAGTTTTAGACCTAGTGAAAGCGGAATACTGACTTGGATTAATGTTTCAAAACTGGGAAAAAGTGATGACATTGCAAATTATTTGCTTAAAGAAGCAAATGTTCTTGTTAATTCTGGAGTGCCATATGGAATGGAAGGGTATTTGAGAATAGTTACAGCTTGCATAGCTGATGATGATAAAGCAAGAGCAGTGTTTGAAAAAATGAGAAATGCTTTTATAAAAAAATACTACGAATTGAAATAGAGGGCGTAATTGTCCTCTATTTTTTTGGCTTTATATTCAACAGCCTAGGTTATCATTAGTAAGACACTTTATCTTATTCTGTATCTTGTTATGTATAAACTAACAAGATATAATAATAATATCAAACTTAATAAAATTCTTTACACAGAGATTAAGTAGTACATAATTATTGAGGTGCATATGACTAAAAAAACATTTCAAAACTTACCAAAAGATAAAAAAAATAAAATTTTATTGGCGGCAAAAGTAGAATTTATAAACAATGGTTTTATGGGAGCAAAAGTTTCAAGGATTTGTAAGCAAGCAGAAATATCAAGAAGTGCCTTTTATAGATATTTCGATAGTCTGGAAGACATCTTCGATATTGTGATTAAACATTTTTTAATCAATAGAATGCTTGAATTTCAAAATAATATAGTGAACAACCCTGATAGAGTATTCGAGATTTGTAGAGAAATGCTTGTAAATGCACTTGAAAGCAAAGAAGATAGGCTCTTAGTTGAAAGCTTAACTACTTTTAATATCATAAAAGATTTGCCAAACTATAAAACAGATATGTTTAATACTTTGCCACGAAAGACTAGTCTTATGATGCTAAATTTCATGTGTCTTGTAAAAGACTTTGTGAACTTGCATCAAAAGCAAGGTGTTCCCAAGGAATTTATATTGAAACACTACGATGACTTAATTCACCTAATGAGAAAAGGATATGACAATATTTAAGCAATCAAGGGAGATTGATAAATGAATAAGAAGAAAAAAGCAACTATAATAGTATCATCCATACTGGCGATATCATTAGTTGGATGTATAGTTGAAGCCCAGTTTGGTGAAATGATCAGCAAGTCCATACAAGACAACAATGCTAAAATAGTTCAAAATACTTTGGACGTAAATGGTGATGGTGAGCTTTCAGCAGAAGAAATCACAAATGCACCGTTTGTTCTGCTTGAACTTGACAAAAATAATGATGGTGAACTTGACCCAGAAGAAAGTCACAACGGACCGTTTGACGTTTATACAGTTGTAAGGCAAAACAGAATTTTTAATTATATTGATGATGATGGGGATACCATTATTTCAAAAGAAGAAATTGAAAATTCATCCAATATATTGCGTTACTTCGATATGAATAAAGACGCTAAATTAACAGATGATGAATTTGAATCTTCTATGATGACTGCTCCACCAGAAGGTGTTGATATAAATATTGACATGGATGCGATGAGGGATATGATGGAAGATTCTAAAACTCAAACAGATCGAAACTTTGATAAAGCAACTGGATCTATTGTTCCAGCGGACAGTACTGAGCAATATAATGGATATACTTTAATTTATGGAGCGTACGATTCAAACAGAATTCAAGTTCAGTCCAGTGCATATTTAATGGATACAGATGGGAATTTTGTACATGAATGGACAACGGATGATTATGTTCCACAAGGTGCTACTGCATATCTTACTGAAGATGGTTTGTTGTATAGAACAGTTTCACAATATAACTGGAGAGAACTCGAAAATTTCGCTGCTGGTGGCACTGGCAAAATAGAAATTGTAGATTGGGATAGCAATGTATTATGGTCATTTGAATATGGTGAATTTGGAGAGTACCTTCTTCATCATGATTTTACAGTATTACCAAACGGAAATATCATTGCAATAGCATATGATTTAATTACACCAGAAGATGCAAATGTTCAATATGGAATTGATATTGTCGACCCTATAATGAATTCTTATCATTTATCTGAAAGGTTAATTGAAATAAAGCCTAATTTGGAAGATGGAACTGCCGATATAGTTTGGGAATGGAATGCTTTAGACCGAGTCGTTCAAAATATACATAGTGACCTTGATAATTATGGTGACATTACAGATAAATCGAAAATAAATGCTTATTATTATAGCAATAATATATTCTATACAGGACAGTTTTTCCATTTAAACTCTATTGATTACAATGCAGAGTTTGACCAACTTATAGTTTCATCTGGAATGTATAATGAATTGTGGGTTATTGACCACAACACCACTACGGATGAGGCAAAAGGTGAAGCTGGAGATTTACTTTATAGATGGGGCAACGAACAAACTTACAGTGAAGATGGCACTGGTGAACAAACACTTTATTTTCAGCACGATGCTTATTGGATAGATGCCAAAAATGGAGAAATACAGGTCTTTAACAATGGTGCTAATAGACAGTTGGAAGATGGAGAAAGCAATTATACTGAAATTTTGCGTATGAAGCTTCCAGTTTCGCCTGATGGTGAATGGGATATTAATGCAGAACCTGAAATCACATGGCATTTTAATAAAAATGGTGATGACTCTGATTTTTTCTCATTGTTTATGGGAGGAGCAAGAATGTTGCCTAATGGAAATACCATCGCAGTTTCAGCTGCTGATTATAGAATAGTGGAGATAAATCCTGATGGAGAAATAATATTAGATTATATTATGCCAATACCAGGCAGAGGAATGCGAGTGGATAAAATTTCACCTGATTATTCGGGTCTGCAATTTGACACAAAATAAGTTATCAAGCTCCTTTTATTAAATGTTAATTAATAAAGGAGCTTTTTAGTTCGCTTATGTTTTTGAAATTGTATAAATCCATATATTGACTAAATTCATTTTTAATTTTAATGGGAGCAGTTGGGTCTATCAAAGTAGCAGTGCCAATTGCAACCGCATCAGCCCCAGCAAGAATAAATTCGGCCACGTCTTCCCCATTCATAATTCCACCCAGCCCTATTATAGGGATATTTACAGAACGCCTAACTTGATATACCATACGTATGGCAACAGGTTTGATAGCTGGCCCTGATAGACCACCCATTCGGTTTGCGACAACACACTTTTTCTTATGAACATCAATTTTCATGCCAAGCAACGTGTTAATCAAAGAAATTACATCAGCTCCTGCTGCTTCAACGGCTTTTGCAATCTCTGTTATATCTGTGACATTTGGTGTAAGCTTTACTATAATGGGTTTTTTAGCAATTTTTTTAACCTGAGCAGTAACTTCACCAGCAAGTGCTACGTCTGTTCCAAAACCAATTCCTCCACATTTTACATTTGGGCAAGAAATGTTTATTTCCATCATATCAACAGATGAATTATTTAACTTCTGTACTACTTCACAATACTCGTCAATAGTTCTTCCAGCTATATTTGCAATTTTTATAGTATCAAATTGGTTTAAGAAAGCTAGTTCATTTTCAATATAAGTGTCAACACCATCATTTTGTAGTCCAACCGCATTAATCATCCCACCATATGTTTCAGCAATGCGAGGAGTGGGGTTGCCGTCCCAAGGTGCAGTGGAAACACCTTTTGTAACAACAGCACCCAGTTGGTTTATATCAATAAATTCGCTATTTTCCTTTGAAGAAAATGTGCCTGAAGCTGTCATTATAGGGTTTTTCAAAGTAATATTACCTAGTTTTACGCTCAAATCCATCACTGCCAATTTACCTCGCTTCCTAAAAATACTGGGCCATCTTTACAAACTTTCTGATTTTTATTATTTACTTTACAATTGCACCCAACACAAGCTCCATACCCGCAACCCATGCGTTCTTCCATAGAGACTTGAACAGGAATATTTTTTTGGGTACAATGCGTAGAAAGAGCTTTTAACATGGGTTTTGGGCCACAAGCATAGAAATAATCTCCGCTGATATGTTTCATCTTAATTAAGTCTACGACATTTCCTGTAAATCCACTAGTTGCTTTGTCTGTTGAAACATAAACTTCATTGCATATACTTTTAAATTCATCAACCAAGTATTGATGGTCTTTATATCCTAAGACTGCAATTATGTTAGTGTTTTGTGCAGACAACTCCTCAGCAAGTGCCAGAAGCGGAGCAATTCCAATTCCACCTCCAACAATGACATGTGTTTTTACATTTTGAGGAGCAAAGCCTTTTCCTAGAGTTTTGCTGATTTTTATAGTGTCAGCTGTTGTATAGGTTGAAAATTCCTTTGTGCCTGTTCCAACAACAGTATACAGCAGGGTTATGGTGTCGTTTGTAAACTGACAAAGACTTATTGGCCTTGGAAGAAGAAGAGCTTTATCTTTAGTGTAAACATTTACAAACTGTCCAACTTTTGCATTTTGTGCAACTGGAGCACATTGGATTATCATTTTAAAAATATTTGGTGCAATTTCTTGGTTTAATAATATATTTCCATTGTATTTCAAAAAATCATCTCCCTGCTAATCTTGACTAAAATCTCTGTTCTAAATCTTTTTTCATAGCAATAGCTGCTTTTCTTGCAGCTGCCGCAAAATCTTTTTCTGAACATTCCTTGTCGTTTTTATAAGCCGCAATAATCCCCCTAGACGAATTTACTATACATCCACCCCCATGTTGGTCAAAGAAGCCTTTTAAATCTTTTCCCGTTGCCCCTTGTGCACCATACCCAGGAACTAAGAAAAATGTATGTGGCATTCTATTTCGTAATTCCACACCTTGCTCAGGGTAAGTTGCACCAACAACTGCCCCAACTTTACTATATCCTTTTTTACCCATAGCTAATTCGCCCCACTTACTTACTAGGCAAGCTGTTTTATAATACAAGGGTTCGCCGTCAACTAGTAAGTCTTGTAAATCAGCACTACTTGGGTTGCTTGTTTTTGTAAGAATAAATATACCTTTATCTTTTTCGTTACATGCATCTATAAATGGTTGAATTCCATCAACTCCTAAGTATGGATTAACTGTTACAAAATCTTCTTTCCAAAAATCAAATTCTTTTCCGTTAATCACTGTACCTTTGATGTGAGAAGCATAAGACTCAGCTGTTGAGGCAATGTCCCCTCTTTTGATATCTCCAATTACAATCATCCCTTTGATTTTAGCGTAGTGGCATGTATTTATGTATGCGGAAATACCATTTGTACCAAATTGTTCATACATTGCAATTTGAGGTTTTATTGCTGGAACAATGTCGTATATGTTGTCAATAATTTGTTTATTAAAATCAAAGAACATTTTTGCAACGGCCAAAGAGTAGTCATTTTCAGTTGGTATCATGTCTTTGGCTAGGTATTGCTCCTTTAAAAATGAAGGTACAATGCCCAAAGTTGGATCTAGCCCCACAACAGTGGGGTTTTTCATTAGTTCTATTTTTTCTATTAATTTGTCCATGGCTGTCCCTTCTTAAACACATAGTTTCTTAGATAATGGTAATTCAGTTTTGTTACTCAATTTAAACAAATATTTTCTGTTAGTGTACGTATTAGCCGATTGATAAAAAATTTGCCCATTCACAATTGTATACTCAATGTTGCCATAAACTTCCATTCCATCAAATGGAGTATTTTTTCCTTTAGACAAAAATTCAGATTTATTTATTTTATAGGCTTTTTCGGTATCTATAATAGTAATATCTGCAACAGAACCCACTTCAATTTTTCCACTATCTTGATTTAAGATTTGTGCAGGTCTTGTGCTCATTTTTTCAATTAATTCTAAAGGAGTTAAAATACCAGTTCTTACAAGATTTGTATAACTTATTGCAAAACTTGTTTCAAGACCAACAACACCAAAAGGAGCATTTTCAAATTCAACATTTTTTTCATCATAGTGATGAGGAGCGTGGTCAGTAGCAATTACATCAATAATTCCACTTTTTAAACCTTCTTTTATAGCTTCAACATCTGATTTTGTACGCAAAGGAGGGTTCATTTTTTTGTTGGTATCATAATCTCCAAGCAAACTGTCATCCAAGCTGAAGTAATGTGGAGCTGTTTCCGCTGTCAGGTTTGTCATTCCCCAAACAGTTTTTGCCATATGTATTAGGTCTAAACTACCTTTTGTGCTAATGTGTGAAAGATGAAGTTTGCATCCTGTTTCACGTGCCAAAATAATATCTCTAGCCACTATAATTTCTTCTGCTTCACGCCCAATTCCTTTAATTCCAAAAAGTTGTGCATTTTGACCAGCATTCATAGCTCCTCCAGAAAATGAATGGTCTTCAGTATGCGAAAATATTGGCAAACCAAATGGTTTTATATAATTCATAGCTGTTTTCATAAGTTTTGAATTCATTACAGTTTTTCCATCATCACTAAATCCACAAACATTAGGTAAAAATGCCATCTCTCCAATATTTGCAAGACTTTCCCCTTTTAGGCCTTTTGTAATTGCTCCTGCTATTAAAAGATTTAGGCCTGTTTTTTCACTTATAGAATTAATATATGTTACAATACATTTATTGTCTATAACAGGGTTTGTGTTTGGCATACAGCAAACTGTAGTAAAGCCACCTTTTAGTGCTGCGTTACATCCACTGGTAATGTCTTCTTTATGTTCAAAACCTGGATCACGGAAATGTGTATGCATATCAATTAGACCAGGAACAACCCATTTCCCAGAAGCATCAATTATATTTTCACTACTATCATTAATATTACTTTCTATTTTGACTATTTTACCGTCTTTAATTAAAATATCTGCTTGTTGCATAAAATTTGTTGTTGGATTAAAAACTAGACCATTTTTTATAAGCATTATGCAGCTCTCCTCTCATTTAACAAAGCCAAAATTGCCATTCTTACAGCCACACCATTTGTAACTTGTTCGTCAATTACACTTACATTGCTATCAAGGATTTCAGGCGTAAGCTCTACACCTCGATTTACTGGTGCAGGATGCATTAATATTGCATCTTTATTAGCAACTTCAAAGTCAGATAAATCTATTCCATAGATATTGTTATATTCTTTTACAGAAGGAAACAAGCCACCTGTTTGGCGTTCAAGCTGAATTCTAAGACCCATAACAATGTCAGCCCCTCTCAGTGCTTCTGTTAAATCATATTCAACTTTTGCTCCCAGTGCTTCCATTGATCTGGATAAAAGTGTTCCAGGTCCTGTAAGAGTCACTTTTGCTCCAAGTTTTACAAGACCAAAAATGTTTGACCTTGCTACTCTACTATTAATTATATCTCCAGCAATAACAACTTTTAAATCTTTAAAGCTCCCTTTCTTTTCATACATTGTATAAAGATCCAGTAAAGCTTGTGTGGGATGTTCATTTATTCCATCTCCAGCGTTTATAATTGATGCAGATACGTTTTTTCCTAAAAGATGAGAGCTACCACTTAATCCATGTCTAAGGACAATGTAATCTATCCCCATTCTATCCAGTGTAATTCCTGTATCAATCAAAGTTTCACCTTTTTGAACACTACTTGTTTGTACTCCAAGATCAGTCACATTCATATTTTGATACATTCCTGCCATAGCAAATGAGACTTTAGTTCTAGTGCTATTTTCATAAAACACAGTAATCATACTTTCTTGGTGCAGGTTATTTTCTCTTATAGATTTATCTTTTATTTTTTTCTTCATATCCTTTGCAAGATTGATAATGCTCATAATTTCACTTATTTCCAAATCTCTAATTCCAACCAAATCTTTGCTTCTTAACATAAATACCTCCATATTTTGCCTTAAGATTAATGGAGTTATACTATTTTTATATCCACCAAGTATCATGAAAAAAAGGCAATATTGAACACAAAAGTTCACTATTGCCTAAAAGACATAAACACAAAATATTTTATAATTTTGATATTTGGGGAAATCCTTAATTGACTCTCAAGGTCAATCTTAAAGGCAGATTATTTAATTGTGTTTATAGTATCATGGGCGATATTTTTTGTCAACACAATGCTAACTTTTGGAAATATAAATCCAGGCTTATCCTCTAAATTACGCAATATTTATTCATATAATTTTCCATTTTGTATTTAAGTTCATCATTAATAATTACTTTTCCGTCCACTTCTTTGTTGTGTAATGTTTCAATAATATCTTTAACTGTTACAATTGGACATGTTTTTATACCAAATTTATCATATATTTCATTTATAGCAGTTTTGTCTTGTACACCTTTCTCCATTCTATCCACTGAAATAACCAGTCCTACAATTTCGATATTTGCAATTTTCTTCAAGTTGGGTACACATTCACGAATTTCTGTTCCTGCTGTAATAACGTCTTCAATTATCAAAATTTTATCGCCATCTTTTAATTTATATCCTACAAGAGAACCACCTTCACCATGATCCTTTTCTTCTTTTCGGTTAAAACAATAGTTTACATTTTGATTGTACTCATTTGCTAGGCTTATAGCAGTTGTAATTGCGAGTGGAATGCCTTTATATGCTGGGCCAAAAAGTGCGTCTACATCTTGGTTTATATTTTCTTTTATACACTTTGCATAAAACGTACCAAGTTTTGCAATTTGTTCACCAGTTTGATAATTTCCTGTATTTATGAAATAAGGGGTTTGTCTTCCGCTTTTAGTAATAAAATCTCCAAATGTTAATACATTTGATTTGACCATAAACTTTATAAATTCTTGTTTATACATATAACTCCTCCAATTTGTAACAAACTTTTCTTACATCAATTTGAAATAGTCTAGTGCTAGGATATATCCAGCCATACCAAGGCCAGTTATAGCACCTACACAAGCATTTGCTGTTACGGAATGTCGTCTAAATTCTTCTCTAGTGTAGATGTTTGATATGTGCACCTCAACAATCGGTATAGCAACACTTTTAATAGCATCAGATATCGCATAACTATAGTGTGTAAATGCCCCTGGGTTAATTATTATGCCATCAATTTTTTGGTGATAACATTCTTGTATGCAATTGATTATTTCTCCTTCAACATTAGATTGAAAAAAGCTTACGTCCGTTTGTGTTTTATTCGCATGTTCTGAAATAGTATTTTCCAGATCCACTAGTGACGTGTTTCCATATATATGAGGCTCTCTTATACCTAGAAAATTTAAATTTGCCCCATTAATAATTTTTATATGCATTATCTTGCTCCAATCTATTAATTATTAAGTCAACTATATTTAATACACTAAGGTTTTCACACTCAATTACTCCCTTAGCCACTTCTTGATATAATACATCTCTAGTCTTTAATCTTTTATCCAAGTTTTCTTTGTTATCAACTAGTGGTCTGTTAGCATCTCCTTTTATCCTAGCATACAATGTGTCTATTCCATATTTTAAATATACACAATTTTTGCTCATCAAAAAGTTTTTGCTAGTATTATTAGTAACACAGCCTCCGCCCGTAGCAATAATTGCTGGCCCTAAGCTATTAAGTTCAATTAAAGCTTCTGCTTCTATTTGTCTAAAATATTCTTCGCCATATTGTTCAAAAATGTCTGCTATAGTCATGCCATATTTATTGCATATGAATTCGTCACAATCTTTAAAAGGAATATTCAATGACAAGGCCAACTTTTCTCCAACAGTGGTTTTTCCTGCTCCCATAAACCCTACTAAAAACAGGCTCTCTTTTGTTATTTCTAGATATTTACTCAACATGTCAAACAATTTTTCTATAATCTTTTTTGTACAAGGAATGTTAAGCCATATTTCTTCAGACTTTACAGCTTGAGCAACTAGCATATACAGTCCTGATACCGTTCTTAATCCTTGATTTTTAGCTTCTATCAGAAACTGAGTATTAACGGGTCTATATACTAAATCAACCGCAACTTCAAACTTTTTAATAATAGTACTGTCTATTGGCGTATTGTCTACATTAGGATACATTCCAACAGGTGTAGTGTTAATTACACAATATGAGTTTAAGATATTTTTCATCTGATTATAATCTATAATATCATTCACTATATCTCCAAGAAATGTTGTAGCGGCTTGGATATTTCTAGTTACGACTGTTATATTTTTGGCTTCTTTATCTTTTAAATATCGAATGACGCTTTTTGCAGAGCCTCCTGAGCCCAAGACATAAAAGTCATTACCCTTTATATCAACTTCTCCTTTTTCAAACATAGCACCGATACCAAAATAGTCAGTGTTATATCCATATGATTTGCCGTTCACAAGCTTTATAGTGTTTACAGAACCAATTCTAATAGCATCTTCAGATATTTCGTCTAGTTGAGGCATCACTACTTCTTTATATGGAATAGTAACGTTTGCTGCATCAATCCCCAGAGTTTTTAGTGATTGCACTATACCTCTACTTTTACTTTCAGGGACTTGAAATAAAGAATAACTGCCATCTATATTAAACATATTAAAAAAATCGTTATGAATTCGGGGAGATAGACTATGAGATAATACGTTGCCTATCAATCCACATTTAAATTTATTAAGTGATTTAGGGATGTCATGACTAGAATAGCCTATTTGTTTATGCTGAAAATCTCTGGATATATCCATCAAAGTAGCCATAAATCTGTATGCGTAAAATTCAATCCCTGTGTCTAAACTGTTGATAATTGTTTCTATTACTTCATTTTCTCTATCTGATTGATATATTTCCATTCCGTTATTTTTCTTGTATATTCCTACATCCACTACTACTTTTAATCTATCTTGTAAAAGTTTAATGAGTTGTTTATCTATTTTATTAATTTCTACTCTACTTTCATCTAAACTTCTCATAAAATTTCTCTCCTTATTTTTTCCTTTTGTAGCACCCTAGAACTTTAAAATCTTGAGTAACTTTTGATATCTCACCTAAAACTTTTTTTATGTTACTATCTTCTTTATTTCCTTCAATGTCTATATAAAAATAGTATGAAAATGAGCCATCACCAACTGGCCTGGATTCTATCTTTAAAAGGTTAACTCCCTCATTTGAAAATTGATTTAGCACTGCATATAGACTTCCTATTTTGTTTGCAATAGAAAATATCAGTGTCATCTTGTCACAGATTGAATTACTTTGTTCATATTTTGATACAACTATAAACCTAGTAACATTTTCTTTTGCGTCACTTATATTTTCTTGCAAAATCTCTAGTCCATATATTTCCCCTGCACGTTCACTTCCTATTGCCGCATTAGTAGCAATATTACTATCTTTGACAAATTTGGCACTAGTAGCAGTGTTTGCATAAGCTACTTGTTTGCAAAACGGTAAGGTTTTTAAAAACTTACTACATTGTTCCAGTCCTTGGGAGTGTGAAAATACTTGAGTTAAGTTATTCATATTAGCACCTTTTAATCCCAAGAGATGGTGTCTTATTTTTATACTAGTTTCCCCAACGATATAGTATCCATACTTCTTTAATAAATCATAATTTTGGACAATAGAACCAGTTGTAGAATTTTCTATTGGAAGCACTCCATAGTCTATATATTCATACTTTAAAGCTTCAAATACATCTTCAAACTCTGGGTAAAAGTTGGTTTTATAGCTATTTCCAAAATAGTTGATAAGAGCTTGCTCACCATAAGCACCAGGCACTCCTTGAAATCCAACGGTTATATTTCCTCTTGAAAGGGGTACTTCTCTTTGTTCCAAACTATCAATTTGATAATTTCGAGATATCTCTAGTAAGGAACTAATAAAACTATTTCCATATGATGATAATTTCTCATTTTTCATCATGTTCTTTTCAAGAATTTCTTGTTCTCTTTTTTCATCAAATACCATTAGCCCTTGTTGTTCTTTACAAATTGCAATTTTTCCAACCATTTCAAGTCTTTTTTCAAATAATTCCATTAATTGTTTATCTATTTCGTCTACTTCTGTTCTATAACCACTAATTTCTGACATCTAATTTTACTCCTATATTTTTATTAATTCTAATATACCAATTGCTGCTATAGCTTCAATTACCACGACTGCCCTTTGTACAATGCAAGGGTCATGTCGTCCCGTAATTTCAAGCGTAGTTTCTGTTTTAGAGGTTATATCTACGGTTCTTTGTTCCTTACTAATAGATGGTGTTGGTTTTATAACAACTTCAAAAATAATTGGCATACCATTAGTTATTCCGCCTGTGATACCACCATTATTGTTTGTCCTAGTCTTAATCTCACCACCCGTTAAACAATATTCATCATTGGCACAAGAGCCTCTCATATTTGCAAAATTCTCTCCAATACCAAAATTAATACCTTTTACTGCTGGCACCGAGAATGCTAGGTGAGATATAGTGCTTTCTACCGAATCAAAAAAAGGATTTCCAATGCCTGCTTTTGTCCCTATTATGGCACACTCAATTTTTCCGCCAACAGAGTCACCCTCTTGTTTTGCCAGCAAGATTTCATCTTTCATTTTGACTATATTTTCATCATTTAATACGGGAAGTTCTTTTGATAGCAAAGCAGTCAATTCTTTTTCGTCTATATTAACAGCGTCAAATTTCTTATCCAACACATTTCCAATTTGAGATATATGAGCACCTATAGTAATTCCCTGGCTTTTAAGTATTTGCTTTGCAACAGCCCCTGCAAACACAATTGGTGCTGTTAATCTGCCTGAAAAATGCCCGCCACCTCTATAATCATTAAAACCGCCGTATCTTATATTTCCTGGATAGTCTGCATGTCCTGGTCTCATATGACTTTTTAAGATAGAGTAGTCTTTTGATTTAGTATCACTATTTTCAATAACAATTGCAAGTGGTGCACCTGTTGTATATCCTTCAAATATTCCACTTTGTATCTTGGGGATATCACTTTCTTTTCTAGTCGTGGATAACGCATCTTTACCAGGAGCTCTTCGTGACATTTCGTTATTAATTTGTTCTACATCAAGTTTTATTCCTGCTGGTAGCCCCTGAATTACAACGCCAATGCCTTTACCATGTGACTCTCCAAACAAAGATATATTAATATTTTTACCGAAACTACTATTCAAAATCTATCACCTCAATTATTCCTCCCAATGCTTTATAATCTTCCCAAAAAGAAGGATACGATTTGCTGACACAATCAGGTTCTTCTAATATAATAGGATTATCACATATAGTAGCTGCAATTGCAATACTCATAGCTATTCTATGGTCTTTATGACTATAAACTGTAGTGTTTCCAACAAACGAATCAACACCGATTATTTTAAGCCCATCACTCAGTTCAGTTATATTAGCACCGAGTGTACCCAGTTCTTTAGTTATTGCCATCAGCCTGTCACATTCTTTTATTCTAAGTCTGCCAGCATTTATAATCATCGTTGTACCTTCACACAAAGCACTAGCAACTGCCATTATTGGCACAATATCAGGGCATTCGCTCCCATCCATCACTATTGCTTCAAGTTTATTTTTCGTAACCACTATATCACTACCGTTAATATTAACTTTGGCACCCATTCTTTGCAAAAATTCTAGTGCCATTTTATCTCTTTGTAATGAGTCAATGTTTAGTCCTTTGCACACTATGTCATTTCCAATAGCACCAGCCACTAGAAAAAATGCAGCTTGGGAAAAATCTCCTTCAACCACATAATTACAGCCTCTATAACTTTGTCCACCCACAATTTCAAAAGATTGGTAGTTGTTGTTTGTTATACTAACCCCAAACAAGTTAATCATTTGCAAAGTCAGGTCTATATATCCTTTTGATTCGAGCGGGGAAGTAATTGTTATTTTAGAATTTCCTTTTAGTAGAGGCAACATAAACAGCAATCCGCTGATAAATTGCGAACTTATATTACCTTCTAGTTCAAATTCTCCACTACGGATTTTTCCTTCAACCATTAAATCCATTACACCATCTGAATAAATATATTTTATACCTTGCTTATCAAATATGTTGTAAAACGGAGTGAGCGGTCTTTTTCCCAAATTGCCTTTGCCAGTAAATCTAACTCTATTTTCATTAATCAAGCTAATAGGAACCAGAAATCTAAGCGTAGAACCAGACTCATTGCAGCCAATATTTGTCATATCCTTGTTCTGTTCAGAGTTATCCAATAAGTTTTTTCCACTTATATACAGTGTGTTTTCCTCAATTTTAATACTAGCACCCAAAGCTCTCATACCATCAATAGTAGCTATAATGTCTTCTGAAAAGTCAATATTAGAAATTGTACTGTCTTCAGCACTTAAAGAAGCACAAATTATCGCCCTATGTGCCATACTTTTTGAGGGAGGAATTGTTATTTCTCCACTCAATTTTGATGGTATAATTTTTATTTTTTTCATTTTGTACACTCCTTAAAAAAGTCAATATTGCCCTGATATATAAAGCATTCTCCAATTTTCTTTAAGAGTATTAGGTTAAGTTTAGAATTTAAGTTCTTTTTATCTATAGTCATTACGTTTAATATATCTGCCATAGGCACGTTAGGCATATCATATGGTAAGTCATATTTTTTTAAAAGCTCTAGTATTTTGCTTGATACGCCCTTATCAGTCAAACCTTTATTCTCACTAAGTTTAGTTATTTGATACATTCCTATAGCAACACCTTGCCCATGCGTATATGTTTCATAACCGCATACAGTTTCAATAGCATGTCCCAGAGTATGGCCAAAGTTCAAAATCATACGCTCCCCAGTGTCTCTTTCATCATTTTCCACTACTATCCTTTTTATATCACAGCAAGTAAAGATTATATCTGTAATATTATCTAAAAGTTCATTTGTATCTTTAAATTCTAATAATAGTTTGTAAAGATTGTAGTCTTTAATAAATGCATATTTTATAACTTCACCCAATCCATCACTAATAAATTTAGGTTCAAGGGTCTTTAGAACATCTGGGTCTATAATCACAAGCTTAGGATGATAAAAACTTCCAACCAGATTTTTTCCTTCTTTAAGGTCAACTGCAACTTTTCCGCCAACACTGGAGTCTACTTGTGATAGTAAGGAAGTGGGGATTTGCACAAACTTTACTCCCCTAAGAAATGTTGATGCTACAAAGCCTGCCAAATCTCCTACTACTCCACCACCCAAAGCAACAATTGCGTCCGATCTTGTAAGTTTAAAGTTTACCAAATCCTGATAAATAGCAGGAAGTGTTGATATATCCTTGCTTTTTTCTCCTGCTGGAACCACTGAAAAACCTACTTCGTATTGATTGGATTTTAATATATTCATTACTTTATCTAAATAATATTTACTAGTATTTGTGTCAGTAATGATATATAATTTATTACTGTTATCCAGATGTTTTCCCATTAATTCTCCAACGTTTTCCAAAATTCCTTTGCCTATATATATAGGATAACTATTTTCACCTAAGTTAATTTTTAAAGTTTTCAATGTCAACATTCCTTTCCTAATAAATGAATTACTTTATTTCTTTGCCAACAACAGATGCAATGACTTTTAGCTTTTCAACAAGTTCTGCGTATTGCCCTGGTGTTATTGATTGTTGTCCGTCACACAAAGCGTTTGGTGGGTCGTTATGAACTTCTATAATAAGACCGTCTGCACCAACTGCAACTGCCGCTTTTGATAAAGGATCTACCATCCATGATTTACCTGCCGCATGGCTTGGGTCAATAATAATTGGTAAATGACTAAGTCTTTTGATAACTGGAACTGCACTCAAATCTTGAGTATTTCTAGTATATGTTTCAATTGTACGTATTCCTCTTTCACATAATATTACGTTCTCATTTCCACCAGACATAATATATTCTGCTGACATTAACCATTCCTCAATAGTAGCTGATAGTCCTCTTTTTAATAAAATTGGTTTTCTAAACTGCCCTAGTTGTTTCAACAAGTCAAAGTTTTGCATATTTCTTGCACCAACTTGAATGATATCAACGTCTTTTTCAAACACATCTATCATATCAGTAGACATAATTTCTGTTACTATAGGAAGGCCAGTTTCTGCTTTTGCTACTTTTAAAAGTTCCAATCCCTCAAGCTCTAGTCCTTGAAAACTATAAGGTGATGTTCTAGGTTTAAAAGCTCCACCTCTAAGTGCAGTAGCTCCTAGTTTTTGTACTTCTTTTGCAACACCTACAATCTGCTCTTCGCTTTCAACAGAACAAGGACCTGCAATCATAGTTAAAACATTTCCACCTATTTTAGCGTCACCCACTTGAACAATAGTATCATCTTGTTTAAATCTTCTATTAGCTCTTTTAAAAGGTTCTTGTATAGACATAATTCTATCTACATTTTCGTTTGCTTGAATTTTTGACCTATTAACACGAGTAGTATCACCAACTAATCCAATAATGGTTTGGCCAACACCTTCTGTTAGTTTTGCTTCAACGCCAAAACTTCTTACTTGTTCAATTAATTTATTAATCTCTTCCCTAGATGTACCATCTTTTAATATTATTACCATTTCAAAATCCTCCTATTAAAATATAAATTATTTTTTATTATTATCATGAATAAGAAGAAGGGCCCACGTCAGTGAGCCCTTTTTTTAATATATATCTGCATATAATATGTGTACTTTGATAATTACAAATAGACAGTATATAAAAGATAATTTAAGCTAATCCGACAAGTTTATTTTTGTACATCAATTTTAAGCCAGTGCTAAAATAAAAGCTCCAGCTAAAATAAAAATTATAAAATTGTACATTAAATTGTCTAATTAAATTTTTCACTTAAAATTACCTCTCTCCTCCAAATATTCATAATACCTATTATAAGTATATTTTTTTTAATGTCAATACTTATATCAATGCAAACACACACCCACTATATTATTAATTTTAGTTTTAGTTTTAAAAAGTCTTCTAGCACAACACATTATTAATATATATTTTTGTTAAATTGCTAAATTTTGTTAATTGACATTTTAACTAAAAAAGGCAAGAATTCCCTCACCTCTATAGGTGGCGGGATGAATTGCAAAAAAATAAAACTACCAAAAATACCAACATTAATACAAATTAAAATGCATAGGCTAATAATAGGGAAAATAACATCAGTCACTATATCCAAAAATGCAAGCAATACATTCTATATATCTATCTTAACAGAACAAACTGTAACAAAATTAAAAGAAGTTTCCTCCGTAATAGGAATAGATTTAGGATTAAAAAGCTTAGCTGTCACCTCCACATGAGAAGATATTAACTATCCAAAATTTTTGATAAAGTCAGAAAATAAATTAATAAAAGAGCAAAGGGCACTTTCAAGAAAAAAGAAAGGGTCTAAAAATCGTGAGAAAGCAAGGTTACAATTAGCTAACACACATGAAAAGATAAGAAATCAAAGAACAGATTTTTTACAAAAAACATCAACTAAAATAGTACGTGAAAACCAAATGATTGTTTTAGAAAATTTATCAACAAAAAACTTAGCTAAGTTAGCATATTGTATGAATTAAAATTTAGATAATATACAGGGATGGAACAGCCCAAAGAGCTTGCTCAAATACCTAGAACTTGTAGGAAGTACGCAAGAATCTCCCTCCTCTTCGCCTTAGCGCAGAAGGGAGTAGTTCACTCATAACAACCATAGAGATATTTGGTGCAACCTACTTAGAAATGAATATACTTCCTATAATAGCATTCTTAACAAGCTTCATATTAGATATGCTTCTTAATTAAAAGCTGGATACTTTCATTACACAATTTTATATATATAAGAACCCCGCTCCATTTTTAGGAGTGGGAAATTTTGACTTTAAAAATATTCTTGAAATAACTCCCCCAAGTGAACCTAGAGAGTTATAGTCCATTCGGCAAGATTTTACTTAGTTTACTAGCCTCATACTTAAATGTAATTTTACACTTATCACAAATTTGATTGTTAGTGATTTCACCACAACTAATACAAAAAGTCTCTATATCTATGTTGTCTAATTTTATTTTTTCCTCATCAAGCAACTGCTGTAAATGTCTGGTAGATACTCCAATCTTTTTATAAATTTGTGCACGTAACATATTAGAATTATTCGAATCTAAAAAATTCTGTACATATTCAATGATTTTCTCTTCATCCATCAAACAATTTTGACAAAGTAAAGAGTCATTATTATATTCATATTTAAAATCAAATATATCTCCACATAATCTACATGTTTCAAGACTCATATCTATTCTCCTTTCTATATGCTTAGTTTAGTTTTTCTTATTGAATATGACCTTATACACATAAAACTAGGCTTATTAATATTATATTAGTGAACTTTTATTTAATTCACTAGATTTAGTGAATTTTTGTTCAATTCACTAAATTTATTAACGTTATATTAGCAAAGTTTTATTCCATTCACTAATCTCATATTTAAGATCAAGTTTACACTTATCGCATAGTTGATCTGTAGTTACTGCACCACAATTAATACAAAGACTTTCTAAAATTATATTATCTACTTTTATTTTTCCATCATTAATCAGATGTTGCAAATATCTTGTAGACACTCCAGTCTTTTTATAAATTCGTGCGCGTACTAAATCAGATTTATTATTATTCAGAAATCTTTCTAAATGTGCAACAACTTTTGCTTCATTCATCATACATTCTCTACAAAGCAAAGAATCATTACTATACTCATATTTAAATTCAAATATTTTTCTACATAATTTACAAGTTTCAAATCTCATATTTAGCCCCTTTCTTCGGTAATCCATTTATTTTTCCCTATATATATATATATTAAAACTATCTTATATAACTGCTAAATTTTACTACATTTTATTGCCTACTATTTCTATCACACCTCATACAACGAAATGCTTCTTTTTTTGCTTGATTTTCATTTAGTATGCTCTTATTTTCTTTAAATGGATGCATAGTATTTTTAGAATAAAGTTTTACACTTTCAGATTGTGCTACTGTATCCCAAACACCATATTCAATTTGTGGTTCAGGTATAACAATTTGCTCCTCTTTAAATAATCCTGTATTGCATAAATGTTTGTCAATTGAAATGGCAACTTCTCTACCTTGTGCAATAGCTTTAATTGCACTACCTGAAGAACACATATCACCTGCTACAAATATGTTGTTTACACTAGTTTGGAATGACTTATTAAATTTAATTCTTCCTTTTTTATCTACATCAACAGCATTACCAACATAACTTATATCACTTTTTTGTCCTATTGCTAAAATAATATGGTCACATGATAAAGTCATTGTTTCTTCATCATCAAATATAGGACTAAAGTTGTTATTTAAATCATATAAACTTAAACACTTTCTAAATACAATGCTTTCCGCCATATTACTAGTGTTTTCAATGTGTTTAACTCCAAATCCATTATGCAAAACAATGCCTTCTTTAATTGCATCTTCTTTTTCCTCATCGTTTGCTGGCATTTGTAAATATAATTCTAAGCTTACAACATGTACACTTTGTGCCCCTAGTCTTAAAGCAGTTCTTGCAGCATCCATAGCAACATCTCCACCGCCAATAACAATTACATTTTTGCCAACATTTTTACGATCATTTAATTTAACTTCTCTAAGAAAATCAATAGCAGCTTCTAAATTTGATATATCTTCACTAAAAGTATTTGCAACATGAGTTCCAGTTGCAAGAAGTATTGCATCAAATTTTTTTTGCAATTTGTTAAATTGAATATCTTTTCCTATCTCTGTATTTGTAGATATTTTTACGCCTAGGTTTCCTATAAGCTTTACTTCCTTATCAATAGATGCTTGTGAAAGACGGCACGATGGAATTCCAACAGCCAACATACCTCCAACTACAGGATATTTTTCAAATATTTCTACACTATATCCAGCTTTAGCAAGAAAATACGCTGCTGAAAGTCCACAAGGGCCAGAGCCAACAATAGCTATTTTTTTATTATTAGCTGGATAGGTATTTTCTTTAAAGTGATTTTCAAGACTTTTAGTCGCAACAAAATGTTTTAATGCTCTAACTCCCACCATTTGTTCTATTTCCCCACGTCTGCATTTTGTTTCGCAAGGTCTTGCACATACTTTTCCACAAATAAAAGATAGTGGGTTTTTTTCTCGCATTAATCTATAAGCTTGTTCATATTGACTATTATGCATAAGTGCAACATACCCAGGAATATTAATTTCTGCTGGACAAGCATTTATACATTGGGCTGGAAATAGTCTATAGCAAATTCCTGCTTTACATTTTTTGTTTTCGATATGGTCTTCAAATACTGGTCTAAATTTATTATATAAAGTATTTATGCATCTTCTAAGTTTAATTACAATTTCATTATCGGAAGATTTGCTCAATTCATTTTCTAATTTAAGCGAAGTATATTCATCTATATTTCCACTTGAAAGTTCCTCTATTACACTAGAAATTTTTTCTAATTCTTCATTTTTAATGCCCATTTCTCTTTTTACATAAGCAATTATAAACTTTGAAAAATCAACTGGACAGAAATTCTCATTTAAAACCATAATGGTTTTTAAATCTAGTCTATAATTTTTTAATGGTGTATTTAAATTATCACCCCAAATAATTTCACCTAGAGGGCCTCCAACTTGAGCAATGCATATATTTTTGTCAAAAGTCATTCCTTTTGCATATTTATTTAATATAGATATAATGCTTTCATTTTCATTAACTTTAAATTCACCTTGATAATTTGTATTACCAAGTATATTTATTTTAATCATGCTACAAGCTCCTTTTATCTAGTGTATTGTACTGATAATATTTAGGTAGGGTGTTAATAAGCTTGTCATATTCAAAATTATTAAATGGACACACCTTTAAACACACTCCACAAAACTTGTTGGTTGACATACTAGCTCCACAACGTTTCATACTAACACGTCTTTTAATTGCTCCACTATATTCATCTTCATCCTTTGGAATAGCTTTGCTTGGGCAAGATTTATAACACATTCTACACCTTTTACAAAATTCCTCAAAGTTAAGGTCTTGTGGCTTGTCAATTGGAATATCTAAGTCAATGCTGATAGCATAAAGTCGAAGCCTTGTACCCCATTTTTCTGTAAGCATCAGTCCATGTGTTGAGTAATTTCCCATTCCAGCATTAATTGCATGCGGAGTATAATTTATATCCCACTTAAAAGGAATGTGTGAAAGACATTTAACACCTTTACTTCTTATAAATGTGGCAATTTTATCTACTATTAAACCTCCACTATGATATACGTCAAAATCAAATATTTTATCACTCACACTTGTAGGGTGAGGTATTTCCATTATAGAGTCTTTTGTCATCTCTGCACCAATTATTAAAATTGTGTCATATGGAAATATATTTTCACTCTCTTCATTTATGTAGCGTCTATCAATCAGTGTAAATCCACCAATTAAATCATATTTTTTAAGTTCTTTCAAAATTTGTTTTTTCAATACAAGCTTTTGCTTATCTGTAAATTGTCTAACTTTCACTTTATCATTTTTTTTGTACTGAATTTTTTCTAGGTATGCTCCTTTTATAAGTCCAGGGATATACTTAATAAAAGTTTTTTTAAGCCTAGGTGTTTTTTCGTCATTCATAAACTTTAACATTTCTTTTTTATATAAAAATGTATCTGGATGTACACGTGGTGGATCAATTTCTGTATAAAGGTCAAAAGCTTCTGGCTTTATTTTTATGTAGGGATTTGTATCTGTTATTATTTTACCTTTATTCTCTTTACCATAAGCTAAAAACTTATTTTCATGCCACCGTAATATACGATTTTTTTCATCCTTCATCTTATGACTCCTTTTTGACAATATGTTTTTATAATAATTATTTAATAATATAGTTCATACTATTATTATATATCTATATACATATAAGGTCAATATAATTTGATAATAGCATTTAATATAGTAAAGTTCATACTATATTAACATATCATACATAAATCAATTTTTTCATATGATATGTAGATGAAAACCCAGTGTTGTAGAAGGAGGTAAATATGACTTTTTCAAACTATGGAAGAAACTCAGATGGAAATGTATTTTTTGCAGATTGTACTGGAAGTGGGATTAAACCATACTTTGTGTCAATTGATTTGACAGATGTAAATAATCCTATTTCTAGATGTAATTGTCCAAGTAGAAAATTACCCTGTAAACATAGCATTGGTTTATTGATAGAAGTACGTAATAAACCAAGTACTGAGTGGCCTGTGAAGGAATTGCCAGAAAATCTTGCTAAACAAGTATCAAAAAGAAATATGAATGCTACTAGATTTAGAAAAAGCTGATATAAATCCTAGTCATGAAATGATAGGTTTAACTTTTTGTGCAATTGATGTATATTTATTTAGTTCTGGACCATACTGATATTAAATAAGAGAAAAAGCTCAAAACGCTTTTTCCCTTATCATGAATAATAAATTCTATACATGTATACTATAGTTTCTATTAAGATACATCATATGCAGGATGCTCTCTCCTTTAGAGGTGGGAATACTGTTTTTGTAATCATAGAAATTTTTGTATTTATGTATAAAGATAAAGGGAGATACCATATGAATAATAGACCACAAACCCCAGATAACTTGAATGCTAAACTAAGTGAAATGGGATTATATATTTTAAATAATAATACTGAAGATATAAAAAATGAGTTTACTATGTCAAATGATTTGTTCAATCCAGCTCATTTTGCTATGGACCCAGCTCACTCAATAATAACCCCTAGTGAAGACCAAATTCAACTAGAGCAAAGCGACTTAAATTTAGAGGCTATCGAAAATCTAAAAGTAGACTAATAATAGGAAAAGACTCGTGGCATAACAAAAGCTATCCACGGTCTTTTTATACTATCTTATTTTATTGAAGAAAGGATACTAAATTGAATACTACCGATATTTTAAAATGTCTAAAAGACGACATTCATTCAACTATATTTTCTACTATTGCTGAAGATGGGTTTCCTCAATCACGAGCTATAGATATTATGTTGTGTGATGAAAAAAGTATTTATTTCATTACAGCTAAAGGTAAAAAGTTTTATGACCAACTAATGGAACAGCATTTTGTAGCTATAGCTGGCGTAAAAAATGGTATTTGTATTAATTTGCGAGGGAAAATACGCATAGCGGACAAAAAACTCCTTAAAGATGTCTTTGAGCAAAATCAATATATGAAAGACATTTATCCAGGGAACACCCGAGAAATTTTAGAAGTGTTTCAGCTATATGAAGGTCATGGCGAATATTTTGACTTGAATCAAACTCCTATCTATAGGCAAAGCTTTTCTTTGGGTGGTGCTGAAGTTTATAAAAGTGGATATGTTATAAAACAAGAAAACTGTTTGCACTGTGGTAGTTGCTATAATGTTTGCCCAACCAAAGCAATAGAAAAAATTTAAATGGTGAACTATTTAAAAATAATTAGAAAAGATCTTTTCAGTTTTCCTATTATCATAAATAATGAGAAAAGACCTTTTCCATTTTCTCATTATCATGAAGAAATTATTTTTTGATCTTTTGGTAGAAAAATACTTTCGATGGTTGCAAATTGTATTGATTTGAAGAAATTATTTGTTCCGTACTTCCTACAAACAATACTCCATCATCTGATAAAGCTTGACTAAATTTATAGTATATACTTGATTTAGCTTTTTCTGTAAAATAAATCAGCACATTTCTACAAACTATTAAATCCATATTTTTGGGATAAGGATCACTTAATAAATTATGTTGTTTAAACTCAACACATCTTTTAATAGAATTATCTATTATGAATTTATCTTTATCTTTTTTAAAATATTTTGATTTAAACTGTGCAGGTAAATTAAGAATTTGTTTATCAGGGTATACTCCCAGTTTAGCTTGCTTTAAAATGTCAATATCTATATCTGTTGCTAAAATTTTTATTTTATCAGGAGAAAAATATTTCATCAATAGCATCACTAAAGAGTATGGTTCATCCCCAGTGGAACAGGCAGCACTCCAGACATTTATTGCACGTTTATTTTGAACAAATTTTGGTAAAATTTCTTTTTCTAAAATATCCCATTGAGTGGGATTTCTAAAAAATTCTGATACATTTATCGTTAAATAACTCATAAATTCTTCTAAAGCTTTTTTATCAGTTTTTAAAATGGTGAGATAATCTGCGTACCCTTTGCAATCATATCGTTTAATATTTGTATCAATACGTCGCTTCATTTGGCTTTCTTTGTAATTTGTTAAATCCAATTTGGTTATTCTAAAAAATTCTTCCATAAATTTATTATAGTCCATACATTTACCTACTTTTCTTTAAATATTTTAAGATAATCTAAAATCCCAGTTATAACAGTAGCTGGAGTAGATGCTCCAGCTGTTATTCCAACTTTGTTGTATTTTAAATTAAAGGTCTGCAATTCGTCTTTATTTTGTACACAATAAGTGTTTTCACATACACTTTTGCATATTTCATATAATTTTTGTGTATTGGAACTATTTTTGCTTCCTACAACAATCATTATATCTACTTCGTAAGCAATTTTTTTTGCTTCATCTTGTCTTTTAGAGGTAGATGCACATATTGTATTTTTATATATATAATCAAATTCATGTTTAGATATATAATCTAATACTTCTTCCACTATTTCTTTTTTATAAGTAGTTTGAGAAACCACAAAATATTGGTTAGTTTTATCTAACTCTCCCAATAGAGGATCATTTATATCTTTGATTATATTACATTTATTTTTTCCCCATCCATTAATGCCTATTATTTCAGGATGATTTTTATCCCCTATTAATAGTATTGACTTGCCACTATTTGTATATTTTTCTACTAATACATGAATTTTTTTTACATAAGGACATGTTGCATCCAATAAATTAATATCTCTTTGCTGTGCTTGTTGATAAATTTCAGGAGTTACTCCATGTGAACGGATAATAATATTTTTGCAAGTATCATTAAGTTGAGTTATTGGACAAATCCCTCTTTGCTTCAAGTCTTCAATGACTGTTTCATTATGAATAATAGGCCCTAAAGTATAGGTATTAGGTATATGTTGATTTTTATAAGCTAAGTCTACTGCACGCTGTACCCCAAAACAAAATCCTGCACTTTTTGCTATTTTGATTTCCATATAAATCACCTGTTCCTGTTTAATAAGTTAATTATTTCTTCTACAATTTGATCTATATCTAAATTAGTAGTATCTATTTCAACAGCACCCTCAGCTTTGCACAAAGGAGAAACTTCTCTTTCACTATCTTGCTTATCACGACTATTTAGCTCCTTTAAGACTTCTTCAAATGATTGTGTAATTCCTTTTTCAGATTGTTCTTGAAACCTTCTTTTAGCACGTTCTTCATTTGAAGCTGTTAGGTAAATTTTTAATGTAGCATCTGGTAATACTACACTTCCGATATCTCTGCCATCCATAATTACATCATTTTTACTTGCTAAAACTTGTTGCATCTTTACCAAATAATTTCTAATGCCTTCATATTTTGCAATTAAAGAAGTTGCGGTACTTATTTCTTGGGTTCTAATCTCATCACTAACATTAATTCCATTTAAAAATATAATCTGTGATGAGTTTTCATAAACAAGTGTGATATCCACTTTTTCAATAACTGCATTTTCAATTTTGTCTTGATTATTCAAATCAATGTTATTATTTATGCAGTATAATGCGGTTGCTCTATACATAGCCCCTGTATCTATATATATCCACCCTAGTTTTTTAGATAAATTTTTGGCAATTGTACTTTTTCCTGCTCCTGCTGGCCCATCAATAGCTATTTGCATTTTTCTTGCTCCTTTTAGTCACATTTTTCTTTGTTATCTTTACTGGAAACTTCATCTCTAGTATCTTCATAAACTTCGTACTCCATCCAGACATTCTCCAAATTTTCTAAGTTTAATACGAGTTCATCTTTCTTTTTTAAACTCAATGCGACTATGATTGCATTAATAATACTTAAGGGAGCGACAAGAGAGTCAACAAAAGACACCATTTCGCTACGCCCCACCAGCACATAGTCTGCACATTGTCCAATTGGGGAAAGTTTACTATCTGTAATAGCTAATATCTTTGCATTTCTGGCCTTCACAAATTCTATAGCTTTATATGCTCTTTTTGAATATCGAGGAAAGCTTATTGCTATTAAGATATCATCTTTAGTTATTCGATGCACCTCTTCAAATATTTCACTGATACTGTTAGTTGTTATAAGCTTAATATTACCAAACATAATATTAAGATAAAAATTTAAGAAAGTTGCTATTCCTGCACAACTTCTCACCCCAAGAATATAGATCGTTTTTGCATTTAAAATTTCTTCTATAACTTTACTAAATACTTGCTTATCAATTTCTTCCAAAGTATATCTTATTTTTTCTTCGTCAGCCTGCAAGACAGTTTTTAAGACATCGGTTTTATCAATTCTATTTGTAGTTACTTCTAAGCGTTGCATGGCAGTTAGCTTACTTTTAACTAGTTCTTCTAAAGCATCTTGAAATTGTGGGTATCCATCATAGCCTATCTCATTTGCAAATCTTACTACCGTAGATTCACTAACTCCTACTACAGCTCCTAGTTTTGCAGCTGTTAAAAATACTGCTTTGTCATAATGATTTAATATATAATTTGCAATTAATTTCTGACGTTTACTCAGTATTGGCAATTGCGTTTTTATTCTGATGATTAAGTCATTGGTATTCATTTTTAACCCCCCTCAATAATAATTATACCTTAAATTATAATTTTTACAATCCACTTTATACTTTTTTATATATTTATTATTAAATTTTTACAAAAAACAATTAATAACTTTTATAATTTTTATATAGCGAATATTATTTATTGTCGTATATAAGTATTTTGCTCCATTAGGAGCTGTAGTACTAAAACTAATTAGAAATTTCAAAAAGAAGAAATAGAGAAAGAAAGACTAGTTGGTAAAGGATTTTTATTAAATGATGAGAAATTATTGTATAAAAATTATTTGGAAAGTATACACAACAATTAATATGATACTAGTGATAAGGAGAAAAAACTACAGGTCTTTTCTCCTTATCACTATAAGTATATAAATTAGAAACACATTGATTTTATAATTTCAAAATATCCTGTTGAGGCTTCTACTATATCAGTAATTTTCACTTGTTCATGAGGAGTATGAGCAAAATTTATACTTCCAGGGCCATAATACACAGTAGGAGTTCCATATGCTTGAATAAATCCACCTTCTCCCCAAAATGTTCCAACAGTTAAATTATTTTCCTTGCATAATGTTTTATCTAGTGTATTTTTTATTTTAAGCAGAATTTCATTATCTCTTTCAACAACCATACTTGCCCAATCACCAATAACGTTTAGCTTATATGCAGTGTCTGGATATTTACTTAAGATTTTATTTAAATCATTTATAAAAGTATTGATACTATCTCCATGGAAATATCTATGATCAAGTCTAACATTGCAAGTCGCTGGCACAACATTGGGACTAGTGCCTCCATTTATCACTCCAATATTAAGTGTAGGCACCCCATATGTTTCATCTATTTTATTTTCGTAACTAGTAATAAGATTTGTTGTAAGTTCATTTATAAAATCACTAGCCATAACTATTGCATTGATACCTTTTTCAGGAGCACTAGCATGAGCTGTTTTTCCAATAAATTCTACATCTACCCAAGCATTACCTTTATGTGCAGTTATAATTTGTAATTCTGTAGGCTCTGCAATTAGAGCAAAATCACATGTTGGAATATACTTTTTAGATAAAATATTAATTACCTGTTGAGAAGAAAATTCCTCATCCATTGTAAGAACTAAATATATATTTCCATGTTGATTTTCTAAATGGGAAGCTTTTATGAATGCACTAATCAAAGAGGCACAGCCACCTTTCATATCACATGCTCCACGCCCAAAAAGAATATCATCTTTAATTATTCCCTCAAATGGATTTTGAACTCCTTCTGGACTCACAACATCCACATGTCCATCAAGCAACAGATTGAAATTTGAATTTTCTGTTAATAATTTTGCAATAAGAAATGGTCCATTTACTTCGTTTTCGTATATTTGAACAATAGCATTATTGCTTGCGTTTATTCTTATTTCCTCTGCTATAAATTTTAAAGATGCAAGTTTGTCTATATCATTATCATATGTGTTAAAATTTATTAGAGCTTTTGCAAGCTCTATACTATAAACATCCATTTTAATTTTTAATCCTCTCATTCATTTTAATTTTTCCATTTATATGCTTTATTTTCTTCAATATAATTAAGGATAGTTCCATCTTCTACGTCAGTTTTTAGTGCTTTTATAAAAGCCACAAACAAATAATACAATGCTATTAAGACTGGAAGTGATGAAACAGTAGTCATAGATTGAATTGTACTAAGAACATTCAGTCCTTCTATACTATTTTCTAAAAATAGCACCCCAACAGGAAGAATTAAAAACATCATACACCAAAAAGTTTTGTACCAAGGATTTGGTTCTTCATCTGCCTTTAGTCCACTTGAAGTATACATACTCAGTGAAGTTCCATTTGCCGTTGCTGAAGTTGCAAGATTAAAAAATATTAATATAGCAAATATAGTAATACATATTTTAGAAAATGGCATTGTTTGTAAAACTTGAAGTGTTACCCCATTATTACCAAGTTCGTTTATAACTCCAGAAAAATTGTAGCCTTCAAATAGTTCCTTTGCCATGCCATAATTTCCAAGTATGCCAAATGTTATCCAACAAGCAAGAGGAGCCCATATACAGTTTGCTATTGTGATTTCTTTAAAGGTGCGTCCATAAGATGTTCTTGCAATCCATGTCCCGCACAAAACTGCTAATGCAACATACCAAGCCCAATAAAATATAGTCCATCCTTGAATAAATCCAGTCTGTGCAACTGCATCTGTGTTAAAACTCATTCTAACAAATTCACGAATGTTTGTTCCTATTGCCATTACTATATTGTTTAATATAAATGTAGTGTCTCCAACGATTAAAACAAATATAAAAAATCCTATTGATAACCATACATTAAAATCACTAATTCTTCCCATACCCTTGGCAATGCTTCCTGAAGTCGAAAGAGTAAAGAATATACAAAACACTATAATAACAGATATTTTTAGACCAAAAGAATTTTCAATACCTATAAGAGAACTCACTAGTTCTCCAATAACAGGAGTTCCAATTCCGACAGTTGTCATAATGGCTATAAAGTAACACAATACCAGTAATATATCAATTATCCATTTCATTATTTTGTGACTAGTTTTTTCATCTTTTAATATATTTCCAACAAGTAGAGATACTCTAACTGAACCAATTTCCTTATTCCAATATAAATATCCTATAGCAATGCCTGGCATTAAATAAAACGCCCATGCAGATATTCCCCAGTGGAACATTCCATATGCAGAAGCATACTCATATGACTCTATAGAACCAGGCTCAATTCCAAATGGTGTTGTATTTATGTAATACATCCATTCACACATTCCAAAAATCAATATTCCAGCTGCAAGTGCAGAACATAACATCATTGAAATCCAAGTAAATGTTTTGTAATGTGGCTGGGCATTTTTTCCACCCAATTTTATATCACCATATTTTGTAGTTAACATTATAAATGCTATAACCACCATGAATATTCCTATCAATAGATATAACCAAGCAAGATCAGTGGTTATAAATGAGTACAATACACCAATTGTGCTTACAACTTGAGCTGGCATAATTATTATTGGAATTATCATAGCAAACAATACTAAAAGTGTTAGTGCTACAAGTGGCACATTAATTTTTTTTAACATAGGGTACCTCCTTGATTATAAACAATCTATAGCTTGTGTTAAATCATCAATTAAATCTTTTGCATTTTCTATTCCACAAGAAATTCTTAATATTCCATTGTGAATTCCAACTTTCCTTCTTTCAGCATCTTCAACTCCATAGTGCGACGAAGAACAAGGATGTGAAACTGTAGTTTTATATCCACCAAGCGTATTCGCATATTTAATTAATTTAAAATTTTTTATTAAACTATTCATTACTTCATAGCTATCATCTATCTCAAATGAAACTATTGCTCCAAAATTTCCTTCTGCAAGAATTCTTTTTGCCAAATCATGTTGAGGATGACTTAACAAACTTGGATGAAAGACTTTGGTAACTTTAGGATGTTCTGATAAAGCTTGTGCTATCTTTATAGCATTTTGGTTTTGTTTTTCTATTCTTAAATTAGCTGTTCTTATTCCTCTAAGAGTAAGCCAGGCACTATTTGGATCAAGTATTGCTCCAAATAATACTAATAATTTCTCTGCCCTTTTAAACAAATCTTCATTTTTCATTGTAAGAGAACCTGCAGTGACATCAAAATGTCCATTTAGAGATTTTGTTAAGCTATTTATAACAATATCTACACCATATTCTAATGGACTTATTAAAAATGGAGTTGTAAATGTATTGTCAACAATTACTCTTAAATTGTGTTCCTTTGCAAGTTTGACAATTTGTATGATATCTACAACACTAGTCAATGGATTTGAAATAATTTCGGTATATAATAGTTTTGTATTTGGTTTAATTTTATTTCTAACTTCTTCCGTATTGTCGAAATCTATAAAATCTGACTCAATTCCATATTCGTTTAAAATTTCTTTTAGAAGTATAGTAGTTTCACCATATAGTTTTGAATTACAAATAGCATGATCACCTGATTTTAAAACAGTAAATAATGCAGTTGTAATTGCTCCCATACCCGAAGAAAAAATTAAACTCCTATTCCCTTTTTCTAAAAAACTCATAACATCACCAAGTTGACTACGGTTTGGATTAGAAAGTCTGGAATATGTAAAGTCTTCATCATCATACTTTTGATAAAGTTCGTCTAGGTCTTTTAATACAAATGAACTTGTTTGATAAATGGCAGATGCCTCGGGATATATATCACCCTCAATTTTTTTATTTCCTATATTTACTAGTTCTGTTTCTAAAGATTTACTCACGTCATTTTCTCCTTTTAAATTTATTTTGTTGGACTTATTATATGCTCTATTGCAACATTAAAGTACAATATAACTAAGCCTACAATTTTAATCATAGGCTTAATTTGTTATTCTGTTTTAATTGCACTTAAAGCTGAAATTTTCATTGCTCGACGTGCAGGAAAATATCCTGAAACCAGTCCAATTAGTGATGAAAACACAAGAACTGTCCCCGACAACCATATTGGGATAACAGATATCTTTTCACCGCCACTTGAAAACTGTGAAATCAGTTCACCCGCAACAATTGGCCCAAAGTGATTTAATAGATACGAAATCAGGTACGAAACTACAAGACCAATACTTCCTCCAAGAAGTCCAATTAATAGTGCTTCAAAAAGAAACATTTTTTGAATGTCTATAATTCTAGCACCAATTACTTTCATTATCCCAATCTCACGAGTACGTTCATATATTGCCATAATCATAGTGTTAGTAATTCCAATAGCTGCTACAAAAAGTGAAATTGCACCAATGCCACCAAGCAACAACTGAACACTGTTAGACATGCCTTGTATATCTTCAAGATATTCCATCTCACTATATGCTTCATAACCCATTTCTTTAATCATTTCCTGAATGTCAACAACATCATTTTCATCCGCAACTTTTACTTTAAAGGAGTTATATTTACTTTCACCTTCATTTGTATTGTACTCATCGTAATTTTCATCACCCTGCAAATCACGAAGATATTTTTCTTTTTCAACTAATATCTCCTCATATATTCCTAAAGGAACAAATGCAGAATATGCAGTTTCATAATTTGTACCTGGCATAATGCCTATAACATTTAAATCCCAAGTATCAGGTAATTTTATTTTTTTTCCTTCATAGTCTTTGTCTATTGGGTCTCCTGTTTCCCAATCAAATTCTGCCACAATTATCTCAACCATGTCTTCTTCAAGTACAAATTCCAGTGGTGGAGGTGGATTACGCCAATCTATCTCTTGACCTTTCTTAACAAATTCACGTCTTAGCTGGTCTCCAATAAGAATAACATTTTTTTCATTTTCTGTCATAAGTCGGCCTGTCTCTGGTTCATATCCCATTGCCAACATTTCTTCATAAGACATACCAATAATTTCAGCTTCCCAACTTGTTCTATATTTACCAAACTCTAAATATCCACGAGTTTTCCTTTCAGGAACAACAATTTCCACTCCTTCTATATCAGAAAAAAGCTTAATAGTCTCATCATCCAATTTAGGTGCATCTGGATTTCCATAAAAGTCCGCATATACTTCAATTATTGTAAGTTGGCTCATGCCCTCCATGCTTTCATCAAAATTTTCTTGCATTGCAATTCCCAAAGAAAGCATTAATATAATTGAACTAGCACCAATTATAACTCCCAATACAGTTAAAAAAGTACGAAGTTTGCGCCGCCATAAACTTCTTATACTCATCATAATTAAATCAATAGTCTTCATCTTCATCCTCAATCTTACGGAAATGTCTTTTTGCATATAATTTAGTGATAAGTGCGGCAACGCCTATACCTAAGCTTGTGCCAAAAACTTTAGGCCAAATTGCGGGTTCTTCCAACGGTATTTCCTCTTCATAGGGCTCGTCATCAACAAATTCATAGTCAAAAGCATGTTCTATATAAGCTTCCATAGCTTCCATTTCAAAAGTTTGAGACATAGTATTTACTTTGCCAGTGACATCTTCATATTCAATGTTAATTTGTCCATGAAGGATACCTGGTTGTAGCGGAATAATTGTTGGTTCATAGTCTTCTACCATTCCCTGTTCCAATTTTCCGATTATCATTTTGTTATCAACTACTTCAAATCCTTCACCAGTTGTGCTGATAACAATATTACTGATATTTGTTTTACCTTTATTAAAAATTTGAGCTCTAAGCTCACTTTCCATTCCAACCTCCACAATTTCAGTTGTTACATCCGCAACTTCAAGCTTCGTTACTTGTTCAACTGGAATACCAACAAATTCTGTTGCAGTTATTGTTGTTCCGTCCTTATCTTCATATTCCATCGAAATTGATAGCTCATATGTTTTTGGCACTGCCGTTGGAATAGTGTACATTCGTATTGTTTTATTTACAGTCTCTTGAGTGTCCATTTCATCTATATAAAATGTATTGCTGCCACCAACAGGAGTAAATACACTACCTGTATTATTTTCACCTTCTTCATTAATAGTTAAATTAGCCTTAAAGTTATATACGCCTAGTTCTTTATGTGTGTTTAAAAATCCAATATTTAGAGTAAACTCTTCACCAGCTTGCACAACAACAGGATCCGAATTATATTCCCCAATAATAACTTTTGGTTTTCCACCTTTTTCTTCTTCATCTTCCTCATTTTCAACACTTATTGTTGCATATTGACTATAATTTATTTCTTTATCATTTAAAGAATATTCTACATTCATTTCTATAGGATATATATTTGTGCTTAACTTATCCGTTGCCGAAAATTTTACTGAATAATTTTGAGGCTCCGCTTCTTTAAGCTCATTTATCATAAATAGGTTTTTAGTCTTAGGAATAATTCCTTCTATCCCGTTTACAGTAATTTTTACATTTTTTGCCCCGTCTGGAGCTGTAACTCTAAAACCGACATCAAAAATTTCCCCAACTTTTATAGGTTTTGTTGGCTCAATTATATTATCTATTGTAATTTCTTCTTTTTCAGTTTCACCTTCATTTTCAATACTTATTGTTGCGTATTGACTATAATTTATTTCTTCATTGTTTAGAGTATATTCTAAATTAATTTCTACAAGGTACATACCAGTCACTACAGTATCTGTTGCCAAAAATTTTACTATGTAATCCTGTGGTTCATTCTCTTTAAATTCATTTACCATAAATAAGTTTTTAGTCTTAGGTACAATTCCTTCTGCTCCATTTACAGTAATCTTTACATTCTCAGCTCCGTCAGGGGCTGTAACGCTAAAGCCAATATCAAAATTTTCTCCCACATTTATTGTTTCAGTTGGTTCAACTATATTATCTATTGTAATTTCTTCTTTAATTTTTTCCTCTTCATTTTCAACATGTATCGTCGCAAATTGACTATAATTTATTTCTTCATCATTTAAAACATAATCTATATTAATTTCTATAGGATGCACGCCAGTCACCACATCATTAGTTGCCAAAAATGTTACTATGTAATCTTGTAATTCTTCTTCCTTAAATTCATTGACTATAAACAGGTTTTTGCTCTTAGGGATAATTCCCTCTGCTCCATCCACGGTAATCTTTACATTTTTAGCTCCATCAGGAGCTGTAACACTAAAACCAATATCAAAATCTTCTTCCACTTTAATAGAAGTTAATGGCTCAACTATATTATTAATTATTAACTCTTCTTTAAAATTTTTATCATCATCTTTTTCTATAATTGTGCTTAGGTAAATGTATTGAGTGTCTTCATAAGCTTCATTTAAATCGTCTATAAAGGTAGCTTTAAGTTGCAAAGGTATAGTCTCTATTCTATCTTCCATTTCTTCTTGCAAAGGATTATGTACAACTTGCATTTTTACTGGGATTGATACTATTTCCCCTGGAGGTATACTTTCCACATATCTTACATTACTACCATCTAAAACAAAAATTTTATCATTTTGCATAAGCTCAAGCTTTAAATTTTCGGCAACTACTTCGCCCACATTTTTCAGATTTATTTTAACTTCATGTGGTTGATCTGCAATAAATCCTTCTGCATTTTCAGATGTTATTTCTAGTGTTGGAGGTATGTATGTGCTGTCTACTTTAAGCCAGATTTCATGCATTCCGCCGTCAAGTTCTAAATTTATTTTATGTTTGCCTTGCATTACGTCTTTACCAATTTCTATTGTTGCTAAAAATTCTTTTTTTTCATTGGGGTCCATTTCGGGAATAGTAATTTCATCAGTAATAATATTAATTCCTTTTGACTCATCTTCATCTGCTAAAGTTAACTTCATTTCGGAGCTATTAGTATAGTCATCTCCATTTTGAATTGTAAATCCAATTTGCTGACGTTCTCCTGTTAAAACTGTAATAGTGGGGGCTATAATTTCGGTAGATACGCCTGCTTCATCAGCTTCATTAACCTCTAAATTAACATTAGTCGAAAATATACTCTGCCTTTCAGCATTGCTATAAAACCCAATAGTAGCACTAGAACCATAGCCGGTGTATTCACCTGCTATCATAAATTCTATTAAGTCATCACCTCTATACAAAGCAGTACAATCTTCCTTCTCAATATCCAAGGCATCATAACTATGGTCATACATCATATCGGGATCATTAACATAGATTTCTAATTCTAATTCATCTAGGGAAACTATTTGGCCAAGTGATAAGTTATCTCCAAAATTGCTAGAGTCAGTTTGGATTAATATTTCTAAGTCACTTCCTCTTGAGAGCGGACTATTATAGTCTGTATAAACATTAGTTTCAACCATTGCCATAACACTACTTGAGAGTAAAAATGTAATGACAAATGTAAATTTTTTCAAAGTGCTTCCCCCTTCTTTAATCTTATGTCACATATATTACCATCTTTTAATATAATAATTTTATCTGCATAATCAGCAATCTCTAAATCATGAGAAACTATAATTAATGTTTGGTTATAATTTTTAGCTATATCTGTAATTAAGTCCATAATTTCTAATGTTGTTGCTGTGTCCAAATTACCAGTTGGTTCATCAGCAAATAGTATTTTAGGGTTATTGACAAAAGCTCTTGCTATACTTACTCGCTGCTGCTGTCCACCACTCATTTCGTTTGGTTTATGATGGAGTCTTTTTTCAAGTCCAACTTGTTTTAATATTTTTTTAGCACGTTTATCTCTTTTATTTTTGTCTACTCCTTGAAATATTAAAGGTAATGACACATTCTCAAGAGCAGTTAATGATGGTATAAGATTATATGATTGAAATACGAAGCCAATATTTTTTTGTCTAAAAATTGCAAGTTGTTCTTCACTTAATTTGTCAATACGTTTATTTTTAATTTTAATGCTTCCTTTTGTGGGCTTCTCTAAACCTGCTAACATGTTTAATAATGTTGATTTACCTGAACCAGAAGTTCCAAATAGACAACAAATTTCACCTTCTTTTATATTTACATTAACATTATCCAATGCTACAATTTTTTCTTGGCCCATTCGATAAATTTTTCTTAATTCTTTTACTTCAATCAAACCATGCCTCCCCCTAACAAATATTACATATAATAAAATAGTAAACTACATTTTCTATTTCACTATAATGAATAATTATATAATAAAACAGCTTATATAACAATAATATAGCTATTTTGTTACAAAACTATGATAATTTTATAGGAATTTTGTAATATAATTTTAACCTAGCGATTTATGTCAAATAAGATAGTCCCTTCATATAATATAAATGTAAAGCTTGGTTTTATTAGCTTTAATCAAAGAAGGAGTGAGGTAATGAGAAGATATCGTAGAAATGTTGGTTATAATACTCAAAATGAATGGATTAAATCACAAAATGAATATGCTAAAAACGAATGGGCAAATTATCAAAATGAATATACTTGTGACCCTATTGAAGACGAAATGTATATTGAAATTACTGAAGACTTTGAAATGGACTGTATTTTTAATCATGAACACCAATGTAATCACACATGTAATTGTAATCATGAACACCAATGTGATCACACATGTAATTGTAATCATGAACACCACATTGATCACGTATGCAATTGTAATCATGAATGTCAATGCAACCAAGGATGTCAATGTGGTCAATGTAGTCAGTGTCTATCAGAGACAAAAAGTATATTTGGTTTTGCATGTAATATTTGCCCTAAAGGTCCTAAAGGCGAAACTGGCCCCCAAGGTGAAGTTGGTCCTCAAGGTCCTATTGGTCCAATGGGTCCTAAAGGTGAGCACGGAAGTATTGGTCTTATGGGCCCTATGGGTCTAACTGGTCCTCAAGGTAAACAAGGGCTTCAAGGTGAAGTTGGCCCTCAAGGTCCTCAAGGTCCTATGGGGCCTAAAGGCGAAAAAGGTGACCAAGGTCCTATTGGTTTAACTGGGAAAACTGGTCCTCAAGGCGAACAAGGTGAGCAAGGTCCTAAGGGCGAGCAAGGTATCCAAGGCGAAATTGGCCCTCAAGGTATTCAAGGCGAAGTTGGTCCTCAAGGTCCTATTGGTTTAACTGGTCCTCAAGGTATCCAAGGTGAACAAGGCATTCAAGGCGAAATCGGTCCTCAAGGTGAGCAAGGCCCTCAAGGCGAACAAGGCCCTCAAGGCGAACAAGGTATTCAAGGTGAAATTGGTCCTCAAGGTCCTATTGGTTTAACTGGTCCTCAAGGTCCTCAAGGTGAAATTGGTCCTCAAGGTATTCAAGGCGAACAAGGTATCCAAGGCGAAATCGGTCCTCAAGGTCCTATTGGTTTAACTGGTCCTCAAGGTATCCAAGGTGAAATTGGTCCTCAAGGTATTCAAGGTGAAGTTGGCCCTCAAGGCGAACAAGGTATTCAAGGCGAAATCGGTCCTCAAGGCGAACAAGGTATTCAAGGTGAAATTGGTCCTCAAGGTCCTATTGGTTTAACTGGTCCTCAAGGCGAGCAAGGCCCTCAAGGCGAGCAAGGTATTCAAGGCGAAATTGGTCCTCAAGGTCCTATTGGTTTAACTGGTCCTCAAGGTCCTAAAGGTATTCAAGGTGAAATTGGTCCTCAAGGTCCTATTGGTATTGGACTTCAAGGTCCTAAAGGGGAACAAGGCATTCAGGGTGAAGTCGGTCCTCAAGGTCCTATCGGTTTAACTGGCCCTCAAGGTCCTCAAGGCATTCAAGGCGAACAAGGTATTCAAGGCGAAGTTGGTCCTCAAGGTCCTATTGGTTTAACTGGTCCTCAAGGCATTCAAGGCGAACAAGGCATCCAAGGTGAAGTTGGTCCTCAAGGTCCTATTGGTTTAACTGGTCCTCAAGGTCCTCAAGGCGAACAAGGTGAACAAGGTATTCAAGGCGAAGTTGGTCCTCAAGGCGAACAAGGTATTCAAGGTGAAATTGGCCCTCAAGGTCCTCAAGGCGAACAAGGCATTCAAGGTGAAGTTGGCCCTCAAGGTATTCAAGGTGAAGTTGGTCCTCAAGGTCCTATCGGTTTAACTGGTCCTCAAGGC